>NZ_JBKIAX020000049.1:0-500 GCF_046567315.2 Paenibacillus lacisediminis | reverse complement strand
GATGCCCAGGAGCTGCTCTGCGGAGACGTGAAGGTGAACAGCGATCTGTACGGTCGCGATCCGTCCCGGTGTCAGCTTTCGCATCCATATGCCACGGCGGTTATAGCGGGATGCACGGTCACGGAGTCGGGCGAGCCGGAACAGGTCAAAATCCGTCTTGTACCGCATAAGAGAGGAGACGGACAAAGAGCAAACCGTCACGAGCTCGCTGCGTTCATCAACGGGCATGTGGATGTCCGTACATCGGCGGTGCAGTCGTTCCCTTTAGCCTTTCGGCTGTATGCGCCTTTGCGGAAAGTGGTGAGAGGGGCGTGGGAATCGCTGAAGAGTACGTATGGAGCCTTGGGACTGAAGCATCTGCAGGCGTACCTCAACGAGTACACCGGACGCCGCCAACTGCACCTGCCCGAAGCGAAAGAAACGATGCGGCAGAAGTTGCTGCGCATGTGTGTGGCGATTCCGGCGATCCCTTACCGTCGGCTGATCGCGCGCCAACCGAA
>NZ_JBKIAX020000048.1:0-571 GCF_046567315.2 Paenibacillus lacisediminis | reverse complement strand
ACGGCATGGCGTATTTTGTGCAGCATCAACCAGGCGGTTTTGTAGGTGACTCGGATCACCTGTCTCAGCCGCATCGCCGAGATGCCGCCCTCAAGCAGAAATAAATCCAGGGCCTTGAACCACTTGAGCAGGGGCAAATGCGTTCCTTCAAAAATCGTGCCGACCAAGGCCGACGTTTGATGCTTGCACTTTCCGCACTCGAATAAGGGGATATGCCTGGAGGTCAGACGACTGCACCGGGTGTGAGCGCAGCGCGGGCAGACGAAGCCGTTCGGCCACTTCATCGCGATTAGCGCCTCCATGCAGTCCTGCTCGCTATGGTAACGGCTGCTGAATGGTTGAAGCTCCGTCCCCGCATTGACCTCCATGTTCGCTCGCCCCCGAATCAAGAATTTAAGAACGCACGTTCGATTTACTTCATTATACCAAACATACGTTCCCCGATCAAGCCAAAAATCTCAACTGAACCGTCTCATTTTTTCCTCATCTCATTTTCTTCTCTCTTTTTTGCGAACCCTGCTCTAGCCCTCACCCCCTGCTCTCTGAACGAAAGGGATAATCGTGCAAAGGC
>NZ_JBKIAX020000047.1:0-578 GCF_046567315.2 Paenibacillus lacisediminis | reverse complement strand
ATTCGGATATCCCCGGATCGATGCTTGCTTACAGCTCCCCGAGGCAGTTTCGTTGTTCGCCACGTCCTTCTTCGGCTCCTAGCGCCTAGGCATCCTCCGTGTGCTCTTAGTAGCTTAACCATGATTTTTCCCCAAGGGAAAATATCAAACCACTAATATCTTCACTTGTTTTGACACAAGTTCAGCTAAAAGGATTGTTCTAAAACGCAAATTTCGTTTCGTTATCCAGTTTTCAAGGATCAATGATGAAATTTTGTAACGATCACGGAAAGTGACGTTCAAAATTTCAAAAAAATTGATGAAATTATATGGTGGAGCCAAGGAGGATCGAACTCCTGACCTCCTGCTTGCAAGGCAGGCGCTCTCCCAGCTGAGCTATGGCCCCGCAAATTCCATCAAAACTGAACAAATGGGAACACGTCAATTTTGTACCGTTCCGTTACAGGAACGAAGTACTCCATAGAAAGGAGGTGATCCAGCCGCACCTTCCGATACGGCTACCTTGTTACGACTTCACCCCAATCATCTACCCCACCTTCGGCGGCTGGCCCCTTGCGGTTACCTCACCGACTTCGGGT
>NZ_JBKIAX020000046.1:0-592 GCF_046567315.2 Paenibacillus lacisediminis | reverse complement strand
CGTTGTCCCGGAAAACGACCACCCTGTGCACCGATACGCTACAAGCTGTATTTGTGAAATTGGTCCAAGCGATTCAGCATCTCCATCCGGATCGACTAGACAAACTGCCCGGTGGGAAAAAGCTGTGCCTTCTGGATGCGACCGAGCTGACGCTGCCCTTGCAGCGGGCCAGTTGGGCGAATTACTCCAAAAGCAAACACGGAGTCAAAATGCATACGCGCGTGGTGGTCGCGGATCCGGCGAAACTCGTCTATCCCGACCGAATAATCGCCAGCACCGTAGATGTAAATGAGACGGAATTGTCGCTTGAGCTCGTGACCGACCCTGAGGCCATTCACGTCATGGACCGCGGGTTCCAAAAGCATGAACACTTTGAACGATGGGACCAGCCGGCAAACAAAATCAACTTTGTCTCCCGCATTCGCGAGAATACGCAGTTCGTCGTGACACGGGACTTCCGGATCCCCAAAGCCGATCGGAGCTTCATCGTGTCGGATCGCAAAGTACTCCTCAACAAATGCAGTCGTCGGTTGCGGCTCATCGTCTTTCGCGACGAAGAAGAGAAGGAGTATTTCCTGATTACCAATTGCTT
>NZ_JBKIAX020000045.1:0-608 GCF_046567315.2 Paenibacillus lacisediminis | reverse complement strand
TCCCCGGATCGATGCTTGCTTACAGCTCCCCGAGGCAGTTTCGTTGTTCGCCACGTCCTTCTTCGGCTCCTAGCGCCTAGGCATCCTCCGTGTGCTCTTAGTAGCTTAACCATGTTGCTCTGGTATTGTGTCTGGTGCTCTGTTGTACGTCTTTTCGCTTCGGCACTGCCTCGCTTACGCACTCCCAAAGGATCCCCAGCCACAAAACCTTCGCACTAGCAATCACTACCTTAATTGATACTTGTTTTGACACAAGTTCAGCTAAAAGGATTGTTCTAAAACGCAAATTTCGTTTCGTTATCCAGTTTTCAAGGATCAAGTTCTTCGCCGTTTCACCAGCGGAAGATTATCTTATCATCCCCCGTCTTACCGTTCAACCAGTAAGTATTGGAAATGATAAAGTATGGTGGAGCCAAGGAGGATCGAACTCCTGACCTCCTGCTTGCAAGGCAGGCGCTCTCCCAGCTGAGCTATGGCCCCAAAACAAACCCCAAAAATGACGCCATGCTACGAAGGCAATTCCGATTATTTCTCGGGACTCCCGTAAAACATGATGCTCGTTATGGGATATATGGTGGGCCCTAGTGGACTCGAACCACCGACCTCAC
>NZ_JBKIAX020000043.1:0-706 GCF_046567315.2 Paenibacillus lacisediminis | reverse complement strand
CCCCAGAGAGCAAGCTCTCTGGTTTAGGCTAATCCGCGTTCGCTCGCCGCTACTGACGGAATCACTTTTGTTTTCTCTTCCTCAGGGTACTTAGATGTTTCAGTTCCCCTGGTATGCCTCTTCGCATCCTATGAATTCAGATACGAGTGACTAGGTATTACCCTAGCCGGGTTTCCCCATTCGGACATCCCCGGATCGATGCTTGCTTACAGCTCCCCGAGGCAGTTTCGTTGTTCGCCACGTCCTTCTTCGGCTCCTAGCGCCTAGGCATCCTCCGTGTGCTCTTAGTAGCTTAACCATGTTGCTCTGGCACAAAGCCTTCGCAATCACTACCTTAATTAAAACTTGTTTTGACACAAGTTCAGCTAAAAGGATTGTTCTAAAACGCAAATTTCGTTTCGTTATCCAGTTTTCAAGGATCAAGTTCTTCGCCGTTTCACCGGCGGAAGAATATCTTATCATCTCCCGCCTTACCGTTCAAGCGGTAAGTGTTGGAAAGATAAGTTTGAGAGTTGAACTCTCAAAACTGATCAACGAGTGAGTAAGTTCGCTAACCTGAGTTAGCTATTTGAATGCTTCCATCGCAGGAAGCGATTCTCCATAGAAAGGAGGTGATCCAGCCGCACCTTCCGATACGGCTACCTTGTTACGACTTCACCCCAATCATCTACCCCACCTTCGGCGGCTGGCCCCTTGCGGTTACCTC
>NZ_JBKIAX020000039.1:0-956 GCF_046567315.2 Paenibacillus lacisediminis | reverse complement strand
TCGCTCGCCATTACCCCGATCAGCGCCTGCAACGCTCCGTCTACCATCCCCGGCGCGTATGCGTACCCTTCTCCTCTTTCCGCTTCCTCCGGCAATTCCAGTTCCACCACCGCTTCGTTTCCGTACATCTCCATTCTCTGGATGCTCCTGAATGACGGACCATACTCCAGTCCCGCTTCCGACAGCCTCCGGTACACCTCCTCCCCGCTCCAGCCGCTCATTCCTTCCTGCCCGAGGAACCGCGGCACTTCCCGCCGCTTCGCCTCCTTCCGCGGGCTGCATACCGCCTTCCCGCTGCTATGCTCCCGCCAGGCTCCCCTTTCTCCCCGGCTCTCTATCCGAAAACGCCACTCATTTTCCACTCGTTCCGCTATCGTTCTCACCGTCACCCGCTCCAACGGCCCGACTTCCAGCGGGGCCTTGTTCACCACTTCCCGCAGTTCCACCGCCTCGTCCTTTCCCCGGCTCACCGCTCGTACCGCCATATCCCAGTACGACGCGCCCGCCACCAGGCTCCGCCCCTGCACCCTATGCTCCCGAACCAGCCGCTCCCGCGCTCCGTCCAGCTCGCTCACATACACCGCACGCTCCGCTCCTTCTTCTTCACAGCGGTCAAATCCCGCCGGAAATGGCGCCGTCTGCGTTCCTTCGGCCGCCCCTCTCTCTCCGCTTTGCTCCGCCTTCTTGCCGCTCCAGCATCGCACCCGCTCGAACGGATACGGCGGCAGCGCCGTCTTTCGCTCCTTCCGGCCTCTGTACATGTTTGCCACTTCAAGTCCCGTTCCTCGGCTGTACAATTCAGCCGCCGTTTCCAGCACGCTCCGCCAGTCGCCTTTTCCCCGCTTCAACGTTGACAGCGCCACCGCCTTGCGATCCCCGACGATCTCGCCTGCCATCCCCCGCAGCGTTCCGCCCGGCCCGACCTCCAGCAGCACCTCCATCCCCGCCGTCAGGCA
>NZ_JBKIAX020000038.1:0-1188 GCF_046567315.2 Paenibacillus lacisediminis | reverse complement strand
CTCTTTGCAGGAATGGGCAGGGGCGGATGGCGTGCGCCGGGCGGGCATCAGTTCCTTCGGATTTGGCGGAACGAACTGTCATATGATCGTCGAGGGAGCGCCGGCGCGGGAGCTGCATGAAGGGGAAAGGGGGTCCGGCACGGAAGCCGGCGAGCCGGAAGCCCGGCTTTTGGCGATCTCAGCCCGGAGCGAAGCGGCGTTGTCCGAGCTGGAGTTCCGGTACCGGGAGCTGCTGTCCTCGGGGAACCGTCCGCCTTTGGCGTCCGTCTGCTACACGGCGGCAACGGGAAGGGACACGTTCGCGCTGCGGACGGCGGTGGTGGCGGACAGCGCGGAGGAACTGGCAGATAAGCTCTCGTCGGGGCTGGCATACCGGGGAAGCGCGCCGGAGGATGGGGACCGCAAGACGGCGTTCCTGTTCACGGGGCAAGGGGCCCAGTACCCGGGCATGGCCCGGGAGCTGTACCGGAAGGAAGCCGCGTTCCGGGAAGCGTTTGACCGCTGCGGCGCGGCGCTGGGGAACATCAAGGGGAGAAGCCTGCGGGAGTGGATGCTCGAAGGCGATGTGGCGTCGCTGAAGGCGACCTCTTTGACGCAGCCGCTCACCTTCGCAGTGGATTATGCGCTGGCGCGGATGTGGATGTCATGGGGGTTGCGCCCGGCGGCGGTGCTGGGCCACAGCGTCGGAGAATACGCAGCGGCCTGTATTGCGGGTGTCATCAGCCCGGAGGAAGGAGTCCGGCTAACGGCGGCGCGCGGGCGGTTGATGGAGGAAGAATGCGAGCCGGGAGCGATGGCGGCGATCCTGGCGGGAGAAGAGCAGGTGCGTGCGTACATCCGGCGGAGCTGTACGGAGGCCGAGCGGGAGAGGATCGCCATCGGAGCGGTGAACGGCCGAAGCAACACGGTCGTGTCCGGGGAAGAAGCGCTGGTGGAGCGAGTGATACAGGAAGCGGAACGGGAGGGAACGGGAGTGCATCGGCTGAGCGTGTCACACGCGTTCCACTCGCCGCTGATGAAGCCAATGCTGAAGGCATACGAAGAAGAGCTGAAGCGGGTGGAATTCCGGGAACCGGAGCTTGCGCTGATCAGCAATGTAACAGGGCGTGTACAAGAGGAGAAGCTGGGCCCGGGGTATTGGCTGGAGCATATCCTGTCGCCGGTGCGGTTTGCCGAGAGCGTGGAAAC
>NZ_JBKIAX020000037.1:0-1273 GCF_046567315.2 Paenibacillus lacisediminis | reverse complement strand
GTGTCAGCGCGGAACTGCGCTTTGCAATCCATGAAAACAACTTTGAAAGCTGATTTTTACCGTGATTTCACATATTTTTTTATGACAAAATTATTCATGTCGTACAATAACAATTATGCGACACCATACATCGCCAACAGGAGGTACACAAGATAATGCAACAGAACTTTTTGACGGCAGTTACCAAACAATATCCGTTCCATTTTTCGAAACAAGACTATCAAGACGAGCAGATGATCCAAATGTTTTTGACCGCTTGCTCAAATGCCCCGAATACACGTAAAAATTACTACCGTGCGTTGGAACAATTCAGGCGTTTTTTATCGGGCATGCCGCTTAAGGATGTGACCTGGAGGGAAATCGAAGCTTACAAAATTTATTTGACGCACGGGATTTACCGCGAGTCCGGAAAGCCGCTGGCACCCGCAAGCGTCGCGGCATTCATAGCGCCCTTGAAATCTTTTTACAAATGGGGAAGCGACCGGGGCATTGGAATTTTCGACCATAATCCGACCCAAAACATCCGGATCCCGACAACGGTCATCACGAGCCGGAAGCATTATTTGACGAGGAACGAAGTAGGCAAGCTGCTGAACAGTTTGCGGAAAGAGAGCCTCCGGAACTACCTTATCGGTCTGTCCCTTGTGCTGCTTGGTCTGCGTGTTTCGGAACTGACCGGGATAAAGTGGGGCGACTTTCATACCGATCCGACGGAAACCTCGATCTGGTTAACGATTTCCCACGCCAAGAGGGGAAAAAGCAGAGAGGTCAAAATTCCTCCGCAGTTATGGAGATTGTATCAGCATCATGCTCAAAATCTGTCGAATTGTGACGAACCGGAGGCGGAGTTGCGGATTTTTCCGATTACGCCAAGGCAAATCGAACGCATCATTAAACGTGCAGCCCAGCGGAGCAACATCAGTAAAGAACCGACGCCACACTGGCTGCGCCATACGAACGCGACGCTGGCGCTGCTTCAGGGAGCATCGCTGCAGCAAGTGCAAGAAACGCTCGGACATGCGCATATAAACACGACACAACGCTATCTTCACACCGTGGAGCAAATGAAAAAAGCAGCCCCCGATTTCGTTCAGGACTGCCTAAAGGAGTTCATAGAATGAAAATAATAGTTCTTTTTCTCTATTTCAGGACTAATATTAATGCAAATTTCGCTCTTTTGTCCTATAATGTAACATAAATGAATTACAATCCTTGCCACATTTCGACCATTTTCTTCCTCAATTTATGTCGCATAATTGTTATTGTACGACAT
>NZ_JBKIAX020000036.1:0-1544 GCF_046567315.2 Paenibacillus lacisediminis | reverse complement strand
CGCCTACAAACTATAATCGCCCTATTCAGACTCGCTTTCGCTGCGGCTCCATCTTCTCGATTTAACCTTGCTTGCAAACGTAACTCGCCGGTTCATTCTACAAAAGGCACGCCATCACCCATAAACAGGGCTCTGACTTCTTGTAAGCACACGGTTTCAGGTTCTATTTCACTCCCCTTCCGGGGTGCTTTTCACCTTTCCCTCACGGTACTGCTTCACTATCGGTCGCTAGGGAGTATTTAGCCTTACCAGATGGTCCTGGCAGATTCATACGGGGTTTCACGTGCCCCGCACTACTCGGGATCCGTCTCGGAGGGCTAAGACTTTCGATTACAGGGCTTTTACCTTCTTTGGCCGGCCTTTCCAGACCTGTTCGTCTAACCTCAGCTTTTGTAACTCCATGTGAGACGTCCCACAACCCCAGAGAGCAAGCTCTCTGGTTTAGGCTAATCCGCGTTCGCTCGCCGCTACTGACGGAATCACTTTTGTTTTCTCTTCCTCAGGGTACTTAGATGTTTCAGTTCCCCTGGTATGCCTCTTCACCACCTATGGATTCAGTGATGAGTGACTAGGTATTACCCTAGCCGGGTTTCCCCATTCGGATATCCCCGGATCGATGCTTGCTTACAGCTCCCCGAGGCAGTTTCGTTGTTCGCCACGTCCTTCTTCGGCTCCTAGCGCCTAGGCATCCTCCGTGTGCTCTTAGTAGCTTAACCATTTGCTCTGGCACAAAGCCTTCGCAATCACTACCTTAATTGATACTTGTTTTGACACAAGTTCAGCTAAAAGGATTGTTCTAAAACGCAAATTCGTTTCGTTATCCAGTTTTCAAGGATCAATTTCTTCGCCGTTTCACCGGCGGAAGATTATCTTATCATCCCCCGCCTTACCGTTCAACCAGTAAGTATTGGAAATGATAAAGTATGGTGGAGCCAAGGAGGATCGAACTCCTGACCTCCTGCTTGCAAGGCAGGCGCTCTCCCAGCTGAGCTATGGCCCCAAAATAAACCCCAAAAATGACGCCATGCTACGAAGGCAATTCCGATTATTTCTCGGGACTCCCGTAAAACATGATGCTCGTTATGGGATATATGGTGGGCCCTAGTGGACTCGAACCACCGACCTCACCCTTATCAGGGGTGCGCTCTAACCAACTGAGCTAAGGGCCCATAACAGGAATATTTATTTGTGAACCCAAAAACGGGTTGCGCTTGGCAACGTCCTACTCTCCCAGGACCCTTCGGTCCAAGTACCATCGGCGCTGGAGGGCTTAACGGCCGTGTTCGGGATGGGTACGCGTGGAACCCCTCCGCCATCATCACCAAACGCATAAGAGTTTGAACTCTCAAAACTGACCAACGAGTGAGTAAGTTCGCTAACCTGAGTTAGCTATTTGAATGCTTCCGTTGCAGGAAGCGATTCTCCATAGAAAGGAGGTGATCCAGCCGCACCTTCCGATACGGCTACCTTGTTACGACTTCACCCCAATCATCTACCCCACCTTCGGCGGCTGGCCCCTTGCGGTTACCTCACCGACTTCGGGT
>NZ_JBKIAX020000035.1:0-3117 GCF_046567315.2 Paenibacillus lacisediminis | reverse complement strand
ACGGACATTCTCCTTTTTGAATCTAAGACCGAAACAAACCTGTAAATATATTTCATTAATTACCAAAATAGTAATTGGACCATAATTTCAACTTTTCATGTCAGGTTGTTTGCATGGCTAGTGAATACTCTGCCGTTCTCTCGTCCCAAATTTGTTAGTCACGACCTTAACGTAATTTTGCCACTTCCTATTCATCAAAAATAAGATGCAAAAAAGCGACCAAACACGGTCGCTTCTTCTCATGCTAAATATGGAGTGAGGCGAGGGGAATCGCTCCATCTAGTTTTTCGTCTGATTAGGGCTTGTATTCGCTAGGATCGGCAGCATTTTCTCGCCTTTCTCCATGAAGGAATTGCATTGGGCACACTTTGGCTGGGCCATAAAAACGAAGTTATCCCTCATCCATCCGTTGCACTTTTCATTGGTGCATGACCATATCGTTGTCATTTCCTCCGGAAGATCACTCGTTAGTCTTTTCCGTGAATAGTACAAGTGGCATCCTTCTTTCTCTCCAGGAATAATGTGAAAAAAAGCCCCAACACGAGGTTTGGGGCTTTGCAATAGCATTCTTACTTACAGTTTAACAACATTTTCGGCCTGAGGGCCGCGATTGCCTTGTACCACGTTAAATTCAACGCGTTGTCCTTCGTCCAACGATTTAAATCCGTCGCCAACAATCGCGCTGAAGTGCACGAATACGTCGCTGCCGCCTTCAACCTCGATGAAACCAAAGCCTTTTTCTGCATTAAACCATTTTACTGTTCCTGTTTCCATGATTCATTACCTCCACATGTTCATTTTGATATCCTTTAAAATTTCCAAAAAAAATCACATATTATACAAGGTTACACCCATTAAAATTATAACCCTCTACAATATGTGACTTCAGGTCGAAATTCCAATAAATTGATTATAACACATCTGAAGTTGGTTTACAACTTTCCATACGCATTTAAGACCAAAATGATTAAGAAACATTGCTTAGCAATTTAATCGTAAGAAAAATGCAAGAAAGCGACCTGCCTCGGCCGCTTTTCCCAGTGGTACATATGGAGGCGAGGGGAGTCGAACCCCTGTCCGAAGGCAACGCCACATAGGTTTCTACGGGTGTAGTGACAGTTTTGATGTCACCCTAGAGACTCCCTGTCACCGGATTCCCTTCGGGTCAGCCTGATTATCTTCTTCCGTTGACCCCAGGCGGAGACCAGACGGCGTATCCCACTAAAGTTGGGCCCTATTCCCGGCACATGGGCGATGCAGAGATAGAGCTAGCACGCAGGTTATTAAGCTGCGAAAGCTAAGTTGTTGTTTTGTTTGCCGTTTAATTGGCTTTAGCGTTGATAAAGCGGACGCGTCCCCACTACCCGCTACCCATGCTCGATCTACCCCCGTCGAATCCAAAAAACGCCCCCGAATTTTGAATTAAACGGCTGAGCATGGAGTGCTGTAATCACACTGTTGTGATACGAACTGCATTTTGTGTTACGAACTTAGTATAGCACATTTTGTGCGCCAAATGACTTGTAGGTTGCTGGAAACTCAACTAAGTTAGGGAATTTCATTGTACCAATTCACCGTAAGGAAAGCAAGCTCCATAACACCTATTATGAACGCGGCCCACAATATTAATAATTTGGGAAATGCACCCGATATAAAGGAGGTGAAAAAAACAAACGGAGGAACTTATGAAAAAACACATGTACCGCCCAAAAATCAGCATTTTTCTAATCGCGTTTATGATGGTCATTAGCACCTTTGCCGTGCCTGTCAGCATAAGCGCAGAAGAGGTGGAGCAAACTGAAGATGAAGTCCAATTAAATTGGATTGAAGGAAAGGGACAACTGGTACCATTAGGAAGCATCGCTCAACTTAAACTGCCGGAAAACTACGTATTTTTGAACAAAGATGATACGATCGCCTTATTGGAATCAACCCAACAACTCCCTACATATGAAGAAATCGGATACATAGAACCTCTAGCTGAGGATCAGCTTTGGTCGGTTTATTTTGAGTATAACGAGTCCGGCCATATCTCGGATGACGATAAAACGGAAATCGACGCGGACGCATTGTTGGAGAGCTACGAAGCCGGCCAGAAAGAGGCCAACAAAGAGCTTTCGCCGGAGAACCAATTAACCGTAAAAGGATGGTTCGCCCCGCCCAAATACGATGAACAACTGCGCAGCCTTACATGGGCGCTGCTGCTTCAGGATCACCAGGGACAGGATATAATCAACTATAATGTCCGTATACTTACCCGTGAAGGAAACATATCCGTTATTCTCGTGTCCGACCCGGCAAATTTGGACGCCGACCGTAAAGTCATGGAAGCGGAAATTCTGCCGGTATTGACCGTCAATGCAGGACAAGCGTACAACGATTATGACCCGGCTACCGACAAAAAGTCTTCCGCAGGGTTAACCGGCCTCATTCTTGGCGGCGCGGGCCTGGCCGTGGCCAAAAAGGCAGGCTTGCTGTCCATCATAGTGGTCCTTCTCAAGAAATTCTGGTTTTTGATTATTGTTCCGTTTGCTTGGGTCCTGAACCTGTTCCGGGGCAAAAAAGGCAAAGCCAAAAAAGGCAACCCCGGAAATCCTGAGCCTTCTTCCGAAGAGCGGAATGAACCACCGGCTTCGGTGTAATTCCAAAGAAAAACGCCGGAGAGCGTCCTCCAATCGCTCTGACTTCTACGTCAGAGCAATCCCCCTTCTTTCATGAGCCGAAGCACCGAGTACTTCGGCTCTTTTAAATCTGTGGACGCTGCTCTAACGGACACCAGCGACCTTATCCGCCCATTTCCCGGGTATTTCCCAGCCTAACGGACACACATGACTCTATTTAGCTCAAAACCAGTTCATCCGGGCCGATTTGAGGTAAATAAGGTCATCTGTGTCCGTTACATTTTGCAAAAGCTTCATTTTTCCGCAGATAACGGCTTTGGTGTCACTAGTCATGCGTAAAATCTAACATGAAACGTTAGGAATTAAAGGGAATGAAAAAGTTCAAGCACTTTCCAGGATTTGGTCTTCCCAAGTAAAAAAAATTCTCCTAATGTGGAAGTGTGGCACACGTTATCCGTCACACTCACAAAAGGAGAAATCCCATGGATAACGTACC
>NZ_JBKIAX020000034.1:0-20532 GCF_046567315.2 Paenibacillus lacisediminis | reverse complement strand
CGGAAACGAAGCGGTGGTGGAACTGGAATTGCCGGAGGAAGCGGAAAGAGGAGAAGGGTACGCATACGCGCCGGGGATGGTAGACGGAGCGTTGCAGGCGCTGATCGGGGTAATGGCGAGCGACCCTGGAAGCGGAGAAGGAAAAGCGTACCTGCCGTTTTTTACGGAAGAGGTGAAGTTCCTGCACCGGTTGCCGCGGCGGTGCATAGGGCATATCCGGTTTACCGGAAGCCTGGACGATGGCGGCATTCTGCGGAGCGACATCGGTATTCTGGACCAAGAGGGCCGAGAGTTGATATTGGTGCGCGGCTTCTGCGTTAGAGCGGCGGGAAAAAAGCAGTCTGAACTGGAGATGCGCGACTGGTGTTTTATGCCGGACTGGAGAGAAAGCCCACTTCCGAAGCGCGATTTTCCGCGTACGGCTCCGCTCCATGTGTTCATGAAACACGAGCCTGAACACGAGCGTTTGGTCGCATCGCTCGAAGAAAGAGGGTATGACGTGATACGGGTCTATCCCGGAGAGTCTTTCGTTTCGCCGGATGCCGGTTCAGCCGCACGTTATGAAGTGAATCCCGGCTTGGAGGACAACTATATCCGGCTCTGGGCCCTGGAGGAGGAGCGGCTTGGAAATCTGGAGCAGCTTAGAATTATCCACTTATGGACGTTAGGTGGGGAAGAGGAAAACGGTACTTCCCTCTCGCAATTGCAAGAGTGCTGCGACAAAGGGCTTTACAGCCTGACCCGGCTCATCCGGGGAGTTGGCCGTCTTCGGTCGGCAAAAGCCGAAATTTATGTGCTGACCTGTAATTCTCAGCCGTTCGCAGGATCAAGCCGATTTTCTCCTGGGAACGCCCTGCTTACGGGCCCCGTACAAGCTGCTAATCTGGAATATCCGCTTTTACAATGCCGTATGATTGATACGGATTTTCTTGAAATAAACGGGCACATGCTCTGCAATATTCTACTAAATGAAATGGCGTCCGGCGAAGACGTACTTTCAGTCTATCGAAAAGGAACACGATGGCGGAAATCGCTAACGCCTCTAGAAGAAGCCAGCAGCGTGTACAGCGAGCTGTTATTTCGGACAAACGGAGTATACCTCATCACCGGAGGATTGGGTGGAATCGGTCTGGAAGCGGCGCGTTATTTGGCCGCGCGGCACCGCGTAAAGCTTGTTCTGCTCGGCAGAAACATTCCCGGCGATCAGCCGAATTGGCGTCTTTGGGACGAATTTGGAAGCGGCACTCAAACCTGGATGGGGAAAAAGCGCATCCTTGAAGAAATCAGCGATTGCGGCTCCGAAATTCTGATTCTTCGTGCCGATGTGGCCGATCCGGCCGCCATGGAGGCGGTAAGGGAACAGATCGCTGAAAAATTCGGAAAGGTAAATGGGATTATCCATGCTGCGGGAGTGCTAAAAGATGCACTGTTATGCAATTTGGATGCGGATACCTGGCAGACGGTGCTCCGGCCCAAGACCGCGGGTACGCTGGTGCTGGATCAGGTATTTGCCAAGGATCGGCCCGATTTTATGGTACTTTTCTCCGGGGCGATGTCTCAATTTGCCAATGCCGGACAAGCGAACCATATTTCCGCCAATGCATTCGAAGATGCTTACGGCTATTATCGGCAGAACGTGCTGAACCAGAGGACATTGGTAATCAATTGGTGGTTCTGGGGAGAAAGCGGCGTCATCGCTAAGCCCTTCTATATGGATATTTTAAAAAATAAAGGCTTGAGGCCCCTTTCGAATGCCGAAGGAATGCGGGCTTTCGAAGAGGCAACCCGATCTGGCGGCGTGCAGGTGGTGGTGGCCGATCCGCAAACGGTAAAGGCCATGGCTACTGTTGCCAATACGGGTGATCTTAGGGGAATGCAAGCTATTGCCGATCTGATTCATTCAAGGCTGCCGAAGCTGCTGCCGAGTTCGGAAACGGAGAGAACGGCCCGTTTTGTGGAGGTAATGGACAAGCTTTGCGGTATCTATGCCATGGATATTTTTCGTCAATTGGGCTTGTTTGCCGCTCCTGAGGAGTCTCTGGACCTGGATGATGTCATGGCACGGGGAGGTATCCGCACCGAACACCGTCATTTGACCGCCAGGCTGCTTAAGTTTGCCGCGAACGAGCGCCTGCTTAACGAATCGGGTGGTCGGTATCGACTTTATCGGCATGCAAATATTGATGATGCAGATCCTTCTTCCGCTTACCGGCGGGGAGTCGGACAATTTCCGGAGAATGAGGCAGCGTTTGCGTTCTTAGCGCAATGTTATCGGCACTATCCTCGGCTGCTCACCGGACAGCTGCATGCCATGAACGTACTGTTCCCGAAGAACGGCTCCCCAGGAGTGGAGCAATATTACCGGGAACTTCGCGTCGCTTATCCTTACGCCGAAATAGCGAAAGAAGTCATACTGGCGGTTATGGAGGAGCAAGCAGGGCGCAAGGGGCGGGTCAAAGTGCTCGAAATTGGTGCGGGCACAGGCAGCACAACTGTTACCCTCCTGCCTGAAGCCGCGGACAGAGGAATCGTGGAGCGTTATGATTTCACGGATATATCGCCGGTATTGGTAAATAAGGCGAGTAAGAAGCTGACGCACTACCCATTTGTGAATTATCGAGTTCTGGATATTGAGAAACCGATTGAGAAACAAGACTTCTTAGCCGGTTCCTACGATGTTGCGGTAGCCGCCAATGTTCTGCATGCCACCAGTGATCTGGACGCAGCGCTGCGAAATGCGCGCGGAGTTCTGAAACCAGGGGGGGCGTTCATTCTTTTCGAGAATACGTTGGATACCAGGTATCACGATTTTATTTTTGGAATGACATCTGGATGGTGGAATTACACCGCCGGTTTGGACTCCCGCTCTAACTCACCGCTGCTCTCGCCGGAAGGATGGAAAAAGGCGCTGGGTTCGGCAGGATTTGAAGGCGTGGAAGTTTTTCCGCCCGAAGGAAAAATCAAACATCACTTTTCGGTAATCGTCGCAAGTGCGGGACGGGGTGCGCGCGAAACGGCCGAAAATAAAGCAGGTCCGGCGGTCCTGAAGCCTTATCTTGCCGGTAAAATTGCAGAAGCAAGCGGCCTAATTGTAAAGGAAGAGAGTTTCGGCAAAGCTTTTCTCGATATCGGTCTGGATTCTCTTGCCCTGGTTGGACTGAGCCGAAGCCTCGAAGAAGAGCTGAATATCAGTCTATACCCAACGGTATTTTTCGAATATAACACGCTTGACAAACTTACCGGATACTTGGAGCACGAATTTGGAAAAACGCTGTGTTTGCCTGAATCTCGGCCAGTTCAAGAAGAGCGGGACTGGAAAATCGAAGGGAATCCGGCTCATCAGCCGGAAGCCAGAGAACGGCCGGCATCCCCCGGACCTTCTATGAATAAGCTGAAGGAATATGCTGCTGGTCTGATCGGAAATCTAGCCGGACGCCCGCTGGAGACAAAGGAGCACGACGTCGCCTTTCTCGATCTTGGTCTCGATTCCCTCTCTTTAATTGAGCTGGCGGGCAGGATGGAAAAGGATCTTGGGGTTGAGTTATACCCAACGGTCTTTTTCGAATATAATACCGTAACCAAGCTGTGCGGATATTTGAGGGACAACTTTACGGAAACAGAGCTGTTTGTGCCGAAGGGAGAAGATCGGGAGAAAGCGCCGCGGGTGGAGGCCTCTTCCGCGGGATCCGTCTTTGAAGATTTCCATGCGGCTGTCCCGGAGAATGCTCCGCAACCGGACAGCGCGGAGCCGGGACAGGAGGAAATGGCCGGGGTATTCGTGGAACGTTCCGGTTCCCCGGACGGAGTCGGGATACGGAGGGTTCCGGTTCCCGAGCCCGGTCCGGGTGAAGTGAGAATCCGGGTAACGGCGGCGGGACTGAATTTCTCCGATGTGATGACAGTGATGGGCAATTATCCGAACGCATTGGATTATCCGCATATTCTCGGCTCGGAACTATCAGGCGTTATCGATAAAACAGGACCGGGCGTTTCCCGATCACTAATCGGCAGGGAGGTTGCCGCTATAACAAATGGCAGCGGCGCGTTTGCTGAGTATGCGGTTGTCGCGGAAGACGCCGCGATTACGATCGGTCCTTGTTGCTCTCACGATGCTGCGGCTACATTCCCTATAGTATACCTGACATGCCGCCAAGCGCTGCATCGGCTCGGCCAAATGGAGGAAGGAGAGACTTTGCTTATCAAGAGCGCGGCCGGAGGTATCGGCCTGATGGCCGTTCAAATGGCGGCAAAGGCAGGGGTTAATATCATAGGCACCGTAGGCTCCAGGGAGAAGGCCGAATATTTGAACCGGCTTGGCGTAAGCCAAGTTATTAATTATCGGGAAGAAGACTACGCAGCCGCGGTAAGGCGCTTAACCGGAGGACGGGGAGTGGATTTGATCCTGAGTTCATCCAGAGGGGACGAATTGGAGAAAGATTTTTCCCTGCTTGCTCCGGGCGGACGTTTCCTGGAGATCGGCATGGGCGGCATCAGAAAGACCGACGGTATCGCATTAACGGGATTCAGTGAAAATCAGAGCTTGTTTGGCATCGATCTAAGAAGGCTGAATCCAGCTGTTATCCGAAAGCATTTAATCAACCTGGAAGAGCAAATGTTTACCGGCGAGATTGAACCTATTCGGTTTACCGCGTATGACTATAGGGATTTCCGCGAAGCATTCCGTCATTTATCGTCGGGCAGAAGCATAGGCAAAGTTGTTCTGACGTTTTACGGAAAGCACGGTGAGCCCTTGACCATAAACGATCAGGAAGAGGAGAGCGACGAGAGCGGCTCGAGGTCCAATTTGGGAGACATCCCGCATTTCGATGCTTTGGAAGTTCCTGTCTCGGCCGATCACCTCCGGGAACCGGAGAAGGCCCGTATTTCGCACGGCGAGGCCCTGGAGATCGCAATAATCGGTATCGCCGGAAGACTTCCTGGGGCTTCCGATTTGGACGAATACTGGGCCAATCTGGCTTCCGGCACGGACAGCGTAGGCCTTGTCCCGGTAGGCCGTACTCGGCTCATCGGGTGTGCGGGCCAGGACATGACGGGAGGTTTTATCGAGGATGCGGATCGATTCGATAGTCTATACTTCAATATCTCCCCTGCTGAAGCTGTCGCCATGGACCCGCAGCAGCGACTTTTCTTGACGGTGGCTCATGAAGCGGTAGAGGATGCAGGCTATGGAGGGAGTTGCATGCTGGACCGCAGCACCGGGGTGTTCGTCGGGGTATCGCGCCAAGATTATCTCGATGTCGCAGGTGACTTTCCGCAGCAGTCAAAGAGCTATCTTGTCACCGGCAACACGCATTCCGTGCTTGCCAGCCGAATCTCCTACTTTCTGGACTTGAAAGGGCCGGCCATCGCTGTAGACACGGCCTGTTCCTCTTCACTGTCAGCGTTGCATCTTGCCTGCGAAAGTATCCGCAGCGGTCAGTGCGGCATGGCTCTGGCGGGGGGAGTCAACTTGATCCTGAACCCGAAAGGGGCGGATGCCTTTCGGAGTATGAGGGCCTTGTCAAAGCAGGGCCGCTGCAAAGCCTTCGACCGGGATGCGGACGGTTTCGTGTCGTCCGAGGGAGCGGGTGCATTTGTTCTTAAGCCTTTAGGGCGCGCTCTGGCTGACGGTGATCATATTTATGCCGTCATTAAGGGCAGCGCGGCGAACAACGACGGTTTCTCAAACGGGATTACTGCGCCGAACTCGTCTGCCCAAACGGAGGTGATTCGTAGAGCAATGGAACACGCGCTCGTTTCTCCCGAAACTGTGTCTTATGTGGAAACCCATGGTACCGGGACCTTGCTTGGCGATCCGATTGAAGTCGAGGGGCTTGCCAAAGTATTCTCGGCGGTCCGGCCTTCATCGTGCGCGATAGGCTCGGTGAAAACAAATATCGGACACGCGGAAACGGCGGCGGGGGTTGCCGGCTTACTGAAAATTATATTGTCGTTTAAACATGGATTCCTTCCGCCCACCATCCATTTACGGCGGGAAAATCCCCTGCTGAGGCTGGAACACTCGCCTTTTTATGTAAATGATCGTCTCATCCCCTGGAACAAAGGAGACAGCGGGGAGCCCCGAAGAGCGGGGATCAGCTCGTTCGGCTTCAGCGGGACTAATGTCCACGTCATTCTGGAAGAAGCGCCGGAGATCCCGCTCCTAAAGCCGAGCGCGGAACATGAGACTTTACCTTGTATTTTCACTATGTCGGCGGCGTCTCCGGAAGTGCTCGAAGTATTGGGCGACCGGTATAAACATTGGCTGGAGCGCAGGCGGGGGCTGCGAATTCAGGACATATGCCATGCGGCCAACACCGGAAAAAGGTCGATGAAGTCAAGAACTGCGTTTCTCGTATCTTCAATGGCTGATTTGGCGGAACGGCTGGAGCGTCTGAAAACCCATTTGCTGGAGACGGAACAGTCCGTTTACAAGCGCCCGGACGGAAAAACAGTTTTGTATTTTGGGGATATCGGAGCGAGCGGACAGCCTGAGACAGTATGGACCGGCTTAGGCCTGCCGGGCGGAAAACAGTCGAAAGCCCTATTAAATCGCTTGATCAAGGCCGTCTCGGAGATTCCGCTCTCCCCGTCTGTGAACTGGCTTGCCCGCCAGTATCTCTATGCGGAATGGCTGAAGCTTATGGGGGTGGTTCCGGATTTGGTGATAGGCGAGGGGCTGGGACGCTATACCGCTTTGGCGGTCAGCGGAGCTCTTCCGCTTGAAGCGGCGCTCCGGCGGGCCTGCTCCGGAGAAGAACCGCTCGCAGGGGTCGTTTGTCCTGAAGTGCCGGTGGCTGTTATTCAAGAGGGTAAAGGGCAGCCGATGGAAATTACGGATATCCGTGTGTCGGACAAGCTTTTGATCAAGGAATTGCTAGATGAAGTGCAGATTAGACACCTCATCCGTATCGGTTCGGCGGAAGGGCAAGCTTGTTCTGACTGGGATTTTGGAAATGGCAATTTGGACTCCGCGGTTCCCGTTTCAGCAAATCCGACAGAGGACCGCAAAGCGCTGCTTGAGACGTTATGCAGCGTTTACCGGTCCGGCTGCGATATACACTGGGACATTTATTATGCGGATACGAACATTCGCAAAATTCCGCTCCCGGGCTATCCGTATGAGCCTAAGAGCCATTGGGCCGCACCAAAGGGGGACATGAAAGAAACACTGGAACAAGAAGAAATTGCTTCTGGCGAACTGTACCGATGGAACTGGTTCCCTGTCAAAGAGGCAGAACTTCCGGACGCCTCCGCCCCTCTACCGGGTACCTGGATCGTATTTGCGGATGATCAAGGCGTAGGGGATGTATTGGGACGAAAACTAGCCAGAGCGGGAGCTACTGTTGTTCGGGTACGGGAAGGAGACGCCAGTATAAAGATCAGCGATACCGAATTTTTTCTTAATTCTCGGGATGAACAGGGTTATATCATGCTGGGGGACGCGATCCGCAACTGCGGGAGTCTGCCGCCCGTCACGGGAATTGCCCACCTGTGGTCGTTGTCTGCGGTAAATGGAGACGGTGGTGGCGAGCGGTGGGAGGAGACGGAAAACCGATTCTATTCGGGCCTTTATTCCGTATTTTTCCTGGTTCAATCGTTGCTGGTGCCAAAGCTCCAGACTCCGTTGCGTCTGATTCTGGCTACCTCCAATGCCCATTCTACGGGAATGGAGACATCTCCGCTCTCCTTTCATCAGCAGCCGATGGCTGTTTTTGCCCGGACTTTTGCCCGGGAGGTAAGGAAGCTTGCTGTTTCTACGGTGGATTTTGAAGCCGGGATCCAGGATACATCGGAAACGGCTAAACATATTTATAGGGAAATATGCGGCGGCACTGAAACGGATATCTGCATCCGGGGCGGTAAACGGCTGGCAAAACAGTTGATGCCTTTCTCATCTGCCAATGGCAAAGAAATCTTCGTGAAGCTTGGTGGAGTCTACGTGATTACCGGGGGAACTTCCGGAGTCGGACTCCAGATTGCGGGGCACCTATCTTCAAAATTCGGGGCCTGTGTCATTCTACTTGGAAGAAAAGCGAATCCTTCGGCTGAAGTTGCACGGAAAATTGCGCGGATAAACGAGGAAGGCGGTCAGATTAGGTACATCTGTGCGGACGTGACGGATGAACAGGGGCTGGCGGGTGCGCTGGAGATGATCCGGACTCGCCATGGAGCGATAAAAGGCGTGTTTCATTGCGCAGGCATTACAGAGGACGGATTGGTGGAGGGTAAAAGCTTCGAGTCGTTGAAGCGGGTGTGTGAGCCGAAAATCAAAGGCACGTTGCTTCTTCACCGGCTGCTGATGCGGGACCAAATTGATTTTATCATGCTGTTTTCCTCGATATCTTCGATATTCTGCAATCCGGGGCAGGCCGATTATGCCGCGGCGAATGCGTTTATGAACAGTTTTGCGGAATATGCCCATAACCAATACGGTACGCGCATCTTATCGGTAAGCTGGCCTTATTGGGAAGGAACTGGCATGCGCCAGAACGAGCGGGTTCGGCGGCAACTGTCCCATCTCGGGTTTAAACCGCTTCGGGGAGCGTCGGGAGTCGCCCTGCTGGAGAGGTTGCTTCAAATGGCGACCGTCTGTGCAACCCCGGTTGTTCTTAGCTACAGCGGTACACAGATTAATTCGCTTTTGCCGGGTGCCTGGGATGAAAGAACTGCTGCCATACAACCGACTCTATTGCCGAATAATATCCAGTTTTCGGAAGAAAATGAGTCGGCCTATATGATCCGTGCTTTGAATATGGCGCAGCAGGCGGAAATGCCGGGGCCCGGCGGGAAGGAGAACCTCCTGAACGAACCCGTGACATCCGAAATAGCGCCGCCGAGAGAGAACTCCCCCTCAGAAGGGGCGGACGAAGATTGGGAGGCGGCAACAACACGGGCGGTGCAAGAGGTCATTGCAGAACTGTTGATTCTAGACAGCAGCCAAGTCGATCCGGACCGCAGCTTCAGTGAGTATGGGATGGATTCGATGCTAATTAAGGAAGCTATGATGGCTTTTGAACGCCGCTTTAATTTTCCTGTGTCCTCTTCCTGGTTCATGGAGTACGACACCGTTCGTAAACTTGGGGCGTATCTGTCCACTAGAACAATGGCGGAGCGGCTAGAAGGGCTATCCCAGGAAAATGGCGGGGCGGCATCTGCTCTGTCGGACAAGCCAACGACAACGCTGTGTTGTTCGAACTCTTGGATGGCGACTGGACAGCGGGAAGAAAGTGATGTCATCAGCATTCTGGAAGAGATGAAATCGGGCGGAATGGACATGAATGCGGCCAGCCAAGCCATACTCGATTGGTTGCGTTAGAACTGGAGGGGAACATGGAACATTTAGTGAATCATGTGCTGGAGCAGTTGAAAAACAACGAAATTCCCCAGGAGTCGGCCCTTGCGATGCTGTCCGAGCTTAAACGATTTGCCCAGCGCCAAGCCAGGGACGAAGACAGGGGGAAACGAGATACGGAAGACATTGCCGTTATCGGGTTGGGGTGCCGCTTCCCGGGAGCCGATTCGCCGGAAGAGTTCTGGGACCTATTGTCCTGCGGAGTAGACAGCATTACGGAGTTTCCCGAAAGCCGCTGGCCGATTGAAGCATTTTACGGCGGAAACGGCAGGGAAGCAGGCAAATCCTATTCCAAGTGGGGCGGCTTCATCAAAGACGCGGATAAATTTGCGGCTTCATATTTTGGAATCTCGGCTGAAGATGCCCAAATAATAGACCCGCAACAGCGTCTGTTCCTTGAAGTAGCCAACGAAACCTTCGAACGGGCCGGATATAACCGAAAGACGCTGGCCAAGAGCAGAACGGCTGTCATCGTCGGCGCGCGCGGCGGCACTTACCAGACGATCGGCCATCAGACGATGGACACCTTCCGCTCGAATGTCACGGGAAATATCGCGAATTTTATCGCTGCCCGCATATCGGACGAGTACGATCTAAAGGGACCCAGCTTTACATTGGACACAGCCTGTTCCTCTTCATTGGTGGCGGTCCACTATGCGATCAGGAGCCTCCGGACCGGCGAATGCGATATGGCGTTGGCCGGGGGAGTGGAACTAAAGGTTACTCCTTATCCCTATGTAACGTTATCCAGCGCGGGAGCCTTGTCTCCCAGCGGAAAAAGTTATGTTTTTGACAGACGGGCCGACGGATTTGTTCCGGGGGAAGGAGTTGGAGCAGTTTTGTTGAAGCCGCTGGCCGCAGCGCGTAGAGACGGGGATACGATTTATGCCGTAATCAAGGGATCGGCGGTAAATAATGACGGCTACACCGTCGGAATGACGACGCCCAGTTATGGGCAGCAAAAAAATGTTCTTAAGGAAGCTTACGCGGACAGCGGTATATCTCCCGAAACGGTTACCTTGATCGAAGCCCATGGCACAGGAACGGCTGTAGGCGATCCCATAGAGATGAAGGCGCTAACGGAAGTGTTCCGGGAGCGTTCCTTTAGAGCGGCTTTTTGCGCCATTGGATCGGTAAAAACGAATATAGGGCATTTGGATACGGCGGCGGGTGTGGCAGGTCTGATTAAGGTGGTGCTTGCACTTGCGCACAAAAAATTGCCCCCAACCCTAAACTGCGAGTTTCCGAATCCAAGGCTGGATCTGGTCGCAAGCCCATTTTATCCGAATGCGATTCTTCAAGACTGGGAAGCAGAAGAGGAGCCGCGAAGAGCGGGAGTAAGCTCCTTCGGATTCGGCGGAACCAACTGTCATCTTGTGCTGGAGGAGTTCGCGGAGTGGCAGACGGAGACAGCGTCTGAAAACGGGAGTGTGCATGAACAAGTCTTTACGCTTTCCGCCAACAGCGAACCTGCGCTCCGGCACATGATTCGGGAGTGCGCCGCATCGGCTGCTGGACTTGAGGACGCAGGCATCGCAGATTTCTGCTATACGGCCAACACCGGCAGAAGAGATCTTCCCTATCGAATCGCGGTTGTTTCGTCAACCCGGGAAGAGCTGGCGCAACGTCTGGATGCGGCGGAACGTCTGCATGGCCTGCAAACCAACCCCTACGTATTTTCCGGTCATTGCCGTAAAGGGGAGAAGCGCCAAGTTGCCTTTCTTTTTCCGGGACAAGGGAGTCAGTATAAACAAATGGCCAGGAGGCTGTACGAAACGCAGCCGGTATTCCGGGAAACGCTCCAGCGTTGTAACGATCTCTTGCACGGGGAACTGGAATATCCGCTGCTTGATTACATATACAGCCCGGAATTGGACGAAACGCTGCTGGCAGAAACGGCGGTAACGCAACCCGCATTGTTCTCAATCGGCTACGCGTTGGGCTGCATGTGGATGAATTGGGGAATTCAGCCCCATGCGGTCATGGGGCACAGCGTGGGGGAATATACGGCGGCATGCCTGGCAGGTGTATGGGGGCTGGAAGATGCCCTGCGTCTCGTAGCCGCCCGCGGCCGTTGCATGCAGCAAGCGCCGGGGAAGGGCTCGATGGCCGTGCTGTATGCCGGCAGAGAAGAGGTGGAGCGCCTGCTTGAAATGCTGGAAAGCGAAGAACGAGCGATGATAGGGATCGCAGCTTACAACGGGCCCGCCAACCAGGTAATTTCCGGTGAGTGCGGCGTGATTAGGCGGGTTTTGGATCATGCAGGCGGCTCGGGAATCCGGGCCACAGTCCTTCAAGTGAGCCATGCCTTTCATTCCCCACTTATGCAGCCGGCACTGGAACGGTTCGCCGAAGTGCTGGATACAGTGGAGTTCCATCCAGTTCAACTGCCTGTGATCAGCAATGTGAGCGGCAAACCGGTCAAAAAAGGAACGTTGGACAAGGCCTATTGGCTATCTCATATGGTGCAGCCCGTTCGGTTCGATGAGGGCGTGCAAAGCTTGCTGGAGCTAGGCTGCACGGTTCTTCTTGAAACCGGTCCATCCGCTACGCTGACGGGGATGGCGGCTTCCCGGATCAAGGCCCCGGCCTCCGGTATTGCGACGCTAAACAGGGAAACGGAAGACTGGCTGTCGGTTTCACGCGCCGTTTCTATTCTGTACACATCCGGCGTACCCGTCGATTTTGCGAACTATTATGCGGGCGAATCCCGGAAAAAGGTGGTTCTTCCCGTATATCCGTTGCATATGGAGCGGGAGTCATTCTGGATCAATCAATATCCTTTGGCCGATTCCGTTAACCAGCAGTATCGAAGGATATTGAATTCCGACACTGACCCCGAGCTGCGCGATCATAAGGTGGAAGGCCGATGTCTACTGCCTGCCGTAAGTTCATGGAAGATGATCTGGGAGGCGGGAATTCGCTTCCATGGTCGCGTTGAGGGCTTGTCTGAAATTACACACCTTGCAGGTACTGTGGTTTCCGCCGGGGAGTCAGCGGAATTAAGGGTGATTCCGACAGGGGAAGATCTGCTAGGATTTCGACTGGAGAGCAGGATATCCAAGGACGATCAATGGTCCGTTCAAGTTACGGGCAGATATGTCTTAGACGCTGCGGACCGGGAATTACCGGAATCCATTGGGATTAAGCGGCTGATTAAACGTCTGGAAACGACTGGGAAGCGGAAAGATGCAACAAACGTTTATTCCGGGTTCAGGGAACGGGGGGTGGACTACGGTCCCTATTTCCGGTCGATCGTCTCTCTTTGGGGCGACGATAATTTCGCCCTGGCCGAACTGAAGCTGGACGAATCGGTGGAGGAGGGGGATGAACTGTTTTTTCATCCTTCCATAATGGATTCCGCCCTGCAAACAGTAATCGGCCTCGACTCCGGCGGGAAAGTGGAGGAAGGCAAGACGTTTATCCCGTTCTTCGCGGAGCGTCTGAGCTTGTTCGGCAAAGTTCCCGACAAGGCATACAGTTTGTTTCAAGTGGAATCGTCAAACGCTGAACTGATTATAGCTCGTATTACTATAACTGACAGCGAAGGAACGGTTAAAGCAATACTGTCCGGATTTACGCTGAAAAAATTGAGGCCGCCGTCCCCTATTTCAACCCGGGCCCATGGGAAGCTTTTGGAGGAAACGCCTCGGAACGATTATCTGTATAGGATGGATTGGAAGGAGACGGAGTGGAAAACACGGAGGGTTGCCCATCCCCGTTCAGGCCATATTGCCGTTATTATGAACAATTCCGCGCGGCAGTCGAAGCTTGTCGATGAGTTGGAAGTGAAGGGGGTGCAAGCGGTTCGGATTGTGGTTGCCGCCGGTGAATCGGGGCAACACCAGGAGGGAAAACTTTTTTTTCGAATTCCGTCCCTAAGCCAGGAACACCTCTCCGGCGTATGGTCGGCACTTGATCGGGAAGGGATAGGTCCGGACGGATTTCTGCATCTCGCGGCATTTGCCGGAAACGGCGAAGAAATGCAGTCCGAGTCTGCGCTTGAGCAGTACCAGGAACGGCTTATCTTCGGCATTCAGACGCTGATCACCTTTATGTCCGGAACGGGGGCGGGTAAAAGATCTTTATATCTGGCGGCTGACGGATTGTTTCAAGCAGCCGGGGAAGATCGTCTGCGTCCCGAAAATGCGGTGCTTCCCGGATTAGCCTTGGCCTTGCGCCGGGAATATTCGCGGTGGAATATTCGTCTGCTGGACGTGTCGCCTGAACGCGCGGAAACGGCGGATTCGGTCATTCGTGCTTTAAACGGTGATCATGACGCCGAGATTTTGCTGCTGAGGGGAAGCAGGATTTACGCAAGAGAATTTACGCCCATCCCCCGAATCTCAGGCTTAGCCGGCGGTTGGAAACCCGAAGCCAACGGCACTTATCTGATCACCGGAGGATTAAGCGGGATCGGATGGGAACTGGCCCGGTATTTGGGTGCAAACTACACGGTGAACCTCGTGCTCGTCGGCCGGTCTGCGTTTCCGCCGAGAGAACGGTGGGGGGCATATCTGGAAAACCATTCGATGCGGGACGCTGCGGCATTGATGATTCAGACGATGCTCGAACTGGAGCGGCGAGGAACCCGTTTTACCATCGTGCAGGGTGATGCCGCCGATGCGGGAGCCATGGGGGCGCTGAAGGACGGCCTCGCGAGGAGCGGCCAGCGAGTCCAAGGGATCTTCCACTGCGCGGGCGTGCTGCGCGACGGCTTGTTCCAAGGGAAACCGGCAGAACAGATTCGGGAAGTTTTGCGGCCGAAAGTGACAGGCTCCTACGTTTTGTCTAAAGTGTTCGCAGAGGTAGACGGCTCGGCACCGTTTATGGTGCTGTTCTCCAGCATTGCATCCGTGTTTGGCAGCCGTGGCCAGGCGGAATATGCGGCGGCTAACGCTTTTCTAGATGGCTACGCCGAGAAGCTGCGTTACCAGGAAGGCATCCGGGCGTACAGCGTCAACTGGACGCTGTGGTCTGAGGCCGGTATGGGTATCAAGGATAGAAGTCTTGGCATGCATACGGCAGCAGGGATTCGGCCGATTTCTACGGCGGAAGGGATAGGCGCGCTTATGGAGGCGATAGCGGCCGATAGCGGCCGGGTGTTGGTCTTGGGACAGAAGGTGGAGGAAATAGGCGGCTACCAGGCGGCGAACGCATATCTGGAGGTAGAGATGACAGGAGGGAACGGAAGTTTGGCGGCCATGGACTCTAATCGTCCAAACGAAGGGGATTCCAAGCATACGGAACAACAGGATCGAAGAGAACTGATCCAGGAACTGTTGCTCGAGCGTGTGGCAGAGTTGTTGGAAATGCCGCCGGGAGAGATTGACTGTGAGGCCAACTTCCTGGAGCTTGGACTGGATTCCGTAAGGCTGTTGGGTATAACCGAATGGTTGGGAGGCCTGCTGAATCAAAATATCTATCCTACACTATTATTCGAATATTCCTGCATCCTGGATTTGGCCGGCTATCTGGCGGGGGCATTCTCCTCTGAGGCTTGGAAAGGACTGCTGCGGAAGGCAGGCGAACCGGCCCTAGCAAGCCAGGCTGCTCCATTTTTCAGGTCCCCGGAGGCTTTGCAGGATTTGGAAGATTCGGGATATAGGTCAGGAGAAAATCATGAAAATGGAGTTGGAAGCAGCAGCGGAAATATTTCCGAAAATTATCGTGATTTGGAGAAGTCCTCGGTGCTTTTGCATGCGGGCGAGGATGAGACTCCAGTTCAAGGGGAGAAGCAGGCGGCCGCTCCGGGTGCCCGGGATATCGCGATTATCGGAGTTTATGGCAGGTTCCCGGGCGCGCCAGATCTGGAGACATTCTGGAAAAACAACGATGACGGAACGGATGCCATTTCCGGCTACCCTGTGGAACGATTGGGAAATCTGCCCGAAGCTGAACGGTTAAGAGGGCGGGAAGGGGGATTTCTGGAAGACATCGATCAATTCGACCCCCTCTTCTACAATATTTCCCCCAAGGAAGCGGTATATATGGATCCGCAGCAGCGGCTGATTCTGGAAGCCGCAAGCGAAGTGCTGGAGATGGGCGGATACGATTCAAAAACGCTTGACGGCATCAAGGCGGGGATCTTTATCGGAGCAAGCCAGACGGAATACAAAAATTTGTGGGACGGCAATGCGGAGAAAAGTCCATACATGGGTCTTGGAAACTCTCTGTGCGTCATTGCCAACAGGGTATCCTACCTTCTCAACCTGAAAGGACCGAGTATAGTGGTGGATTCGGCCTGTTCTTCATCTCTGGTCGCGGTGCATATGGCTTGCAAAAGCCTTTGGTCCGGCGATTCGGATATTGCGATTGCGGGAGGGGTTCAGCTTTACTTAAACTCTTCGACCTACGATATTTTCGACAAAGCGGGCATGCTTTCCCAAACTTCCCGCTGCCGAAGCTTTGATAGGAGAGCGGACGGATATGTAAGGGGCGAAGGGGTTGGAGCGGTGCTGTTGAAACCGCTATATCTGGCCGAAAAAGACGGGGATATCATTTATGCCGTTATCAAGGGAAGCGCGGTGAATCACGACGGCAACGACAAGGTAGGAATAAGCGCTCCGAACCCGAAGGCGCAGAAAGAAGTAATCCTGTGCGCATTGCAGACGGCTGGCGTGCATCCGGAAACCATAGGGTATGTGGAAGCCCATGGCACGGGGACGTCGCTTGGAGATCCAGTGGAAATTACCGGGCTTACACAGGCATTTCGGACCCAAACGGATAGAAATTCGTTTTGTGCGTTAGGAACTGCTAAGTCGTCCATCGGACACTTGGAAGCGGCTGCGGGAATCGCAGGGCTGCTGCGAGCCGTCGGTGCTCTGCGGCACCGGAAGTTGCCGGCCACACTGCATTTTGATGAACCGAATCCGCATATTCCGTTTGTGGACACTCCTTTTTACGTTAATGCAAGAACCGCTTCCTGGGAGCGCTCAAACCATCCGCGGCGATCAGGAGTCAGTGCTTTCGGTTTTGGGGGAACGAACTGTCACGTTATTCTGGAAGAATATGAAGAATCGATCCTTTCGCAGCCCATTTCGGATAAAGAACCGCATCTGTTGCTGTTGTCTGCAAAGAATATCCAAGCATTGCATGACCGGGTGAAACGCTTGGGCGACTATATGGACCGCAATACCGGCGCTACACTGGCCGAAATCTGCCGCTCTGCTTACAGAGGAAAGGATTTGCATGAAGAAGAACATCTTGCCGTTTTTGCCGAAAGTCTTTATCAGTTGAGGGACAGAATCGAGATCTTGCAATTAAAGGGCATTGAGCAAGGAAGCAATCCTTTCGGTATTTTCCATGGAAGAAAGACAAACCGACCGAACAGGGTGATTCTGATACTGACGGCGCTTGGCCCGGGCGCATGGGAAGCTCTGCGGGAGTTCCGTTCCCATATTCAAATTGGTTGGGTGGACTCATGTATCGACGGTCTGGAACTTGACCGGGAAACGCTGCTGCCGAAGTTCGGAAGAACGTTAGTAAATCCATGGCCGTTTCGTGAAGCCGCGGCAGGCATCATCCTGCAATATGCCCTTGTTCGTCGTTTACTAGAAGCCGGGCTTAAACCTGCTGGGATATTCGGCGATGAAACGGGAAGTGTTGTAGCTGGCTTGATCGACGGAACGATTGATCTTCATGCAGCAGCCGAATGGCTCGGCGGCAATCATTCCCGGGAAGAGGTGAAGACCGACTTCAATCGGGAGATTCGCGACTGGTTGGCCAAGTATGATAGGGACGGAGTCTTGGCGCTGGAATGTTCGGGAAACAGGTCTGAAGCACGGGAATGGAATACAGTCAGTTCCGTACCTGTCGTCTCCCTGTTCGGCCGAGGAATGCCAGCCCGATCAGCGCTGCTCAACGCTTACGGGGCACTATATGCTGCGGGGTATGAGGTTCACTGGGAGTCTCGGGAGGATTTGAATGGAACAAGAAAAATTCCACTCCCCCCTTACCCTTATCAAAAAAAGAAATATTGGCCCGATTTTGGGGACAAATCGGAAACATCTACGCCAACAGGTTATTTTCCGCCCTACACGGCTTCCGGTTCACAGCCTGCGCCGATGCAGTCTGAACCTGTACAGCTTGCGAAGATAAACGGCGGGGATAATTCCGCTGCAGGGTTGCTCTATACATGGGACTGGGTAGAACAGGCGCCTTTTCTGCCCGGATCTGTTCCGGCTACGAATGGCCTCTGGCTGATATTTAGCGTAGGAGACGGCTTCTCGGCCGGCATCGTCCGGGAAATGAGAGAACGGGGATTTCAGGTGGTGGAAGTCACGGAAGGAACGGAATATGGAGAGTCTCTGCAATCCGTCCGGATTAATCCCAACGATCCCGAGCATTATGAACGATTATTCGCCTCCTTGGCTGGTCCGGTAGCTTTAAGCGGGATTATTCATCTTTGGGCAACCGGTCCGAAGTCGGACAGGTGGGCCGAAATTAAAGATCTTGAGGGGGATCTGGCCAGGGGGTTGTACTCCATTTATCATATCGGGCGGCGCTTGACGGCGTTCTCGCGAAATATTTCTCTGTATGCCGTTACGGAGGGAGCGCATAGATATCAAGTTACGGGGCAACCGGTGTTCCCCGACCGGCTAGCCTTGTCCGTGGCGGTATGCGGT
The DNA here is from genome assembly GCF_046567315.2 of Paenibacillus lacisediminis. Classification (NCBI taxonomy): domain Bacteria; kingdom Bacillati; phylum Bacillota; class Bacilli; order Caryophanales; family Paenibacillaceae; genus Paenibacillus; species Paenibacillus lacisediminis. The sequence continues at coordinate 2,550 of NZ_JBKIAX020000034.1, read as the reverse complement.
TTATCCAAGGAGCTTAGGCATGTGCGAGGCATCGCTCTGGATTTTGATTTGGCAAAGGATAGGCTTGATGAGCGCATCGTCATCCTGACCGATACCATCACCGCTAATCCAGGGAAAGAAGGGCTGTATATATACCGCAAAGGACAATGGCGAATCCGGACGTTGACACCTGCACTTGAATTCTCGGATCGCCGGGATTTCCTGGTACACGGAGGTGTTTACCTCATCACCGGCGGACTGGGCGGAGTCGGATCGATCATTGCCGAACGGCTGGCGGCGGCGGGCGCTTCCGCTCTGATTCTTACAGGGAGATCGGCTCTTCCGGCGGAACAGGCGCATAATCCCGTCGAAGAGAAGGAGGGCAGGCCGGGTGCCGCGCTGGCACGATTGCTCCATTTAAAGAAATTGTGCCGGAATGTGGATTATTATCAGGCAGAAGCGGCGGACGCTTCCGCCATGCTCCAGGTCGAACGGAATGCTCTAAGGGATTACGGACGGATTGATGGAGTTGTTCACTGCGCAGGCGTTGCAGAAGATGCGCCGATTGGCGCTAAAGCATTTTCCTCTTTCCTTCGAGTAATCCGGCCCAAAATTCACGGATCGTTGATTGCGGGACAATTAGCGGAAAGGAACGGAGCTTTTCTGGCAATGTTTTCTTCCGTTGCCGCACTGGGCGGAAACCCGGGCCAACTAGACTATGCCTCCGCGAACGCTTTTATGGACGGGCTCGCGGCCGGAGGTCCGACTGAAGTGAAATGTATGTCCATCAACTGGCCGTATTGGGTTGAAGGCGGGATGGGAGGAGACGCGGGATCGCTGCGTCGCTTAGCCGAAGCCGGTTTGAGGCCGCTTGCGGCTGAAGAAGGAACGGAGTGTTTAATGATGCTTTTGGAATCGCGACCGTCCTCCAATATCGCCGTCATTCCTCTGGTTGGCGTTCAAACCTCCCCATCAATACCGAATATTGAGGCTCATGGGCCATTCAAGGTGGAGGGGGAATCGGAAACGGCAGCATATTTAACCGGCCTGATTGCGCGTCTGGTTATGACGGAGGAAGAACATATCCAGCCCGATCTTCACTTAGATCATTACGGTCTGGATTCACTGATTATTCAGGATGCTCTAACCGAAATTGAACGCCATTGGGGCTGTCCAGTCGAGCCGTCCGTGTTTCAGGACTTTCCCACGGTGCGGTCTCTGGCAAAATATCTGACTCAGCAGTACGGCGCTCCACGTCCGATGTCGGCAGTTGAGAGCGGCAGTCGCGGGGCACGCGATCTGCTAACGCCGATTGCAATGCAATCGGATGTGGTAAATCAAGCCGAGCAATACATTATGGATGGTTTGCCGGGGAAGAAGGGGAATACCGAAGCGGAGCGACCGCAGTATGGAAGCGAAGCGGAACGGATCAAGGCTGCGCGCATGGAGATCCTGCAGGCCATTGCAGACGGCCGGATCAATCGCAGTCTTGCGATGGAGAGATTGCAGATTTTGGGAGGGTGACAGACGGTGGAGAGATTTAAGGAAGAAATCATAAGTCGGTTAGAAAGCGGCGGCATTACTCCCGAAGAAGCGTATTCTCTTTTCTTTGAAGGTGGAAGCCTTGCGGATCCGGAAGATAGCGGACAAGACAGGAGAAAAGTTGGGGATGCGGGGGATGGGGATATTGCGATCATCGGTTTCGCCTGCCGCTTTCCGGGGGCCTCCGATGCAGAGAAACTCTGGATACTGTTAAAGGAAGGGAAGTGCTCTGTCGGAGAAGTACCTTCCGGGCGCTGGCGAATGGACGAGGCCTTGTCGGACGAAGGGATGAATCCGGCGGGACCTTATTGCAGACAGGGCGGTTTTATTGAAGATATTGAGGGATTCGCGGCCGATTTCTTTGGTTTGAGCGTGGAAGAAGCCGAAGCCATCGACCCTCAGCAACGGCACTTGTTAGAAACGGCTTATCATACATTTGAGCATGCGGGCTACAGCCGCGAGGAACTTTGGGGAAGCGGGACGGGCGTCTTTGTCGGGTGCCGGGCCGGGAATTATCATCCGGACAAACCGCAGAAAACCGATAAAGCGTGGATCAGAGCAAAGCTGACAGGGACGATTGGAAACTTTAACGCGGCGAGAATCTCCGATTACTTTAATTTGAAGGGCCCCAGCCTTGTGTTCGACACTGCCTGTTCTTCCTCGCTGGTCAGCGTTCACTATGCCTGCAAGGCGCTGCGCGACGGTGAGTGCGGCATGGCGCTGGCCGGGGGCGTTGAATTGAAAGTTCACGCGGATACGTTCGTGTCCCTGAATCTGGCCAAAGCGCTGTCACCGGACGGAACCTGCCACGTGTTCGACAAACGGGCGAACGGATTCGTGCCGGGAGAAGGGGTCGGGGCGGTGCTGCTGAAGCCGTACCGCCGGGCATTAGCGGACGGTGATACAGTCTATGCGGTGATCAAAGGCTCCGCTGTCAACAACGACGGACATACGATGGGAATTACGACGCCGGATTTGGAGGGGCAGGCGGCGGTGATCGAGCGGGCTCTGGAAGAGGCCGGTGTGCAT
>NZ_JBKIAX020000033.1:0-41981 GCF_046567315.2 Paenibacillus lacisediminis | reverse complement strand
AGCCGGGCGCGCCCGGCGCGGCTGGCGCCGCTGCGCCGCCAGCGCAGGCCGGCGAGGCCCCGGCCCCGCTGGCGGACGACACGCCGGTGCGCGTCTACCTGTCGCGCACCGGCGCCGTCGAAACCGTGCCGCTCGAACAGTACGTGACCGGCGTCATCGCCGCCGAAATGCCGGCCGACTTTGAGCTGGCGGCGCTCAAAGCGCAGGCAATCGCGGCGCGCACCTTCATCGTCCGCCGTCTGGCCGCCGGCGACACGAGCGGCGTCCCGGCGGGAGACGCCGACGTTACCGATACGGTCGGCCATCAAGTCTACCTTTCCCGCTCCGCTTTAAACGGATGGAAAACAAACGGCAAAGCCGAGCAACTGGCCAAGCTGCAGGAGGCAGTCCGGCAAACGCAGGGGATCGTTATGACCTACCGGGGCGAACCTATCACCGCGTCCTTTTTTTCCTCCAGCGGAGGCTATACGGAAAATTCCGAGGAATACTGGTCTTTGAAAATTCCATACTTACGCAGCGTTCCAAGCCCTTGGGACGCAAGCATCAACCCCAAAAACCGGGAAACCGTCAGCATGTCAGTAACGGAACTGTTCAGCAAATTGGGCCAGGAGATGCCGGAGGACGTCAAAGCCGTTTTCGGAAGCAGCGGTAAGAGCCGGCAGGTGTCCGCCTCTCGCAAATCCGTCCCGTTTAAGGTGTTGTCCTGGACAAGCGGGAGGCGAGTGAAAGAAGTTCGTATCGGTGGCAAAGAGTACACCGGCCGAGAGCTGAGGGAAAAGCTGAATCTGCGCTCAAGCCAGTTTACGATGACGCTGGACGCTGACAAGGTGAAAATCACCACCTACGGATACGGCCACGGTGTCGGAATGAGCCAGTGGGGGGCCAACGGCATGGCCAAACAGGGCTTCACGGCCACACAGATTTTAAAACACTACTATACGGGGATCGCTTTTCAGCAGACCTCGCATTTTTTAAAGTAGCCGAAAGAGTATTGCAAACTTGTATTCTTACTTTTTTTGAAATTTTAATATAATCCGAGTATAAAAGAATCTGCCCCGGTAACAATGGTTACTGAGGTGATGACCAAATGAATGAACAAGATCAAAAGAAACAGTCCCGCGAGGAATCTCCTAAAATTGGATTGGGGGAACCGGTTGCTCCGGTATCTTCGTGGAAAAGATTATTGTCAAAGAGATGGGTTTACCCGGCAGCATATGTGGCGGCAGCGGCAATTATACTAACCTTAGTGTGGGTCTACCAGGATGCGAGCAACAAGCCCTTGGACTCGACCCCCGCCAGCGTGACCGACTCCGTAAACCTGTCCGGCGAAGAAGATGTGACGGGCCAAGAGAATGCTCAGGGCGGAGAAGCTGCCGAAGTGATCGCTTCCTCCGAAGATCTGGCATGGCCGGTCGCGAATGTGTCCGAGGTATCCGTCGTTAAGCCATTCTATGAAAAGGATGCTACGGCGGAGGAGCATCAGGCGGCATTGGTGCAGTATAACGATACGTTTACGCCGAACACCGGGATCGACCTGGCGCGCGAAGACGGCAAGCCGTTTGATGTTCAAGCCGCAATGAGCGGTAAAGTGACGCGGGTGGAGGAAGTTCCGCTGCTCGGTTATGTCGTGGAAATTACCCACGCCAACAACCTGAAAACCGTGTACGAAAGCTTGTCGGATGTAAAAGTGAAGAAGGACGCCGAAGTGAAGCAGGGCGATGTGGTCGGCAGCGCCGGACGCAACGAGATGGAAAAAGATCTCGACAACCACGTACACTTCGCTGTTTATGAAAACGACGAGCTGGTGAATCCGCAAACGGTTCTTCCGAAGAACTAATTATACCCGGCGAATCAACATAACGCAGAAGCGATCCGGCCAATCGGATCGTATGTATGACGGAGGGCGAAAGTCCTCCGTTTTTTTCATCCCCAAGCATTTCTCGGCCTCCACCGCAATCTCCCCGAAAAACGCAATGCCATTTGCACTTTTCCCCCCGCCAGGCGGCAGCCATTTGTGCGCCCCAAAAATAAATTGATTCCACGGAAGCTTGTCAGGCTTGGAAACAAAGAATATATAGGCCCGCCACTCATATAATGTACCAAACTATCTCGAAGCAGAGGGAGGCGGGAGCGTGCACGATTACATCAAGGAACGGACGATTAAAATAGGCCGGTGCATCGTTGAGACGCGGCACACGGTTCGAACGATCGCCAAGGAGTTTGGCGTGTCGAAGAGCACGGTGCACAAAGATTTAACGGAACGTCTGCCGGAGATCAATCCGGATTTGGCCGATCAGGTCAAACACATTCTCGAGTACCACAAGTCGATCCGTCACCTGCGGGGTGGAGAAGCGACCAAGATCAAGTATAAGAAAAAAGGGCAATCCAAACGCGAGGTGATTAGCTCGGTAAACTAATGAGTAAATATTAAGGCTGCTCTAAGCTGATTAGGATTGAACACATCCCCTAAAGTATGGTATTTTTAACTAAGGTATAAGATCGTGGAGTTTCATCCATTAATCCCGAATTTTAACGATTATGATCGGCTTTTGTCGAATCCGACTTCTGAGATATGGGACTTTTACCATGGGGCTCTGGAAATGGCTGTACCGTCTTTTCCGTGATCCGTTAAAAATACGCTTTGGGGGAGCATCGTGATGATGAGCAAGGATATTGGTATTGATTTAGGCACGGCCAATGTGGCGATTCATATCAAGGGAAAGGGAGTAGTTCTAGACGAACCTTCCGTTGTGGCTATTGACAGTGAAGGAAAGCGCGTTCTGGCCGTTGGCGAAGAAGCGAGGCGAATGGTGGGGCGTACGCCGGGCAACATCACCGCGATTCGTCCTTTGAGGGACGGGGTTATCGCCGATTTTGAAATTACGGAAACGATGCTGAAGTATTTTATCGATCGCGTTGGGGGAAGAAGCTGGTACAGCCACCCGCGTATTCTGATCTGTGCGCCGACGAACATCACCTCGGTAGAGCAGAAAGCGATTCGCGAGGCTGCGGAGCGCAGCGGCGCCAAAGAAGTTTTCTTGGAAGAGGAACCGAAGGCGGCAGCCATCGGGGCCGGAATGGATATTTACGAACCGAGCGGCAACATGGTTGTCGACATCGGCGGCGGGACGACGGATGTGGCGGTGCTCTCGATGGGGGACATCGTCACGGCTTCGTCCATCAAAGTTGCAGGGGACAAGTTTGATGCCGCCATTATTAAATATATTAAAACGAAGTACAAGCTGCTCATCGGCGAACGGACGGCGGAGGATATCAAAATCAAGGTCGGAACGGTCTATCCGAACGGACGATCGGATGAAATGGATATCCGCGGGCGGGACATGGTTTCGGGGCTCCCGCTGACCGTGACGATTACGGCGAACGAAGTGCAGGAAGCGCTCGCCGATCCGGTTTCGTCCATCGTAGCAGCGGCCAAATCGGTGCTGGAGCGCACTCCGCCGGAACTATCCGCCGACATTATCGACCGCGGGGTGATTTTGACCGGCGGAGGCGCTCTGCTGAACGGATTGGACGAGCTGCTGGCGGAAGAGCTGCGCGTACCGGTGCTGATCGCGGAAGATCCAATGCACTGTGTCGTGAAGGGGACCGGGATCATGCTCGACAATTTGGACAAGGCCCTCAAGAAAAAGATCTGATCCGCCGATATTATAATGAAGGAATGTTATTGTCCATAGGGCAATTGAACATAAAATTAGGCTGATGGAGGGAAGGCCATGTTAAGAGGTCTTTATACGGCGGCTTCGGGTATGCTGGCGGAGCAGCGGCGCCACGATACGGTGACGCAAAATATCGCCAATCTCAATACACCGGGGTACAAACAGGTGAATTCGGTGGCGCACTCTTTTCCGGAGATGCTGATCGCTTTAATGGGAGACAAGCAGTCGGGAAGCCCCGCACCCATCGGAAAGCTGGTGACCGGGGTGTTTGCGGAGGAAAGTTTGCCTTCGTTCATTCAGGGCGATCTGAAGGAAACACAAAAAAGTACGGATTTTGCCCTTGTTTCCAGCTTGAGTTTGAATGACCCAGCCACCGGTCAGCCGATGGCGTTCGACGCTTCGGGGAAATATGTCGGTCAAGACGGTACGGTGACTTATCAGCCGCAGGCGTTTTTTGCCGTGGCGGATGAGAACGGCAATGTCCGTTACACGAGAGACGGAAATTTTACGGTTAACGCTGCCGGCGAGCTGAGAACTTCGACCGGATACCGCGTTTTGGATGGTCAAGGGAACGCTATCGTTTTGGAATCCGGAATGTCGGTGGACAGCCTAACCAGCAATGCCGCCGGAGAGTTGACGACTTTCGATAACACTACGGGGACGACGGTTCCGGTTGCAACGCTCGGCATCGCCATCGCTGATCGCCCGCAGCAATTGGTCCGTGAAGGCAACGGCGTATACGTCGCGCAGGATGAAGCGGCCGCCGGTATCCGTGATTTTGTGCCAGGTACGGACGGCGCCATCGTTCGCCAGGGATATCTGGAAGTGTCCAACGTGGACGCGGCCCAGTCGATGGTCGATTTGATGGCTGCCCAACGGGCGTATGAGTCGAATCAGAAAATCATCCAATATTATGACAAGAGTTTGGAAAAAGCGGTAAATGAGATCGGCCGCGTATAACGTGTGCTAGGGAATAGGGAGGTACGGCATGAACAACTCCATGATCAGCGCCATGGTATCGATGGGCGGAATCCAGCAGCGCCTCGATTTGCTCGCCGATAACATCGCGAATGTGAATACCGTAGGGTATAAGCGTAAAGAGGCGTCGTTTGAAGATACATTGACCGAGGTTCAGCAGCAAATTCCCAAATTTAATAATTTGTCGGGTCGGGCAACGCCGTCCGGATTTAATTTGGGTTTTGGTTCGAGATTGTCCCATGTGGCGTTGAATTTTCAGCAAGGCTCGATCAAGGAAACCGGGAACACCACTGATCTGGCGATCGAAGGAAACGCTCTGTTTAGCGTGCTGACGCCGGATGGGGTCAAAGCCTATACACGGGCCGGAGATTTTCACATTCAGCCGAATCCGAATGATGGGGAAAGCTCCTATCTGATGAACAACCAGGGATATGTGGTGCTTAAGTCGGACGGAGAACCGATTGAAATTCCGGCTGGAGCCAAATTGGCAATTGACGGTGAGGGTAATATCCGGGCGACGCTTGGGGAAGAAGTGACGGAAGCAGGCCGGATAGCTTTGCTGACGCCGGAGCGGCCGGAGGCGCTGCGTCAACGGGACGGTAATTTGTTCGTATTGGCTGACGGCGTAAATGAAGCCGATGCGCTTGTTGATACGCTGACACTTCCGGTGGGGAAACAGGCTGGAGTCCGGCAGGGAGCGTTGGAACAATCCAACGTGGATTTGACCGATGAAATGGCAGAGATGGTTCAGGTGCAGCGGGCCTATCAACTTTCGGCACGCGCTTTAACGTCCAGCGAGACGATGATGGGTCTGGCCAACAACTTGCGCGGATAGGTGGGGAGTTCCATGACTGAAGAAAGTCGCCCTGCACCCAAGCGGGCTGCCTGGATCGTAATCCTGCGCATCGTACTTATCCTATTGTTCCTTATCGTCGCTTTGGTGGGAGGCGCCGTCGTCGGTTACGTTGTGTTCGGGAAGCAGGACGCTTCGGACATCTGGCAATGGGCCACCTGGCGGCATGTGTTTGATCTGGTGTTCGCTCCTTAAGAGGAAGTTTTGAACCTTCTTTAAATAGAAGAAATTGAACGGAAATGTCCATAAACTCCCGACAACGGGAGTTTTCTTTTTGCCTGCGGAAAATGTATAATGATGGGGGACCGTATGGCGAAAAAACAATTCAAAAGGGCTTCATCCGTAAGCGGCGTTGGCGTCGCCTGCGGATAAGCCCCTTATCTTAACCTTCGCTTTGCGCAGATGCGAAGGATAACTACAGTTTGACCGAATGCCTGCCGTTTTATTCAGGCGAGGTCATCCGCTATTTTTTAAAATCGAAAGGAGATACATATGTTGGATATTAAACAGATACAAGAGATCATTCCGCATCGCCCCCCGTTTTTGCTGGTTGACCGGATCGTGGAGATGGAGGCAGGAAAGCGCGCGGTTGGGATCAAAAACGTGACGATCAATGAGCCGTTTTTCATCGGACATTTTCCGGAGTATCCCGTCATGCCCGGCGTGCTGATCACGGAAGCGCTTGCCCAGGTAGGGGCCGCGGCGATGTTGCAGGTGGAGGAAAATCGCGGTAAAATCGGCTTCCTGGCCGGATTGGACAATTTCCGGTTCCGCGGTCAAGTTGTTCCCGGCGATACGCTTCGCCTGGAGGTTGAGATCATCCGCCTGAAAGGCTCGATCGGCAAAGGACATGCGGTGGCCAAGGTCGACGAGAAGGTAGTTGCCGAAGGCGAGATTATGTTCGCATTGCAATAAGGAGAAAATAAGGAGGAGCATAAGCCATGACTGAAATCAGCGCATCCATCAAAGTAAAAGTAGAAGGATGGTTGCAGGACCCTTCCGTGGATGAAGCGACCAAACAGGAATTGCGTAGTTTAGAGAACGATCCGAAGGAGCTGGAGGACCGTTTTTACCGGGATCTCGAATTCGGGACCGGCGGACTTCGCGGCGTGATCGGCGCCGGCAGCAACCGGATGAACCGCTATACGGTGGCGCGGGCTACGCAAGGCTTCGCCCAATATATTCTGGAAGCGCATGCCGGCAAGGAAGGGAAACCGTCGGTGGTTATCGCCCATGATTGCCGCCATTTTTCGCCGGAGTTTGCCTTGGAGGCCGCGTTAGTGTTGGCCGGCAACGGGATTGTCGCTAAGTTGTTTCCATCGCTTCGCCCTACGCCGCAGCTTTCTTTTTCCGTACGGTCTTCGCACGCGACTGGAGGGATCGTCATTACGGCCAGCCATAATCCGCCGGAGTATAACGGATACAAAGTGTACAACGCTTCGGGCGGTCAATTGGTGCCGCATGAAGCGGAACGCGTGATTGCGAACATTCAGGGAGTCAGCGCGTTTGCGCAGGTGAAGCGGTTGACCCGCGAGGAAGCGGAGGCGAAGGGACTTCTCGTTTGGCTGGGCGAAGCGGAGGATGAAGCATTTGCGGAGACGGTCGCCCGCACCAGTGTGAATCGGGAGCTGCTCTTGGCAGGGGCGGCCCAAGATTTGGTCGTCGTCTTTACGCCGCTTCATGGTACGGGCAATGTGCCGGTGCGCCGCGTGCTGGAGAAGCTGGGCTTCACGCAAGTGCACATCGTAAAGGAGCAGGAGCAGCCGGACGCGAACTTCTCCACGGTGAAATCGCCGAATCCGGAGGAGCGCGAGGCGTTTGCCATGGCGATTGAGCTGGGTAAACAAGTGGGAGCCGATCTGCTGATCGGAACGGATCCGGACGCGGACCGGATGGGGGCTGTTGTCAGAACGGCAAACGGCGAATATGAAATACTTACCGGTAACCAATCGGGCTCGTTGCTTGTACACTATGTATTAAGCCAAATGAAAGAAGCGGGGACGCTCCCGGCAAACGGGGCGGTCGTCAAAACGATCGTCACCAGCGAGCTTGGCGCGGCGATTGCCCGCCATTACGGAGCCACTGTGTTTAATACACTGACTGGTTTTAAATATATCGGCGAGAAAATGAACGAATTCGAAAAACACCAGGATTATACTTATTTGTTCGGCTATGAGGAAAGCTATGGCTATCTGGCCGGCAATTACGCTCGCGACAAAGACGCGGTCGTAGCTTCGGCGCTGATCTGCGAGGCGGCGGCCTATTACAAGCGCCAAGGTAAAACGTTGATCGACGTGCTGGAGGAACTTTACGCGCAGTTCGGATATTACCGGGAAGCGCTAGCGTCGCGTACGCTGAAAGGCAAGGACGGTCTGGCTAAAATCAGCGCGTTGATGGAGGATTTCCGCAGCAATCCGCCGCAGCAAATCGGAGACGTACGAGTCGGCGAAATGCTCGATTACTCGCTTGGCCTGGACGGATTGCCGAAGGAAAACGTGCTGAAATTTTTGCTGAAGGACGGTTCCTGGTGCTGCTTGCGGCCTTCGGGCACGGAGCCGAAAATCAAATTTTATTTCGGTGTCCGCGGTACGTCCAATGAAGATGCGGCCACGCGGCTTGGACACATGCAGGAAGAAGTGCTGGCCCGCGTTGATGCTTAATCGTTGAGAATACCTGTTACATTTTCTTAGACTTTAAATGACAATTTGAGAAGATTTAGCTGCAATGGTGCATTTATGATGAAGGTATTGGTTTCATGGACGGCTTCATCGTACGTGTACTTTTGCAGTTGTCTTCTTGATAGGGGTAACCCGAACTTTAGCCGATAAGCAACTGCATTTATGCATTCTGAGGAGGTACCTTTGTGATTCGAAGTTGGCAGCGGTGGAATAACTTTTCCCGCAAATGGTTGTGGATATTGGTGATTGTCGGAATCGTGTCTTCCTTGCCGGTGATTTATGAACGGGTGGAAACGGAGTCATCCGCAAACAAGGTGGAGTTTGTGTTCAATTATCGCGGTTTGGTGGAGATCGCTTCTTATAAGGCGGATCCGGCGGCGTATATGAATGAGCAGCTCGATCGGCTAAAAACAGCCGGAATTCACACGATGGCGATGTTTGAAAGCACGCTCGACGAGTTGTCGAAAACGCGCCGGATTATGATGTTTAGCGCGCTCGAAGCGGCAAAGTTGAACCAATCCGTTATTTCCCCGGATGGCAATTACACTTATATCGCTTTTACTAGTGAGGAGAACGAGAAGCAGCTTCGGCCAATGATTGAGGAAACGTTCCGGAGTCTGGACGTCCCGGTGGCCAATTGGGAGTATCAAGGCCACGGCGGCTTGATCATCGGAATGAGCATGGAAGAAGCCGTTCTGAAACCGATGCCGCAGGATCCTATCGCATTTGCTATGCTGCGGGACAAAGGGTTTCAAATTTTACCCCGGCTTTCGGATAGCAAGCCTTATAATCAGGAAGCGATGGACCGGCAACTGGCTTTTTACGCCGAAAACGGTGTAACCCGCATCTTATTCGACGGGGATTCCGTCAAGGGGTATAACGATAATGAAAATATGAACAGCTTGCAGGGCTTTGCCGAGCTGCTGAACAAATATCACATCGGTATCGCCGCGATCGAAGGCTTGAAGGCGCCGCAAAAAGGTTTCAACAAGCTGGCGTATTTGATCGATTACAACGTTGTCCGGCTGCATTCTTTGGCGGATGCGGAAGCCGGTCAGGATACGGCTACTTTGGCTGACCGTTTTGTACTGGCCGCTAAGGACCGCAATATCCGGATGATTTATTTGAATGCTTCCCCGTCCAAGGATGCCGGCAAAGCGGCGATCACGAACCCGCTCGACAATCTGGTTCATTCGCTGCTGGCTCCGGGGAATGCGATTCAGCGTATCGAAAACAACGGATTTGAGCTGGGGACGGCGGAACCTTTCGAAATTCATGATTCCAGTTGGCAGAAATATTTGAAAGCTTTGGTCGTTTTGGGTGGTGTCGCTTTTGTAGCTCTGCTGATTTCCTGTTATCTGCCGTCTCTGACGTTGGCCGCTTTTGCCCTTGGTTTGATCGGCTCAGCGGGGTTGTATGTGCTGAAGCCGGCGATGCTGGAGCAAGCGCTCGCTTTGTTCGTGGCGATCAGTGCGCCGACCGTGGCGATGGTGCTGGCGATCCGCAAGACTCAGGAGCTGCGGGACAAGCATCCGGGCATGACAAGCGGACGAAGATTGACGCATACGTTAGTATTGTACGTCAAAACAGCGATTATTTCGCTCGCCGCGGTGCCGTTCGTGATTGCGCTGCTGAACAATATTACGTACAGCCTCGTTCTGAATCAGTTCCGCGGTGTCAGCCTGCTGCATATGTTGCCGATTTTTTTAATCGCCGTCTACGTGTTCCTGTACCGGGGCAATTCGGTATGGGAAGAGCTTAAGAATTGGATGAAGATGCCGATCACGGTACTTTTGGTCGTAATTGCGGTTGTACTTGCCGCCGCTGCGTATTATTACCTGACCCGTACAGGGAATGCCGGCACGCTTCTGCCGGGCGAAGCCGCCTTCCGTTCGTTCCTGGAGAACACGTTTGGCGTACGCCCGCGCAACAAGGAGTTTCTGCTGGCGCATCCGCTGTTTATCGTCGGCGTCTTCGCCGCTTTCCGGTACCGCTGGGCGTTTTTTGCGATGATTGTGGCGGTGATGGGGCAGCTGTCGATGGTCGACACGTTCGCCCATATTCATACGCCGGCGGCGATTTCCCTGATTCGCGACGTGCTGGGCCTCGGGCTTGGTTTGGTATTCGGACTGATTGCCGTACTGGTTTGGCAAATCATTGAAAGGTGCTGGGATAAATGGTCGCCGCGACTACTAGAACCATAGTTTTGTCGGGGTATTACGGATTTCGCAACAGCGGGGACGAGGCGGTGCTGAAGTCGATCCTGCTCGCGCTGGAAGAAGAGGGGCTAACCTCGGGTATCGACATTAAGCCGGTCGTGCTGTCGAACGATCCGGAATGGACGCGCCGGACGTATGGCGTCGAAGCCGTGCACCGGATGAAATTCAGCGAGGTTAGGAAGGCTATAAAAAGCAGCGACGGATTAATCAGCGGTGGGGGAAGTCTGCTGCAGGACGCTACGGGGGTCATGACAATTCCTTATTATTTGGGCTTTATCAAACTAGCCCAATGGATGAGCAAGCCTACCTTTGTTTATGCCCAGGGTATCGGTCCGGTGAAACGCAAATTTTTCCGCCCGCTGATCGCCGCGGTTTTCCGGCGTTGTGATTATATCTCCGTCCGCGATGCGGAATCGGCCGCTCTGCTGCGCAGCATGGGCTTGCGCGGCGGCGACGTGGAAGTGGTCCCGGACCCGGTAATGGCGCTGACGCTGCCGGAAGGCGGGAGCAGCGCGGATTCACCGGTTGAACGTGTTTCGCCTGAACACGAGAGCATTTCCATTGCAACCTCTGGGCAAACGGAAGGTTCAAGCCCAGACTCCGGTTCCCCTCTGCCGGTCGTTGGCGTATCGGTGCGCTTCTGGAATCGGCAGCGGACCGAGCTTACGCAGCTGGCCGAGGGGCTGTCGCTCCTTTGTCGACGGAAGTCGGTGCATATCCGCTTTTTGCCGTTTCATTTCCCGGGTGATGACGAAGCTTCGCGTTTTGTGATGGATCGGCTCGGAAATGTGGCGGAACGCGGATGCGCCGTAAGTATTGCGCCGGAGACGGAGCACCCGCAGGATATGCTGCGGGAGGTAAGCGAGTGCAGCCTGTTGATCGGCATGCGGCTGCACAGCTTGATCTACGCCGCCTCGCAAAACGTGCCGCTGCTCGGCGTCTCGTATGACCCGAAAATCGACCAATTCCTTGGTCGAATCGGGAGCGTCCCAATCGGCACGGCGGAGGAACTGGACCCGCGGATTTTAGCCGCCGAGGGCGAACGCCTTCTGCAGGAAGGCGATGTCTGGCGGAAAACGCGGACTTCGCAAATCGCCGGCCTCAAACGTGAGGCGCGCGTGCCAGCGCGGCGGATCGTGGAATTTTTACGGAGCAAAGGGTGAGCAAGGTGTTGACGAACTCAAAAGAAGGGATTCCTACGGTATCGGTGTACGGTGTTCCCGTCTGCAAATGGGGAATGAAGGATACGGTAGCCTACTTGACCCGGGCGGCCAACGAAGGAAAGCCACATCAGGTGATTACGGCCAATCCGATTATGATGATGGCGGGCCTGGAGAATCCGGACTATATGGCGGTCATGAAGGACGCCGAGCTTGTAATTCCGGATGGCACCGGGCTGGTGTGGGCCGCACAAAAAGGCGGGGACCCGGTGACCGAGCGGGTACCGGGGTATGAGCTGCTGCACGAACTGATGAAGCAGGGGGAACGTCACCAATGGAGGGTGTATTTGCTTGGCTCCACGCCCGAAGTGGTCAAGGAAACCGCCCGGCGGCTGGCGCTCCAGTACCCCGGGGCGGAGATCGCAGGGTACCGCGACGGTTTTTTTGGGCCGGATGAGGATGAAGAAGTCGTCGCACAGATCGTCAAAGTCGCTCCGCACCTGCTGTTTGTCGCTCGAGGAGCGGACAATCAGGAACCTTGGATCGCTAAGTACAAGGAAAAGCTGGGCGTGCCAGTGATGATGGGAGTCGGCGGCAGCTTTGACGTCATTTCGGGACGCACGAAAAGAGCTCCAATCGCTTTTCGCAAGCTCCGCCTGGAATGGTTGTACCGTTTATTGAAGGAACCTGCCCGTTTCCGCAGAATGCTTGCGCTGCCTAGATTTGCGCTACGTGTGCTGCGGGACAGAGAAAACCTTACGAAAATGGGCTAAAAGTCACGATTTATGGGCAAAACATCGGAATTTTGCACAAATTCGGGGTTGGTCTTTCTCTCTAAACGGAGTATAATTCATTCCGGCAGAACAATTGGAGGTCGAAAATTTAATGTTGTGGATGATTTATATCATCGGATTCATCGTTTCGCTTGGTTTGGCCTTGGGATTAACGCCGCTCGTCAAAAAGTTCGCTTTTGCCGTCGGCGCCGTGGACGTGCCAAACGCCCGAAAAGTTCATACGCGAATTATGCCGAGACTCGGTGGTTTGGGGATTTTCGCTTCGTTTGTCATTGCGTTGCTGCTGCTTTTCCCGTTTATTCCGGAGATTTTCACGCTTCGTGAAGTGAACTTTATTAAGGCTTTTCTGGTGGGCGGTTCGATCACCGTGCTGCTGGGAGCTTTGGATGACCGCTTCGATTTGCCGGCGAAACTAAAATTCCTCGTGCAGATCGCAACGGCCTGCATCGTCGTGTTCGGCTTCGATATCCGGATTGAATTTGCAAATATTCCGTTTCATACTTATGCTGCCGTGGAAACTTGGGTGTCGATTCCGTTCACTATCTTGTGGATCGTAGGTGTGACAAATGCGATCAACCTGATTGATGGATTGGACGGCTTGGCGGCCGGCGTATCCGCGATAGCCATCGGCACGATTGCTGTCATGGCCTTTGTTATGGGCAATGTTATGGTGGCGCTTTTATGCCTGCTGCTGCTCGGCAGTATTTTGGGATTCCTGTATTTTAATTTTCATCCTGCTAAAATATTTATGGGCGATTCGGGCGCGCTGTTCCTCGGCTTTTGTCTGGCGCTTCTGTCGCTGCTCGGCTTCAAGCAGGTGGCGATCGTATCTTTCCTAACGCCGCTCATTCTGATCGGGGTGCCGCTTTCGGATACGATGTTCGCCATCGTGCGCCGCTGGATGCAGAAGAAGCCGATCTTTTCGCCGGACAAGGGACACTTGCATCATCGCTTGCGAGAATTGGGCTTCAGCCACCGCCAGACGGTACTTATTATCTACAGCATCGCCGCGTTCTTCGGTGTGTTGGCGGTCATCCAGTCTTCGGCAGCGATGTACAACGCCAACTGGGTCACCTTCGTCGTCATCTGCGTTATGGTGTTTTTCCTGCAGATCGGCGCCGAGGTCATCGGCCTCATCGGCAAAACGAAACGCCCGGTGCTCGACTTCTTCGCGCGCCTGCGCATGAAGGTCGGGGAAGAGCGGGGATCAAAGTAATTTGAAAAAAGAAAAGACAAGCCTTGCTTGCAACTAATGTTGCGGTAAGGCTTTTTCGTTATTTTCGAAGGACTGGCTTAGAAGTTTGGGTGTTGTTGTAGGAAATGCAATATATTTGTTTATGGAATTTCGATAGAAAATTTCTCCTCAGCGACATCAAACGCGATACTTCGACACTCTCACTGGAATAAGATTATTATGTAATATAAACCATATTATAGGAGGTACTACTGTATATGAAAAAGTTTAAACCAATGTTGCTGGTAATGATCGCTGCTTTTCTGATGTTTTCATCAAACGCTTACGCCTTCCCTCATATCGATGTAACTAAAAATGAATATGAAAGCCATGTAATAAGTGAAAAGCTGTATATTGATAACGAAGAAGTTAAATTATCCATTGATCTGATGACAGCCGGAAATGCTAATGTCTATTTATTGTTTGAAGATGCAGAGACTGAGGATACAATATTAATGAGCCAGCTAATTTTACGGCCAGAAATGAAAAGTATAGGTTTTATAAGCCATCATAAAAATCCTCGCCCTGGCTATTACTACATTGAAATTTCAGGGGATAATAACGCTTATGTCACAACAAGACTTAGGACTGCATATCGTTAAGAAGATCAAAAAGCCCGCAGATATTGTTAACGGACTTTTTGATTATTCTCTTATTCTTGTAGCATAATTCATACGAAAGGACTATTTAACCGTTTAGTACAACAATAACTCAAAAGGCACTATCAGCATTTTAGCTGGTAGAGCCTTTTTTGTAGGTTTAACAAAACTGCGGGAGCCGATATTCAAAAAAATCTTCCTGGATTGTAGTTTCTGCTTTCCACCTGAAGGAAGTGGCGGACGAAATACCTGATCTAATCTACGTCTTGGGGTTAAATTTTTAGTTCCTGCGGCCGATATAAAATTTATGTGGCTGGATTCGTCGCTTTTCGAGTGACAGAAGGCAGATTATGCGAAAACCAAAAGGGGGATTTGAGTTGAAGAAAGTAATGTCCTTATTGATGACAGCGTTGCTGATGATTGGTCTGTTCCCGGCCGGTTTGACCAATACCGCACATGCTGCATCGGGGAATTTTTTTGTGTTTCCGAACGAAAGCTATGATGTGGACTCTGCCAGAGTCGCAAACACGGACGAGGTGAATCTTGTCGGTTCCATTAGCAATGTCAATGGCAATATCTCTTATAGCGTTTATCAAATCGCTGAGAATAAGTCCGGAAAATGGGAAGTTGTCACCTCCAATGTAGGGCAAACCGGCGGTATTTCGGTTGACGGCTATGATATTAAGGTTACGGACTTGCAGCTATATCCCGGGATGAACAGAATTACGTTCAAAGGAACGAATGGTTCTAAATCGGTCGAAGAGTCCATCTATATCGAGTTTCGCAACGGACCGACGCTTTCCAATTTGAAAGCAAGTCTGAGCGGAGAAACCGTTGACTTAAGCGAGGACTCCACGGCTGTAGTAACCGCATCCCCAAGATCAAAGGATTATGGGAAGAGCTCGGCTGAAGTTATCATTAGCGGGGTGGCCAAAAATGCTACGTCCGTCACGGTAACTGTAGACGGGAAGAGCTGGTCCTATAAAGTATCCAGTTACAACGATTACAAATTTACGGCTTCATCAATTAAGGTGAATGAAGGCAAAAACCTGATCACGATCAAAGCGACCAACGGTGACCAGTCGGTTGAAACGACACGGGAGCTTGCGTTTAACAACGGTCGTGCTACGTTTTACGATACTTATCTGACGGCCGGAGGTTCGAAATCTCCGGACCTGGCAACGGCCCCGGATTTTAACGTTGCTCCAGGCAATGCAGGATCCATTGACCTCACCGGGAAAGCCATCATTCCAATTACGGGCGGTACATTTACGGTAGACTATACATTTTCCGGCGGAGCTACAGGGACAGGGAGCGTCAATGCTACGGTTGATTCGACGGATACCAGCAGCGGGTTTACGGTAATCAGCTATTCCATTGATGCCCCGGCAACCATTGCCTACGATCAAACGGTCAAAGTCGAACTGAAAGTTATGAACTCCAGCGGTACAGGTAATCCAGTCGGGGAATTTACAGCTTATTTTACGTTGCGCGACAGCTTGCAACCCTATATTTATCAAGTAAACTACCTTGACGGCTATAACAGCAATACGACTGCCGACCAGGCTCTGAACTTGACGGGTACGTTGACAAGCGAAACCAGTTTTACCGATATTTATGCATTGCCTGCCGGCTTTGAAGTGCTGGTAGTTAACGGAGATAATTCCACCGATGTTGGTCTGGACAAGATCACAGATTCCAAGGGGAATGATCTGGATATCAGCGGCGTGAAACCGGAAGTGGTGAACCGTAAGTTGTCGACACAGTCGATTAATGGGGTCCAGACGGATGTGATGCGAATTATCGTTAAATTCGATAAACTTCCTTCCGACGGTACCCAGTACATTACCTTGTCCGTCGGCGGCAGCAAAAAGACGGTTGCGGCCAGCGTGCTGTATGGTCCTTATGTTCAATTCGACAAGCTCTACGAAGGGCAGCAAATCTCGGTCGATACGACGTCGGTTGACAGCATGACGAACAATATTTTGGATGCGGTCGGTGATTTTTCGGGTACTTTGTTCAATATTCCTGATTCCGGTACTATTAAATACAGCGGCTCCACCCGTACGGTCTATTTGTATATCAATAATACATTGGTTGATCTGGAGGAGAACGGGGCACCCAATAAATTTAAATTAGCCAGCGGGGATAAGAAAACGGCGACTAATGCGATCAGCACGGGGAACAACGTCATCAAGCTGGTTTATAAATCCGGCAATAGCTCTTACACCAAAAGCGTGAAAATTAATGTGGCGCAAACCAATGTACCGGATATCCCGGTTAATGACACTTTGGGGGTCATTCCGTTTACCACTGGCAACGCATATGAGATTCCGGCGGCTGCCGACCCTGCTTTCAAACAAAACGGCTCCACGTTCTCTACGAAAGAGTCGGAGATCAAAATTTACGGCACCTTTGATTTTCTGGATTTAGGTATTAGCAATAGTGCGGTAAATGCTGCGCTGGAGGATTTGGACAATCCCGAGGATTACATTTTGAACATAAAGTCCTCCGAGGACAGCGCCAGTTCCGATGGCATTACCTGGACCCTGGACAACGAACTTTATTCCGAAGATACAGGTAAAGTTTACGAGAAGAGCACAGGGAAGAGTGTCAATGACCTGCGCGTTTACTATAATGAAAAAGGTCAATATTTCAGCTTCGTATTAATTAATCAGGAGCTGCCTAAGGACGGTTCTCCTGTCGTTTACAATTTCACGGTCACCAGCAATGGAGCTACTTCGACCTATCGTATTGAAGTTTTATATGAACGTACCGTGTTTAACGTCATTCGGCCATTGCCGGAAAAGCGCATTTTGAACCAAAATTTTGTGGAGGTTGTCGTTGCCTCAGAAACTGCCGATAGCGTGACGATCGACAAAAAAGAAGCGGAACAGGTTGCTTACGATGCCGATTTGGATGGTAAAAGTGATTATCCGCGTGCCTTCCGGGCCGTTGTCACTGGCTTGAAGGCGAAT
The DNA here is from genome assembly GCF_046567315.2 of Paenibacillus lacisediminis. Classification (NCBI taxonomy): domain Bacteria; kingdom Bacillati; phylum Bacillota; class Bacilli; order Caryophanales; family Paenibacillaceae; genus Paenibacillus; species Paenibacillus lacisediminis. The sequence goes on along the minus strand of NZ_JBKIAX020000033.1, from coordinate 24,811 downwards.
AAGGATACGAAAATCAACATTGTCGTCAAGGAAGGAAAAGACGAGCTGAAGGAGACCATCACGGTCAAATATGTACCGACCAATATTCCAGGCGGTCAATTCATGGCTGCAATGGCAAGCTCGCATAAAGTGTTTGACGGAGCCTTGTCACTGAAATTCACAAAAGGCACCAGTTTGATTCGCCGGGATTATGATCTTCCCGAGCAATTGAAGAACCAGGTGTTCTCCGGCCATACGATTCGCTTTGCCATCGGCAACAACGAAGACGGCGTCGTGGACCGCCATGAATTTGAGGTTAATTATGCCGACTATAACTACTTGGTAGATACGGGACGGCAATATTTTATCAGTAATTTCCCGGATCGTTTTGCCAAGGCCAGCCCGGTGTTCTGGATTGATGCCGGTATCGCGGACGATATCACTACAGCCGGATATGACCCGATCACCGAAGGGGCGGATCCGTATCAGTTTGATTTTTCGAAGATTCCAAGCTTCTTCAAACGGGATCCGGAAAATGAACTGGTTCCGTCAAAACGCGGCGAATTGACGTTGGCTTACGATGCGGCGATGGCTCAGGATGCCGGCCGGCTCGTGACCGTGTTCCATTTTGATCCGGAAAACAAAGAATGGGAAAACATCGGCGGGGTTGTAGACGCCAAGAAACATACCATTAAAGTTCCGTTTGACCGATTTGGCTATTATGTGGTCGCCAAGTTAAGCTCTACTTACACGGACATTATCGATCACTCTTATGGGCGGGAATTCATTGAGACTGTTTTTGCTAAAGGGGTCATGAATCCGATAGATCCGTCTACGCAATTTGGTGTGGATAAGAAAATCACGCGTGCCGAATTTGTACGCATGATTACCAAAGCCCAACAGCTCGCTTTAAATTACAGCGGCCAGCAGCACTTTGGGGATGTGCCAAAAAGTGCGGTGATTGACCTGGACGCCTTATGGGATTACCGCTTCGTAGAAACTGCGGCAAGGGCAGGTTATATTAAAGGGGCGCAACCTGGTGCCTTCAATCCGGACGGGCTTATTACCCGCCAGGATGCTGCAGTCATCATTGCAAAGGCGTTGAACCTGAAACTTGACACTGACCATGCGAAGATCCAAAAAGGACTTCAAAAATATTTCAAGGATTATTCAACGATTGATTATTATGCCCAAGCTTCCGTTCTGGCCATCGCGAAAAAAGGATTTATTAGCGGTTCGCCGATAGATTCGAAAGATCCTGCCAAGGGCTATAATTTTAATCCTGAAGCTTCGACGCTTCGCGGGGACGCTGCAATTATTATTTCCAAAGTAATGATTGACCAGAAGAAACTGCCTAAGATGTAATAATGTTTCTTTAATGCAAAAAAAGTGCGGGTGTAGAGAAGTGGCTCTGCGCCCGCGCTTTTTTGACATTTTGACATTAGGTGTTTTTCATATCGCTTGTCATAATCTCTATACCTAGACCCTAGACTAGTTTTCATTTGAACAAAGGTACATGTACGAAAGTACGATTAAAAGGAAGGGGTTAGGCTTTATAATAGTAAAAAGGAGGGGGCAAAGAGGGATTTTATTCGTGCTTGGAATATTTGACTGGGAAATATGTAGGATGCATAATGATTAATGTAAAATCTTGAGCTTGATGGCCTATTTCTCAACAGGAAGGAGCAGTACTGGAAAGAGTAGTGCGAATGTAACCTAAGGGCATACGTCGCCGTAGTAAATCAGGAGCCTGAAAAATAGATTATAGAAATAATGTGGGGGTGGAGAAATGTCCCAGTTTTCAATACGCCGTCCCGTAACCGTCTTTATGCTGGTTGTGGCTTTGTTGATCGGGGGCGGTATTTTTGGGTCAAAGCTGCCGGTGGAACAGATGCCGGAGCTTCAGTTTCCTGTTGTGGCCGTTGTCACAAGCATACCAGGGGCTACGCCATCTGAAGTCGAGGAGTTGGTGACCAAGCCCATTGAAAAAAACCTTGCGTCCGTAGAGAACATAGATACGGTTAGTTCTCAATCGCAGGAAGCCTCATCCATGGTCATGCTCCAGTTCAACTGGGGGACAGATCTGGATCAGGCTAGTTTGGATATCCGGGATAAGTTGGACGGAGTCAGGGGCGCTTTGCCTGATTCGGCTAATTCTCCAAGACTATTGAAGCTTGATGTAAATGCTAGCCCTATTATCAATCTTGCGTTTACAGGAGATCAGGATGTCAATTCCCTAAGGCCAATCGCGGAAGACATTATTCAGCCCGAGCTTGAAAGAATAGCGGGTGTGGCGTCCGTAAGCGTGGCAGGGGGACAAGACAGATTGATTCGCGTAAATTTGGATCCCGCCAAGCTCGAAAGTTATGGAATCACCTTGGATCAGGTAAGTCAAGCACTGGCCGCCAATAACCAATCGGGTTCTGCCGGTGCTGTAAGGAAGGGTAACTCGGAAATTCAAATACGTGTTGATGGCGAGTACCGGGCCGTTCCGGAAATGAGAGAAATTCCGATTGCAGCGGGATCAGGGAGCGTTAAACTTAAAGATATAGCTACAGTAGAGGATTCTTTCGAAGATGTAACCTCCATTTCTACATACAATGGGCAACCGAGTATCAATATTGGGGTTACTAAAGCATCCGGCGGCAACACTTTGCAAATCGCGAATGCTGTAAAGGAAAGGCTGGATTCGATTCGGCAGGAACTGCCGGAAGGAACCAAGCTTGAGCTTGTAACGGATGCCTCCGAGCCGATCCATGACTCGGTTGATCTGTTGGTAGAGCACGCTATTCTTGGCCTTATTATCGCATCCGCCATTCTCTTGTTGTTCCTGAACAGCGTCCGCTCAACCATCATTGCGGCTGTTGTAATTCCAATTTCGTTTGTGGCCACTTTCTTAATGATGTACTTCACAGGCCAGACGATCAATATTATATCGCTCGCCGGTTTGCTCCTGGGCCTGGGTTCATTTGTGGACTTCGCGGTCGTTATTATCGAGAATATTTTCAGGCAGCGGCATGAGGGGAAAAGCATGCTGCAGGGCGCAATCGATGGCTCCAAGCAGGTCGGCAATGCCGTTATGGCATCGGCGCTTGCGCAGATCGTTGTCTTTTTGCCGATTGTATTCACAGAAGGGATCGCAGGCGAGTTATTTAAGCCGCTCGCTTTGACGATTATTTTCTCTCACATCGCAGCATTGCTTGTTTCCCTGTTGATTGTTCCGATGCTTAGTTCACGCTGGTTGCCGAAGCTTCCGGACGAGTCGGTGTATACCTCAGGTACTTATCGGGGATTCAATCCAATCGTATGGTTCAATATCGGGTTCGAAAAGTTCAAAAACGGCTACAGCAAGACGTTGGAATGGAGCATCCATCACAGAAAAAGTGTGCTCATTATAACAATTCTTATGTTTATAGGTGCAGGTGCTTTAACTCCATTGGTTAAGTCAGAGTTTATCCCGGCTCAAGATGTGGGACAGTTCAGTGTATCGGTGACATTGCCGGATGGAACCAAGCTGGAGGAAACAAACAAAGTTGTCCAGCAAATTGAGAAAGAAATTAATAACATCCCTGAATTGGATAAAATGTCGGCAAGTGTAGGTTCGGCAGGAGGCTTCAGCTTTGGTAGTCCGACGAACGCAGCTACATTGGATGTGACGCTGGTTGATGGACGTTCACGTTCAACGGATCAAATCGTATCCGAGCTTCGGAAAAAAATCACCAATATTCCGGATGCGAAAGTAACCCTTACGGTGGGTGAAAGTTTCTCCGCCGGTGCAGCCGTTCAAATCAACCTCAAAGGCGACGATATGGAGGTGCTGCGGGAGCTTTCGGATCAACTTGTCAGAGGAGTAAGCGATGTTCCGGGAGCGGTTAACGTTAAGAGTTCACTAGACGACGCTCGCGAGGAATTCCAAGTCATCGTTAACCGTCAGTTGGCTGCAGAGTATGGGCTGTCTACATCACAGATATTGTCGGCGGTGCGTACTTCATTCAATGGGTCGGTTGCTACGACCTACCGCACTGGAGACGATGAAATTGATGTTAAGATTTCTATGCCTGAGCAGTTCAAGGAAGATGCCTCTTATCTTGAGACTTTGCGGATTACCACGCCGCGGGGCATTGACGTACCATTATCTTCAGTTGCAAGTCTGAAGCGTGCCGAGGTTCCTGTCACCATCACCCGGGAAAATCAGACCCGTCAGGTTCAGGTTAAGGCAGACGTTGAAGGCAGAGATATGGTCAGTGTTAACCAGGATGTAGCCAAACTGCTGAATCAATTGTCGATGCCTGATGGCTATACCGTGGATACCGGCGGCGGGCAAGAAGAACAAATGATGGAGTCTTTTATGAGTCTAGCTTTTGCCCTTCTGATTTCCGTCCTCCTGATTTACATGGTTATGGCCGGACAGTTTGAATCTATGTTTACACCATTTGTCATTATGTTCTCGATCCCGCCAACGTTCATAGGTGTTGTTCTGGGATTGATTTTGACAGGGACCGCTTTGAGTATCATGGCCTTTATCGGGTATATCATGCTCGCCGGACTTGTTGTTAACAATGCGATTGTCTTGATTGACTTTGTTATTCAGCTCCGTAAAGAGGGGATGGATCGCGAGAAGGCGATCCTGCATGCGGCGTCCGAACGGCTGCGGCCGATTATGATGACGATGCTGGCGACGGTGCTTGCAATGGTGCCGATGGTCGTCTCCAGCGACCCGGCAAATGAGACTATGGCGCCTATGGCGGTTGTCGTTGTATTTGGTCTTGCTTTCGGCTCCATCATTACGTTGATTTTGATCCCTGTCGTATATATTTTGCTCGATAACATTACAGTTAGACGCAATACCCGCAAGCTTAAACGCCAGCAGAAAAGGGAAGCAAAGAAACAAGCGAAACTTGAGCAAGGCAGTTTGCAGGTCTAATAGATAAAGCGGGACATAGTGAGGTGGGAAAACCATGAATAAAAAAAGTGTAGTTATAATGTTATCGGCCTTGGCTTTATCAGTGGCGTTGGCCGGCTGCTCAGGAGGCCAGCCTCCTGCAGCCGCACCAGCGGAACAAGCGGCCGTGTCTGTTGAGGTCGGGAAGGTAACCAGGGGCAGTATTGAAGCTGAAGCAGGTGTTGTCGGCACACTGGCTCCCAACAAAACCGTTCAGGTAGCTCCAAAGATCAATGGTACAATTGCAAGCATCAATTTGAAAATCGGGCAGACCGTTGCAAAGGGCCAAGTTTTGTTTACGCTGGACCAAAAGAATATTCGCGACAGCATCAAGCAGTCCGAGGAATCTTATAATGTTGCGCTTGCTAACCTGAAGCAAGCGCAGAGCAGTACGGAGCAATCGATTCAGCAGGCGGAATCCGGAGTTGATCAGGCTAAAGCCGCCCTTGATCAGCAGCAAAGCTCTATAGATACGGCGAAAAACACAATTAAGGATGCAGAGACCTCTTTGAAGGACGCGCAAAACGCCCTGAACCGTACGCAGCAGCTATTTGCGGCAGGCGCTGTATCTCAGACGGATCTGGAGCAGGCACAGACGACAGTAAGGCAGGCCCAAACCAGGCTGGACAATGCAAAGCTGACGTTGAGCAACGCTCAAACTTCATTGGAAAGCGCACAAACGACATATCAAAACGCCTTAAAATCACTTGAACTGGCCCGTAAGGGGGCCGGTATTGATGTGGCTAAGGCCAATGTTGAACAGTTGCGCTCCGCTCTTGAGACAGCTCGCAGCCAGTTGGATGACGCTACGGTTAAGGCGCCCATGTCCGGAACGCTTTCGGCTGTCAACGGCAATGTTGGACAGATTGTGAGTCCTCAATCGCCTGTTGTCACGATTGCAAATACCAATCCGATTCTTGTGAAAGTAAATTTGTCCGAGTCTGAAATGATGAAGGTTAAAGTCGGTTCCTCCGTGACAGTAGGCATTCCTTCCGTCGACAAGAGAATTAACGCCAAGGTTACGGCAATCAACTCTGTCATGGATCAGGATCTGAAAGCTTATCCTGTTGAAATCTCTATAGAAAATCCTTCTAGCACATTTAAGGCAGGCATGGTAGCCAATGTGTATATCCAATCCGGGGCAGCGGAAGGGTTGCTCGTTCCGCAAGCCGCTGTTACTGAAAAGGCTGGCGTAAAGTACGTCTATATAATTGAAGGAAATGTTGCAAAACAAGTGAAAATTCAGACAGGAGAAGAGAGCGCCGAGCAGGTGGAAGTAACCGAAGGGCTCTCAGAGGGGCAACAGATCGTCGTTAAGGGCGCAGTTATGCTTACTGACGGCGCCAAGGTCACCATTATAAATCAGTAATAATGGCTTCTTGCTTGGCATATCTTTGCATGTGTTTACTTTTTCTGGGCAGAATGATGCGTTTTAGAACCCCTATCCGTATCATTCTGCACCTCCTTGTTTATGTAGATATTAGGAGATGTAGGAAATAATTGCTGGATGACGCTAGATAAGCCTTTAGAGTATAATTATAACTGTAAGAAGGGTGAATACATACTTTTTAAAAAAATCAAAAACTTTTTTAAAAGTATCGCAACTTTTCGAACTCCAAAACGTCTAATTGTGTGAGTATGGTACAGATGATTACAATCTTAAAAGACAAAATATGATAAAAAATCTTTACGGCGTTGTAATCACATTGTATAATACTGGAGTAAGTTGTGAGTTTTTCGCCTGCTTCATTATTTTGGTTTCAAGCTTCTGTGATATTGTCACAGATATCATTTTATAAGAGTTGCATCTATACTCGGAAAGGAGGTGTAACGACATGAGTGACACGACTCGACACAAAGAAAATAATATTGTAATTGATGATGTTCAAGGAGGAGAAAAAAAGGTTATGACAAAGTTTAACAAAAGAATTATTAACGTGCTTGCTACAGCAACATTGGTTGCCGGTGTAGCGGCGCCTGTAACAGCAATTGTTGCTCCATCCGCTGTTGAAGCTGCCAGCAGTGGTGACATTACGGTTCTGAGCACGCCGAGCGTAGTTAATAATAATACTGTTCAGCGCGTTGGCAGCATCAAATTTGAGATTCCTAAGTTCTCTACCCTTCGCAAGGGCGATACGCTTAATATTAGCTTGCCATTTGATTTGGCGAAAAAAGACAGCGTCACTAAATCTGTTTATACCATTGAGGGACGCGAATTTGTTGCATTTAGCGGTTTGAACAAGCCGGAATATAAGGACTTTGTAAACACCTTGCAATTGGCTAATGACGCAAACGATCTTACAAATGCTGATTTTGAAGTAGTTCCGGATGTTTCCGGTGCAAGTACAATTGCAATTCAATACGTTGGTGAAAATGGCAAAGTTCTTTCGGATGACCCAGCAGTCTTCACGCTGGTTCTCGGTGGTTTGATCATCGATAGCAGTGACGAAGCTAAGGTTGAATTCACGGCTCCTGGAAGCAGTCCTTTCCCGGCTGGTTCCAAAATTGTTGCTACAGTTGCTAAAAACAAAAACAATCTTAATGTGTCTTTTGGCAGCTTGGATACATCGAATGAGAGATTTGATCCTAAGATCGTCATCGAGGAACCGTATCCTGGTGCACTGGATGTAAACACCGAATTAAGAATTAAACTGCCTAATGGATATGCTTGGGTCAACAATAATAAAGCGATGAAAGTTATGTACGGTGATTTTAAACCTGAGTGGCTTAAAATTACACATGAGAAAGACGATCAAGAACTGGTTATTACGGTTAAAAATGACGACGCTACAAAGGCAGCGGTGGAAGCACGCAATAAAAATGCCAATAAAGTTGAGACCAAAATTGAAATTCCTTATGACTTCAGAGTTGAGGATTCCACAAAAGTCAAGAAAGGCGATATCATTGCTCGCCTGAGCGGCAGAACCTCCGCTAACATTTCTGAAGCCAAAATTGGTACTTATGGTGAATATGAATCCACGCTGAAGGCTGAAGATGCACCTACTTTGGTTTCCGGCCAAGATGAACAGAGAATTGCCGATTTCCATATTACTGAGACTGTTGGTGACAGTATCGTAACTGGCTCGAACGGACGTTATCTTGAACTGACGCTGCCGGAAGGTGCTAGATGGCAGGATGAGTATGAATGGGATATTGACGGTAAGAATAAGGATAAAAAACCAAATTCCCTTCCTACTGTAACAGACGAAGGTTTGACATTGACGTTTGAAGGCTTTACAGGAAATAACAATCGTACAGCCAAATACTTGGTGAAGCGCGACACTGGTAATACGGATGCAGCGACGCTTGACTTCGAAGATCTTGAAGTAGCTTTGGCTCCTGACTTCACCGGCGATTTGAAGATTTCGGTTGGCGGTTCCGCAGGAGTTAAAGGGGACGTTGTAGTAGCTAAGGCTGTTGCTCCGGTTACTGCGCAAGTAGCATCGGCTCCTGATGTCATTATCGGTGCACGCGAACAAAAGGCCGGTGATTTCACCATCACTGAAGGTAAAGCTGGCGCTTTGGTGGACGATGGCGAAGTTCGTTTGGTTCTGCCGGATGGCGTTAAATTTGCAAGTACGCCAACGGTTAAAGTTTCTGGCGGGGACCTGATTATCAACAATGTTAGAAGATCGAGCGATGACAAAACTGTGATCTTCGACGTTGAGGGCGAAAGCGATGCGGCTAGCACGATTTCCGTATCGGACGTTAACGTTATCCTTGACCGTACTGTTCCGGAAGGAAAAGTTGAACTGTCCGTTGAAGGTGATGCTGTATCCGAAACTCAAAAGTATTCGAATTGGAAAGATAACAAAGCGGTAGCAAAAGCAATTATCGCTAAAGTTTCTACTCCGGCACCGGTTGAAGATTCCAAAGGTAATACTGTATCTATCTTCAAAATCGGCAGCACGAGCTACACTGTAAATGGTGCAACTTATACAGCCGACGTTGCTCCTTACATCGAGAACGGACGCACTTTCCTGCCTGTTCGTTACGTAGCCGACGCTCTGGGTGTTGCTCCGCAAAACATTAAGTTTGATAAGAAGACTTCCACAGTCACGCTGTTGAAAGGTGACCGTATCGTACAAATCAAACTGAAAACTAACATCCTGACGGTTAACGGTGCAGCAATTAACATGGACGTTAAAGCAATCACTAAGAACAACCGTACGGTTCTGCCTATCAGCTGGGTAGGTCAAGCTTTGGGAGCAGATATCAAATGGGACAAAGATACTAACACAGTTACGGTAACACAAGCAAAATAAGAACCGCTATCGCTGGTTCTAACGTCTTATGAATAATGAAAAAGGGGTTCCTATTAGGGGAGCCCTTTTTTCATAGTATTTCCCGAAATACAGGTTTTATTCATTATGGAATCGTAATAAGTCTACAATATAGTGTAAGGAGGAGTGGTATGAGATGAAACGACTGGGCTCCGCTTTAGTTTCCACAGCACTGTTGTCTTCCGTTGTAGTGGGTGCAGCTTCTGCGCAATCGGCAAACGATATTCATGTAACCCTCAATGGAATAACTCAGACATTTAGTCAACAACCCATTCAAAGCAATCATGTAACCTTGGTTCCGATGCGGGCTCTGTTTGAATCGCTTGGCGCGCAAGTTGATTATGACACGGCAACCGGACTAATTTCTGCAACCAAGGGTGCGGACACCATTGAATTGAAAGTGAATAATACTACCGCTCACAAGAACGGTGAATCGATTACTTTGGAGACGCCCGCTAAACTCATAAATGGGTCTGCCTACGTACCGTTACGTTTTGTTGGGGAATCGTTCGGCGCTAAAGTGGATTGGGATAAAGCAACTTCAACCATCCAAATTGAGCTGCCTGTGCAGACGGAAAGTGAACAGAGCGGTTCAAATCCTGCTCCGATTGTCCCTGTTACAACTACGGAAGCCATTTATGAGACCAACACGGAGCCGCTGGCCTATGAAGACGCTGTCGCTCTTGCGGTCGCCAACAGCAATATAATCAAGATGCAGGAGAAATCGCTTAAGGCTGAAGACAATAAGTTGGTAGACACAGCCGATAAGATTGATTATATCCCTACTCCCGGTCCGAACGGCAATCCTGAAGCAAAAGCCGCTTTCAATAATTACAGTCAGGCCCAAATAACCTACCTGATATCCAAGAAAGACTTAGAGGTGGCCAAAGAGAGCATGGCTTACAACGTAAAAAAAAGCTATAATACTATCATTAACGCCATTGAGGATAAGCGCTTGGCCGATCTCAACGTAACGGATGCGGAATGGAAGCTGCGCATTGCACAGACCAAGTTGGCGAATCAAATGGCCAGCGAATATGAAGTGACCCAAGCGCAGAATACGTTGGCCCAGACTAAAGCTGCGCAGGAAGTAGCGGCTAAGGCTCTGGATGAAGCCTATCGAACTTTAAATGCGTTAATAGGCTATAAAGCGGATCAGAAGTATGAAGTTACGGATCTTCCCAAATTTGAAGTATTTGAAGATAATGTGGACGCTCATATTGGCCGGGTTCAAGCCGACAGCCCTACCGTGTGGAAGGCTGAACGCGAGGTTGAGCAGGCTGATCTGAACGTTAATTATTTTACTTTCGCCAATGGGCAAACGATCAACGCTTATGAAAATACAAAAATCGGCGTTGATGTGAAAAAGATTAGTGTATCTGAAGCCAAGAAACAACTTGAAGATGCCATCCGGAAAACCTATGATCAAATCAAACAGCTTGAAACTCAATACACTCAGCTTCAGGCTTCCTTAACAAGCGCCACTGACGCCTTGAACGTAGTACAAAAACGTTATGAACTGGGCATGGCGACTCAATATGAAGTGTTTCAAGCGCAGCTTCAATTAGAAACCTTGAAACAGAAAATATCCACCATTGTCACAGGTCTGGATACCGCTAAACCAGCCTATGAGAAACCGTGGATTGCAGTACCACAATAAAATAATTTTATAACATAGAATGAATAATTTTCGGAGGTGGAAGCAGTGCTTTCGCCTCGTTTTTTGTTTATACGAAACATTTTTTATCTAAAAACGTCTAAATAATTAATAATGCTAAACGGGGAGGAGACATTTTGAGAAAAGTTTCAAAGACTGCAGCGGCCGTTGTTTTGACAGTATCCGCATTAGTGCCCCTGTCATCACAAACCTGGGCTGCACCAACACCCAAGACTACCAACTCGGCTAAAACTGTAAAACAGGAAACGGTACATACATTGGCTAATCTGCCTCCGGTGAAGATTACCGCAAAAAGTTTGGTTCGATTGAGCGATGTCAATATTTTAACTCTGGACGGCGAAAGTATCCTTACGTATACGCTGACGATCCAAAATAAGGACAACAAGACGATCGATTTGCTGGATTACTGGTCCAAAGTAAAAACTAAAAGCGGGACAACTTACAGTACGTCGCTGATGACCAAAGATAAAGACAAAAAGAAACTGGCGGCCGGTTCTTCCACGACGTTGACGTATACAGCTCGAATTGCGAATCACATCAAGCCGCAAAATCTGATATTCCAGGTGGTCAAATGGGATTTTAGCCAGCCTGAGTACGAGGCGTTAAAAGGACAGTTCAAGATTCCAGCAGATTATTTGACGTCGACCCCTGCGAATCAATCCAAAACATTGTGGATTGCCGATGCCCGTGTTAAGGCGAAGGTAGGGCAAGTGGCTTCTTATGTTTCAGGCGACTATAAATACGTCAATGTTTTGCTCAATATGACGAATGTCGGCTACAAGCTGTTTGAAGATCCGAAAATGAAATTTGTGATCCGTTCATCTACAGGTGCAAGCTATCTGATGACAGCGGATCCAACAACCAGTGTGGATTACAAAATCCAACCCAAGGATACGAAAACACTTCACCTGATGGCTCAAATCCCGAAGAAAATCGAGCTGTCGAACATGGAACTGCAAGTGGCGCTGGATGACGAAACGGCCAAGCAGAGTCTGCCGATTGCAACGATGCAATTGCCTGGCGAAGGCGATAACCTGATGACGGTTAAGCCCAATGTCGAAAAGTTCATTCAAGCCGGCAACGGCAAAATAGCCGTGCAGGTGACGAGCGCTGTCGTGAACAAAAATGATCTTGAACATGAGCTGTCTGTTCGCTTTGCTTTCCGCAATACAAGCGGGGCGACGATCACTTTGCCGAAGTATCAATTTGAACTGCAAACCTCGGATGGATACCGTATGCCGATTAAGGCGCCAGCACTGGAAAATATGACCCTTCAACCGCTGGAACAAAGATTCATAACCCTCCCGGTGACGGTGCCGCCCGATATCAGCATTGCCTATCCGCGTCTGTTCATGAATCTGCCGACCGCGGAGGACAACAAGGAGAAGATCGCCTATCCGCTCGCGATTTTTGCGCTGCAGACCATTCATACCGCCGATAAAATGGTAGGAACCGAGCAGTTTATACAGACGAAGGACGGTGTTTTTGGCGTTACCTTGTCTTCGCTGCAAAGACTGCCTTGGAGTGATGGCGATCTGGTCAACGCCAAAATTACGATTAGCAATGATAACATCAAAACGTTACAGCTGCCGGAACTGACCGGGAGCTTGCAAGTGGACTCCGTTAAGCTGACTGAAGGAACCAAACTGATATTCACGCAGCCGGACAGATTAATTGGAGCCGGAATGTCGATGGACATTTTTGTGACAGCTAAGGTGCCCAGCTATCTAAAGTTTGACCAACTGCAGGTTGCCCTGCTTGAGAAGATAGGGGAAGAGAGTACCGACTGGATTCAATTCAGCAATACGGGCGCAATACCGGAGGTGGCCGGTATAGCCAAGGGAGCCTCCTTTACGTTCGATACGCCTGGACGCAAACAAGAGTTGGGTGTGATAAGTTCCCGTGTTTACTTAGGTCCATCCAGCGATCTAGTTTATACCGAACTGGATGTCAAGAATCTGGAAGAACATCAAATGGATCTTTCGCAAATTGTCGGGGCATACCGGACAGCCGACGGCCAGACATATAAAGCCACGGTCAGCCAGATTGACACCCCGGCCGGACCGGAAGAGAAAAGTGTGGTTGCAGTATGGACTAAAATTCCTAAGCGGGTCTCAATAACCGATATGAAGCTGATTGTTGGGGAAGGGATCACCGACAACAAGCTGACGCCGGTCAAAGGCGAAGCGACAGGTTATATAAATGCGGTGGCCCTAGAGCTTGGCGTTTCTAATCCAACAACCAATAAAAAACTGAGAGGCCTGGAGATATTCCCATATAAGTTGGCGGTGACAGACGTGGAATCTACTCTCTCCGGCAGCTCCATGAATCTGAGCTTTACCTATGATCTGACCCGTAATAGGGACTATACGATCGGCGAGTTTGGGCATAAATATCTGTTTGAGGTCGAGGATTCCAGCGGTCGAATATTCGAGAAGGAGTTCGTCCCTGAAACCGACTTGCTTCTTACAGGCGACGGCAGAGCAAGCTTCAGTTTTAATGATCCGCTATTTAAAGATCTCACCGAAGACGACGAATTTAAATTAACGGTTTATGACCTGTTCCAGGGATACAAAATCAAGCTTGGCAGCCAAAGCTTTGAATATGATGATGAGACTGATACGGATGAATACTAAAATTGGGCTTGTTTCATGCCTGTATAACCTCTATCATTATTGTAATGAGAGATTTGAGGAGGAACATGATGAAGACAGTATGGAAAGTCATGTCAGCGACGGTGGTGATTGGTGGTAGTATTTGGGCAGGTTCGTTGCTGAATTTGACGGCGGAAGGCTCAAGCGTAACAGGTCAACCAGGCACCGCTGACGATCCGGTTGTGACGAAGAGTTATGTGGACCAGGCCATTCAGCAGGCGCTCAAGGGAGGCGTGACCACAACAAAGCCTTCGGCTCCTTCGACGAGCAGCAGCAGCGGCAGCAAAGGAGGTGGCTCAACCGATGCAATTGAAGTTGTAACGGTAGAGCCGGGGCAGACGTTGATTGCGGCAGCTGGAGCGGAGTTCGTGGTTCGGGCAGGGAAGGCTGTAATTTATAGCAGCGACGCCGACGGTGTCACGGATTTGACCGATGGCGTAGATATCAAAAATGGAGGAGCGGTAACGAACAACCACCTGCTTTCGTTTCCCCGGGATGGACGCGGGGTTCAGGTTCAGGCCGGAAATAAATACAGCCTGACGGTGTTGGTTCGCGGCGGATATTCGCTCAAATAGGACAGCCGATTTTTTCCTAAACGAACAATAATTCTATAGGGTATTTTTCTCCGCCGAGCACATCCTACTCCTGAAGGACAATATTATTTGGGGGTGGATCGAAGATGGCAAGAAGCAACTCCAAACTGGTTCCGGAATGCCGTCAAATGCTTAAACAGTGGAAGTATGAGATTGCGGCAGAGTTCGGGTTGCCGGTCGGCGGCGGGGTAGCCGGTGAGGCGGCGGATACGGAATTCGCCAGCGAGCTCGGCGCTTTGGGGACAAGCTCCGGCGGCAGTTGGCGGCATCTCACATCACGGGAAAACGGCTCAGTCGGCGGAGAAATTACAAAAAGGCTGGTCGCTCAGGCTCAGCGTGATTTGCTTTTGCACTAATCTTTTGACATGACATGGCAAATGCGATAATATGACTTTGAGGATTGTCAAAACAACCTTTTCCGATCAGGGAAAGGTTCATTTTTTGGTAAATAAAGTTGGTAAATCTGCCCATCATCCATTGGGGGCATTTTTAGTATTGGATACGAAGGCTTTCGCCATACTATCCATGGGGAGGTTGAAATTTTATGTCCGTACAAGGGCGACACTTATTTACTTCCGAGTCCGTTACGGAAGGACACCCGGATAAAATTTGCGATCAAATTTCCGATGCGGTTCTTGACGCATTTTTGGCCAATGATCCCTATGCCCGGGTTGCATGTGAAGTTTCCGTAGCCACCGGGCTAGTACTCGTTATCGGGGAGATCAGCACCAAGTCCGAATATGTCGATATTCCTGCTATTGTTCGCAAGACAGTGAAAGAGATTGGCTATACCCGCGCTAAATATGGATTCGATTTTAATACTTGCGCGGTACTCACTTCGCTTAATGAGCAGTCCGCCGACATTGCCCAAGGTGTAAACGCCGCTTTGGAAAGCCGGGATCCTGCCCAAGTCGACAAAGAAACGGAAAATATCGGCGCCGGCGACCAGGGATTGATGTTTGGTTTTGCTACAAATGAAACGCCGGAACTCATGCCGCTTCCGATTGCTTTGTCGCACCGGATTGCCCGGCGCCTTTCCGAAGTACGGAAGGACGGAACGCTTGGCTACCTCCGGCCGGACGGCAAGACTCAAGTGACGATCGAATATATCGACGGTAAACCAAAACGAGTAGATACGATCGTCGTTTCTTCGCAGCATGCGGAAGATATTACGCTGGAACAAATTCAAAAAGATATTAAAGAGCACGTTATTCTTCCCGTCGTTCCTGCGGAATTGTTGGATGGGGAAACGAAATACTACATTAACCCTACAGGCCGATTCGTCATCGGGGGGCCTCAAGGCGATGCCGGTTTAACAGGGCGTAAAATTATTGTCGATACGTATGGCGGATACGCTCGTCACGGCGGCGGCGCATTTTCGGGGAAAGACCCGACAAAGGTTGACCGTTCTGCAGCATACGCAGCACGCTATGTGGCGAAAAACCTCATCGCAGCGGGACTGGCCGACAAAGTGGAAATCCAGTTGGCTTACGCGATCGGCGTTGCTAACCCGGTATCCATTAATGTTGATACTTACGGTACAGGCAAAGTGCCGGAAGAAAAACTGGTGGAGCTTGTTCGCCAGAATTTTGACCTTCGTCCGGCGGGTATTATTCGCATGTTGGATCTACGCCGTCCTATTTACCGTCAAACTGCAGCCTACGGTCATTTTGGACGCACGGACATCGATTTGCCTTGGGAACGCATAGATAAGGCCGAGGCGCTGAAGGCGCAAGCTGGATTATAAACTGTCGTTAATAGAAACGGATATCGTCTCCCTGGAAGGGAGAAGGTATCCGTTTTTTTGCGCTGCGACCCTCGTCTTTTATTTATCGAGAGTTTTGCGTGCATATAAAGTTGAAGAGTTGTAAAACATACAGTTATTTATCTGATGACGTAGCTTGGCGCTAGTTTAAGTGCAAATCCTACAATTAAAACGGCATAGTTGAAGGGATTGGTGAAGATGTCTGGATGTAATTGCAGGAAATGCAATTAATACGGATTAGCCCGCATCTAAATTTATTCTACCTGTAAGTTTTGCAACTAATTCGTTGGAGCCAGGCTCCTAACTAGTTCAACACCCAGGTAACCAACTATTTGGAAAAATATCTTATGGATGGATCTTGCCTATGTCAGTCAAACATCTCCCAACTTCCTTGAAGCAGTTCGTAGCGATGAATTCTTTGTCCGGTTCCATTTCGGATCGGCTGCATCCACCCTTTGGCAGAAAGAGATTGTAGCAAGCGCACCGCAGTCCGGTAATTGATGCCAAAATATTGGCATACCTCTTTAGGACTGATGGACCCGGCAGAACATAATGCCAGGCGGAGAACTTCCTTTTCTGCGAAAACAGAACGTTCTTTAGGCTGCGGATAGGCTTGGTACCGGTTAAATAACACTTGCAAGAGATTTCTACACAGATCAGGCCTTTGTTCGATATCATCGTAGGCGATAGAAACTACTCGGAAGCCGAGGGATTGCAGGTATAATTCACGATTTAATTCATTGCAAAACTTCTGACGATCCATTTCTTGTACATGAGGGCCATACCCCTTAATTTCAATCATAAATTTAAGAAGCCCCGGCAAATAGGCAAAATCGCCAAAATATGAGCGCCCCCGCCAATCGAGAATCTCATATTCGGGATGAAGATATTCGAAATTTCCATACAGCGGCCACCATACGTTCTTCAAAAATAAGGTTTCTCCATGTCCGTGTCCCCGTAAAAGGCGGGCTTTGCGCTCCCCCTTTCGTGAGTCTGAGTGCTGATTGATGAAGGCTTTATGCGCCTTTTCGAAAGTCAACGTTTTCATTTATACCGATCACTCCTCTTATTTTTTATATAGTAAAATAAAAAGTCCTGACCCTCTATCCACAGAGAAGATCAGGACGTGCTACGTCTCATATATTCAAATAGTAACATTTTATCCGTGGAACTTCTACGTTATCCCCATTATCCACAGAAACAATCCACAATATCCACAAATTTTATCCACATAATCCACGTTATTCACAGCTAACAACTTCCGCTTTTCAAAAACATAGAGAACTTTGACAATCTTGCTTTTTTTCGTAACTTTTCGGCCGGAAAGTAGTCTATAATTTATAGATTAGGTTTCCGAAGTGATAGAGTGTGCAGTCTGCTTTGGATCATTTTTGAAAAAGTTGGGAGAGTAGCAAATCAAATGGTAGTGGATAAGAATCAGGACTTGAAATGGATGCAGATTGTAGTTCGGGGCGGGAAACGATTGGCGATCGTCTCTTTGGCGGGAATGATTTGGCTTCAGCCAGCGATCGGATGGGGACCGGTATCAATTGGGGGAACAGCTTCTACGGCGTATGCGGCAAGCAATCAAGCCGTTAAATTAAGTGAAGAGATTGTTACGTCCGGAGCGAAACTCGTCAAATATCAATACACGGTAACGCGTTCGGGCAAGTCCGTCAAAGTATTGACGGATGTGGTCGAAGTCGATTTAACCAATCCTTACGTCAGTTTGGATGTAATGACCGGCAAAGGGGGGCAATTGACGACCAGACAATCGGTGGAAGGCATGGCCAAAGAAACCGGTGCCGTGGCCGGGGTCAACGGCGATTTCTTTGCCACCGGAGGGCAAGGCGTGCCGATGGGTGCGGCGGTTTCCCAAGGAACGCTCGTCACGAGCCCGGCGCAGCTCGAAGGCATGTACGCGTTTGGGGTGAAAAATGACGGAACGCCGTTTATTGACCGGTTTGGTTTTAACGGGACGGTGGTTGCCGAGGACGGTTCGTCGTTTGAGCTTGCAGGGATCAACCAGGAATCGTACATAACGGAGCCGGATAAAGCCCGCAGCCACGTTAACAAGATGTTTATTTATACCAGCGCCTGGAAATCCGCGCAGCGGCCGGTGGACACCTCGACAACGCCGACGGAAGTGCTCGTGCAAGGCGATGTGATCTCGCAGATTTCGATCAAAGCGCCGATTCCGGGGGCCGTGCCGGCGGACGGATATATTTTGCGCGCTCATGGAGCGGCGGCGGACTTCGTTGCTCAACATTTGGAGGTCGGACAGCGCATCGATACGCAATATGAACTGCAGTCTTTAACGACAGGGACAAGCGTCAATCCGGCGGATCTCAAGGTGATGATCGGCGGCCATACGCTGCTCGTCGACCAAGGCAAGGCCTCGGCGTTCACCCGTTCAACAAACTCGATCAGCGGAGGCAGCACCGTAGCGCGTACGGCCGTCGGCTACTCCAAAGACGGAAAAACGGCTTACATTATTACCGCCGAGAAAAATAGCAACAGCTCCGGGTTGACGTTAAAAGAGCTGCAAGGTTTTATGACGGGCATCGGGGTGTGGAAAGGGCTTAATCTGGACGGAGGAGGTTCGACGACGATGGTGAATCGTCCGCTTGCCGAAACAAGCGCACAGCTCACCTTCACGACGTCCAATGGGTCGGCGGGACAACGCGCTGTCGCCAACGGCCTCGGCGTTTTCACTTCGGCTCCACAAGGTACGCTGAAAGGATTTAAAGTCAGCGGATCGTCCACGCTGCTCATCGGACAGACGGTCCCTTATGCCCTGAAAGGCTACGATACGTATTACAACCCAATTGCGACGGAAAGCTCGGTGGCATCCTGGAAAGCGAGCAACGGGAACGTTAAGTGGACAGGCAGTGGATTTAAAGGTGTTACGGCGGGAACTGCAAAAATCACGGCGACGAGCGGCTCGGCGAGCAGCAGCATGGAAGTAACGGTGCTGGGAGGCAGTGACCTTGCGAGCTTGACACCGGGCACGACGTTTGCGCCGCTCGAAGCGGGCGCTTCCGTATCCGTACCGGTTACGGCGGAGCTGAAGAGCGGAAGCACGGTGAACGTTCCGGCTGAATCCGTGAAATGGACCTTCAGCGGCATGAAGGCCAGCGTGAAGGACGGCGCGCTCACCGTGCAGTCGATAAACTCCGGCACGAAGGTCGCTTATGCTACGCCTAGCTATGATGGCTTCACCGGCACGCCGGTCGTCTTGTCCGCTTCCACGGACACGATTTGGGAAAGCTTTGAAAACGTGTCTTACCCGATTTCGTTTACGGGGCTTCCGGCCGAGTCGCAGGGAACGGCAACGATTGTCCAAGGGACGGGCGAACGCGCGAACTCGAAAGTGCTGCAGCTTGACTACGACTTGACCGGCGGCACCGGGAATAAATTTGCTTACGCGCAAATCAACGGAACGACCGGGAAGGAGATTCCGGAGAACGCTACGGCGATGACGATCGATGTCCTGGGCGATGCCAGCTTGAACTGGGTGCGCGCGGAATTAGCGGATGCCGATGGCAAACCGGTGTACCTCGATTTAGCGCGGCCGCTGGACTTCACGGGTTGGAAAACGCTGAACGTCGACTTAACGGGGGCAGGCATCAAGTATCCGGCCAAGCTGAAACGGCTGTATGTCGTTAATGTCGAAGAAGGGCAAGATGAACGTGCGCTGACGGGTAGCGTCTCTTTTGACAATATCCGGTTTACCGCTCCCGCCGCCGCTACAGGGGAAGTAGCCGTAACGCAGCCCAGCGTCAAAGCCGTGATGGTTGTCGGCCAAAAATCGATGACGGTGGACGGGGCGAAACAAAGCCTGGAGGTGGCTCCGCTGCTGAAGAACAACACGACGTATGTGCCGATTAAATATGTGCTGGACGCCTTCGGCGGGACTTCCACCTGGAACAATGCCGCAAAAAAAATTACCGTGACGCGCGGGGAGACCGTACTTGAGTTAACCGTGGGGAAAAAGGAATTTTTTGTGAACGGAACCAGCAAACTAGGTGAGGTTTCACCGATTGTTGTCGACAGCAGGACTTTAGTCCCATTACGTTTGGTGTCCGAACAGCTGGGCATTGGCGTAAATTGGGAAAAGAAAACCAAATCCATCACCCTCGAATCATGATATGATTAGTCTGGGACTATTCGGACTACAGAAACGGAGAAGGTATAGGTGGATTTTCAAGCAGATGCCATAGATCGCGTAATAAATAACGCTGTTAACGTACTTGAAAGTAGTAAGCTGCAAATTCTCGAAATTTTGGACTCGGCGCGAAATGAGCTGAAGACGCTGAACGCGGAACTGCAAAACGTGATGAAGGAAACGGCGGAAACCGTGGAGAAGGTCGACCAGCTCGAGGTGAACTACAGACGTTCCCGCATCCGGCTGACGGAAGTCAGCCGGGACTTCGTGCGGTACAAAGAAGAGGACATCAAGCAGGCTTACGAGAAGGCGACACAGCTTCAGCTCGATTTGCTGATTTATCGCGAGAAGGAAATGTATTTGAAGGCCAGACGTGATGAACTGCAAAAAAGAGTTCGAAACGTGGAAAAATCAGTCGAACGCGCTGAAACGATCAGTACGCAAATGGGCGTTGTGCTCGAATACTTTTCCGGCGAATTGGGACAGGTGACCCGGATCTTGGAATCTGCTAAAAACCGGCAGTTGATTGGTCTCAAGATTATTTTGGCGCAGGAAGAGGAACGAAAACGAATCTCGCGGGAGATTCACGATGGTCCCGCTCAGCTTCTCGCAAATCTAGTGCTTAGGACGGAAATTGTAGAAAGAATGCTCGCTAAGCAGGAATTTAAACTGGTACAGGACGAAATAGTAGATTTGAAGGCTCAGGTTCGCTCCAGTCTCGAAGAAATGCGGAAAGTGATTTTTAATTTGCGTCCGATGGCCCTCGACGATCTCGGTCTGATTCCAACGTTGCGTAAATACGTTCATGACTATGAAGAAAAGACCAAGATTCGGGCTACCTTTGAAACCAGGGGCAAAGAGCATCGCTTATCCTCTCCCATGGAAGCGGCGATTTTTCGTCTGGTGCAAGAAGCGCTCACCAATGCGGCGAAGCATGCTTTTCCGACCTATGTTGGCGTGGAGATCACGTATCAGGGGCAAATGCTGCGTATCGTAGTGAGGGATAACGGCCTTGGCTTCAAGGTGGATCAATTGGAGCAAAAGACGAAAGAGCATACCCATTTCGGACTGATTGGCATGCGGGAAAGAGTCGAATTACTCGAAGGAAGAATGGAAATCGAATCAGCAGCGAATATGGGTACCAAGATCGTCATCCACATTCCAACGAACACAGAGAAGAGAAAGGAGTACCAGGATGGATAATCTTACGAGTGGCAGCAGACAAGCAATCAAAGTTCTCTTGGCTGACGATCACCAATTGTTTCGGGAGGGTCTGAAGCGGATTTTGAACATGGAGGAAGATATCGAAGTCGTGGGAGAATGCGGCGACGGCACTCAAGTGTTGGAATGCTGCCAGCAGTTTGCTCCGGAAATCGTGCTGATGGACATCAACATGCCGCAATTGAATGGCGTGGATGCTACGGCAGAACTCCGCGAGTCGTATCCCGAGGTCAAGGTCATCATTTTATCGATTCACGATGACGAAAGCTATGTGTTTGAAACGCTGCGCAAAGGGGCAACCGGCTACTTGCTGAAAGACATGGAGGCCGAATCCTTGGTGAACGCCATCCGTACGGTGGCCGAGGGGAATGCGTTCATTCATCCGAAAGTAACCGGCAAACTGATTCAGCAACTGCGCCGCATGGAATATTTGAGCGAGACAGGAGCGATTGCCGAGGACAACGCAATCCGCGAAGCAGGCGTCAAATTCGTCGCCGGCGATGACAATCCGCTGACGAGACGGGAAGCCGAGGTGCTTCGTTTGATGGCGGAAGGCCGCAGCAACAAGATGATTGGAGAGCATTTGTTTATTAGCGAGAAGACAGTCAAAAACCATGTCAGCAGCATTTTGCAGAAAATGGACGTTGACGATCGTACTCAAGCGGTCATTAATGCGATTAAGTTCGGTTGGGTTACCCTTTAACCGGCTGAAATATTCACACCCTTGAATTCGGCCTGGCGCGCCTGAAAATGCAACAGGGCCGATTCCGCGGCAGCGGAGACAGCTAAACGGGATGACAGCAGGGTGCAATCTTAGGACAGCAGAGACAGCTGAGCGTTTATTAGAGCAGATAGATGTGGCAGATGATGCGGGAATCGTTTTTGACTGGCCTCCTCCGCGCCTTTGTTTCCATATTATTCATGATATTGAAATGAGAGGCGAGTTCCTATTTATTTGAATGCAATAGGAATGGGGAACCGGTCAGGTACATAGCAGTATAGCGCCGCCGGCCTAATAGTGGTGGTTCATAAAGTCCGTCTAGGTGTTGAAAACGGCCTTTTTGAACACGTACTATATTAACTAAGTGTTGCGGAAATTCTTGCATTTAGCCGTAATGCAGTATGCCGGCCCAACGGACAGGGAAGCTGTTTCGGTATAGTAACATTAAAAGGTCTAGTTATCTGTCCAAGCTCGATTGGAAAAAGGAATGGAAGCTGCCGTTATTAGGGCAGCGGTCTGCTTGACGGGAGCCCAGTAACCCTCCTTTTGCTAGCGGCATATATTGTCGCTATAAGGGAGTGTTCAAAAAGTCAGGTTTTCAGCACCGAGACGAACTTTTTGAACTACCTCTATAAGGGAGGTGAGTTCCGTGGTTCCCTATATGGGTTGGGTTCTGCTTAGTTACGGATTGGCTGCGGCGCTGGTTCATTTTCTGCACGGGATATATCTGCGGCGGAAGTCCACGATCAAAACGATCCATTATATTTTGGTGACGAGCAATCATGAAAGTCAAATGGAATGGTATTTGCGTGCATTGTCATGGTATGCGAGACTGCGTGGATTGCCGCTGCGGGTGACGGTGCTCGACGAGGCATCAGAGGATGATACGCTGGCGATTATGAAGAAGCTGCAGACGCAAGGCGATATGGAGCTAACCGTTATCGGTCTGACGGCGGTCCAGAAAGAAGATGTAGAGGCGCAGGTTGCCAAAATGGCCGAAGACTCACCCGTATGCATCGACCTTCGGATTCCGCAGGAGGCGAATAAAATCCCCTATGTCCATGTGTAAGCCGCCAAGTCAATTGCCCGCATCAGGCTGCGTTTGGGAGCGTACGGGATATTGGAAGCGTACCGGATATTTGATTTCAAAAGATTTTCAGGCGTTGCAGGAAAACGCCAAGCCGCAGCGAATATCAATAAGCGAGCAAAAACAAAGCCATAACATACTCGCGCATCGGGATGCGCAGCGCAAAGTGTGAAGCACACTCTTTTTCAGGCTAACGGCCGGAGGAGTGTGCTTTTTTGCGTTTTTTGAGTTTGTGAAGAAAGGTGTTGTCGAAAAAAAGGCTTAAAACCGAAATCGGGGCTTGACAGGGGCTGGATAGAATTATTCGGAGTACGTTGGGGGCTAACGGACTGAAATGACGTTATTTGCTCATTTCCCGGGTATTTCCCGACGTAACGGACTCAACAGACGCTATCTGGTTGCAAACGAGGAATTTTTAGCTGTTTTCGGGCAAATAAGGTCTTTCCGGTCCGTTAAAAAATAAAACGCCGATTTTTTCGGCAAATAAGGGCGCTCCGGTCCCTTAGCAAGCCCAGGATGAAGTCCCCCGTTCCCATGGCCGGCCGTTCAAGCACCGATTTTTAGATTGAGACGAAAAAAGGAGGTCAAACAAAAAATGAAGCAAAAACAGAAAAGGAATATAAGTAAATAGAGGAATTATATTGAAATTGTTGAAGTATGCAATAAACTGCTGTTTTTTGGCGGGGAGAGGTGGAAATGAAGGCGGGTTTGTATGCGGTAAAAGTGATTACAGGATGGCGGATTTTGATTAGTTTGGATTTGCGGGTTGATTTGCTTTGGTGGGGTGTGGAAGGAAGCCGGTGCATGGGGCTGGGCGATCAGGAGGACGCAGCATGTGGTGTTGTGGACGTTTTGAATGGGCAAGGGGGGCTTGAAGGGCAGGGAGTGAAGAGAAAGATGGTTTTAACCGTTGGGCAGGCTTTGGCTAGAGGGCCCGTTGGTTCAGGCGATGTTCTGCCCGGCGTTGAAGCTTCACATAATACGGGAGTTGAACCGGAAGCTTCGGCGATGTATTTGCTTTCGGATGGCATGCCCTTAGGTTGGGCGGTGAAGTTGCGGGACCGGTTTAAGACACAGGAGGCGATGGATCGATGGAAGGCGGAGGATTGGGAGAGCTTCTTAAAGCTCAACTTAAAGCCGGAGCTTGAGGCCGAAAAAAGGCTAATGGATGATGAACGGGGATCTGTCCGGAAGAATGTAAACCGGCTGGGAGCCGCAGGCGGAATGAATTTGAGCAATGGGCTGGGAAGAGCTGAAGAAAAAGCTTGGACAGGAGTTCATGGCTGGTTATGGAGAGGGGAGGAGGGCTTGACTCCGCTAGGTCTCAGGTTGTTGGAAAGCCTACTGGGAGGCGGTGAGAACGCAAAGGTATGGGGGGATAACAAGCGGTCACGGAAGGATAACCGGGATAAAAAGCTTTTTTTAAATCGGGCCGATTCGGTGGAGAGGGAGCGGCTTGCCGCAGGGAAAGCGTGGCTTGTGCACACGCTTGAGGAGGCGCGGCAGCTTGCGGCCGCGCTCGCGGGGAGATCGCTGCTGGAGGCGGAGCTCCAGCAGCTGCTGGCGGAACGCCTGCCGGGCCTTGCTCCGGCATGGCGCTCCGCCGCCCAGCTCGCGCACCTGCAGGGGCGCGTGCGGCTTACCTCGGGCGTGGGCTGGGGCCCCGCCCGAGGGGGTACGGGCCCGCGCTGGCGCCGGGCCCGGGCGGGCCTCCGCTGCC
>NZ_JBKIAX020000032.1:0-43592 GCF_046567315.2 Paenibacillus lacisediminis | reverse complement strand
CCCCCGGAAAAGCCGCGGTCCGCCACGCCGGACCGCGCGTCTATGTCCGCTCCGCCCGCAGCCGGCGGCCGGAGCGTCCCGTCCGCCGCCGCGCCCTGCGTACCGGCGGCGGCTTCCCCCGCACCAACATCCGGCGCGGGGAAGTGAAACTGCTCCTGGATCACCGCTTTGCTCGATCCCCTGCCGATCTGTTGCCGCACGACCTGCGGGATCAGCACCAGGCTGTTCAGCACGCTGCGGATGCTGCTTTCCACAAATCCGTTCAGCTCCGGCTCCTTGCTGAAGCGCACCTCCAGCTTCGCCGGATGCACGTTCACGTCCACCAGCGACGGATGCATGTCCAGCATCAGCACGACCAGCGGATAGCGGTTGATCGGCAGCAGCGTATGGTAGGCCCGCAGAATCGCCTGATGCAGCCCCTGATTGCGGATGTAGCGGCCATTGACGATCGTGGACATCCCGCCGCGGTTCGAACGCGCCAAATCGGGACGGCCGATGTATCCCGTGATCCGGTAATCCAGATCCTCGGCTTCGATCGGCACCATCCCTTTCGACGTGTTCACCCCGTAGATCGCGGCGATCACCTGCAGCAGGTCCCCGCCGCCCGGGCTCTGCAGCAGCGTATTGCCGTTATGCCGCAGCGTAAAAGCGATGTTCGGGTGAGCCAGCGCCTGCCGGTACAAACCATCCGAAATATGTCCAAGCTCCGTCTGGATCGTTTTCATATATTTCAGCCTTGCCGGAGTATTGTAAAATAATTCCCGGACCGTAATATCCGTGCCTTGCGGCGCGGCGGTCTCCCCGTTTTCCTTCAGCGTTCCGCCTTCGATCACGATCTGCCGGCCAAGCCCGGTGTCGTCACTGGAGGACACCAGCTTCACCTTGGCGACGGCGGCGATACTCGGCAGGGCCTCGCCGCGGAATCCGAGGCTGCGGATTTGAAACAGATCGCGGCCCGACGTGATTTTGCTCGTTGCGTGCCGGTAAAACGCCGTCTCGCAGTCCTCCGGCGCGATGCCGGAGCCGTTGTCCGTCACCCGGATCAGCTCTAGCCCGCCTTCTTCCACCGTAACCTCGATGTTGGTCGCCCCGGCATCGACGGCGTTTTCGACCAGTTCCTTGACGACCGACGCCGGCCGCTCCACCACCTCGCCCGCCGCGATCTGGTTGGCGATATGCTCGTCCAATACTACGATTTTTGCCACTCGTTTTCCCTCCCGCCTTACCGTTTACGTACACTTGTACATTTCATTTCTTGGTTACATGTCTTTAGCCTTCATCTTGAGATCATTTACGAGCTGCATCGCCTGCAGCGGCGTCATATTCATCAAATCGGCATTTTTAAGCATGTTAATGATCTGCCGGGTCCCGGGGTCCTCGGCGGCCGGCTTCGCTTTCTTGGGCGGCTTTTCGTCACCGAAGATGGACAGCTGCACGACTTCCTCAGCATCCACAAGCTCGTCCTTCAAGGATGTCCGCGCTGCCGCCGCCTCTTGCGCGGCCGATGCATACTTGCCGGCGGACGTAGACGGGTCCATGGTCCCGGTGCCATAAGATGACGCCGCTTCGCGATTCAGCGCGGCGCCGGCGTGCTGCGCATCCGCCGTCAGTCCGGGGCCATCCGTACCGGCGGCTTCCCCGCTCGATCCTTGCGCAGCCGGAGACGCCCCATCTTCCGCATCCGTTTTCGCTCCCGCTCCGCTACCGGACACCGGTGCCTTTTGCTCCAGGTCCTGAAGCAGCCCGTAGGCTCGGCCGATGATTTCCTCCGGCAGCCCGGCCAAACGGGCGCAGTAAATGCCGTAGCTCGTATCCGCCGCCCCCTGGATCAGCTTGCGCAGGAAATGGACTTTGTCTCCGCTCTCCTGCACGGCCATGCTGTAATTGCGCAAGGAGCCGAGGCTGTGCTCCAGATGGGCCAGCTCGTGGAAATGCGTGGACACCAGCGCCTTGCAGCCGATTTTGTTATGCACGTATTCGATCACCGCCTGGGCGATGGCCATCCCTTCGCTGGTGGACGTTCCCCGGCCCAATTCATCGATGATGATCAAACTGCGCGGCGTCGCTTTTTCGGTCATAATCTGGATGTCGGCCATTTCGACCATAAAGGTGCTCTGGCCGCCGATCAGATCGTCCGCCGCCCCGATCCGCGTGAAAATGCGGTCGACCAGCGGAATCTCCGCTTTGGCCGCAGGCACGAAGCTGCCGATTTGCGCCAAAATCGAAATCAGCGCGACCTGGCGCATGTACGTGCTTTTCCCGGCCATGTTCGGCCCGGTGATCAAGAGGATGCTTGCTTCCTCCTTGCGCAAGGCGGTGCCGTTGGCGATGAACGCCGTATCCGTCATGACGGATTCCACCACCGGATGGCGGCCTTGCTCCACGATCAGGTCATACCCGTCGGTCAGCGCCGGCTTCACGAAGCGGTTCTCCGCCGCGACCGCCGCCAGCGAGCGCAGTACGTCGATTTCCGCGATCCGTTCGGCCAACTGCTGGAGCCGGGGGATTTCCGCGGCGATTTTCTCCCGCAGCTCGCTGAACAGCGCATACTCCAAATCGACCATTTTTTCCTCGGCCTCCAGGATCAGCGCTTCTTTCTCCTTCAGCTCGGGGGTCACAAACCGTTCGGCGTTGGCCAGTGTTTGCTTCCGTTCGTATCGGCCTTCCGGGAGCGCGGACAGGTTCGCCCGTGTAACCTCGATATAATAGCCGAACACTTTGTTGTAACCGATCTTCAGCGA
Source organism: Paenibacillus lacisediminis (assembly GCF_046567315.2). Lineage (NCBI taxonomy): Bacteria > Bacillati > Bacillota > Bacilli > Caryophanales > Paenibacillaceae > Paenibacillus > Paenibacillus lacisediminis. Next base: position 40,851 of record NZ_JBKIAX020000032.1, on the reverse strand, counting down.
CTTGATCCCGGTCGCCTGCCGTTCGGCGGCCTCAAGCTCGGCGATCCAGCGTTTGCCGTTCACGCCGGCTTCCCTGAGCTCGTCCAACCGCGCATGATAGCCGGCCTTAATGATCCCGCCTTCCCGCACCGATACCGGCGGATCGTCGGCGATCGCCGCATCGATCAAGTCGGCCAGATCCGCGCATTCGTCCATCGTCCCCGCGAGCCGCCGCAGCGTGGACGAATCCGCGCTCATGCACAGCTCCTTGATCGCCGGCACCTGACGCAGCGAGGTTTTCAGCGCGACCATGTCCCGCCCGTTGGCGCTGCCAAACGCCACCTTGCCGACGAGCCGCTCCAAGTCGTAAATGTTTAGCAGCGAACCGCGCAAATCCTCGCGCAAAATAAACCCGCCGTGCAGATGCTCAACCGCTTCGAGCCGTTCTTCGATGCGCGCGCGCTGCAGCAATGGCTTATCGATCCAGCGCCGCAGCAGACGCGAACCCATCGACGTTTCCGTCCGGTCGAGCAGCCACAGCAGGGAGCCTTTTTTGGAGCGTTCCCGGACCGTTTCCACCAGCTCGAGATTGCGGCGGGTAAACGGATCGAGAATCATAAATTGCTCGGGCTCATACGTGGAAATCTTCGTCAATTGCCCCAGCGAACGCTTTTGCGTTTCGCTTAAGTATCCGACCAGCAGGGCGATGTTTTCCCGGCGTTCGAGCTCCAGGCGGATCCATTCCGCTTCGCCGAACTGCATCCGGCCGGCTTCCTCCTTGGCCCTGGTCCACGGGGTATACACGACCGGCTTGCTGAGCGGGGCCGCTTGCTCCTTAATCCATTCGAGCAGCGCGGTATCCCCGATGATTTCCGCCGGATCGTACAGCCCCAATTCGTCGCGCAGCCATTCCTTGCTCGCCGGAGACGAGGTGGCGTACAGGGCGCCCGTCGACAGGTCGCAGGCGGACAAGGCCATCAGCCCCTGACGTTCGGTTACGCAAACTATGTAATTGTTAACTTTATCGCTAACCGTTTTTCCTTCCATAATCGTGCCCGGGGTGATCACCCGCACGATTTCGCGTCTGACAACCCCCTTGGCCTGAGCGGGATCTTCGGTCTGCTCGCAAATCGCCACCTTATATCCTTTTTCGATCAGCCGTTGGATGTAGCTTTCCGCCGAATGGTAAGGAACGCCGCACATCGGTATTTTTTCGTCGGCTCCCCCATCCCGGCCGGTCAGCGTAATTTCCAGCTCCTTGGCCGCCAAAATCGCATCGTCAAAAAACATTTCGTAAAAGTCACCCAGCCGGAAAAACAGAAACGCGTCCTGCGCCTCCGCCTTAACCCGCAAATATTGTTCGATCATCGGCGTGTATGTAGCCATGATTCCCCTCCAGATTTGCCTCTATTTTCATGCATTCGTAGAATTCTATTATACCAGAGAAAGACGGGCAGGGGTTACGAACGAATTTGCAAATTCCACAAAGGCCGGATGTCGGCGCTTTCGTCCCAGGTACGCCCGGACAGTGCCGCTTCCAGCAGCGGAGCGATATAACTTTCGTAGCGGGGGTAAGCGGCGGCGGCTTGGATGTCTTGGATCAGCAGCGGCAAAACGGTCCGCAGCTCCTGCTGCCGGCCGGCGTAAAACGCGGTGAACACATCCGTTTTCTCCAGCGGCCTGCGATTGAGCTGTCCGGCGTTTTCGACGATGAGGCGGGCCAGAGCGACGGCCCCTTTGGCCACCAGCGGGGAAATCAAAAAGCTCGGCAGCGTCCGGTACTCGAAACCGCCATAATCCTTGCGGCGGACATCGCCGAGAAAACCGTAGCGCGGGCGGCGGCGATGGCTTCGTCCGTCCTCCAGCACCGCGAGCGGCAGCGCCAAATAGTTGTCAAAGGCCCGCAGCAGCTCGCTCGTGAGCGGAACGCCGCTGAAGTGAAGATGTCCGCCAAGCGGAAACCCTCGCTGCGGCATGGCCCCGGCCTGCCAGACAAGCTCCCGGTCATCGATCGCTTCGCCCGCCGCGCGAAAGGCGCGCATCAAGTGAACGATCGTCTCGCGCGGATCATGCCCCGGCTTCGGACGCAGCTCGGCGAGCGGAAACATGCGGCGCCCACGGTAACGCAGCACGTCGCAGCCGGCGGCGCCATGGAGGCCAAGGTAGCGCGAAGCCGGGATCACTTTGCCGGTGGCGCGATTCACCAGCAAAAATTCGGGGTCCATCCCGATCAGCGGCTCCTGCGGGGCTTCGCCGGCTTGCTCCAGCTCTTCCAGCGTTTCGCGGATCGCCCGGGCGTACAGGCCGGTCTGCCGCGGGTCGGGCACCTCCGGGGCGAGGGAGAGGGCTTCCACCGTAAACCGGCCTTCTTCTCCGGCCGAGATCACGACCTCTCCCATATCCAGTCCCAGCGCGTACAAAGCCCGGACCGCCGTGGACTCCAGCCGTCTCCACAACGGAGAGCCGGGATCCAGCCGGTTCGCGGGGAACTGCAGCGCATGTCCGGTCCGGCCCAGCAGCCGGGCCTCCAGGGCGCGCAAGTGAAAGACATCTACCGCGTACCGCCGTTTAAACCGGCGCGGCGGCAGCTCCATACCGGAGGCCGAATATACCGGGTGCAGCGCTTCGGAGACGCTGATTCCGGCTGCCGCCAAGCGGCGGCGCGCATCCTCCGGCGACCGGCCCGGCGTTCCAGTGAAGGAACGATTGATGACGATCTCCTGCACCCCGCCGCCCCAATACGCCTCCTCCGGTCCGTAATGAATCCAGGCGCCGCGGCGATCCACACCGGCTTTCCGGTTGCCCCGAAGCCCTTCCGTACGCTCCGTGCCCAGCGGGTGAATCACTTGATAACGAGCGCTGGTCCGCTCCAAAGCATGCTTCAGACGTACTTTGGCTTCTTCCGAAGCGACGCGGATTTTAAGCACGATATTCTTTTCCTTGTTCAAGGTCCGCATCTCCCGTCTCATTCGGCTTTTCGAAAAATTTCCCACAAAAAGAGGGCGGCCGCCCTCTTCGACGACGCCCCTGCTGCATATGCTACATTGTAGCCCGAACACCTGGTGGTCAACATCCGGTTGGATAAGGCAAAAATTACAGCTCGTCGTCGAGGAGATCGGGATCCAAATCTTCGTAGTCCTCCAGCTCGGAGCCGAAATCATAATCCTTGTCTTCAGCGCCGCCCGGCACGACAAGGACGTTCAGCTTCGTTTCGGCGATCAGCTCTACCGCAAATTCGCGCTCCACCCGGATCAGCACGCGGCCGTCTCCCGTCACGTTGGCCTCCACGGTGCTTGGTTCCTGCGTGGCTTCCGCGGAAACCTCGACCGTCGAGGCGCGGTGTCTCGCATCCAGGTAGTTCAGCGGCACATTTTCCACGTAAGATACGGTTTCCTTGGCAACTTCGGTCTGTGAATTTTTATCGTAGGAATACCAGATGTTGATATCGTAAGTACCAATAACTTCAATTCCGTCTCCCGCCGCGACCGCCTCGTACTGGTGATTGATGATCCAGGCCCCCAGAATGCTGGACGGTTTGTGCGGTGGAGTCACGGTATGTGTTACGGTAGAGAACTTACGACCTTTTCCGCAGATCGCTTTCGTAATGACCTCTCTACTTTGATATTTCAATGACATGTTAGTACCTCCTCCATACATCTTTCAATAAAGTGTATGCAGGACATAGGCGAATGTTGAATATGCAGAGATAAATAAAAAATATTATTGCCGCTTTTATTAGGGCAGTATATGTAAATGCCGCTAGTTTTAAGGAAGAAAGAAGCCTGGGAAATTAGCGCCCCAACAACGTTTTTTTGCGGCCGGCCGCTTCCAAGGGTACCGGCGCCTTGCTTTTTTTCGAAACTTCGAGATATAAAGATAGCTCGCGGCACAGCTGTAATATCGCCGAACGGATTTCAAATTCCTCGCGGGTCGATGGCAGCTCCATCGTTTTGAACTGCTGCTCCAGCTCGGCCAGCATCTGTTCGGTAATGCCGGTATATTCCTCTTGAGCTACGTCTATGCTCAGGCGGTCGAACAACAAGGCGGCGATTTCCCCTTGCGGCATCCGCTGGTACACTTGCGATATCAGCTCCATCATGCCTTCGATCCGGTCGAGCTGCTGTTTGCGCATATAGAAATAGACCGTCCAAGCCTCGTTCGGATAAATCATCTGATTTTCCACAGCGCGCTTCGCGGCGGACAAGCCTTCCTCCACAAGCTTCGCCGCTTCCGTCAGCTCTTTGCCGTCCCATAGATGATACGGGTCGCGCAGCGAGGCGGCGATTTGCTGAAAAATGACGGAAAACCGTCCATCCACCTGCCGCCGGATTTCCAGGAGCTTCTCCTCCGTTTTCGGCATGTACAGGAAATTGACCAGCAGCGCCGAGCCAAGCCCGATGATCAACAGTTCCACCTGGGTCAGCATGACGTGCCAAGAAATCTCCTCCCCGCCAAACACCCGGAACACGACGACCGAGCTGGTCACGATCCCTTCTTTAAAGCGGGCTTTCGTAATCAGCGGGAAGGCGATCAAAATGTAAATCGCCAGCGCCCAAATATGGAATCCCAGCACGTGAAAAAGAACAGCGGCCAAGATCAGTCCCAGAATCGAGGCGAAAAAGCGCGCCGAGATCGTCACCAGGCTGCGTTTGCGGGTCACGTCCACCCCGAGAATGGCCAGCAGGCCAGCGGACAGAGCCCCGTTCACCCCGGTAAATTCCGCGATCAAAATCGCGAGCAGCGTTGCAATTGCCGTTTTTACAATGCGCATGAAGACCACCCTTATGTATGGATTTGCCGCTTATTGTCGATTGTATGAAAATATCCTACTTGATTTCGCGCCGGCTTACAATCCCGCAAAAACGAAAAAGGAGCGTTACCGCTCCCGAACCAGCTTCCGTTCGATATAAACGACCACTTGATACATCGCTGTGGCGACAACCGCAATAATGACCAGGCTGGATATGACCAAGGTAAAGTTGAACACCTGAAACCCGTAGACGATCAAATAACCGAGCCCGATTTTGGCGACGAGGAATTCGCCGACGATGACGCCGACCCAGGCCATGCCGACATTCACCTTCAACGTCGAGACGATGGCCGGAAATGACGCCGGCAAAATCGCCTTCATAAATACATCGCGCCGCTGGCCTCCGAACGTGCGGATCACTTTGACGAGGTTGGTGTCAACTTCGTTAAAGCTGTTGTACACGACCAGCGTGGTCACGATCACGGTGATCGACAGCGTTGTCACAACGATCGCGGTGAAACCCGCCCCAAACATCACGATAAAGATCGGCCCTAACGCCACCTTCGGCATGCTGTTGAACACGACCATGTACGGATCAAGCACCTTGGACAGAAAAGGCGACCACCAGATCAGCACGGCGAGCAGCGTCCCCAGCAGCGTGCCCAGCAAAAATCCGACCGCCGTCTCGCCAACCGTCATCGCCAGATGCGGCCAAAGCTCGCCGCTCGCCGCATCCTGGAAAATTTGCTTCGCCACCTTCGACGGATAGCTGAAAATAAGCACATCAATCCACTTCATCCGGCCGGCAAGCTCCCACCATCCGATAAACAGCAGCAAAAGGAAGATTTGGACCGCCAGCACCAGATGGTTCCTTTTGCGTTTTTGCTTGCGGTGCTGGTTCCATTTCTCCCTAAGCAAACGTTCTTGATCCGGCAAACGCGTTGCATCCGCCTGCATCAATGGCCATCCCTCCTTTTTCCGCTGTTTCGAGATCCCGCCAAATTTCCTGAAACAATTCGTTGAATCCCGCTTCTTCCCGCGCATAAAACGGTTGGGCCTCACGGATATTGTCCGGGACGGTATACGTGCTCCGGATTCTGCCCGGCTTTGGGGCCAGCACGATGACCCGGTCGCTGACAGCGATCGCTTCGGACAAATCATGCGTGACGAGTACGCCTGTTTTTTTCCGCTGCTTCAGCGTGCCGGCGACGAGGTCCTCCAGCTGCAGCTTCGTTTGGTAATCAAGCGCCGAAAACGGCTCGTCGAGCAGGAGTACTTCCGGATCGGTGGCCAGCGTCCGCACGAGCGCCACCCGTTGGCGCATGCCCCCCGACAATTGGCCGGGGTACAGGCCCGCCGTATCGCCAAGTCCCATCTCGGCCAGCAAATCCCGCGTCATTTGCTCCGTTTCCTGCGTCAAGCGTCCGGTGAGCTCAAGACCGATCACGGCGTTGCTGAAAATGGTCCGCCACGGGAACAAATAATCCTGCTGCAGCATATAGCCTACCTTCGGGGTCGGTTTGGTTACCGGCTTGCCGTGCAGCAGCACCTCCCCCCGGGAAGGGGCCAGCAGCCCGGCCATTACGGAGAGCAGCGTGGTCTTTCCGCATCCGCTGGGACCGACCAGGCTGATGAATTCACCGGATTCCACGGTCAAATTCATCCTTTGCAAGGCTAGCACGGCTTCCCGATCGGTCACGTATACCAGATCCATATTCTTCAGTTCCAAGACAGGCAACAAAGCGCTCACGCTCCTTTTCCGTTTAAGGTAGTTCAAAAAGTCCGGTTTTGATCACGAAGCAGCTCAAGAAGCGGACTCGACATCGAATCTTGAATTCAGCCGGGTGGGGCATATGCTTCCGAAGCATGTTTCCTACGGAAACATTTCAGTTGCTCACGTACCCAAAACGTACGCTCCGCTCCTTTCGTCCCTAGCTTCATCCGACCTACAGCGTTTTGAAAAAACGCACTTCGGAAGCATACGCTTCGGTGCTGAAAACCGAACTTTTTGAACACGCACTATATTTGAACACGCATTATAAATGTTGATTTACCGGCCGGAGGCTGTGGAAGCAGATTGTACCGCTTTTTCGGCAAACTTGTTGTCGGCCAGCTTCTTAAGCTCCACCCGTTCGTTTAATTCCCCGGCGCTCTCCATCACATCGAGCAGGTTGTTCCAGGCATCCTCGGCCAAGGCCGGCGTTTCGGCATACGTTCCCTGCTCCAGATAACGCTTGACGGAGCTGGCCAAAATATCCTGATCCGTGTCTTTGAAAAAAGGCGCGATCGTTGCGGCCGTTTCCTCCGGCGTATGCTCCTGGACCCAGCGCTGCGCTTTATGGATCGCATTGGTGAATTTCTGCACCACTTCCGAGTTATCTTTGATAAAGCTTTGTTTGCTCATAAACACCGTGTAGGGCAGTTTGCCGCTTTCCGTACCGAAGGAGGCGACGACATGGCCTTTACCCTCCCGCTCGATGATGGAGGCCTGCGGCTCGAACAACTGGACGAACTGGCCGGTTCCCGAGATAAATGCAGCGGTGATGTTGGCGAAATCGATGTTTTGAATCAGCTCCAAATCCTGATGCGGGTCGATTCCTTGCTTACGCAGGGTAAACTCGCCGGCCATTTGCGGCATCCCGCCTTTCCGCTGGCCGAGAAAGACACTTCCCTTCAATTTATCCCAGTCGAATTCGCCGGGATCTTCTCTGGACACAAGGAAAGTTCCGTCCGTTTGCGTCAGCTGGGCAAAATTGATCACCGGATCATCCGAACCCTGTTGATAGACGTAAATCGACGTTTCTGCCCCGACCAATGCTACATCCACGGCCCCAGACAGCAGCGCGGTCATCGTTTTATCTCCGCCCGAAGTTGTCTGCAGTTCCACATCGAGCCCTTCTTCCTTGAAAAAACCTTTTTCAAAGGCAACGTATTGAGGGGCATAAAAAACGGAACGGGTCACTTCCCCGACCTTTACCTTTTGAGTTTGGCCGCCATGACCGCAGCCGCTTAAAGCCGCGCCAAGCAGCAGCACGATGGCCAGCCATAATGCCATACGGCGCTTCATCATCACGTTCACACTCCTTCCAACTTGCCGGATACTTAATAGTATGCTAATGCCCAGCAAAAGGTTAAGGAGCAGGATGACCCCCGGGACTTGATTGGAAAAAATCCAATTAGATTGCGGGAATTCGGCCGAAATTTTGAGTTCTCATTGGAGAATATCCAATAGATTTCGCTCAAATCGCCCGTTTTGGGTCTTTCCAATCCACATCTATTGGAAAAAATCCAATCAGGCGGCTGTATTTGCCAACGATTTTCCATTTCTAATGGATATATCCAATCGGCAAAAAACCCCCAACCGCAAATGGACTGGAGGTTTCGCCACTATGAAATTGAAGGTTTTACCACTATAATTGGTGGTTTGCACGTCCGGCTACCGGCCGTTTACAGCCCGTAGATGCTTTTGAATTTTTGTTCCAGGTAATCGGCCAAATATTCCGGATTCAAGTCTTCCCCGGTCACCGCCTTGATGATTTCCGCCGGTTTGCGGCTTTTGCCGTATTTATAGATTTTGTCGGTCAGCCATTCCTTGACCGGCTGGAAGTTGCCGGCCTCCACCAGAGCGTCAAGCTGCGGGATTTCCTGGCGCAACGTGTTGGCGATTTGAGCGGCGTACATGTTGCCGAGCGCATAGGAAGGGAAGTAGCCGAACAGCCCGCCGGACCAATGCACATCCTGCAGCACGCCGACCCCGTCGTCCGGCGGCGTCAAGCCAAGGTACGATTGATATTTCTCATTCCATACTTTAGGCAGTTCGCTGACCGGCAGCCCTTCATTAAAGAGCATCTTCTCGATCTCATAGCGAATGATGATGTGCAGATTGTAGGTCAGTTCATCCGCTTCGATCCGGATCAGCGAATTCTCCGCGCGGTTTACCGCCCGGAAAAATGCCTCCGCGGTCACGTCTTTAAGCTGCTCGGGAAAATGCTGCTGCAAATCGCCGAAATAACGGTTCCAGAATGGCTGGCTGCGGCCGATGAAGTTTTCCCAGAACCGGGATTGCGATTCGTGAATGCCCATCGACGTTCCCTGGCCAAGCGGGGTTTCGGCGAGCTCATCAGCCACGTTTTGTTCGTATAACGCGTGTCCGCCTTCGTGCAGCGAGCTGAAAATCGCGCTGGCCACGTCATTCTGCTTGTAATTCGTCGTAATCCGTACATCGCCGTGGTTGATCGTCGTTTCAAACGGATGCACCGTTTCGTCGACCCGGCCCGCTTCGAAATCGTAGCCGATTTGCTCCAGCAGGAACAAGCTGAACTTCTCCTGCTGCCTTACGTCATACTGCTCCTTCAGGAACGCGGACTCCAGCTTGTTCGGCGCGTTCGTCACCGCTTCGACAAGCGGCACGAGCCGGTCGCGCAGCTGTCCGAACACTTGGTCCAGCTTCTCCACGGTCAAATCCGGTTCATACATATGTAGCAGCGTATCGTAACGAGTCGCTTTCGGTCCCCAATAGTCGATGAATTCCTGGGTTTTCTCTACGATTTGGGTTAAGTAAGGCGCGAAGCCCGGAAAATCGGCATTTTCCTTGAAATCCTCCCACAGCGTTTCAGCGTGCGCCGTCAGTTCGGTATAAGCCTGGAACTTTTCCGGCGGAATTTTAACGCTCCGGTCATAATCCTCTTTCACGTCCAGAACCATGCGCCGCTGGGTATCGTCCAATTCGTCCAGAACCGCCGGTTGGCTTAAAAAGCCAAGGTACTCGCCCATTTCCGGCGAGATCCCCATTTTGAACGCTTCCGTCGACAACAGTCCGATCGATCTCGCGCGGGTTTCCGCCCCTTTTCTCGGCGCGCCGGTGCGCAAATCCCAGTTCATCAGTGCGACCGCTTCATGATAGCTCTGAATTTTTTCCAGAAGTAAGCGAAAAAGCTCCCACTTTGCTGCCGTTTCCTGTTTCATGGCAATCCCCACCTCTACTCTGAATTAACTGCTACTCTTGATGATACTTTTAACAAAACGTATAATCAAATTTTAAGGCGGGTTTGTATAAATTGTTTTTGAGATATTTGACTTCCAGATTAAAAGGAGGGGCTTAGGCGCGATGAAAGTGACTCTAAATCCGGCCGCGAAAAAGCTTATTTCGGCGTCCCTGGGCGAAACACCGGGCATGCTGCGCATCGTGTACGATACGGAAAACTGCGGATGCGGCATGAGCGGGGTTCCCGCTTTGCAGCTCGTTTCCAAACCAGGTGATTATGATATCCCTATGGAAAACGAGGTTTATCCGTTTTGGATCGACCGGATGCAGGCTGTTTTTTTTGAAGAAGAGCTGACCTTAAGCGGCGAGGAAACGACCGGAACCTTCCGGCTTGACGGCAAATCGCAATTTTACAAATCGAATATTCGCCTAATCGACCAGCGGTAATCTAAAGTTTATTTAAGGAGGCGTGTCCAATGACTCAACTTGACACCATATTGGAGTTTAACCGGCAATTTGTAGCAGACAAAGAATACGAAAAATATATGACGGGCAAATTCCCCGAGAAAAAAATGGCCATCGTCACTTGTATGGATACACGTCTCGTGGAGCTGCTTCCGAAAGCGATGAACCTGCGCAACGGCGATGTCAAGCTGATCAAAAACGCGGGGGCGCTGATTTCCCATCCCTTCGGCAGCGTGATGCGCAGCTTGCTGGTCGCGATTTACGAACTGCACGCGCAAGAAGTTTACATCGTGGGGCACACCGGATGCGGGATGGCGTCGCTCAATGCGGACCGCATGATCGGATCGATGCGCGAACGCGGCATTTCCGAAGACGTGCTGAATACGCTGGAAAATTCCGGCATCAAGCTGAACAACTGGCTGCGCGGCGTTGACAATGAGAAGGAAGGCGTCATTCAAACCGTCGACCTGGTCAAAAAACATCCACTTCTCCCCGCCGGCATTCCCGTTCACGGGATGCTGATCGACTCGACGACGGGTGAACTGGAAGTCATCGTCAACGGCTACGAAGAGTAGTAGGAATATAAGGATCACATCGAAGTGTACGAAGCGGAAAGGGTGTTAATACAAATGAATTATCAGTTCGACGAACGCACGCAACGCAAAGGAACCTGTTGCGAGAAATGGGATCTCGGCAAACAGCTGTTCGGCGATCCCGACGTGCTTCCCCTGTGGGTGGCCGATATGGATTTCAAATGTCCGCCGGCGGTGATCGACGCGGTTACCGAGCGGGCCAAGCTTGGAATCTATGGATATACGTTTAGACCTCAGGAATATCTGGAGGCGATTATCGGCTGGTTTGGCAGACGGCACGGGTGGCAGCTGAACGCTTCCTGGATCACCAATACTCCCGGGGTCGTTCCTGCGCTAAGCGTGGCTGTCCAGTCGCTGACGGAACCGGGGGACAGCGTTATTTTGCAGCCTCCGGTTTATAACCCCTTTTTCGATGTGATCGTGAAGAACGGTCGCAAGGTGGCCGAAAATCCGCTGGTTTTGGAGGACGGCACCTACCGGATGGATTACGGGCATCTGGAAAGCTTGATGCAGCAGGGTGCCAAGCTGATGCTGCTCTGCAACCCGCACAATCCCGGCGGACGAGTCTGGAAGAAAGCGGAATTGGAACGATTGGGAGAGCTATGCGATCGGTACGGGGTAAAGGTCGTTTCGGATGAAATCCATTGCGATCTCGTGTTCCGCGGCAACCGCCATTATCCGTTCGCCTCGTTGTCGCCGGAGCATGCGGACATGACCATCACTTGCCTGGCGCCGTCCAAAACGTTTAACATTCCCGGACTGGCCAGCTCGTTCACCGTCATTTCCAACCCGCAGCTGCGGCAAAAATTTACCGACCGGATCGATGCCTTGGCCATCGGGGCGGTGAATTATTTCGGCCCTTCGGCCACGATCGCCGCGTATAATGAAAGCGAAGATTGGCTGGAAGCGGTGCTGGAGTACATCGGCGCCAACCGGGATTTTGCGGTCGGCTTCTTGGCCGAGCGTCTGCCGATGCTGGCCCCGGTCCGCTCGGAGGGGACCTACCTGCTCTGGCTCGACTGCCGTGCTTTGGGAGTTGACGGAGCCGCCTTGAAACGGCTGATGTACAGGGAGGCTAAAGTCGCTTTTACCGAAGGCTCCGTCTACGGGCAAAGCGGCGAAGGTTTCCTGCGCATCAACCTTGCCTGCCCGCGCGAGCTGCTGACCGAAGCGCTGGAACGGTTCGCCGCGGCAGTGGCGGCGCAAACGAAATAAATGTCACTAGAAGAACCTGGCCCAGCCGCCAGGTTCTTTATGCGATCCGCGATGATCCGCGATATTGCCTGCGAAGGGGGAACGCTTTTATGCCAACGCAAATCCATACGCTTTTTCGCCCCAATCAAGCCAACGGAAGAGATCCGGCTTACCGGTACCGGGAGCTCCCTCCTTCCCTGATGCTGGCTCCGTTCGTTTCATGTTATTGGCAGAGCGAACCTGCTGGCGAAGGAGACTCCATGCGGGAACATCAAGTTCAAGATTTGCGGTTAAACTTAAACCAGGCACTTCCGCACAAGGAAAGAGCGATTGACCGGGTAATCCCGGACGGCTGCAGCGATATTTTATTTTCCCATGATCTCAAGCGGAATCGCTATAGCGTGTTGTATTGCGGATGGTCGGATCGGGACGAGCCCTAAAAAGTTCAGTGAAATCGTGCGTTTTCAGGCGGTGGTTCAGTCCATCCGGAATCGCCCCGAAATGGACGGACCATCCCTCGCTTTCAAGCACGGTTATTTTGATCAAGCGCATATGATCCGTGAGTTTAAGCGATATTACGGCTGTGCTCCGGTGACGGCGGCCCGGGAGTTCGGCGGCATGTCCGATTTTTACAATCCCCTCCCCCGTGCGGCCGACTAAAATAAAAATAGAGCAAGCACATCCATATATACAAGGAGGCTCAATTCCTATGAAACCGCGTATTACAGTCATTACGATCGGCGTGGATGACCTGGAAAAATCGCTGAAGTTTTATCGCGACGGTCTGGGATTCCCGACCGAAGGCATTGTCGGACAAGAGTTCGAGCATGGCGCCGTGGCGTTTTTCGACCTGGAGTCGGGGGTCCGGCTCGCCCTGTTCAGCCGCAAAAATCTGGCCCATGATGCGCAGATTCCCCAAACTGCAGCCAGTCCTTCTGAATTTTCGCTGGGCCACAATGTAAGCAGCAAGGAAGAGGTGGACCGGGTCATGAAGGAAGCCGAACAGGCCGGCGCCACCATCACCGTGCCGGCGCACGACACGTTTTGGGGCGGCTATTCGGGTTATTTCCAGGACCCCGACGGCCATCTGTGGGAAGTTGTCTGGAATCCGGCTTGGGAGAATTAAGGAAGTCCGTCCCAATGACCTCATTTGAAGCCAAATCACGACTGGTGAGTCCGTTAGAGCGGGAAATATCCGGGAAATGGACGATTAAGGGTCCTTCAGTTCCGTCAGCTAAGGTTTACACGAAAGCACGAAGCCGGATTCGGTTAAGGCCTTCAGCCGAGTTTATTGTTTTTCATGGGAAGAAAGACGGCCCAATGGGATCAACTGCAAAAGTGCATTCTATTTTCCCTAAATTACTACTTTAGCGTGATTGAAATGCAAATGTGCATCTCATTTTGGGCTATATGATAAAAAAGTAACTTTTAGCCGAAATGAACTGCACTTTTGCATTTGACCCACCGGTTTATGGGAGTTTCGACAAAAATCGCCTGCACTTTTGCATTTCGTGGGAGGTTTCCCGCTCTTCCTTATATCGCAACGTAGCCCTTACACCCCGGTCCACACATCCTTGGCGTACCGCCCATCAGCGGTCAAGCTCTCCAGCCAAGCCTTCGCTGCTTGCTCTCCGGTTCCCTGTACTTTCTGATAGGACTGGAGCAGGCGGGCTTCCACATCCGGCGCCATGCGGCTGCCGTCCCCGCAAATATACAGATGTCCGCCACTCGCCAGCAAGGATATCACTTCCTCGGCATTTTGCTCGATCAGGTCCTGAACATACGCTTTCGGGACGCCTTCTTTCCGGGAAAACGCGGTATACAGCGAAACGATCCCGTCCCGCACATAACCTTCCAGCTCATCCCGATAAATAAAGTCCGCCTCGTTCCGGCAGCCGAAAAACAACATGGCGCGGCCAAGCTGCCCCCCTTCCCGCTTCAGCACCGAACGCGCTTGAAGGAAACCGCGGAACGGCGCCAGCCCGGTTCCCGGCCCGACCATAATGATCGGCGTTCCGGGGTCATCCGGCAACCGGAACCCGGAAGCCGGCGTCCGGATAAACATCACGACGTGGTCCCCCGGTGTGGATTCCGCCAAATAATTGGACGCAACTCCGCGGTATTCGCCCTGCCCGCTCCACGCCGGCCCGCGGACGACTCCTACAGTGATGCTTGCCGTTTCCGGAGAAATTTTCGGCGAACTGGAGATTGAGTAATATCTCGGCTTGAGCGGAGGCAACAGTTCCATAAAGCGTTCGAACGGAATTTCACACGCTTCGTATTTTTCCAGCAAATCGAGCATCGTGACATGGCGTTTGACGATTTGCGCCGTGTAGTTCTCCCCTTCGAGCAATTGCTCGAGTTCGCGTTTATGGGGCGGGCATCCCGTATAAGACGCCAGCTCGCGAATTTGCGCCCGGGTTGCCGGCTCCTGAAGCTCCACGCAATGCGCCAGAAGATCGCCCAGGTTCACCGGCCGGTCCAAAGGCAGATGGGCCGCGCTGAATCCGCTGGCCGTCATGATCACTTGGTCGGCCCCGCTTAAACCGAACCGCTTCAGAATCCGGCCGATTTGAACGCCGCTGTTCTCCGGGAGCACGCCCAGATGATCGCCTTCGTCGTAGCCGAGCCCTTCCGGCAGGGACAACTCGATCTGCCGGGTGCTGCGTTCACTGCCTGCGGCCTGCAGTTCCCGGTTCAGCGTTACTGCGGCGGAAACCGCTTCGTAGGACTGCACCAGCGGCGAGTCCGCCAAATCGCTTACGAACCGGATGCTTAACGTGCTGCGCTCTCTTTCGGCGTTCGGATTCAAAGCGATTCCGAAAAAGTCCATGGCCTCGCTCCACATCCGCGACTCCCACGCTTCGCGCTGCTGCTCGAAATCGCCGCTGGCGTCGGCTTCGCCGCGCGCCGAAAAACGTTTCGCCCCCTTGCGCTCCATTTGCTCGTCGATAAACTTCGGCACATGCTGGTATGTGCTCGCCCAGTTGCGGTCGCCGCAGCCAAACACCGTATAATTGACGCCCGCAAGGCCCCCTGGTTCCACTTCCTCCAGCCATTCCACAAACTGTCTGGCGTTCGCGGGGGGGTTGCCGTTATACGAGGAGGCCACGATGATGACCGCCCCTTCCTTCGGCAGATTCCCGACGCGCTCGTTTAAAGGCTGAGTTTCGCTGCGGACCCCGTGCAAGCGCGCTAGATCGGCCAGCTCCCGGGCGATTCCTTCCGCCGTTCCCATATCCGAACCGTAGAGAACGAGCAGCGGACGGTCGTTGACCCCCACCAGCACCGCCGGCCGGGGCGTTTCCGCTTGCTGCTTTTGAACCGGTCCTTTGCCGTCTTCCTTGACGGGAAGCACATTCCCCGTAAGGTTGCCCGCGGCCGGACGCGGGCCTACCCGAATTGTGAAGCCGTCGGGCTTTAATGTTAAAGTCTGTTTGACCTTAAGCTGATAATTCGTATGATCGATGAGCTCAAACCGCTGCAGAATCATTCCGAGGACAAGCGCTGCTTCGTGCAGGGCAAATTGCCGGCCGATGCAGGCCCGCTGTCCGTTCCCGAACGGTTTATAGGCATCATGCGGGATTTTTTTCGGATCTTCGAACCGCTCCGGGCGGAATTGTTCGGCGTCCTCTCCCCAAGCCTCCTTGTCACGGTGCAGCTTCGGCAGGATGACCGCGACCGTCTCGCCCTTCTTGATCGCATATTTGCCGCCGATAACCGTATCCTCCTTGGCAAACAGACCGATTTGCGGGGCTGTCGGCCACAGGCGCAGCGACTCGTCCAAAATCATGCGGATATAGTTCAGCTTCCGCACCTGCTCGTAGCTGGGGGCGGGATCCGTTAAAACTTGATCCACCTCTTCATAGGCTTTCTTCAGCACATCCGGATTTTTCAGCAGATAATAGATCGTAAACGACAGCAAGCCGCTTGTCGTCTCATGCCCGGCGATGAGGAAAGTGATGATCTGAAAGCGGATGTTTTCGTCATCCAGCAGTTCCCCGGTTTCCGGATCGGCCGCGCTGAGCATCCGGGCGAGCAGATCGGTGCCGCCCTGCTCCCCGCTCGCCTTGCGCTCGGCAATGATGCGGTCGACCAGGGAAAACATCGATTGGATGTCGCGCTCGTATTGGCGTTTTTTCTTCACCATCAATTTGTTTTGGATCGGCAGCCGGCTCGAATAATGCATCGCTTCGTCGAGCGCTCTCACCAAGCTGACGATAAACGGATTCGGCGTTTCCCGGTAGAAGCTGTTGAACCGGTAATCGAATCCGCATAAACCGATCGTATCCAGCGTAAGCCTAGTCATATCCTCCGGTACTTTGATGCTGTCGCCGGGGTTCAGCCGGGCCCATTTTTGCACGAGCTGCAGGGCGATATCGACCATACGTGCATGGTACCCTTTCATCGCCGCCTGGCTAAAGGAAGGGATGAGAATATGATGCGCTTTGGCCCAATTTGGCTCCTTCGTCAGGCTCGTAAACAGGCCATCGCCGGCAAAATCGCGCACTTTCATTAAATGGCCGATGCTTTTGTCAAAACGCGATTCATCGCACACCTCAGCCACAAGTTTATGCCCGGATACGGCGATAAAGGACCGGCCCAATATCTCGAACCGGTAAATCGGCCCGAACTCGTCGGCCAGTTTGGCAAAGGATAAAGTAGGCAAATCTTTATCGATCAAAGGCAGGTTGCCAAGCGCCCCATACTTTTTGGGCTGAGGAATCGGTTCTAGTTGCTGATCCATCGGGAACGAACACTCCTTTTTGCTTTGGGATTGCCGGAAACTATTCATTTTGAACAACCTCTTTTAGGTTGATAAATTTCCCATTTTATTATTCAGCAAGAAAGGTGTCCAATAGAGATTAGCGGTTGAAGCCCGTTGCAATAATATCGGTGCGTGTGGCTTACGACTCTGGGGGCCCTACCTTCCGTACGCCCTCGCGGCTTCTTCTACAATCGCCTTGACGCCCGTATCGATTTGCGCCAGCGGTACCCGGGAAACGCTGATCCGCAAAAATTTCTCCCTCGCCAGATAGTCCGCCAAATAAAACGCTTTGCTGGGCAGTACCAGGATATTTCTGGCCGCCAGCCACTCCGTCAAACGTTCCAAATTGACCTGCTGAGGCAGCCGCAGCTGGGCGAACATGCCCGAGGAGACGTCCGGAACCTGGACCAGTCCCGTTTCGGCATGCCGCCTGACCGCCTCCAACAACGTGTGAATCCGTTCGGAATACCGGTCGTATAAGGTTTGCTTGTGGCGTTCGTACATGCCGTTTTTGATATACACCTCGAGCGCGGCTTGGGACAAAAGAGAGGTGTCGCCGTAATTTTTATAGGCTCGGAACCGTTCCAGAAGCCCGCTCGGCAGTACCGCGACGCCCAATCGCAGCCCGGGAAAAACGACCTTGGAAAAGCTTTTCAAATAAACGACGCGCGAGCCGCTGTCGTACGCATGGATCGGGTGATACCCCCGCTCATCTCCCAGGTCGGCCATATAGTCGTCCTCGACTACGTACACATCGTATTTTTCTGCCAATTTGGCGATAGCCTTTCTTTGTTCTGTGCTTAACGTCGTCCCCAGCGGGTTGTGATTGCGGGACATGGTGTAGAAAAATTTGATCCCGCCGCTCTTGAACCGCTCCTCCAGTTCGCTTAAATCGACCCCTGCCGCAGTACGTGCGATTCCTTGCACAGGGATGCCCTCCGCCGCAAGAAAGCGCAAATAAATATCGTAGCTTGGCTGCTCGACCAGGATGGCCGATTTCCCGTGCGGAAAAGGCATTTTCGCCAAAATTTCCAGCGCCTGCTGTACGCCGGAGGTCACCACGATCTGCTCCATTGTGGCGAACACCTGGTTGCTTGCCAGATGGGAAACCAGCGTTTGCCGCAGCTTCTCCATCCCCAGCGGATCTCCGTAAGTGAAAAGCTGGGCCTTGTACGTATCGATCGCTTTGTTGAGGCAGTGCTGGAAATCGAGATAGGGAAACAGGTCGATATCCGGCGACGCCGATGTAAAATCGATCGTGGTGCTATCGCCGCTTGTCCGTGCCGCAACAGAGTGCCCGACTACGTAAAACCCGCTTTGCGCCACGGAGTAGATCGCATGCCGCTTTTCCAGCTCCGCATAGGCCTTGATGATCGTGCTGGCGCTGCATTCATATTCCTGGGCGGCCTTGCGCACCGACGGAAGTTTTTGCCCCGGGCGATATCGGCCAGCGGATATTCTCCGTTCGATATCGGACAGGATCGACATGTATTTTTTCACGTTACCTCTCTCCTCTTCCTGCTGCTGGTGCCGGTTTGCCAAACTGTATCGGTACAGTTTTGAAAAATCGCGGTTTTTCAGATCGCTGATTCATTATACCATTGCTTCAGGATGACTGTTCGCGAACATGATCCAAACTAGAACATACAAAGGAGGTTGGCCGATATCGAACCCAAAAACCGAACTTTTGCTTATATTTGCGCCTTCGTCAACGCCGCGATCATCGGCTTCTCTTTTCTGTTTACGAAAATCGCCCTGGAAAATGCGAGTCCGGTCGATACGCTGGCGTTCCGCTTTGTCGTTTCGTTCGCGGCGATGTCGATTCCCGTTGCCCTGGGCCTGATCAAGCTTCGGTTTCGGGGCAAGCCGCTTTTCCCGGTATTTTTACTGGCCGCGTTCTATCCTGTAGGGTTCTTCCTGTTTCAAACGTTTGGCCTGCAGCACGCCACCTCTGCGGAGGGAGGCATAATGTACGCTTTTACACCGGTGTTGACGATGGTTATGGCCTTCGTCTTTTTGAAGGAAACGACGACCTTGGGCCAGAAGCTGGGGATCCTTCTCTCCGTATTTGGCGTTGTGTTCATTTTTGTGATGGGGAACGGCCCTATTAACTTCGGAAACATGGCAGGTCTGTTATTGCTGTTCTTCTCCGGTCTTGCGTTTGCCGGATACAGCGTGCTGGCCAGATCGCTGCTGAAGCTTTACGGTCCTTGGGAGATCAGCTATCTGACGCTCGGCATCGGCTGCGTAGTTTTTCTGGCCGTTTCGGTGACCCAGCACGCCTCTGCCGGAACGCTCGGGAACTGGCTTGCGCCGCTTGGAAGCGGCAGTTTTGTCCTGTCGGTCGGTTATCTTGGCGTGATGTCTTCGCTCGTCACTGCCTTATGTGCGAATTACGCCTTATCCAAGCTGGAAGCCTCGCAAGTGAGCGTCTTTTCCAACTTGTCGACCGTGGTGTCGATTGCGGCCGGAGCGATCGTTCTCGGAGAGAACGTAACCGTGTATCATGTGATCGGCTCGCTCCTGATCATCGCCGGCGTGACAGGGGCGAATCTCTTGAGCGCCAAAAGCAAGAGCGAAAAAAGCAAGGGCGGAATCAGCAAGGGTGGAAACAGCAAGACCGAGAACACCTAGGCCAAAAATAACAAGGGCGAAAACAACAAGTCCGAAAGCAACAAGTCCCAAAACAACAAGTCCGAAAAAGCCGCGGTTCGCTAGGAAGGCGAAGCAACTTAACCAATCTGCACCACCCGCTGGACTCTAACGGACACCAGCGCCGTTATTTCAGCGAAAACGGGGGCATTCGCGATGTAACGGACACCAGAGACCTTATTTGCCAGTTTGGCGCTCCTTTTCAGCCATTTTGGGGCAAATAAGAGCACTCATGTCCGTTAGAATTTCAAACTCCGTCTTTCCGGACAAATAAGGTCGCCACAGTCCGTTAGCGGGCCGGGGCTTGAATACTCCGGCATGATTATAAAAAAAATTTACAACTAAGGAGTGGATTTGATGACATCCGCGGTACAAGCCGACTTTTTTACCGTTTTGCGGGAACGCCATGCGGTCAAGCACTTTGATCCTGCACATAAGCTGAGCGAAAGCGAAATTACCTTTCTACTTGAAATGGCGGGGAGCGCCCCGTCGGCCTGGAATCTTCAACCCTGGAAATTTCTTGTGATCGCCGATCCAAGGCTTCAGGAGAAACTTCTCCCCATTGCGTACGGTCAGCGGCAGGTGGCGGAAGCTTCCGCCGTGATCGCCATCCTGGGGGACCTTGAGGCCCACCGTGACGCGGAAATGATTTTGAGCCGCGACGTGGCTGCCGGGCTAATGCCGGAAGAAGTCAGGGCAAACCTGATCGGTCAAATCGAAGCGGCCTATTTGAACAATCCGCAATTTCCCCGGGACGAAGCGATCCGCAACGCTTCCCTTACCTCCATGCAGCTGATGCTCGCCGCCAAAGCGATTGGGTACGACACCTGCCCGATGGGCGGATACGATCCCGCCGCATTGATCGAGGCGTTTGACATACCGTCACGTTATATCCCCGTGATGCTCGTCGCCATCGGGAAAGCGGCCCGCCCCTCCCGGCCTACCACCCGTTTGCCCGCCGAACAGACCGCCGTTTGGAACGGGTTTTGACCAGAAAAAGAAGCCCCTTGCCTGGGGGCTTCTTTTTAATGTCCGCCAAATGGGGTCTTGGCTAAGTTGCTTGGAGGTTCCTTTGTTTTCTAACCGGCCTCGGGTTACCATTTGTTTCCGATGGAGGAAGCGATGCCGATACCCTGTGCTTTTCCGGCAACCGCTACCCTGCTTCTGCGTGCGGGATCATACGGATTTGGACCGATCGCTTCAAGGCTTGCCCGATCCGGAGTGATCAGAACAACCTCCGCGTTGGCGTGGAGTGTTGCCGCATCTTCCATGGCTCCCGGAATCAACCCGTGACCTTCCGGCATGGGGGCCAAAATTACAATTCGCCTATAGCCCTCCGCCTCGCGTGCATTGGTGGTCGACACCATTCCCCCATCCATCCACCACTTGCCGTTGATCCGCACCATCGGCCATATCCCCGGAACCGCGCCGCTTGCCGATACCGCGTCAATGAGAGGAATCCCTGATGCCCGGTCGAACAGGTGAAGCTGTCCCGTTTCCACTTCCATCGCGGTTACCCGCAGTTTTTCGGGCCAGTCCGTTGTGACAAGCCTTGCCAGGACTGCGGAACGACGTACGGCGGCAGACACTGGTTCAGGATTACTCTTGGCGATGTCGCCGAAGGCGGCCCCAATCCGCCGCGGGTCTTTCCCTCCTATGGAGAAGGCGTTCAACCAAGCTGTCATTAAGGATTCGGACGCCGCCGCCGAAACTTCCGAATCTGCAGGTTCATGCTGCTCGTTAAAGAGTTTATTCAGATCATATCCTGAGGCAAGCGCCACCCCTACGAAGGCCCCTGCTGACGTCCCAATGATCCGGTCGGCCTCTTGGAGGGCGACACCGGCTTCGAGCAAACCGGCCAGTATGCCGATCTCCCATGCCATACCGGTAATTCCACCGCCTCCTAATACGACTGCCCTTGATGCCGGATGCTCCATCTTTGCAATCATGGCCTGTGTCTCCTTTCTTTTGACGTGTATAATTTGGAAATCCTTGACTTGATTCTTATGGACATTCAAAGTATAAACTATAAAGTATACTTTAAGGTCAAGGGCTTATAAAGGAGAATCCCATGAAAATCCACGAGTTGGCACAAAAGGTAGGTATGACCGCAGCAGCGATCCGGTTTTACGAAAAGGAAGGGCTGCTGGATCACAGGCATGTCCGCCGTGCGGAAAATAATTATCGCGAATATTTTGAGGAAGCGGCAACGCATCTTCGGACAATCAAAAGTCTTCAATCTGCCGGATTTACACTTACCGAGCTCAGACAGTATACATTTGCGGAAGCAAAAAAACAGATTGATTTGCAAAGAATCATTGAAGTTACTCACCAAAGAATAATGGAGATCGATAGAAAAAAAGCGGAACTGGAACTGGCGCAAGCTCATTTGGAACGGATATTGGCGCACAAACTCCAGCTATTGACCAAACAAAAAGAGTTGCCCGAATAGCAGGCATTCGGACATCGATAACGCTGGACTCGCTTAAGGAGTCTCCTCCAGATAGCGTTTAAGCTCAGCAAGCATGTCTTCCCAGTGGCGTTTCATCAGCTCTCGGATAAAAACTTCCTCCAGCATTTCCTGGTGGATCGAAACGGTCGTTTTGCCGGTATTCGTCGACAGCACGTAAAGCTGCAGGCGGGAAAATTGCTCCCATTCCGGTCGTTTCCAGGTCAACCGCAGCTTTTGGTAAGGCTTGACCACCGATATTTTACCGGACACGCCTTCCTTTGACGCAAATTTATACCCTACCTCAAGTTTGAAAGACGGGACATCCCCGATCCATAGCGACAACCCTGCGGGAGTCGTGAGAAACTCCCAAACCTGTTCCTTCGGAGCGGCCAGCGTCCTTCTTACCCCGATCTGCACTCCCGCATCCTTGGTCGTTCCGACTGGGACTCGTCCCATCAGCGGAGCGTACATCGTGGCGATCCATTCACCCCACTCTTCCGACACGTGATGCTGCTGCTGAATTTCCTTTTTTATTCGTTCGTCTGACCAGCCCGGATCAATCGTACCTTCCAGCGCTGTGACCCAATCCTCCCATGATCTCCCCGTGGCCTTTCTGATTTCTTCCTTGAAAATAGAGCTTACCATCCGCTCACCCCCGATTTCGCAATCTTCTTATAGTATAAGGTTAATTGAATCGGTCAGCAAATGATCCGCTGACTCCAGTTTTCTTAGTCCACTATTGAATGGAATAATTGCAAATTGTACAGTTACTTATCCGCAAATGCTGCCATAGCGCTTTATTAAGTGTAAAACCTGCAATTACTCCGCTATCTTTCAAAGAAGAGATAATGAGAAGGGGAAGTTATTGTATGAAATGCAATTAAACGAATGATTGGGTAAATGGATGTA
This sequence comes from Paenibacillus lacisediminis, assembly GCF_046567315.2. NCBI lineage: Bacteria > Bacillati > Bacillota > Bacilli > Caryophanales > Paenibacillaceae > Paenibacillus > Paenibacillus lacisediminis. Next base: position 18,105 of record NZ_JBKIAX020000032.1, on the reverse strand, counting down.
AAGTTAGTTGTATGATTTGCAATTAATGGTCAGAGCCAAGCCGGTCAAGCACGCTTTTGCCTGTCATCCGATCCGATCAGGTGAAATTAACAGGTTGAGTTATAATCTTCACTGATTCTGTAAAGATCCAAACCAAGATCCCCAGCAAGGGCCTCAGCAAACTTTCAGTATGTTTTCATATGGGCTTAAGGTAGGGCAATCATACTAGGCTTACAGCTAGACTTGTTCAACTAAGGAGGACATCCCATGGCAAACAATAAATGGACAAAGTGGTGTGTTGGGGTATCGAGCGCGGCGTTATTCGTCGGACTGATCGGCCTGAACGCAAGCCACAGCGACGCAGCAAATTCAGCCTCAGCCTCATCTTCATCTTCGTCTTCATCAACGGCGTCCGAATCTGCACAAAACAGCGACCAATTCACCTATGATCATCAAGGAACCGATCGGAGACCACGGTTTGAAGACTATAACGGTAATGGCGGCAGCGCCTCCCCCCGTACCAGTTACGAAAGCGGTGGCTCCGGATCCGGACCGCAATCCGATGAATTCAGCGGGATGAGATCCCACGCATCCTAAAGGAGGAAACGGCCATGCACAAATTTCGCGCGATGAATGCTTTCTTTTTCACGGCGGGTCTCCCTGAACTTTTCCGGCGCAGTGCCATGAACTGGTTTATTTACGTGGAAAACAAACTCAGCCGGTTTCGGCCCGATAGCGAGCTTTCGGCACTAAACCGGTCCAATGGGCAGCCTTTTACGGCTTCCTCTCTTCTATACAACGTCGTATCGGAAGCGAATTTACATTATCAGCAAACGGAAGGTTTATTCAGCCCTTATCTTGGCGCGGCGCTTTGCGAGCTGGGGTATTCCCGTTCCTTTGAAACTTTGACGGTGCCGAGCAAAACCGTAACGGCATCCTGCAACGCCGAAGGAATCGGCCCGCGTCCGGCCGGTCTGAACCAGGAATTGCAGCGGATTACGCTGGAACCGGGGATTTCCGTCGACCTTGGCGGGTTCGCCAAAGGATGGAGCGCACACCGCTTCGCTTTGAAGCTGCAGCAGCAGGCGATCTCTCCGGGAGCCATCGGCGCCGGTGGGGACATTTCGCTCTGGGGCACGCCCCGCGAAGGATGGCATATCGGAATCGCCGATCCGTGGCAAGAGGAGCGGGATATGCTGAAACTGCATCTGCACGGAACGCTGGGGATCGCGACAAGCAGTTCCTTGAAGCGGCAGTGGACGGATACGGACGGAAAAATCGTTCATCATATCATCGACCCGCGGCGCGGCACCCCTTCCGACTCGGATCTGGCGCAGGTCTCGGTGTTGGCGCCGAATTTGCCCGAAGCGGAGGTTTGCGCGAAATGCGTACTTATTTTGGGCGTAGAGGAAGGAACCCGATGGCTTCACGACCGCTATCCTTTAAGCGCCATGATCGGTGTCAAGCACGATCGGTCCATCGTCGTCAGCGGAACGCTGGACCACTACAACGCCGCGAAAGGAGACACCCCCTATGAGCTCATTTCTTGACGCTTTTAACGTATGGTCAACAACGCGTGCCGCGGGCTTAACCAGCTATCTTCTGATGTTTGTATCGGTAACGGCCGGATTGATGATGAGCCTCAAACTGGCAAAAGGCCGCACTAAGTCTTTCCTGTTGGCACTGCATGAATCCAGCGGCTGGTTTGGCTTTTTGTTCGGGTTGATCCATGGCGGCGTGCTGCTGTTCGACAAATATGTTGGCTACACACTCGCCAGCCTGCTGGTGCCGTTTACCGCAACTACACATCCCATCGTTACCGGGCTGGGGACGATCGCTTTTTATATCATCTTAATCCTAATTCTCACCTCCGACGGGATCAAAAAGATCGGCATAAAAGCGTGGCGGACGATCCACTTTCTTGCCTTTCCTGGTTTTTTCCTCGCCCTGTCTCATGGTCTGCTTATCGGGAAGGACACGCAGTACTTTTGGGCAAAGCTGATTTATCTCAGCACAGCGGCAATCGTCATCGGGCTTACGGTGGCCCGGGTTATACTGACTTTTCGCAAAAAAGGGAAAAACATCCGAATCATTACCCCTTAGACTGCCGAACATCACTAGGCCTCTGTACGAGCAGCAAAAAAGCTCCTGATCGGCTTCCGAGCCGCAGGAGCTTTTCTTGTGGGGCTTACCATTGCATCTACGACCTGACACATCGTTCTGATTGGATAAATCCAATAGAATGGAAATTCGATCAAAAGTACAGCAGCTTGGTTGAATATTTCCAATAGATTAAGCTCGCCGTCGGCAAAACAGGCGGTTTGTGCGAAATCAATTGGATTTTTCCAATGAGAAGTGGAGTATTTCACGAATATCTCTCGGACTCTGGCAAGCCTGCAGATTCAGTCCTTATCGCCCCGCCGTTGGTTCGGGAACGCAATCATGCACAACGTCCCCTGGCCAAGCCAGCTGTTGACTGCGATTTCTCCGCCATGCGCGAGAATGATTTGTCTGGCGATGGCCATTCCGAGCCCTGTACCGGAGCTGTCGGACGATGCACTTGTTCCCCGGAAGTACCGGTCGAACAAATGGTCCAACGTTTCCCGATCCATCCCCGCTCCATTGTCCTCGATGCCGATGCGAACCTGCCCGCCTGTCCCCCCCTCTTCATTGATCGTGATTTTTACGGTGGTACCGGGCGGATTATGCTTAATACAGTTGGCAATTACATTTTCCAAAGCGCGTTTCATATACCTCGAGTCCAGTGCAAGCGGAACCTGCTCCCCGTTCGTTTCGAACAAAAACACTTTACCCATGGATTCCGGTAAGCTTTGGAGTTGCTCCAAAGTATCTCTTGTCATCCTTACGAGATCGTTTGGTTCGAGCCGCAGCGGAAGCGAATCGTTTTTCAACTGGAAGGTCAGGCTGAAATCTTCGATCAGCCGCTCCATATATTCCACGCGCTCCCCCATAATGCGGGAAAAACCGCGCACCTGCGCCGGCTCCCAGTCGTATTCGGGAGATGATAGCAGTACGGTATATCCTTTGATTACGGACAAAGGGGTTTTCAAATCGTGCGAGACGCCCGACATCCATTCTTCCCGCGTTTTCTCCAATAATTCCCGCTCTTCCGTGTTTCTGCGCAAAGCGGAGGTTAGCCGGGAAAGCGCCTGCATCAATTCGTGAAACGTCCTATACTCGGCTCTTTTGCATAAGTATCCGTTTATAACGGATTTCCGCTGCTGCAAGGGCTCCTCGTATTTTCCTGCGGACAACCGTTCAATCCAGGAGACGATGTAGAGTAAGGGGGAGCCTAGCTGTCTGCCAAAATACAGGACGATTAAAACACCGACGGCCAGTATCGCCAAAATCCATAATATATTCAGCCCGTAAAGCAAGGGATTGCCATCCGCCAACGGCCTCCCTACCACCCAGGTCAGCTCGCTGCCGCCCGCCGCTCTGTACCAGGTGGAAAGCTGATACCCGTTTTTGCCCGGGTAAATATAATCGGAAACGAGCTTCCCGGGAATATAGTGATCTGGAATGCTTTCGGGTTTATTTACGGAATAAATCTCATCTCCCCGCTCGTTCAGGACCTGAAGCCACATATCGTTTCGGATGATATCCTCCCGGACATCAGGGGCAACCGTGAGGCGCCTTCCTTCAACCGCCGTATGCTCGGCGATCTCGCGAACCGACCATTGCGGGGCTGGCGCTTTGCCATAACCGAGAAAAAAGCTGAACAGCATCAAACTGCCCGCGATAAGCAACCCCCACACCAGCAGCAGCCAAAAAAGCCGCGAAACGAAGTAATAGGCGATTCGATTTTTCAGCTTCATGGCCTTTCCACGTCCGCCGGCGTTTCAAAAAGATAACCCCATCCGCGAACCGTCTTGATCCACCGGGGATTGCCCGGGTCCTCCTCGATCTTTTCCCTTAGGCGGCTGACATGCACCATCACCGTGCTGTCCCCGCCGTAGAATTCTCCCCATACATCTTTATAGATTTGATGCTTGCTTAAAATCCGGTTTGGATGCTCGCAAAAATAAAGCAGCAGCTTCAGCTCCTGAACCGGGCAGTTGATCCGTATCCCGTAAACGGTCAGTCTCCCGGTATTCGGATCTACCGCAAATGATCCGTAATCGTATACCTGTTTGCGCACCGGTTCAAGCGGCGGCCGAGCGGTGCGCCTCAGTTGGGCCTTGACGCGAGCGACCACTTCCAACGGATTAAAGGGCTTGGTAATATAATCGTCCCCGCCCAAGCCGAAGCCCTGCAGCTTATCCAAATCGGCCGTGCGCGCGGTAAGAAACAGGATGGGCGCATCCGTCTCCGCCCGGATCGTTCCGCACAGGGTAAAGCCGTCCATATCGGGCAGCATCACATCCAACAAAATCAGATCTGGCCGTTTTTGGCGCGTAACGGCAAGGGCCTCCGCTCCAGATGCGGCGGTCAGAATATGACGAAATCCTTCTTTTTCGAACACGGTGGTAAGTAAATTCAAAATATGCCGGTCGTCATCCACCAGCAGAAGGATATGTTCCTCCAGTCTATAAGCCACGCTTATCCTCCTCCCGCTTCTATTATAGATAAATTTCGATGGGGATTCGTTAAGAAAATGTTTAGGAAGAGTTTTGCTCCCGTTCAGCCTTTTTCTTATACGATGGACCCTGAGGTGAGAATTTGATGAATGAGCCGATTTTGATCACAAACGAGCTAACCAAAAAGTACAGGAGCCGCACGTCCGTCGACGGCTTGAATTTACGGCTGGAACGAGGGCAAATTTACGGGTTTCTCGGTCCGAACGGCGCGGGTAAAACAACAACGATCCGCATGCTGCTCGGTCTGATCGAACCTACGAAAGGAAGTATTGAAATTTTTGGCCAAAGCCTGAAAACCGGGCGCCTGTCCATTTTGAAGCGCATCGGATCGCTGGTCGAATCCCCGACCTATTACGGAAATCTGACCGGCCGTGAAAACCTGGAGGCGGTCCGCAGGTTAAGGGAACTCCCGGAAAAAAGCGTCAACGAGGCATTGGACATCGTCCGATTAACTCATGTGTCCGACCGCTTAACCAAAGAATATTCCCTGGGCATGAAGCAACGGCTCGGTATTGCCGCCGCGCTGCTCTCCAGGCCGGATTTGCTGATCCTCGACGAACCGACGAACGGCTTGGACCCTTCCGGCATCCAGGAAATTCGCGAATTGATCAAGAAACTGCCGGAGAACGGCATGAGCGTGCTTGTGTCCAGCCACTTGCTGAGCGAAATCGACCAGATGGCTACGCAGGTGGGGATTATTCATCACGGAAAAATGATCTTTCAGGATTCGATCGAACGCCTGCGGGAAAAACAGCAGCCCCTGCTTAAGGTTGGCGTCAGCGATGTATGGGAAGCCGGAGCCCTACTCTCCCGAAACGGAATTATGGCCGAAATCCGGGACGATGGCTTGTGGGTCCCCCGCACGGAGCCGGGTTTCGTCTCCGGCCTGAATTCGCTATTGGTCCATGCGGGCTTGTCCGTATACCGGCTGGAAGAAGTGAAGCGGTCGCTTGAGGATATTTTCCTGGAATTGACCGGTACAGAGGGAAGCCTATGAGACATCTGCTGAAGGCCGATCAATTAAAGCTGAGGCGTTCGTCGTTATGGATCGTCGTGATGTTGGTTCCGCTGCTCATCCTAGCTTATGAAACGGTGAACTTTACCTACCGCGCCGGGTTTGTCGAGAGACAAGCCGAATTGTTCCGCGCGGGTTCTCCGTGGATATTCTTGTTGTACGACAACAGCCTGCTGTTCGGTCTGGGCTTTCCTTTGTCCGCAACCCTGGCCGCATCCGTCATTGCAAACATAGAGCACCAAGCAAACGGGTGGAAGCAAGCCCTGTCTTTCCCGGTTGCCAGAAGCAAAATTTATCTCAGTAAATTCATCTGGTTAAACGCCGGGTTATTGGTTTCCGTGACGGTTTTCCTGATTGGGATGATTTTATTGGGAAAACTGCTGGGGTTTGGCGGAGAGGTGCCGTGGGGGCTGCTCGCGGGGGATTGTTACGGGATGCTGGTCGCCGTATTTCCCATCGCGGCGGTGCAATTTTGGCTGTCCATGACCTTGAAAAATCAAGCCTTTTCCATCCTGATCGGTTCAGTGTCCGCGATGATGGGGCTGTTCCTGGCCGCAGCTCAAACGACCCGCTGGTTTCCGCTGGCCTATCCGGTACAAGCTTCCACGGTAATCCTGCGCTATGAAGGCATCGGTTTGAACCCGGATTTCCCGCTGTACCTTGCGATCAGTCTTGGACTCGGCAGCATCCTGCTGTTTGGCGGGGCTATGCATTTTGCCGCAAGGGATGTTCAGTAAGCGAGGAGGATTTCTTTTGAAAAATATTTTGTATGTCGAGAGATTAAAGTTAAAACGCTCCAGGCTCTGGCTGCTCTACTTTATCGGCCCGTTGCTGGGCGTGCTGCTGGCTTACACGAACTTCTATAAAAACTACGATCTGTTTATGCAGCCCGGAGATAACTCATGGATCGAGGTCTGGACACAAGTCGCCTTATTTATGGGCCCTTTCGTTCTGCCGATCCTGGTCGGCATCTATGCGGCCTTCGTCTGCCGAGGAGAGCATGTCGGGGGCGGATGGAAGCAACTGTTGGCGCTGCCGGTCGGTCATTCGCAAATCTTCCTGGGAAAATTTTTTATGGTCGTGCGTATGGTGGTCATCACTATGGTGATCCTTTTCGGCTTCTTTACCATCGTTGGTCTGGTTCAAGGCGTTGCAGGCGACTTTCCTTTCCTCGCCTTGCTCGGGTATATGTTGCAGGGGATTTTAGCAACCTTGCCGCTGGTGCTCCTGCAACTGATGATCTCCATCCGGGCCAAAACATTCGGTATTCCCCTGGCGGTCAGCATTATTTTTACACTCCCGGCGATTCTCGTCGCCAGCACGCCGCTGGGACAGGTTTACCCGTGGACGCAGCCGATGCTGGCCATGTCGCCCGAAGATGAATCCCCGATCCAATCTTACTTCTTGTTCTATTCCCTTTTGATCGGCAGCTTCACCGTCCTGCTGCTGCTTGGTTTATGGAGGTTTGCCAAACGCGATACCCTGTGAATCCACTCCCTAATTAATGCCAACCCAAAACAAGGACTCCCGAGGGAGTCCTTGTTCGATAGAATCACTTGCCGTACACCTTCCAGCTTTGGACGCCGGTGGATGCCGTTGCTTTGGCGGTGATGTTCAGCCGGATCTTGTTAGTTGTCACCGGCGTAAACGTGGTCGTGTTGTACTGGTTGGGCAATACGCCGTAACCCAACGCCCCGCTAACGTTCACCCATGCCGAGCCGTTCCAATACTGGATCGTATAGGACGCCGGCAGGTCGATGCCCTGATCGTCATCGAACCAGTACACGTCCATCCGGTCGAGCGTATAGTTTTGATTCCAATCGTATTGCACCCACTGCGTGGTGTTTGGGTTGTCCCAATTGCCGTAAACGGGGTGGCCCCGATCGGCCGAGCTCGTCGGCGTATACCCGTCATTCAGTCCGGTCAGGCTCTCCCACGGCGAAACGTAAGAGGTCGATGCCGTGGCCAGCGGTGCCACATCCGCCGGACCCTCGGGATCGCCGCCCTTCTGCAGCTTGATATCGTAGGTGGCGGCCGCGCCGATATTCAGGCTGACGATCGCGGGCGCTCCGTTCTTCGCGGTCACGCTGCCGGCGGCGTTGTCGTTGATTAGCACATTGTAGGAGCCCGGCGCCAAACCGTTAAAGGTGACTTTGGTCGTATGGGCGGTTCCGGGCGTCGCGTTTTTCAGCGAGAAGTTGACGTAATCTTTAGCGGTAGCTACCGTAGCTGTCGTATACGTGTCCCGCTCCAGCACCATGCCGAGTTTTTCCGTAATCAGGTTCAGCTTTTGGAATACGCCGTCCTTCGGGATGACGACGTAATTGTTCCCGTTCTTCGTCACCTCGGCCCCATACCCGTACAATCCGAATAGCGGATCGACCGCCACGTCGGCGCTCAAAATTTTGATCGCGCCCCAAAGGCCCAGATCGGCTTCCCCGGACATGCCACGCCAGCCGTTAAACAGCGGCCCACCCCCGACGCCAAGCGCCCCATGGTTGCCTTTGGTCATTTGATACGTCCATGCGACCGCCCCGATATCCGCCGGGTCCGAGCTGATTTGCCCGGAATTGATCGCGCTTAAGTTGCCGAGCTTCGAGGCATAGGTCAAACGCTGCTCGACCTCCGGATTGGCCGAATGGTTGCGCACCCAGTCATCCATCGCATAGCCTTGCAGTGCGACGGTATACTGGAAGTTCCACCACGGCTCCCCGGTAATCGTCACCGGCACGGAGTAGAAGTACCAGAGCGGCATATGGCCGCGCGTCGCCCGCACCTTTGTGTTGATTTTGCCCATCATCGACAGATTGTTGTTCATTTTGGCCAAGGTGTACACCGACTCTTCCCCGGTGTTGTCGTAGTTGTATTCCGAGCCGTACGGGTAGGTCGTGTTCTTGAAATTGTTGTATTTGGTGTTCATTTTGCTGATCACGTCATTGGCCTGGGAGGTGTAGCCCTCCTCCTTCAGCGCTTTGATGATCTCGGGTGTCGACATCTCTCCCATTAAGCCGGTGTTCCAGTTGTAAGCGACCGGTCCGTCGTAAAGCGCCTTGAAGATATTGTAAGCACGCAGCAAATAGGTTGTGCGCGGGTGAATGTAGTCGACCATGTCCGGGTACATTTTGGCGAGCTTGTACATGCTGAAATACGTGTTGTAGACATGCGGATAAGCGTACCCCCGGTACGTCGGCGTCGTGTTCGGCTCCGGCATCAGGAAATCGTGAATCAGATAATCCTCATGATGGCCGTTCATCAAGTTGGTCCAAATCGCCGTTTCCAAATACTTGTCCACCGCTTCGATTTCCGTGGCGACCGGTTTCTGCACGTTTTTCTCGGCCAGGAACTGCCCGTGCGTCAGCCCCCAATCGTCGCCCCAGCCCCAATAACCGTTAAACACATTGCGGCGGGAGTTGGACTGCATCATCCAGTCGTCGAACACTTTGTCGCGAATATCTCCGGGCACGTTCCACTGCTGATTGTTCACCATAAACGTGGCATGGCGCTGCAAAGCGTTGGCGACCGGCTCGATCGCGTAGAACTGCAGCACGGTTTTTTCACCGTTGCCGTAGTTGACGGTAATATCATTTTGCCCCAGCCGGCTCAAGGTTAACGAATACAAACGGTGGCCGCCCGGCGCGGTCCCCAGCGGAGTGATCGTTGTTTGCGACGGATACTGGGCGACGATTGAGCTCACCGGCTTCGTGGTCCGCAAGCTGAATTTCGCCGTCTGATCGGTCGGCACGATCATGCCCGGCACGACGGTGAAGTCTATCATCCCTTCCGCGTACAGCCGGTCCTTCACCGCTTGTTCATTCGCTGCCTTGAAAAATTTGAAGGCGTACGTCTTGCTGGCACCCGGCGCCAGCACCAGGCTCGTGTTCGGCAAATACCCGCGGTTCGTGCTTTTGATCACGTTGGAATGGATGTAGAACACGGTCAGCCCTTCGGGCCAGCCGCCCTCATCGGCCGCCCATTTGCTGCCCGGGTGCTCTTCGACGCGCCAGTTGTCCATATACTCGAACCCGGCTCCAGTCGTAGCATCCGGCACCATCAGCAGCGTACCCCCTATGCCGCTCGGGCGCTGCACGGTAATATAGGAATTGTTGTTTGCCACGTTGGAATGGGTGACGACCCGCGACTCGTAGATCTGCTCGCCTCCTCCAGCGGACCAGTATTCATTGAAGGGAAGCGGAAGGCCAAAATCTCCGATTTCGAGCGTCTGATTGCTGGTATTGGTTACCGTAATCGACCAGCGCAAATGGTCGTTTTGGAGAGCGTAGGACTCGTCCACTTTGAAGTTGCGAATGCCCTCCGCACTGTTGGAGTTCTGATAGGTTATGTTTACCGTGTTGCCGGATTGGTTTTGCGTCCGCCCGTCCGCCGAACGGTTGGTCCAAGCCTTCGTCCAGGCTCCGTTCCCCAACCGATAGGTAAACATCAGTTCACCAACCCATTGATGGTCGGATGTGTTCTGCTGTGGAGCGTTGGTGGCGTTCATCACGTAATTGGTCGGAAAGCTGTCCCCGACGATTTGCAGGTTCGTGATTTCTCCATGGTTTCCGGTCGTAACTTGAAACTCACTGTTTGACAACGTATAGGCGGAGGCCGCCTTCGGAATTGCCACTGCCAGCGCGCTGGCGACAAACAAGCCGAGCATCAACTTCAAAGGTTTCGATAACGTCCGTGCATGTCCCATCATTTCACCGCTCCTTTTCATTTCCATTCAGGAATTAGATTCAGCAGCCCTCTCCTCCGATCCCGATTTGTTTTATTTTCTTTGTATCCCTCGCCAAACTAAACCTCATCACCTCCTTTCAGGATAACGAAAAATGCCTGCTTCCGTTCCTTACGTCCGCTTTGGCAGCCGGACGGTCACCCGTGTCCCCTGGTCCGGAGCCGAACGAATCGTGGCCCCGTACGTTTCCCCGTAAAGCAGCTTGATCCGGTTCATCACGTTGGCCATGCCAACTCCGGGCGCCTCCGGATTCAGCGCGGCAGAAAGCGTTTCTTTATCCATGCCGCGCCCGTTGTCCTCCACCGTAAACACCAGCGTGCCTTCCTCCTCATGACCGGCAATGCGCAGCAATCCGCCGCTGGTCCGTAAAGCAAAACCGTGAATGATGGCATTTTCGATGATCGGCTGCAAAAACATTTTTGGAACCTTGCAATCCGGCGGAATGAGGTCAAGCTCGTACCTTGCTTCAAATACTCCGGAATACCGCTGTTCCATGATGTGCAGATAGCTTTTAAGCCAGGCCGAATCGTCACCGAAAGCGACCAGCTCCTGTTTGTTTTTGACCGTATAATGGAGCATGGTCGATAAGCAGACGAGCATTTTGCTGATCGCCTCCTCGTTTCGCTCGAGCGCCATCCAATTAATGACGTTAAGCGTGTTGTACAAAAAATGGGGATTGAGTTGGAGATTAAGCGCCATGATTTCCGCCTCCTTCTCCCTGAGCCGGGTCTCGTAGTTTTCGTTGATCAGGTCGCTGATTTTTTCGTTCATCAGATTAAATTTATTGATTAGAATGCCGAATTCCAAGTCGCTTTGTTCCGGGATTTTGGTTGAAAACACACCGCTCCCGGTCAGTTGAATCGCCACCAGCAGCTTTCTGATCGGAATCGTCAGCCAACCCGAGATCATGTAGGCGACGGCGATAGAAACGGCGATCAGCACGGCCGCGATGTATAAGCTGTACGTATGGACCAAAGGAAGATCGCTTAGCAGCCTATCGTAAGGAACGACCAGAACGCTGATCCAGCCGGTAATTTCCGATGTATCGTAGCAGACCAGCATCTTTTTCCCGTTTATTTGGGAAATCGCCGTCCCGGTCTTGAATGCGGCCGCCTCGTCCAGCCAATCCGCTGCCTCAGTGCTCGTAAGCTTAACGGTATCCGGATGAGCCACGATTTCTCCTTGCGGGGAAATGACGAACATGTAAGAGCCATCGAGCGCTGTCTTGCCGGCCTGGGGCGAACGGAAAAAGCTTTCATTGAAGTTGATCAGAAGGAGCGGATTCTCGGTGCGGGCTCCCCAGCTCTTGACCACGCCGCCCTGGACGATGGAGCTCTTCAGCAGCTGGGAGGCGGAAAATACATAACGGTAGCGCGGATCTAAGTCTCTAAGCTCCTCCTGGTCGAACTGCTTGGCGAAATCGTACGTGGGAATCCAGATCAGTTTGCCGTCGGCCCGGAGCGTGTCCCGGTAGAGCTTGGATGCGTGCAGCTTGTCCGGTTTGACCGAAACGAAGGTCGGCCTGGAGGTCAGGACGGCCGTTCCGCCGAAGCTGTAATAGCCGGTGACGAGCTGGACACTTTCCACACTTGGTTCCGAAGCGTAATACGTATTAAGGATCTCCGATACTTTTCGGTCCATTTGCAGAAGTTCCAGCAGATCCGTCGGCGGCGGCCTGTCGAACAGATGGAATAAATTCGGATCGGCCAGCAGTGACAGCGATTGATCCTTGACCCGGTTTAGCACAATGTCGGTATATTGGTTGTTTTTCTGAACGACCTCTTGCATGCTGTCGCTGGCATGCTTCAGAATGATGTCAGAGCTGGTCTTGTAATAGGCGTAACTGATGAGAATCATGGGGAACGTGATGAGGAAAACATAGGAAACGATCAGTTTTGTCCGGAACTTGAGCCGGGCGAACCGGCGGAGACCGCGCATCATCTTCTGGCTACCCCCGCTTTTGGTGCAGGATACGAATCGTTTTGCGGTACTCCTCCGGCGTCATTCCGAACTCTTTTTTAAACACGCGGTTGAAATACTTCACATCCTGGTAACCCACCGCTTCGGCGATTTTGTAGATGCGTAAGGTTTCATGCTCCAACATGGCTTTGGCTTTGGACAGACGGACTTGGTTCAGGTATGCCGTGAAATTGATTTTCAGCTTATTTTTGAAATATTGGCTGAAATAACCTGCGCTGAGTCCAAACCGCTGTGCCGTGGATTCGAGCGAAATGTCGGAGCGGTAATGCTCGTCGATATATGCCAGACAGCGCTGAACAAGCTGATGGCGGTGATTTTCCTTCCATTCCTTGATCGTGCGGACAACGCGGACCACCACATCAAGCGCACCCCTTTCCAATTGGGAGTAGACGGCCGCATGCTCGGTCAAGGCTTCGATCTCCCGCAAAAAATCGTCATGCAAGCTGCCTTCCCTGAGGATATCGTGATCCTCGACCGTTTTGACCAGCAGCAGCTTGCACTTGTCCCGCAAACGATGCGGCAGCGGATAGGGACGGCTGCGCCATTCGCGGAATATGGCGGTGAGTGCATTGTTCGCGGCTTGTTCGTCTCCGCTGCGGAGCGCTTCCTTCAGTGTGGTTTCCGCGGCGGAAGCCAGCACCGGAATACATTCCCGGTCCAAATGGCTGGTACCAAACGCAAAAACGGTTTGACCTTCCTCGTAGAATTGCTCGAGCCTAGCGAACCGGGCTTCGCGGACGCTGATGTGGGCCTCCTCCAGGAGACTATCCCTGCGGCTTCCAATCCCGGCCGATAGATACCCCGCTCCGAGCCGTTGCTCCGGTTCCTCGAAGACCCGTCCGGCCGCCTGCGGATCAACGCCATCGCCGAGCACGCAGATCAACTCCTGGTCGTCATGTTCGCTGACGAAGCAGAAGCAGTCGCCGTACTCGCGCAGCCGGGATTGGATCCTGGCCGCCTCCTCCCGGCCGAAGGAATACTTCCGCCTTGCGGAAACGGCTGTGCCCGCACCGGCCAATGGCAAGATAAGCTTAAGCTCCGCTAGCCGCTCGCCGCTTATGGCGCCGTCGATCCACGCTTGCAGCAGCTTTCCGCTGTACGCCGGCTCCATACGATCAATCCTGGCCGCCAGCTCCTGCTGCCTTAAGCGGTCGTGCCGCTCGCGCTCGCTGATCTGCTCCGCCCGCGCGAATACCTCCTGCAGCTTGGCGGCATCAACCGGCTTCAGCAAATAGCCGAACGCCCCAAACGTAAGCGCTTTCTGGGCGTATTCGAAAAAATCGTACCCGCTCAGCACAACCACCTTCGCCCGGTTTACCGGATCGAGCTTTTCCATAAATTCCAGCCCGGTCATTTGCGGCATCCGGATATCCGTAAAGATAAGGTCGAACATCCTGCCTTCACACAGACGCAAAGCCTCCTCGCCGCTGCGCGCGGAACTTACGGCATCGCCCGGCCGCAGCTTGCCAAGCAGCCTGCTGAACCCGAACACGTGACCGGGCTCATCATCGACCAATAGAAAATGCAGCATTTGCCTCCCTCCTTATGCCTCATTATATAGAATAATTTGGTATGAAAGGGACTATTTCCTGCATTTTAGTCCAAAAATTCTGCCTTTCCGTTTAGCCTTTCACTCCGCTCATGGCGATTCCCTCTACGAAAAATCGTTGACCAACGAGAAATACCGCAAGCGAAGGCAACACGATAATAGCGGTCGCGGCCATCATCAGGTGCCACTGCGCCGAATACGTCCCCTGAAACAAAGTGAGTCCCAGCATCAGTGTGTAATTTTTTTCCGAAGAAATGAACACCATGGGAGCCAGATAATCGTTCCAGTTGGCCAGAAAGGTCAGCATGCCGACAACGATAAGCGATTGCCTGCCGATCGGCATAATCACGTTCCAGTAAATCCGGAAATGCCCGGCACCATCCATTTTGGCCGCTTCGTCCATTTCCCGCGGGATCGTCAGGAAAAACTGGCGGAGCAGAAAAATGTTGAACACCCCTCCACCGAACCAGGCCGGTGCAATCAGGGGAACAAGCGTATCGGTTAAATGAAGGGTTTTCCAGCCGAGAAAATGCGGAATCATCACGACGAAAAAAGGCATCATCAATCCGGTGAGGATAAAGCCGAATATCTTGTCTCTACCAAGCCAAGAAATCCGGGAAAAACTGTACGCGCACACTGAGCTCGATAGGACGACGCCGGCGATGGAAAGCACCGTGACGACGGTGCTGTTCCAGAAATAGCGGCCAAACGGGTTGCTGGAAAGCGCCTCGGCAAAGTTGTCGAACCTTAGAGAGTCCGGCACGATATCCGGCGGAATTGCAAACAAGCCGTCCATGCCCACAAACGCCGTCCGCAGCATCCAATAGAACGGAAACACGAACACGAGCCCGCCCAATGTCAACACGGCATAAAAGCTCAAGCGAGCGGCGATTTTGCGTACTTTCATCTTCCTCTTTCCCGCCCTTCATAATAAACCAGCGAATTGGAAAATTTGAAAAGAACGAACGTGCACAGCAGAACGACCAGGAACAACAAGGAAGCAACAGCGCTGGCCGTGCCGAATTTCGTAAACTGAAATCCTTCCTTGAACAGGTAATATACGATCAGGTAACTCGCGTTGTCCGGCCCGCCCTGCGTCATGACCGCGGGTTGCACGAAGGTCTGAAACGCATTGATGAACCCGATCACGGTGTTAAAAAAAATGATCGGAGAGCTCATCGGCAGTGTAATGTAGCAAATTTTGTGCAGCGCGTTCCCCCCGTCCACCTCGACCGCCTCGTACAGATGAGCCGGAATATTCTGCAGACCGGCCAGGAAAATCACCATCGTGTTCCCCGTCAACCATAAGCTGAAGAGGATTAAGGTCGGAATGACCGTCGTGTCCGAGGATAACCAGGAAAACTTGGGCAAATGGAATAAACCAAGGACATAATTGACGATTCCGAAATCCGGCTGCAGCATCCACAGCCAAATGATCGAAGACGCGGCGAGCGGGATGACGACCGGCAGGTAAAACAAACCGCGGAAAAACGCCCTTCCTTTAATTTTGCCGTTGAGCAGCAGGGCCAGACAAAAGGAAAACACGATGCCGAGCGGAACGCTGACGAACACGTAATACAGCGTGCTGACGGTGGCGTCGTAAAAAAGCGGCTCCTTGCCGGTAAACAGACGCGCGAAATTCTCCAGGCCCACGAACTTCGGGCTCCCAACCATGCTGTACTCGGTAAACCCAAGCAAAAACGTGAATACAAGCGGACCCAGCACAAAAATCAAGTAGCCAAGCAGCACCGGTGAAGCAAACAGCAAGCCGTATTTCAGTTCTTTGCGCCTTCGTCTCCGGATGCCTTGCAGCGGATCAAACGCCGCTTGACGGGGTGTTTCAGCGACAGATCTCATAAGCCTCTCTCCTCCTCCCGGCTGCCGGGAGCGCGCGGCCCGATGCGGACCAAACGTGCCCGACACGCGCCTCCCCTAAGCCGCCGGTTTCTCTACTTGCCGTAACGGCCCTGGACTTCCGGCTGCACCTTGGAAGCGACTTCTTTCATCGCTTCTTCGGCCGTTTGCTTGCCGAGCCATACGGGATCGAGCGCGGAGAACGCCATGGAACTGACTTTGCCGAAATTTTTCACGTAATAGACCGGCGACGGCGTGCTGTTGTTCAGCAGGTTGTTCAGGAAAGCATCCTTGAAGCCGGGCGGGTGCGACGGATTGTTTTCCGCCCACTGGGCGACAAGCTCGGGATCGGTGTACCATTTCTTGAGCGTTGGCATCCAGAGGCCGTCCCGGTACAAGTTCAGCGCGCCGGAAGGATCGGCGAGGAATTTGGTGAGCAGCCACGTTTCTTCCGGATGCTTCGTCGCTTTGAACATGGCGCTGACACCGCTGATGCCCATGGCGACGCTGCGCTTCATTTTCGGGAGCACACCGATATCGTAATTGACCTTGGCCGCCCCAAGATCGAGGTTGATCCATTGCCCGTGCATGCTCATCGCCACCAGCTTGGATTGCAAGGCGACCGCCTGGGACGGGATCGATTTGGCCTGCACCGGGTTGGGCGCGACATGGTGAACGTTGATCAGATCGGCCAACCGCTGGATTGCCTCCACCGCCTCCGGCTGATCAAGAGCGAACTTCGTCCCGTCGGCCGAAACGAGGTCGCCTTCGTTGTTGACGATGTGCGCCATCACCGGACCGTACCAGTTCTCGAACGAAACGCCAAATTGCTTGATATTGTCCTTATCGAAGCCCGGTTCCGCAGCATTTTTGCCGTTTTTGTCGATCGTCAGCTTTTTGGCGGCTTCCACGAACTGGGCCCACGTCCAGGCTTCCTCCGCTTTGGCGGGAGGCATTTCCACGCCGGCCTCCTCAAACAAGTCCTTATTGTAAAACAGCGCGAACGTTTCGCCCGCCGTGCTGATGCCCCAGGTGTAGTTCGGATCATCCCCGTTGAACCAGATATAGTCGAGGAAGTCCTCTTTTTTCAGCTCCGTATCCTTGGCGAACATCTCGTTGAAGTTGATAAATTTCCCTTCCTTTTGCCAGGCCTCCCCCAGTTCCCCATGCACATAACCGGCGTCCGGTGTTTCATTGGCCGCGACCATCGCGGTAAGTTTGGCATCGTAATCGCTTTCAGGAATATGCACGGCGTTGACGGTAATCCAGGGATATTTTTCGGTGAACTTTTTCGTCGCCTCCTCCACAGCTTTTTTCTCCTGAGGGCTGCCCCAGAACGTGTATTTCAGCGTTACGGGGTCCATGTCTGTACCTTCGTTCGCCGGGGCGGCCGTTTCCGCTGCGGGTTCGCTTCCGTTTGACGGATTGGGGGAAGCTCCTTGATTTCCGTTAGCAGCGTTACCGCCTCCACAGCCCGCAAGCGCCACTGCCGTAACGAAAATCAGTGTGCCCAGCCAAATCGGCAGTTTTCGGACGTTTACCATTCCTTCTCATCCCTTCTTGTTCATCCTGAGCTGATACCTTACCTTAAGAATCAGGTTGGTTCCATTATAATGTAAACGCTACCATTGGAAAATTATAGATTTTTCAGATAAGTGGACATTTTTAAGTTTTAAATGAAAAGATTTTAATCATGCCTGGTGCCCTGTATTTCGAACAAAACGTCTCCACCATATGTATTTGACCTTAACGGACAGGAAAGACCTTATCCCCCCATTTCCCGGGTATTTCCCGTTCTAACGGACTCAGATGACGCTATCGGGCTAAAAATGCAGACATTTACGCCAATCTGAGGGAAATAAGGTCCGCTCGGTCCGTTAGAATTTCTAACCCCTCGTTTTCGACCAAATAACGTCGCTCAGGTCCGTTAGCCTAGTCCGTTAAGTTTCACCTCTCCATCCCCCAGTGTCCGCAATAACGTTGCTATCCGTTTTACCACGCCGTTTCGTTTCATTACGCTGCAAACACCTCAACAATGCTGCAAACCTCTCAACAACGCAAAAAAACACCGCCGAGTTATCGGCGGTGCTCTTCTTTCTTGCTTGGCGGCGTCCTACTCTCCCAGGACCCTTCGGTCCAAGTACCATCGGCGCTATGTATCGGGTATCCCGTCAAAGTATTCGGAATCATCTGCGAAGCTTCGGTTCACTTTGATGGGGTAAAGGTATAACGGTCGTGTTCGGGATGGGTACGCGTGGAACCCCTCCGTCATCGCCACCAAACGTTTCAAGGTGTTAATCCTTGAAAACTGGATACGAAACGAATTTGTGTTTTAGCCCCCTACTCAATTTTGGGGTGTTTTTTGGATAAGCCCTCGACCGATTAGTACCTG
>NZ_JBKIAX020000031.1:0-45859 GCF_046567315.2 Paenibacillus lacisediminis | reverse complement strand
GGACATTCTCCTTTTTGAATCTAAGACCGAAACAAACCTGTAAATATATTTCATTAATTACCAAAATAGTAATTGGACCATAATTTCAACTTTTCATGTCAGGTTGTTTGCATGGCTAGTGCTTTGGTGTCCCTTAGCCTCCAGATTCCTCTTCTCCTTCCCTTTCTACCTGCGCATCGCCCTCTCCCCCGCCGAAAAGGAATACAAATTTTGGATATAACCTCAAAAAAACCCCAGACTAACCATGAAACCATGGTTAAATCTGAGGAGGTTATCATCATTTATAGGGTTAACTAACGAGCCACTTTCTGCTTCTCCCGCAACGCACGCTGAATATCACGTTGGGCGTCGCGTTTGGCGGCGGAATCACGCTTGTCGTATTGCTTTTTCCCTTTGCCCAGACCCAGAAGCAGCTTCGCGTAGCCGTTGCGGACATAAATCTTCAGCGGCACGATCGTGTAGCCTTCCTGCTTGGACAATCCGAGCAGCTTGCTGATCTGCGCTTTGTGCATCAGCAGCTTACGCGTCCGTGTCGGGTCGATTGGATTAAACCGGTTACCCTGCTCGAACGGGCTAATATGCATGTTGTGGATATGGATCTCGCCGTTCCGGATCGTCGCAAACGCGTCCCCGATATTCACGCGGGCATTACGAATTGACTTGATCTCCGTTCCGGTGAGCACCATGCCCGCTTCGTAGGTATCTTCGATGAAATAATCATGGGAAGCTTTTTTATTTTGCGCCAATACCTTGCCATCATTTTTCTTGCCCATGTTCATCCTCCTTCTGAAGCCCCACGGGGCAGTTTACCAGACATTTATTGTATCAACTCCGGCTGCCAAAAGCAAGGACGCTCATCCCCGGTCCTTACGAATCAATACCGAACACAACAAAGCAAGCGAAAGAATGCCGGCAAACACTTGAAAAGGTAAAGAGTAGCGGTTCATCTCCAATAAATTGGCCGTAAGAATCGGACCCGCACTCGCCCCCGCAAATAAAACGAAAGTATATAAGGATGTTGCAACCCCTCTGTTCCCGCTCCCGATTTCCCCGATCAGCGAAATCAGCGCAGGTACGGTCACGGCAATGCCGGCCACGAACACAACGCTCATAAGGGCATAAACCGCCACCGACTGAACAAAAGACATCATCACCAATGCGGCGATCGAGCAAGCGAGTCCGGTGCGGAGCACGGACAGCATTCCCCATTTACGGCACATTCGCCCGGCAAAGAAGGAAAGAAACATCCCGATCATGCCCAGCGAGCGCACGCCCAGAATCTCCATCTCGCTCAGTGAATACGGCGGTTTAACGAGAAAGGCGCCCATCGCACTGTACATCCCCACAAAGCAAAGCAGAATCGTCACGGTAATGCCATAACATAACAAAAGATTTCGCTTTGACAGCACCGCATACCAGCGGCGACCCTGCCCAACCCGGCCTTGCCTCACCTGTTCCGCCGGAACAGGCGGCAGCCAAACGGTCACAAGACACAATAGCGCAACATAACCAAGCGCCAGCAGCCTAAACACCCAAGGCCATTCCAGCAGCGCGGCAAGCGAGCTCGCCCAGACCTGTCCAAAGATCCCCGCCATTAAAAAGCCCGAGCTAATAAATCCTATAGCCGTCACTCTTTGCTCCGCAGGAAAAACTTCTCCTGCATAAGTTAAGGCCACGGGCGAAAATGTCGCGGCCGCCGCCCCCTGCAAACATCGCAACGCGATCAAGCCTCCGAAACTTCCCACAAATCCCAGACACGCGGTGGCCAGAACCAACACGGCAAGCCCCGCAACGATCACCCTTTTTCGGCCAAGCCGGTTCGATAAAGGACCATAGACCAGACAACCAACGGCAAAAAACAAGGAAAAAGCGCTCCCCGCCAAAGCCGATTCACTTGTCCCGATGTGAAATGCCCCGGCAAACACGGGAAGAAGGGGGACCGTAACATATAAGGAAGACAGGATGAGCAAGGCGGCCCCAAATAACAGCCACCGGATCAGCGTGTAATTGGTGTGAACCCATGGCGGGTTATCCATTTTAGTTTTCATAGGCGCTCCTATTATCCAAATATAATGAAAATGAGTAGATCATCAGATGTTTTGTTTGCTCGTAGGATTGTAATTAAGAATACGCTCGTTTTAGAGTTCATGTCAAGAATTGTACGTCAGGTTTTATGACATAAATCAAAAAAACTTCTTGTGTTTCGACATTTTTCTGCATATAATGTGAACCAACAAATAAAAACAAGCATTGAATATTCCATTCAATGTAATTTTATTTAACATAAGAGGAGGTGGCAAATCATTACTTACACCGAATTCAAAGCCATACCCAGAAGAAAACTGGTCGATGAAGTGTTGGATCAAATGCAAGCGCTCATTCGGTCGGGCCGTTACAAAAGCGGGGACAAGCTGCCGCCGGAACCCGAATTGATGAAGCTGCTCGCGGTGGGAAGATCCACCGTCCGGGAAGCTGTCAAGGTGTTGACGCATGCCGGTTTGCTGGAAGTGCGCCAAGGAGACGGGACCTATATTCGCTCCTCTTCCACAGGTCTTGCCGCAGTAAGCCAAACCCTAACTCCGAAGAACTCTGCTCATATTCTCGAGGCGCGCAGGATTCTCGAAATCGAAGTTACCGGACTAGCCGCCTTAAGAAGAACGGATGAGGATCTTGAAGTGATGCGCTATTTTCTAAATCAACGAAACGATGCTCTGGAGAAGGGACGGTACGCGGAATACGTTGAAGCGGATATTTCCTTTCACATCGCGTTGGCCCAGGCCGGCAAAAATGAAGTTCTCCTGGAAATGTACAAGGTCGTGGCCGAAAGCTTGAAGGAAATGCTCAGCCTATTGATTCTGGACACACGGCAGTACGAAGATAACACGGTTTACCATGAAGCGGTTTATGCCGCCATTGAAGCGGGAAATAGCGATGAAGCCAGAAAATCCGCCATCCAAAATCTCGACGCGGTCCATCGCTCTCAAGTTTACCATTTCTAAACATCTGATGATCTCTTCTTTAATAACAAACATCCGATGATATGTTGAATTGCTCTGCTCGAAAATAAAACCTAGGGGTGAATAAGCTATGAATCATGAGCACGAGAATAACGAAACTTTGCAAGTCGGCATCGAGGACAAGCTCTCCATCGGCGCCAATCTGACCTATGGTTTTCAGCATCTGCTGGCGCTCACTGGGATATTTCTTTTCCCGGTATTAATCGGCCAAGCTTTGAATTTGGAGTTTCAAACGATAGGTTATTTGATTCAAGCCTGTTTCTTGACGACCGGGCTCGTGACGATTCTGCAATCGGGAAAAATGCTGCGGCTCCCCGTCGTGCAAGGGCCGACCGCCGCGTTTTTCGTGGCCGTGCTTTCCGCAAGCGCCAGCGTCGGATTGGGAACGGCCTTCGGATCGATGGCCGTGGCGGGCGTCATTTTCATGCTTCTGGCCCTTCCGATCCGCAAATTCGGCTTAATCGGCCATATCAACAAATTCATCGCCCCGCCGATCGTTTATGGCACACTGCTGATCATCATCGGGGCGCAGCTCGCCGATATCGGCCTTAAAAATTGGTTCGGCAGCGCAAACATAGGCGTCAATTTCGCCGCTTCCATCGTCACGGTTGGCTGCGTGCTTGCCTTGATGATTTTTGGCGGCAACACCATTCTGCGCCGGGGCGCACTTCTGTGGGGGATTATTGCCGGAACCTTGTTTTTCGCGGTGTTCGGCAGCGTCGATTTTTCGGCGGTAGCCACGGCCGGCTGGTTCCGTTTGCCGGAAGTTTTCCCGTTTGGCTTCGGCATTTCCATCCCTGTCGTCATTCTCATGCTGCTGGCTTTTCTGCAGGCTTCCGCGGAGGCGGTGGGCATGTATACCCTGCTGACCAAATGGGGGAAACAAGAGCTCGACAGCACCCGGGTTAACCGCGGTTTGTTCGGTGAATTTCTCGGCTGTACCCTCGGCGCCGTCTTTGGCGGGCTGGGCACGACCTCTTACCCGGAAAACATCGGCATCGTCCGCGTCTCGGGCATCGGCAGCCGCTATGTCACCATGACCGCCGGGATCATGGCCGTTATTTTGGGCCTGATTCCCAAAGTCGGCCTGTTTATCGCCTCCCTGCCTAGCGCCGTTTTATCCGCGGCTTCCACGATTTTGTTCGGCATTATCGCCATCAGCGGGATTCAAATGGTCAGCAAGGTCAAGTGGGATGAATTGAATCTCGCCGTCGCCGGCTCCTCCTTTATTATCTCGCTCGGAACGATGTATTTGCCCGCCGAGCTCACAGCCGGCTTGCCGCTGGCTATCCAGAGCGTCGTCACCCAGCCGATGCTGGTAGGTGTAGTTATGCTGATCGTTTTAAACACGATAGTTAATGTATGGATTCGTCCCGTGCTCGAACGGCGTGCGCCGGCAAACGGTTCACAGGACTCCATTCCTACAGAGGCCGCCTGACGCGGCATATTCATTCCGACTTATAAGGAGCGTGTTTCTATATGAGCTTGAAAAACAAAGTAAAATGGGAGATTGATCCCGAGAGAACAGCCGTTATCGTAGTGGATATGCAAAATGTGTTCTGCAAACCGGACGGAGCACTTTATGTGCCGCGGACCGCAGGAATCATCGACAACATCCGGCAGCTCACCGGCGCGGCCAGAACGGCGGGTATGCCCGTGATCTATCTGCGCCATATCGTCCGGGGAGACGGCAGCGACACCGGAAGAATGAAGGACATGTATCCGAATGTGAACGAGATCCTGAAACGCGGCACCCCCGGCGTAGAAATTATCGAAGAATTAACCCCGCTCCCCCAGGATATTATCGTTGATAAGCTGTTCTACAGCGGTTTTCATGATACCGATCTGGATACGATCCTGCGGGCAAAAGATATTAACACGATCATCATCTGCGGGACCGTGACCAACGTTTGCTGCGAAACGACCGTCAGAGACGGCGCGCACCGGGAATATAAAGTGATCTTTCTGAGCGACGCGAACGCGCCTATGGATTACCCGGACATGGGCTGGGGGGATATTTCCGCCGAGGAAATTCAGCGCGTAACGCTGACCGTTATCGCTTACGAATTCGGTCAAGTCAGTTCGACCGCCGAAGTCCTTAACGAAATTCACACGAAAACAAAAGCAGCCCGCTGATGGGAATCAGGGGCTCTCAATCTTAACACAACAAATGCATTCATCCGGCAGGGTGAGTGCTTTTTTATTTTTCGCCGCCCTCTACGCTCATAACTTCCCCTTCACGCCTTCCCCCGCGGCAGCTTGTCGGCATACCTCGCCCGCAGCTCGCCCAGATATTCCAGCTTGGACAGCACTTTTTCCTTATTGAACAGGCCGATGCTCAAAATCATCTGTTCGATCAGCAACAGCGGCGTCACGATCGAGTGGAATTCTCCCATTTCGCCCCGGCTGACGTAAAAAGCCGCCTCCACCTGCGCCCCGTACCGGAACTCCTCGCGATCCGTGATCATCACGGCCGAGCAGCCCACCCGTTTTACGCAGTCGAGGATCACCTCGGTTTCGGGGAGCAGCCGGGTGAAATTGAACAACAGCACCACGTCCTCCCGCTGTACATGCGCCAGCGACTCCAACAGCTCATGCCCGCTGGCCGCCATCATCCGCACCGACATGCCGAACCGGGACAAGCGGTAAAACAGCAGGTCCCCCAAAGCCAGCGCCGGCCCAGGGGCGTACACGTAAACCCGCCGGGCTCCGGCCATCAGCGAAGCGGCGAGCTTCAACTCCTCCGGGTCCGTCTGCTCCGCCGTTTCCCGCAGATGGACCAGCGACTGCTCCAGCATCTGCAGCGGCAGGCTTGAAGGATCCATCTGCGAAATCGTCTTCTCCAGCTTGACCGCCGGGGTCGTGTCGGCAGCGGACCGCAGCTTCAGCCTGAATTCTTTGCCGTTCTCGTATCCCGCCGCACGCCAAAACCTCGACACCGTGGCGATGCTGGTGCCAATCCGGTCGGCGATCTCCTGCTCGGTCATAAACAGCACCTCGTCCGGATGCCTTTCGATAAAATCGGCGATTTTCAACTGGCCGGGGGAAAAACCGCTTTTGTCGGCAAACACTTGATTGCGGGTCAATGGCATTGCTATCAGCTCCTTGGGTCTTTTTTGACGCGTTCCTGACTCCATCCTACCAGCGTTTTGTTATGTAAATTTTATTACATTATTTTCACTGTGTAAAAAATATTACAATGCGTTGACATACAACTCCGCTTCTTTTAATAATCCGGCTCTACACTAAAAGCATAACAAACCCAATTCAGATTCAAGGAGGTTTCCCTTCATGTCACGCAAAACCCTCTACACCCTCACGCCCTCGCAAAAAATGATGATTTTCGTGCTGTCGATGTCGCTGTACGGGCTGTCCAACATGTTCACCGAACTCATCCCCTCACTGCGGCTAGGTCCGATCGAGCTGTCCGTCGAGTATTTCGCGTTTATCCCGCTCACCCTGTGCATCCTGTTCCATCCTTTTTATGCCGCTGTGGGCGCGGCGCTGGGCGAGGTCATCTTCGGCGAGCTGATGCTCGGACAATTCGGCGGTCTGGGGGAACTGGAAAAATTCCTGACCTTCTCGTTTGCCATGTACGTCGCCGGCCGGATGGTGCGCAACCCGCAAAACCGCCTGCAGGTCGGCACCGCCGCGATCACGGGCGTCATCATCCATCAATTGTGCAGCAGCCTAGTGGATATCGGCAAAGTCTGGATCGGCGTGGAAGAATTCGAAGCCGTGCCGGGCCTGGCTCAAAGCGTTGTGGTCGTCGAGGGCGTCGGGTTCCTGAACGACGTGCTGTTTTCCGGGATTCTTTTTGCCCTGCTTCCGACCTTGTATCTGGTACCTAGACTTTATGGAAAAATCGAACCCCTGCTCGGCATCAAACCCCGCGACAAAAACACCAAATACGAAGCAGCCGGCGTCATTACGCCCAAGCTGGTCATCACCGGCATTGTGCTGGCGCTCGTAGCCTTTGGCGCCGAGTCCTTGTCAGAGACCGACTGGAATCTGGGCGAATGGGACAGCGGACTGGCCGACCGGATGGGTTCGGGCGCAATCTGGCTGAGCATCGCCGCAGCTGCGGTCGTCGCCATCGTCGTTCTGCTCATCATGCGGGCGAAAAAATCGCGCAGCTCGCAAAACAGCGACACTGAGAGCTTGCCTTATGCATAACGGGTTTCAAGCCAAAGCCGATACCGCGCTGGCCGCCGAAATCCGCAGCGTCTCCTTTACCTACCCGGGTTCGGAGCAACCGGTGCTGAACGAAGCCTCCCTGACGATTGAAAAAGGAAGCTTCACGGCGATCATCGGCGGCAACGGCTGCGGCAAATCCACGCTTTGCAAACTGTTCAACGGCCTTATCCCGCACTATTATTCCGGGGATTTTGCTGGCGAAGTCGTCATTAACGGCGTTTCGGCCCAGGGAAAAAGCGTAGCCGCCTTGTCCCGCATGGTCGGCTACGTCTACCAGGACTTCGACAACCAGCTCGTCCGGCCGACCGTTCTCGACGAGGCTTGTTTCGCCCCGCTGAATTATGGACTCGCCGATTATCGGGAGCGGGCCCAGCGCGCCCTCGACTTATGCGGGCTTGCGCCTTTGCAGCACCGCTACATCTGGGAACTGAGCGGCGGACAAAAACACCTGCTCGCCCTGGCCGGGGCTTTGTCGCTGGAACCGGACCTGCTGATCGTCGACGAGCCGGTTTCCCAGCTCGACCCCAGCCATGCCCGCCAGGTGTATGAGGTATTGCGTCAGTTAAACCGTGATCACGGCAAAACGATCATCGTCATCGAGCATCACACCGAATTTATCGCCGACTACTGCGGCGACGTCTGCCTGATGGAGCAGGGCCGCGTGCTGTGGAAGTTGCCCGTGGCCGAAGCGCTGAACCGCCTACACGACCTGGAGCGGCTCGGCATCCAGCCGCCTGAAGTTACCCAGGCGGCCGCCCGGTTGCGGGCTATGCTGGAGGAGGGGGACGCCGCTCATACTCATGCTGATGCTCATGCTCATGCTCATGCCGATGCTGGTTACCCGATTACAACAGAAGACGCGGTGAAGTATTTTACCGGCTTGCTGCGGGAGCATAGCGGTGCAAGCAGAGAGGTCAAATTTGCCGTACAAGAGGCGGTCTCCGAATCTGCAGGCACGACAAAGGCTCACGGCTTACCGGAGCAATCAAAAGCTGACGGCTTACCGGAGCAATCCCAGACCGTGCCCCAGACCGTCATCCGCTTCAACCAGACTTCGCTAAACTACCGGACTATCCGCAAAACGGAACAAACGGTGCTGCACGGAATCGATCTCGCCATCGCCGAAGGCGAACGGATCGCGCTGGTCGGCAACAACGGGGCGGGCAAATCGTCCCTGCTGAAGCTGATCGCCGGGATCGCCAAACCGTCGGCGGGCTCCGTTGCTGTGCTGGGGCAGGATACCCGCGGCACCCCGATCGAACAGTTGTCGCGGCAGGTCGCTTTCGTGTTTCAAAACCCGGAGGATATGTTCATCGAAGACAATGTGCGCAAAGAAATCGCCTATTGCTTAAAACGCCGGAAATATCCCGACGCCGACGCGAGAATCCAGCACATGCTGCGCAGCTTCCGATTGGAAGAGCTGCAGGACCGCGACGCCCGCTTGCTCAGCGGCGGACAGCAGCGCCGCGTGTCGCTGGCGATCGGCGCGGCGGTCCGGCCTGCGGTCATGCTGCTGGACGAACCGACGGCCAACCTCGACCTGGCCACCCGGGAGGAGCTGCTGAGCACGCTAGCCGAGCTGGAGCAGCACGTGCGCACGGTGATTATCGCCACGCACGACATGCAGCTGGTGAGCCGGTGGGCAACGCGCGTCATCGTCATGCACGATGGGGCCGTCCTGGCCGACGGGACGGCGGCGGACATTTTCGCCAGCCCGAACCTGATCCGCCGTGCCGGTCTGGCCCTCACGCAAAGCATGGAGCTGTCCGATGCGCTTGGGCTCCGGCCCGCATGCAGTTCTCCGGCCGAACTGGCCGACTGCTTATATCAAACCATCGCTGGAAAGGAGACTTCGGCCCATGCAGCTCGTCCGCAACTGGTTTAACAAAATCTCGCTCGACCGGATTCAGCTGGAGCTGATGAATACGGCTTACGGCAGCGGCCACGCCTCCCTGTCCCGGCTTGATCCGCGCGGGCTGCTGATATGGTATCTTTTTTTCGCTATCGTCCCGTGGTTTATGAACAGCTATCTCATTTTGGCCGGGATGTGCCTGTTTATGATCGTTACGACCGTGTTGTCCCGGGTCACGCCGTTCATTATTATCGTACTTTGCCTCGGACTGATCGGGCAGGTCGGCTGGCTGTTCATCATCTCGCTGTTTTTTGGCGGGGACATCTCCTCCGCCTTGCCGCTGCTCAAGCTGACGATGAAGCTGTCGATCGTGTCGCTGGCCAGCATCACGGTTTTTTCCGGCATGGATCCGGAGAAAATCAGCGACGGCCTGCTTGCGCTTGGCATGCCTGCCGCTTTTTCGTTCAGCTTGTCCTATGGTTACCGCATTTTGCCGGTGCTGTTCGAGGAATTCCGCAATGTGCTGCTGTCCTACCGGCTGCGCGGCCAGGCGCCGGAGCAGAGCGGTCTGCTCTATTGGCGGCTTGGAGCGTATTACCTCAAGCTGCTCGTTTACGCTTTTTTCCCCTTGATGCTGGCGACCGCCAAACGCTCCCGCACCACGGTGGAGGCGCTGGAGACACGCGGTTTTTCCTACGGAATGAAAAATCCGCGCTCCAAAAAGCTGAAATTATCCCATCTGCGCATGAAAAAACAAGACCTGTGGTTTCTATCCGGCTCAGCGGCGTACGTCGCCCTGTTGTTTTGGATCGATTGAGAGCCTCTGAATGAATGCCCAGCCTTGCATAAACCGCCGGTATCCCATTAGAACGCACATTAAATAAGGAGTGTCACCCCATGCGAATCGACCTGCATACCCATGCCAAGCTGTCCAAAGCCAGCGATTTCTCGCCGTCTTATTATGAAGAAATGCTCCGGGAAGCCGTGGTAAACGGACTGAACGCTTTGGCTTTGACCGAGCATTTTAACACGCGTAATTTTTTCGAAGTCTATGAGAGCCTGGACCGGCTTTATCCCTATAACGGAGAGTACTATGAAGCGGGGCCGCTAAAAATATTCCCCGGCATGGAAGTGGACATCCGCGAAACCGGCCACATCCTGCTGATCGGGCGCAAGGAGCATATTGTGGAGGTGCGGCGGAAGCTTGACGACTATACGGAAAAAGACGCCTTCATCCCCTTCGCCGATCTCATGACGCTGGCGGAAAGCTATCCGCTGCTCAAAATCGGGGCCCATCCGTTCCGCGAATCGACGCCGCTGCATCATTTGGACCGGTCGCAGCTCCAGCGTCTGGACGCTTTTGACCTGAACGCCAAAGATATGTACGAATACGGCAACGAGGTAAACCGCGCCAACGTCGAGCGTTTTGCCGCCGGGCTCGGCAAGCCGGTAACCGCTGGCAGCGATACCCACCAATGCCTGCAATACGGCAGCGTATACAACGAGCTTCATCAGCCATGTCACTCTGTCACCGAGTTGAAACAGGCCATCACCACCGGCGCCTACGACGTCCGCATAGCCGAAAGTCTGCCGCTGCAAGTCAAAGCCTCCATCATGCTGAAAAAGCTGCTCAAGCGCCTGGCCCAACTTGAAACGCCGGCAGAGACCACCCCCGTCCCGAACACGCTTGTATAAACCTGCCAAACCAACTAATCCTGCAAAACAACACCGTTCTGGGGGAGCCTCCCCCCTCTTCCGTTATTCGCACCCTCTCATTAATCATCGAAAATTATCGAAAGTTCGAAAACCTGTGAGCAATGTTTTTTGAAGTAGCAAGCTATCAGTTGTAAAATACAGGAAGGGGATGCCTATAGAATTTCCTGCATCGACGCTTCCCACGAAATCATGGAAAGAAGAGAGCGAGCAATGGAAAATAATTATAACCTGAAAGAGGAATTAAAAAAGCCATGGGTTCATATCTCTGTCCTCTTTATTGTGCTGCACATGATCAACTTCGCCATTCTCTCCCCGTCATTACAATCTCTTAAGTATCCTGCTGTTTTTTTATGCGTGACATTAGGAGCTATGATTATCACTTTGGTCATTGTCATCTTAAACCCCAAGTATTCAAAATATAGAGACCAATTTTCAGATTTAACTTCTTATCGTTGGATTTGTTCAAGCGCTTTTGTTGTGGTCAATCTAATTTGCCTTGCGGTCATGTTAAAGTATTCAGAAAAGCTTTTTTTCAACACTTTAAATATGGTTTTATTATTTTTGGCGGTACTGCACTTAATAGTAGGAGTCGTATTCATTAGATCAACCCCCAACCGTTTAATTGGTTTAAAATTTCCTTGGCTGCTTTCGAATGAACTCGCCTGGAAAAAAACGCACCGCATTTCCGCCTATATTTGGATAGCATTTGGCCTAATAGGCATATCTTTGGGGTTAGGGACACAAGTGAACATTTATATGATACTTACTTCTTTTTTACCAAATATCATCAGCTTGATTATTTCTCTTGTCATTAGTAGTAAACTCAAGATACGTGAACGGCGCGAGGGAAAATAAAAAATGAAATCCAAAATGAAACTTATAATATGGTGGTCACTTCTTTTATCCATAACTCCTTTTGGCGTGTTCTATTGTTTTTACACGCAAATCCCCCAAACGATTCCTATACATTTTAATACCTTGGGTGAAGCGGATCGTTTTGTTAATAAAACAAGCATAGAAGTCTTCCTTTTATGCGGCCTGGGATTGTTGGGACTTTTCTTCATGAAGCTACTGGGTATTGCAGTCACTGGACAGAGTACTAAGAAACGAAACGAGGAGGGTGAGATTTCAGAAAAGATTATGGATTTCGCGGCATTGTTCGTGACAGTGCTGTTTTCCGGGATAAGCATTTATTATATTATCATTGTGGCTCACAACTGAAACTTGACACACATCAATGTTGTAAGTATCGTTATTACAACGAGAGGGTGAACCATTTGAGAATCAGCAGCCGATTTACAATTGCTGTACACATGTTATCTTTAATTCACGTTCGAACCGATCTTTTAACTTCCGAGCAAATTGCCGATAGCGTGAACACGAATCCGGTTATCATTCGGCAAATTAGCGTTTTGCTGAAAAAAGCCGGGCTTATTGGGGTGAAACGCGGGTCGGGTGGAGCTTATCTGCTGAAGGACCCTTCGGAGATTTCATTATATGATATCTACCAAGCGGTAGATGTCGTTGAGGACAGCGGATTATTTCACGCGCATGAAAATCCCAACCCCAATTGCTGGGTCGGCGCAAATATTAATGAGGTGCTCGGCGTTTTTTTGGTCAAGGCACAACATGCTATGGAAGGTGTTTTGCGGGAAGTCACCATTCAGGACCTCGTCCATATCATAAGCCAAAAAAAGAATGCTTCTTCGGGAGCATAATTTTTTCGAACGCGTTGTAATGATTTCACTTACAACAATTTTCAGGTTTTCTCTCTCGTTGAAAAAGATGTGTCATTATAAAGGAGGATTATTTTCAAATGACTGCTCATTTTGAATCTGAAATCAAAGAAATTTCCTGGGAACCGGACGTCAATTCCTATGTTCAACTTATTCCCAATATCGTCTATTCCAATAAAGGCAACAGCCCTTTAAAACTAAACTTATTGGTGTACAGAAACCCGAATGACGGTTTATTTCATAGAGAGGGCAACAAAGAAGTGTATCCGCTAATTATTTATCTGCACGGCTGCGGGTGGGGATGGAGCGAGCAGGACATATTCGAATTTATCCCGCAGTTGACCGAATTTGCCAAAAGCGGGTTCGTCGTGGCCAGCGTGCAATACCGCTTAAGTTCGGAAGCGATTTTCCCTGCCCAACTAGAGGACGTGAGGGATGCGATCCATTTTCTCAAATCAAATGCCGCTAATTATAATATAGATCCGCACAAAGTCGGCCTATGGGGAGATTCCTCAGGCGCGCATTTAGCTTTATTAGCTGGTTTGGAAGCCCTGGGAGACGAGGGAGGTCCCTGCAATGTGCAAGCCGTTGTTGACTGGTTTGGGCCGACGGAATTGCTGTCGATGAGTAAATACCCTTCCGTATTTGATCATGACTCTCCGCATTCGCCGGAATCCAAACTGGTAGGAGGAGCCCTTCAAGAGAATAAAGCCAGAGCAAGAGCAGCGAGTCCAATGGAGTATGTCCGCTCTGATGCTCCCCCTATCCTGATTATGCACGGCGACGCGGATGATGTTGTTCCTTTTGAGCAAAGCGTTGAGTTTTTCAAAGCATTACGGCAAGCCGGAAACGATGCCACCATGTACAGAATCAAAGGAGCCGGGCACGACGGGTTTACCCAACGGCAAACCATGGATGTTGTAAAAGCATTTTTCGACGCCCATTAAAAATAACCGCTATTGAACTAACAAAATTCGAACGAACAAAACAGCTCAAAACCAAAAACGGCGCTTGGCAACAGGAAGACGTGGCTCCTTCAAGTGAGGCCCCCGTGGCCAAGGCTAGTAGACGATTCTGGAAATAACGTTAGAATAATGGCAAATGAAGACTTGAGAAAACGGCAAAATTAGTCTATTGAAGATCACGGGTGACAACATAAAGGAAAAAAGGGGCGCTATTTCAGCGATATCCCCCATGTTGCGTGAAATAGAGGAATTTTATGGCGCTATTTTCACGATTTAGCAGCGAAAGGCCGCCTTTCGACCTGTTCATCGAAAAATAAGACCCAATAGTTCCCCTATAGTGATGAATAAGCTCAAGTTCGGAAAATAAGACCCTAAAGTTCCGCTATTTTATGGGGACGATACTGAGCACAACTGACTTTGTAGTCAAGCACCGATTTCTAGGTTGCCGCATAAAATGTGCACAAAACACCGGCTCCCCTGTGATGAAAACAGCATCACGTAAAGGAAGCCGGTTTTTTTTAATCCGAAAAACCTCGCTCACTTTTTCTTCTTGCGCACGAACGCCGCCGTGCCGTTGCCTTTGCCCTTGCCGCCGCCCCGCTTGCGGCGCGGCGCGGGCTCCCCCGCGCCCTCCTCCCGGCCGCCGACAAAAATCCCGCTCGCGGACGTCTTCTTCCGCCGCGAGCCGCCTCCTCCGCCGGTGCGGTACCCGCCACCGCCGTCGCGGGCGACGGCCACCGTCCCGGAGGCATAGCCTCCCTTGCCGGAGCCGAAGCCAAAGCTCGCCGCGGGCGTCCCCGCCGCTTCCGCAGCCTCGCCCGCGCCCGCCGCACCGCCAGCGGCGTCAAACGACACGCCGCCGGCACCGCTGGCACTGCCGGCACCGCTACCTACGACGCCTCGGCCGGGCTTGCCCTTCTTGCCCTTGGCGCCCTTGCCACCGCCTTGGACTCCACTACCTCTGGCGCCGCTGCCCTTGGCCCCGCCGCCCTTACCGCTCTTGCCGCCGCCCTTACCGGCCTTGCCGCCTTTCCCGGCGCGACCGCCGCCCCGGCCGCCGTCAAACCCGCCGCCGCCGAACAACTCACCGCCCCGCTGCCGCGGTTTCATGTCGACCATCTCGAAATCGATCGTATGGTCGTCCATATTCACGCGCGCCACGCGGATTTTCACCTCGTCGCCGATCCGGTAAATCTTCGACGTCCGCTCCCCGATCAGCGCCATATGCGGCTCATGGAAATGGTAGTAATCGTCCGTCATCGCGCTGAGCCGGATCAACCCTTCAACCGTGTTGTCCAGTTCAATGAACATGCCGAAGCTGGTCACGCTGCTGATAATGCCCGGGAATTCCTCCCCGACCTTATCGAGCATGAATTCCGCTTTCTTCAACTGCTCCGTATCGCGCTCCGCCTCCACGGCAATCCGCTCCCGCTCCGAAGACTGCTGGGCGATATCCTGCACCCGGCTCGCCAGGTACTCCAGCCGGGCTTCACTCAACGCCCCGCCGCCTTCGATCACCTCCCGGATCACCCGGTGGATGACCAGGTCGGGATACCGCCGGATCGGCGACGTGAAATGCGTGTAGAACTCCGCCGCCAGCCCGAAATGCCCCGTGCTTTCGGCATCATACTTAGCCTGCTTCATCGAACGCAGCATCATCGTGCTGATAACCGTCTGCTCCTTCGTGCCCCGGATATCTTCCAGCAGCGTCTGCAAAGCGCGCGGATGCACCTTGTTGCCTTTGCCGCCCTTCACCGTATACCCGAAATTGGCCACAAACGCCAGGAAATTCATCAGCTTCTCCTGGTCCGGGTCCTCGTGAATCCGGTAGATAAACGGCACCTTCAGCCAGTGAAAATGCTCCGCCACCGTCTCGTTTGCCGCCAGCATAAACTCCTCGATGATCTGCTCGGCGATCGAACGCTCACGTTTCACGATATCGACCGGCTTGCCGTTTTCGTCGACGATTACCTTCGATTCCTCGAAATCGAAATCGACCGCGCCGCGCCGCATCCGGTTCGCCCGCAGCTTCAAAGCCAGTTCCTTCATCAACCGGAACGTCTCGACCAGGCCAGCGTAACGCTCCGTCACTTCCGGATCTTCCTCCTGCAGGATTTTGCGGACGTTCGTATACGTCATCCGCTCCTTCGTACGGATCACGCTGGTGAAAATATCGTGGTTTACCACTTTCATCTGATCGTTGAACTCCATCTCACAGGACAACGTAAACCGGTCCACCTTCGGGTTCAGCGAACAAATCCCGTTGGACAGCCGGTGCGGCAGCATCGGGATGACGCGGTCGACCAAATACACGCTGCAGCCGCGATTGTACGCCTCCTGGTCCAGCCGGGAGTTCTCGCGCACATAATAGCCGACATCGGCGATATGCACGCCCAGCCGGATGTTGCCATTCGGCAGCCGCTCCACGTGCACGGCGTCGTCCAGGTCCTTGGCGTCCTCGCCGTCGATCGTGACGATCACTTTGCCGCGCAAATCCCGCCGACCTTGACGTGCGATCTCCTCTTCCTCGATCACATCGGGTGCATCCAGCGACTCCGCCAGTACATCCTCGGGAAAAGCCTCCGGAAGCTGATGCTTGCGGATGATCGACAGAATGTCGACGCCCGGATCGTCCTTGTGGCCGAGAATTTCGCTCACCTGGCCGACGGCCGCTGCCCGGCCTTCCGGGTACTCCACGATCTGCGCGACGACCTTTTCGCCGTCCACCGCGCCCCCGAAACCTTCCTGCGGAATAAACACATCACGGTTAATCCGCTTGTCGTCCGGAATCACGAACCCGTACGATTCATGGTTTTGGAACACCCCGACCACCTGGGTGACCGCCCGGTGCACGATGCGCACGACCTCGCCCTCCAGCTTGCCGCCCCCGGCGCTTTTGGAGCTGACGCGGACGAGCACCGTGTCGCCATTCATCGCGCTTTTCAAGTCATTCGCATGAATGTACACATCCGGATGATCCCTGTCCTCGGGGATGAGGAAAGCGAACCCCTTGGCATGCGCCTGCAAACGCCCGCGCACCAAATCCATCCGTTCCGGCACGCCATACCGGTGTGTACGGGTCAAAATAATCTGTCCTTCCTGCTCCAGACGGTTCAGCAGCTTGAGAAACTCTTTGAAGTCGGCGGCATCGGCAATCCCGAAATGCTCCTCAAGCTCCTGATACGTCATCGGCTTATAAGCCTTCTCCCGCATAAAAGCAAGCAGTTCTTGTTCTGTAATCAAATTCAAATGATTTCACCTCAGGCCCGGCCTGTCCTTTTACCGGAATGTTATTTGCAAATGAATTTCCATGAAATGCCTCAACATGGTATATACCCTAGTATACACGAATTTGGCAGTTTGCATCCGTTTGCGGGCGAATCCCCTCCTATTGCTATATAAGTTGAACTAATTATTGTACGGTAAAGGGCAGCCGTGTTAAATGTTCTTACGATCGCTGTTGTTCGCGGATTTCTCTAATTGGACCAAATTCAGATGTTGTAGAAATCCGCTCACAAAGGCGACCAAACTCCGTTATTTTTTTAGTTCAACTTTATATAGCGAAATGGCCGATGTTCACATAAGTTTTACGGTCGAAATTTATCAAAACTCTTCATTTCATAGCATATTTTTCCGAAAATAATAAAGTAATACCATTTATTAGGAGATGAAAATTTCATGGATAGTAACCTCATTTTGCAGAGACGAAACAAACTATTCGTCAAAATCATTTGGATCATGGTCGCTTTTGGGGCGCTGACCGACCTGATGATCGGGGTGGACAGCACCGTTCTGATTTCCCTGATTGCGGTTGGCGGCATCTGCTGCTCGATCGCCACTTATATGAGTTACGCCAACAAGGGCACCCGCTTCGTCATGTTCATCGTCCCCGCCGTCATTTCACTGCTTACGTTTTTGATCATTTACCATGACCCTAATCCCCTGATGAGCTCCTATTTGCTCGTATACGTCAATATCGGGCTGATGACGCTTTATGCCAACTACAAGCCGATTGTATTTTCCGGCATACTCGGGATCGCCCTCACGCTTTATTTTTACAATATCCCGTTTTACCACGATCATATGTTTCCTCGCGAACCGCTGACCTACCTGCTCTTATACCTTATTTTCATCATCGTCGCGCTCTCTTTTGCGGCACGGTTCAGCGAACGGCTCCAGCTGGAGGTCCTGCACAAACAGAAGGATACGGAGGAAGCCAAACAGCGCGGCGATGAGCTGCTCACCCATTTAAGAAATTCACTCGAAGTGCTTGGCCGCCTCAGCACCCAGCTGCGCGATAATGTCAATACCACCGGAAAAATCTCCAAGGAGATCACCGCTACCTTCGGCGAGGTTACCGCGACGCTGGAACAGCAGACACAGGGACTCCAAGCGACGACGGACTCGGTGCACGAGGTGAATGATGCCGTGGAACAGGCGGCGGTCATAGCCTCTCATCTGCAACAGCTATCTGCGGCAATGCAGCATTCGACGGAGGACGCCGGCGTCCGCATGAATGCTTTGTCGGAAAATATGGGGTATCTGCAGCGGGTAATAGCCGGTACGGTGACCCAAATGCAGCGGCTTCGCGATCAAAACGAACAGATCAGCCAAATCGTCGATACGATTCACGGGATATCGGCGCAAACGAACCTGCTGGCCATGAATGCGGCGATTGAGGCGGCCCACGCCGGAGAGCACGGCAAAGGATTTGCCGTCGTGTCCGCGGAAATTCGCAAGCTGGCGGAAAATTCCCGGGAATCAACCGACCGGATTAACCTGATTTTGGAAGACGTGATTGGGCAAATCAACAACGTTGCCGAGCAAATTTCCATTGGCTTTACCGCCATCGATGCCGGAAAAGAAGAAGCAAGAGAACTGCAAAGCTATGTGGCGGAAGTTGCCGGCAATGCGGAAATCGTAAATCAGCAATCGGATCAGGTCGATCAGTCGGTACGGCATATGAAAGAACGTTACGCCAGCATTATGGAAGAAATTTTGGCTGTCGCGGGCGGCACGGAGCAAAATATGGGCGCCGCAGAGGAAATTTTGGCCGGCCTTGAAGCCCAGGACAACAAAATCCATGAGATTGTGCAGCATTATCAGGAACTCGACCGGTTGATTGTTACGCTTTCCGATAATTAGGCCCCGTAGAAATAACCAAAGGCTTGCCCCAGGGGCAAGCCTTTGACTCATCCTGATTATGCAGTTAGCAATGGCAGCGCATCCAAATACCAATCAAAGCGAGGTTTGTTTTCGTAGATTTCGGCCACATGAATGATTGCGGGAATGACGTTCGCTCCTTTGTAAAAAAAGCTTGTCCCCACCTTGGACAGCGGAACGTGGAAGGAAATTTTCAAAGCCCGGGACAAAATCGGATCCAGAAGCGTCACATAGTGGCGGATATGTTGGTCTCTGGCAAACAGCACGATCGACGACAGCAGGCGGTTCAAATTTTTACCGCGGTACTCCTTCAGCAGAGCCACCTTGTCCACTTCGGCGGTGTACTCCGGTTCGGCGATGATCGCCGGATGCTGCGCAAATGGGACCAGCCGATTTAAGCCTTGATCTGCGGCGGAATCATACGGTTTGATCTCTGCCGTAGCAACCGGCACTCCATGCTCATCATACACCAGACAGCGGCCCAATACTTCGCTCGCAAATTCGAGCTCAAACCCTTTTTCCAGCCAAACTTTCGTCCAAATAGCGTGATATAGAGCTTCTTCCTTCAAAGTTGTCACCAGCTTATACATTTTTCTACCTCCAATCCCTGTATATAGTACTATTATACTATTTTTCCCAAATGGAGACAAATACTATAGTCGAAGCAACAAGCACTTCGTCTCTTTCCAATCTGTGGACGCTACTCTAACGGACACCAGCGACCTTATCTGCCCATTTCCCGGGTATTTCCCAGCCTAACGGACACACATGACTCTATTTGGCTCAAAACCCGTTCATCCGGGCCGATTTAAGGTAAATAAGGTCGTCTGTGTCCGCTACATTTTGCAAACCTCCGTTCTCCCGCTAGATAACGGCTCTGGTGTCCCTTAGCCTCCAGTTTCCCCTTCTCTACCCCAACGGTCTATATCTGCGCAAAAAAGCCCTTGCCTCCAAAGGAGACAAGGGCTACATAGCTTATTCGTTAAGTAAGAACTACTGCGACGATGATCGACAGGATAAAAAATCCCGCCCCCAAGGCTACTGTAATGCGTTCCAGAACCAGATCCATGCCGCGAGCCTTCGTTTTTCCAAACAGATGTTCAGCTCCCCCGGAGATGGCACCGGCAAGCCCCGCGCTTTTCCCTTTCTGCAACAATACGACTGCAGTCAAGGCAATCGAGAAAATCACGAGCAAAACCTTCAGCAAAATTTCCATTTAATCCACCTCCTAAGCGAGAACATCCTTATCTATTCCAAGACTTACATAGTTGATATATGAACAAATCATTATCATTTTACCATAGAGAGGCAGGAATAACAACCGTTTGCTGGTTTACGTTCCTGCGATGTTTATGTGATCAAAATTTCGCGGCACGTCAAGGTATTTTCTCATGATCTGCAGCGGTGAATCAGGACAATTTTCCCCAATATTCTTGAAATTGTGCCAAATTCCGACTTTTAACCGTGGTACGATTAGCTTAAGTAAGTCTAGTTCAAACGTATGGGAGGGACATTATGTCGAAGACCAAAGCACTACAAACCAAAACACGGGGGAAATCCGGGGCGTTCCAGCGGAAATTGCTGATCATTATTTTGGCCACTTCCCTGATCCCCCTGATCGCCGCCAGTTCGTTTTTCATCCGTTATTTCAGCGGCGTGACGACCGAAGACAGCCAAGAATTGGCGCAAACGACGCTGGACATGAACATCTCCAAAATCGATGAATGGATCTTGTCCAAAACGTCAACGGTGGAGCAGCTCGTTCAGCAGAACCCGCAATTCCAGTCCTATGATCCGGAGAAAATGTTTCCGATTTTGGACATACTGGAGCAAAGCGACAACCAAACCGAAGGCTTCAGCCTTATCGACAAAAACGGCCAGCTCATCAACAACCTGGGGATGACCGCCGACATGTCGAAAAGCGACTATTTTCTGAAAGCAAAAGAAACGAACAAACTGGCTTTTTCCGAAATGAACTACCTGGAGGCGCTGGGCAAATATTTCATTACGGCGGTCGTGCCGCTTCATGATAAGGGCGGGCAATTTATCGGCGCCGTCGCTTTTTCGATCACGCCCGATGTGCTGACGCAGCTTAGCAACAACATTAAAATGGCGGACACGGGCTACGGATACGTCGTCTCGAACAACGGAATCTATTTCAGCTATCCGGATGCCGAACGCTTCAGCAAAAACATGAAGGATTACACCGAAACTCCCGCTTTAAAAAATGCAACGGAAGCGATTCTCGGTAAACCAAGCGGTTCTCTTACCTACAAAGACGAAACGGGAAAAGAAGTGATCACCTACTACGGCACGATTCCGAGCACCGGGTGGAAAATGGTCATCACCGTGCCGACGAGCGAGATTTTTGCCAAAGTGAACCGGGCCAGCACGTTATCCATCGCGATCGCGATCGTTACGGCCCTGATCGTATCGGTCATCGCTTTCCTGCTGGCCCGCCTCATCGTCAAGCCGATTCTGGCGATCTCCCAGGTCATGAAAAAGGTCGCAGGCGGACAGCTGAACGAGCGGGTAACCGTCCATTCGAAGGACGAAATCGGGGAAATGAGCGAAAACATCAACCTGATGATCGAATCGCTTTCCGGCATGGTGAAGCAGATCGATCTCACGATCGGCCAAGTGGCCGCCGCTTCGGACGAGCTGCTGGCCGCCACCCGGCAATCGTCGCAGGCGACGGCGGAGATCAATTCGGCGATCCGGGAAGTCGCTGGAGGGACGGAGACCCAGTTCCGCGGAGCCGAGCAGTCGGCGAGAGCGACGGAGGAAATGGCCCAAGGTGTGCAAAAAATAGCCGAAGCATCAGGCAGCGTTTCCGCGCAGGCCGAAAACGTCTCGAGTGAAGTCGAGCGCGGCTATGAGGAAATCCAGGCGGCAATCAACCAGATGGCGCAAATTCAAACCACCGCCAACCAAACGGCGCAAGACATCGGCCGGCTGGCCGAGCATTCCAAGGAAATCGGCGAGATTGTTAATGTCATCTCGGACATCTCCAACCAGACCGCGCTGCTGTCATTGAACGCTTCGATCGAAGCCGCCCGCGCCGGCGAAGAAGGCCGCGGATTTGCCGTTGTCGCCGGGGAAGTGAAGAAGCTGGCCGAACAAACCAGCGAGTCGATTTCTCATATCGTCGAGTTGATCCAATTTATTCAAAACTCTACATCCCAGGCCACGAATTCCGTGCAGACGAGCGTCCGAGAGATTAAAGACGGCATTGCAAGCATGGAGAAAGTCGGCGTTTCGTTCGGGCAAATCCGTCAAGCCATCTACCAGGTGTCGGCAGAAATCCAGGACGTATCCGCCACGACGGAGCAAATTTCCGCAGGCACTGAAGAAATCGCCGCATCGGTCGGGGATATGCTGACCATCGCCAAAGATTCGGCGGACAACGCCCAATCCGTAGCCGGCTCAGCCTCCGACCAAGCAACCATTATGCAAAGCATCGAAACATCGGCGGGGTCGCTGCATCAGCTGATGAACGAGCTCAAAGAACAAATCAAAGTATTCCAGGCCTGATGCGCCCAGGCTAATGTGATATACATAGGACGGCATGTGAATAAAAGTACGAATGGCCCTTCCGCAGATCAACCTGCAAGGGCCTTTTTCCTCTCTCCGGTGACTCTATTCTACAATTCCGCAGCGCTCGCCTTATCGGCATGGCTCGGATGCGAGCTTTCGTACGCCTGCAGGATCGAATCGAGCAAGCCGGGAAAGCGGTACTCCAGATCCTCTTCCCGCAGCGACATGAAGCGTTGCGTTCCCTGGATGCGCGTAAAAACGACCCCCGCCTCGCGCAGCGTCCGGCCATGATGGGACAACGTCGATTTGGCGACCGGCACGTGGAAGCAGTTGCACGGCTGTTCGCCGTTTTTGCGGATTTCGGCAACAACGCTTAACCGGACAGGATCGCTTAGGGCATAAAGCACGGAAGACAATTGAATCTCTTCCCGATCCGGATGATACAGCACTTTCATC
This sequence comes from Paenibacillus lacisediminis, assembly GCF_046567315.2. Lineage (NCBI taxonomy): Bacteria > Bacillati > Bacillota > Bacilli > Caryophanales > Paenibacillaceae > Paenibacillus > Paenibacillus lacisediminis. Next base: position 23,220 of record NZ_JBKIAX020000031.1, on the reverse strand, counting down.
GGAAAAACCCCTTTATACATATATTCATCTGCCATCAATTAAAAAACGGACAAAAAAAATTTTATTCATTTTACCGGTTCCCTAATTGCATTTTAAACGATGGCATGCTATATTTCAATCGTTCGATTACAATCGAACTTTAAAACAAATAAAGAGTGGGTGAAATGCATGAATGCTGTATCAACCGAAATTCCCGCGGTCCCTTCCTCCGAAACCTCTTTGCAAAAGGAAGGGCTGCTGACACTTCTGCTCGGGCTTGCCGTCGTGCTGGTCATCATGAACACGGCCATGTTTAATCTGGCGCTGCCCGATGTAACCGAAACGTTTGGCCTCTCGGCTTCCGTTTCTTCCTTAATTGTAACCGGATATTCCATCATGTTCGCCATTTCATCCATTACGTTTAGCCGGCTGGCGGATTTCCTGCCCATCCGGCGGCTGCTGGCGACCGGGCTGCTGACGCTGGGGCTTGCGGCCATAGCCGGGCTGTTTAGCACAAGCTTCTGGTTTCTGCTCGCCGTGCGCGTGATTCAGGCTTCCGGCGCCGGGGCGATTGTCTCGCTGTCACTGGTGCTGCTCACCCGGTATGTGCCGGTTCAACGCCGCGGCAAGGCGATGGCGCTGATCATGTCGGCCGTTTCGCTGGGGCTCGGGCTCGGTCCTGTCGCCGGCGGCGCGATCGTAGAATACTGGGGCTGGAGATACCTGTTTGTTGTGACCGCACTGACCCTGGTGCTGATTCCGTTTTTCCTTCAGTACATACCGAAGGAAAAAACGGCGCGCGGCGCATTCGACGCGCCGGGCGCCATATTCGTCGCCATCGGCACAACCGGGCTGCTGCTGTTTTTGACCGAAAGCTCCGGAATCGCGCTGGCCTGCGGCCTGGTTGCGCTCGTTTTGTTCGTTTGGCGCATCCGCAGCACGCCGGAACCGTTCGTATCGCCCGCCCTGTTCGGCAACGGTGCTTACCTGACCTTGTCGCTCGCGGGCATCGCCTCGTATTTGTGCAGCTTCGCCACACTGTTTCTGCTGCCGCAAATCCTGGTGCACCATTTTCATCTTAGCGCCAGTCATGCCGGCCTCATCATTTTTCCCGGCTCGATGCTGGCCATGGTCGCCTCCCGCAAAGTCGGCTCTATCATCGACCGGCACGGCAACGGCGCGATTTTGCGGTATGTGCCGCTCCTTGTGCTAAGCTCCATGATCCTGTTCGCGTTGTTTAGCGGGCAAGCCTGGCTGGCCATTGTATTCATTTACTTGCTGATGAGTCTTGGCTTCACCATGATTTCCAGCAGCGTCTCCAACGAAATTTCCCGCATCCTGCCCGCGTCCCAGGTCGGTTCGGGTATGGGGCTGTTCCAACTGCTGCAGTTTTTCGGCGGCGCCTTCAGCGTCGCCATGGCGTCCAGCGCCATGGAGTGGCAGCACGGCCTGCCGCAGACCACCGCCTACTCCAACATTTTTTGGGGACTGACGGCCATCGCCCTGCTCGCCATCTTCTCTTCGTATGCTTACCTCCGCAGCGCTTCCGTACCGGGGCAAAGAAGCTGCGGGTCCCTTGAAGTTTGAGGATGGATAGGGGAAGCCTCCTCCTTGCGGAACGGCATCCCTTTCATAATAAATGCACCCCATGGGGTGCATTTATTATGAAGAGCTTGTTGCAGGAACTTTGCATTATCGTCAGAATTTTCATCATAACGACACGGGCTGCAGCCTGCGTATTCGCAGCGCCATACCGGGTTTGGCGGGCAGTTGGATGATGCAGGTTCCGCTGAGTGTCTCATCCACCGGGGTTACGGTCATTTCCCAAGTGTCGATAATATCGGCCCGATAGACGCCCGTCTCATCCAGTGTGGCGACAAAATAGGCCGGGCGGTGAATGCCGAAATATCCGAGGTAATATTCGCCTTCCACGCCCAACGTCTCCATCTGGCGCATGGTGAACAACGGAGTGCTGTTCTCGGGAAGCTCCTCCAGAATCCCCCGGAGAAAAGCGATCCTTGCCGGGCTCTCTCCGTGCAACGTGCCGCCTTTGGCCCACCAGATTTCCCCCTCCGGGTGCAGATAGGTTTCGCCGTGTCCGGCATAACCGCCCCGGACGGCCGCTTCCCAGAAGCGGTGAGTCATTTCCTCGGCCGTAATATTGCCCCATCTAAAAGGTACGTTTCCTTCATACAGACACTCGTCGATCACAATTGGCTTGCCGTAGACCCGCCGCCATTCGCGGACGAGCGTCACATCCCAGTGCTGAATGCTGCAATGCGTGACCCATTCCTTGCCGTGATCATACATTACTACGCTTTGCGGCTCGTACATGCGGGTGCCGTTATGGATGGAACGAAGATGTCCGTACGGGTCCTCTTCTTTCACAATCGCGAAAAGCCGGTCCCAATCTTCTATCTTCTTCTCGGTCATGAAGTCGTACTCATTGGCCATCGCCCACCATACATTGCGGTAAGCGGATAGCCGGGCAAGGATGTAGTTCAGGTACCGCGCGTCATCCTCAGCCGTCATGCGGTCAAAGCCCCATCGCCCTTCATCATAGGGATGAAATAGAATCAGATCGGCTTCAATGCCGAGCGCAAGCAGTTCTTCGATATGACCCTCAAGTCTGGTGAAAAACGCGGGATTGAACCGCTGCACATCGAAGCCCGTTTCCGGGCTGCCCTCGTAAGGGAAATCCACTGGATCCGAAGCGTTGAAGCTGTAGTTTTTCGGAAAGACGGTCATGCGGATTTTGTTGAACGGCGAGTCCGCCAGCGAGGCGATCGTCCGCCGTCTAACCTCCTCCGGCTGATGAATCCAGGCGTAACAAGTCGTTCCGAACGGATGGTAGGACGTGCCGTCGGCGTACCGGAAATGCGCCGCATCCTTCACTTGTACGGGCCCGCGGTTCCCCGCCGAAGCTTCCGTGCAGATGAAGCTGCCGGTATGCCCGTGCAGTTCGCCGATTCCGCTCGCCGTCACATAATCCCATCTGCCGGTTCGGTCCGGCATGAACCGCAGCCGATAGGTCCCGTCTCCGTCGTAGAAGCCTTTGACTCCCACGATGCGGTCACCGCAGGTAAAGACGGCGAGCCATATCCCCTCGTGAAACGGATCTTCCGCTTCTGGACCTCGAAAGACGATTTCGAATCTTCCCCACTGCTCGACCGCGGCCAGCGCCTCGTCCGGCCGGTTGTTCATTGTCAAGTTAGTAACCTCCTCTTGCTTTCCCGCAAATTTTCCTATCCTTTAATGCCTGTAGTGGAGATTCCTTCAACAAAGTACTTCTGCATCGAGAAGAACAGCGTCAGGCTCGGTACAAGCGACAGCACCGACATGGCGAACATCGGCCCCCATGAGGATTCGCCGGTGGAATCCATGAACAGCCGGAGTCCAAGCTGAACGGTGTACAGGCTTGAATCGTTCAGATAGAGCAATTGGCTGAAGAAATCGTCCCATGTCCACATAAAGGAGAACAGGGCGGTTGTGATCAGCGCGGGGGCGGCCAGCGGCAGGATCATGCGCAGGTAAATCTGCACCGGCCCGCAGCCGTCAATGCGCGCGGATTCGTCCAGTTCCTTCGGCAGTCCCCGGATGAACTGAACCAGCAGGAAGATAAAGAAGGCCTCCGTCGCCAGAAATTTCGGAACGGTCAGCGGTAGGAAGCTGTCCACCCAATTCAGCTCTTTAAACATAATGTACTGCGGTATCGTTCTGACATGCTGCGGAAGCATGATGGTAACGAGCATCAGCGCGAACCAGAGCTTTTTGAGGCTAAAGTTCAGGCGCCCAAAGGCAAATGCCGCCATGGAGCACGAGATCAGATTGCCCGCGATCACGATTACACAGATGATCAGTGAATTCAGAAAATAAAGGCCAAAGCCTTTGCCCGCGATCCCGTTCCAGCCGGTCGTGTAATTGCTTAACGTAAACTCTTGCGGCCATAAGCTGATATCACTGAAAATCAGCTGGCTTGGCTTCAGCGAGCTCATCAGCATCCAGACAACCGGATAGAGCATCAGGATGCCGATCAGGATGACAAAGCCATGCTTCAGCAGCACCCGGTAATTCCAAGTGGCTCCCATAGGTTATTCCCCTCCATCCCCGTAAGTCACCCAACGCTTCGAGGAAGCGAATATGAGGGCTGTGAACAGGCCGATGATGACAAGCAGAACCCAGGCCATCGCCGACGCATATCCCATTTCAAAAAATGAAAATCCTTTTAAATACAAGTACAGCGTATAGAACATCGTGGAATCCATCGGCCCCCCTTTGCCGCCGCTGACGATAAACGCCGGGGTAAAAGCCTGAAAGGAGCTGATCACCTGCATAATTAGATTGAACAGTACGACCGGGGAAAGCATCGGCAGCGTGATACTGAGAAATTGCCGCATTTTTCCCGCACCGTCGATTTGTGAGGCTTCATAATAATCGTTTGGAATCTGCTTCAGCCCGGCCAGGAAAATAATCATGGACGAACCGAACTGCCATACCGACAGCGCCACGAGCGAAGACAGGGCATACTTGGGATTGGACACCCAATCCGGTGCCTGAATGCCGAAGGCCTCCAGCAGGAAGGTATTGACGACCCCGCCGCCGCCAAACATTTTGCGCCACAGCACCGCGATGGCCACACTTCCCCCCAGCAAGGTCGGAATGTAATAGACGGTTCTGTACAGTCCAAGTCCCCGCATCCCTTTGTTCATCAGCATCGCAACCGCCAAGGCGAAGCCCAGCTTTAACGGAACCGAAGCGAAGACATAGACGAACGTGACCTTCAGGGATTGAAGGTAACGTGGGTCCTGATTGAACATTTTGTTGTAATTCTCGAGCCCTACCCCATTTGCCGGTGTCAGCAGGTTAAAGTCGGTAAAAGACAAGTACAAGGAAGAAATCATCGGAATCAATGTCAGCACGAAAAAACCGATGAACCATGGCAGCAAAAATAAATAAGCGGTTAAATTCCGCTTCCACCACCCCGCAAAAGAGTGGCTGCGGGCCCGAACGCCGGGATCGGGCCCTTGTTGTGAAGCCGCAGCCTGACTCAATACTGCTCACCCTTTCTCTTTGTTGCTATTTCGATTTGTTCACGGCCTCTTCGGCGGCGGCAAGAATATCGGCGGCCGCTTCCGCCGGCGTTTTGGCGCCAAAGCCTACGGACATGGCCGCATTGTTCAGCTTTCCGTCAAATTCGCCGATATTCGGTAGCTCCCGGTCCATCGGGCTGGCGTTTTCCGCCGCAATATTGAAATATTCATAGATTTTCTTATCGATGTCCGAGCCAGCGGCACTGAGTGCGCTTCTGACTTTCTCGGAGCCCGGAATCCCGCGGTCATTGCCGAGAATCTGCGTCGCCTCGGGATCATTAACCATAAAATCAATGAACATCGCGGCTTCCTGCGGATGCTTGGATTCCTTGCTGATCGTCATGAACTGGCTCGGCTGCACCCACAGGCCGGGACGGACCTGGTCCGCCGCCTTCGGCAGCAGGCTGATGCCAATCTCGTCGGTCATGGCGCTTTGAAAGCCGGACATCTGATTCGACCACACCAGCGCCATCAGCACCTTGCCCTGCACAAGCAGCGATACGTCCGGGCTTGTTTCCGACATGGAAGCGGAGGCTTCCGAAGAAGGAATAATGCCCGCTTCGCTGAAATCCTTCCACAGGTTTAGCCAGGCTTCCGCATCCTCCTGTCCGAAGCCGACGCCGCCGTCACGGTACAGCGCCTTGTCCTGCTGACGCAGGAAGTAATTGAAATAGTGCGGGAAGAAGGATTGCCCGGCAAAGGCGAACTTTCCGTCTCCGAGCTTCGCTACCGCATCCTGGCCGTAGGCCTTCAAGTCGTCCCAGGTCATATCCTGAGCCGGCGGCTGCAGTCCGGCCTGCTCCAGCATGCTCTTGTTGTAGATCAGACCCAGCACGTTCGAGCCCAAGCTGATGCCATACTGCTTGCCGTCCATGGTTCCGGCCTCGATCACGTTCTGATCGAAATCAGCGACGTTAATCTCCTTGCCGACGTAGGGGCTGATGTCCAGCAACGCATCCTTGGACACATAGTCCGGATAGTTGTTGCCGAGCTGCATCAGATCGGGCGGATTGCCGCCTGCGATCTGCGTGGCCAGCTTGTCGAAATAACCGTCGTTGCCCATATACTCCGGGCTGATGGTAATGTTCGGATATTTGGCTTGAAACAAATCAATGACTTTCAGCGTCGCATCATGCCGGGCCTGCGATCCCCACCACATGATCCGCAAGGTCACCTTATCCGTGGTCCCTGCGCCATTCGTCTTCGCTCCTTCTTCCTTAGGCTTGTTTCCTGCTCCCCCGGAGCAGGCTGTAACGGTCAGCATCAGAACGAGCAGCAGTAATACCCAGCTTTTTCTCACGACTTTCATGAATTTCCCTCCAATTCTTCTTTGTCCAAACCAAACAACGGCTTCATGCCTTAATCCCGCGTTGGCGGCAGCTTCCGCTACTCCTTAAGGAAGCGGCTTAGCGGAGCCTTGCCCGCCAGCTCATCGGCCATATTCACGACGAGCATATTCCAGTTTAGGAACCCCCCGTTCATCACCGGCGTTCCGGTCACAGGATCGTAATACTCATGCAGCGTTCCGCTCTGCTCCAGATCCTTCCCCAGCAGGCGGACCGTCCGGCGGGCCAGCTCTTCCGCTTCTCGCCGGTATCCGTAATTCATCAATCCGCGGAAACCGACGTAATTCACAATGCCCCAGATTGGGCCCAGCCAGTTCGAGGGATTGTTTGTGGCCGAGATGTCGTACATCTTCTCGTCCATGGCCAGCGATGGAATGCCATAAGGGCTGTTGAAGGTATTTTTGTCTTCCATATGCAGCCCGGACAGCCAGGCCGCTTGCGCGTCCGTTGCCACCTCCGACCAGAGCGGAATAAATCCGGTCCAGGCCCTGATTTTGATCGGCAGCGTCTTCCAGAATACACCCAGTCCTGTATGGAACCAGTCGAATTGCCGGGTTCTGATATCCACGTCGACAGAGTAGAAGAACTTGTCCCTCTTGTCCCAGCACTCCTCCTGTATGGCGTCAGCCAGCCGCTGCGCCTTGTCCAAATAGTGCCTTCTTCTGTCCGGCAGGCCCCATTTTCCCGCCAGAAGCGCCATCGCTTTCAGTTCACTGATCATAAAGGCGTTCAGATAGATATTCGCAGTGGAATATTTCGGCCGGCCAAAGGTCGCCGGATCGTTGTCCATGCCAATCATGATGTCATCGGCCCATACGTACAAACCGCAATTCTCATTGAAGTAATCCCGGTCATAGCAGCCGAAATACCGCTCAAGTCCCTCCGCATACCGCGCCGCCCACTCATAATCGCCGCAGTGGCCCGAGATCAGCGCGATCTGCTGGCACAGGAACGGCTTGTGCATATTCAGCTGCAGTCCTTCCTTGCGCTTGCCGATCAGATAAGGCTCCTCGGTCTTCCCTTTTTCAATCATCATCGGAATGTAGCCGTCTTCCATCTGATGATCGAAGAAATTATGGATGTTGCCTTTGGCGTAAGGAGTAACCTGGCCTGCGGGCAGCAGATTTCCTTCCATGTTCAGCAGCGCATAGGCCGACCAGAAAGAGTCCCAGTCCCACAGGTTGGCGCTGTATACCGACCCCGGATCGATAAAAGGATGTTTCAGGTAATGGGCGGGCGCCTTCAGGCATTGCCCCGCCTGGTCCGAGATGAATTCCCTTAGCAGCGCTACCCTTCGTTCATAGTGATCGCTCATTACCGTACCTCCTAAAAGTTTTGTGAGCGCTACTTCCTGAATCAGCTTCGAGCAAAACTTGCTTCGGAAGCATAAGCTTAGTTCGAGCCATTCGGCTCATGTTCGGGCCGACCCGAGGACGCTGACAAACCGGTAGCGGCCCGATCCTGCCGCATATACGGTTTTTCCATTTTCCGTCTTCAGCTTCCGGGCCATCGCGTCCGCTTTAACCAGCCTTCCCGGAACGTAAATGTCGGCCGTCGTATTCACCGGAATACGCACATTTAATTCCAATCGGTCCCCATCTTTCCTCCACTCAACTGCCAGCAGGCCGTAAGGAGATGCATATTCGGCCCGCAGACTCGTCAGCTTGCCGCCAGGCTCGGGGGCGATCAGGCTATGCTTGAATCCAGGGGCTCTCCAATCCGCTTCCAGACCCGCCGCGTAGCGGTAAAGCCATTCTCCGACCGAACCCAGCGAGTAGTGGTTGAAGGAGTTCATCGATGGGGACTGGAAACCGCGCTCCTCCGTCCAACCATCCCAGCGCTCCCAAATCGTAGTGGCGCCATGCTTGACGGAATACAGCCAGGAGGGGAATTCCTCCTGATGGAGCAACTTGTACGCCAGGTCCGTCCGGCCGCTGTCCGACAATGCCGGCAGCAGGTAACCGACACCTAGGAATCCGGTTGTCAGACGGTTTCCGTTGTCCTTGATCCGCCGCTCCAGCCTGCTTGCGGCCTTCAGCCGCAGCTCTGGAGTGAGGAGATGGAAGCAGAGCGCCATACAATAGACGGTCTGGGTATCCCCCTGAATCACTCCGTCAACGGATACGTATGCCCGGATAAAGGCCTCCCGGATCTCCTCGAACAGTTCCCCGTACATCTTCGCATCCGCCTGCTTGCCGACAAGCCCGGCGATCCTGGCGAACAGGAAAGTGCTATAGCCGAAATAGGCGGTGGCCAGCACGTCCTTTGGCGTATTCGCTCCGATCGACAGCCAGTCCGCATGATCGGCATAGCCGGGCCTGAGGCATCCCTCGCTGTTAGTCCGCAAATAGTCGATCCAGCGGCGCATCGGAATGTAGTGCTTCCGCAAAGTCTCCAAGTCGCCGTACATGAGATACAACGTCCAGGGAATGATGATGCCTGCATCCCCCCAGCCGGCATTATCCGGGGCGAACCATTTGGAGCTGCTCAAGCCTTTGTAAATGTGCCAACCGGCATCAGGGGCCACATCCGGCAGCGCTCCATCCGGCGACTGGGCGTCGAAGACATCCACCAGATATTTGCGGAAGAACCCGGCCACATTCATATTGTAAGAAGCGGTGCGCGCGAAAATCTGGGCGTCTCCGGTCCAGCCGAGGCGTTCGTCGCGCTGCGGACAATCCGTAGGCACGGACAGGAAATTGCCGCGCTGCCCCCATACGATATTCGCGATTAGCCGGTTCACCAGCGGATCGGACGTCTCCAGCTTCCCCGCTGCGGGCGTGTCAGAATGAACGACTTTGGCCGTGATACGCTGTACCCGGATATCCGGCGAAGAGCACTCTATTTCCACATACCGGAATCCCTGGAAGGTAAAATGCGGTTCAAAGCGTGCCTCCCCTGAACCATCCAGCACATACTCGCAAATCTGCACCGCCCTGCGAAGGTTTGCGGTGTATAGAGAACCGTCTTGGTCCAGCATTTCCGCATGATTAACGGTAATGACCGCCCCTTCGGGTCCCGTCACCTCGAGCGCCGTCCAGCCGGTCAGGTTCTGTCCGAAGTCATAGATGACGGTGCCGCGACTAGTCTCGCTCTGCCGGACCGGCTCGATCGTCTGCATCACCCGGACGGGCGGCCCGCTCTGGGGAACGAGAAGCCCTTCGTAGGGCGCGAACACCTCCGCACGGCTCCAGGCTGTGTCATTAAATCCCGGACAGTCCCACCCCTTCTGCTCCAACCTTGCATCGTATCTTTCCCCCTTAATCATGTCGGAGTAGCGAACTGGGCCTTCGCTCAGCTTCCAGCTTCCGTCCGTGCAGAAGCTGCCTTTGCTCCCGTCTGCGTATTCGATCTTAAGCTCCATCAGGCAGCGGGGATCTTCCCCATACCGGCGTACGCCCATCATGCCGACGTTCCCGGCATACCATCCCGTGCCCAGCAGAGCTCCCCAGGCATTCCCCCCTTCAAGCAGCAGTTCCGCAACGTCATATACCTGGTATTGCACGCGGGTACCGTAATCCGTCCAGCCCGGAGCGAGCTGATGGTCGCCCACTCGTTTGCCGTTGAGCCTCGCCTCGTACATGCCTAAAGCGCTTGCATAAAGCCTTGCGCAGCGGACCGGTTTATCGATCCGAAACTCGGTCCGCATATAGCTGACCGGCACAAGCTCCTCTTCCCCGGCCGCTTTTTTCCCGATCCATGAACCCAGCCACTGCTCTTTGCTTAAGGCGGTGCCAAATTCGTAAATCTTGCTCCAGCCGGAGTATACGCCATGCTTATCCCACACGGCAGCTTTGCAGTAATACCGGCACCCGGGAGCCAGCCGTCTTCCGGCATAAGGGATATAGACAGATTGATCGCCGGCGACGATACCGCTGTCCCACATATTTCCGCAATCCTCGGCAAGCTTCTCTTCGCTGTCCGCCACGAGCACCCGATACGCGCTCTGGGACTGATTCCACTGTTCCTTCCCCCGCGTATCCGCTTCCAATTCCCAAGAAAATCTAGGGTGATCTACTCCTACGGCCAGAGGACGTTCTTCATCCTCAATCAACAGCCGCGATATGTGTATAGCCATAACTGTACAATTCCCCCCTGATTTTTAACCCCCCACTCCCTAAGTTTGTCGTGGATGATGAATACTGGTTGAGAACAGTATAGGGGAGTTTAGATGTGAATTTATAGGGCGATCGTGCACACTTAGAGGGGGGATGATGTACATTCTTGAACTTCCGGATAATCTATGGTAGAACTGGGACAAAGGGCATACGGAATATTGCATCACGAAATGGAGGCGCTTCCATTTGGTTTTTATGTTATCGGGCACCCGCTTTTTTCAGGACGATTTCCCCATCTATCTGAACCGGGAGATCGAGGCCTTTCACCTGCGCGCACATGTCCACGATTTTGTGGAATTATGTCTGGTCGAGGAAGGACAAGGCTATCATTTTATCGGAGAAAAATCCTTTCCCGTACAGAAGGGAGACGTGTTCCTGCTGCCGGTAGGCACGCTCCATGTGTTCCGCCCCTTATCGGCCCGGGCGTCTCATCCGCTTGTGGTATGTAACTGCATATTCAAAATAGAAGCGCTTCAAGAGTTGATTCATTCCCTCTCCCAGGACGCCCGGCTCCAAGATATGCTGAAAAAAACCTATGAGGGCGGGGGCTGCTGGTTTCAGTTTCATGATAACCGGAACCGTCTTGTCCGGCTGTTCAACGAAGCCTATATCGAATTCCACAACAAGGGGGACAATTACCGTGTCCTGATCAAATCGCTGCTGCTGCAAATCTTCATCGTGATCGGCCGCCTCGCAGGCGAAGAGAATACGGGCATCTATTCCAAATCCTCAGCCATCATCTCCGAGAAGATTGAAGACGCGCTGGAAATCATCAACTGCCGCTACCAGGAGCACCTTACCCTCGAAATGATGTCGGAGCAAACCTTTATGAGCGTGAGGCAATTCCAGAAGCTGTTCAAGCAGGCGACGGGCAAGACGTTTAATCATTATCTTCAACATGTCCGTATCCTGAAAAGCTGCGAACTGCTCGTGAATACAAGCGATTCGGTGAGACAAATCGCCGAGCAGGTCGGTTATGCGGATATGAAATTTTTCCATACACTCTTCCGGAAGATCACGGGGGAATCGCCGCTCCGGTACCGGCAACTCTACAGAAATATGCGCTGCACAAGCAACCATGTTTAAAAAAGACCCGTCCGATCACTTGGGCGGGTCTTAACTTTGTATCTGCTTTTTCTACAGCTCCAGTCCCCTTTATCGTATAATTTGTGACGCAGCTCCTGGCGACCCATGATTTGCTGCTGCGGCAAGAACCGGATACGGAAGCCGTGAAGCAACGCCTGAACGAATTGCGCAAAGCGATATACGTTAACGCACAGCCCATGACGGCGGCCAAGTGGGAAGAGCTGTTTTGCCAAGCGGGCTTCGGCGAGGTGGTTTGTGTCACGGGCAATATGTCTTTGTTGTCTTTGAAGGGGCTGATTGTCGACGAAGGCTGGGAAGGCATGACCCGCATCCTGTCCAATGCGATGCAAAGCGAAGACGACCGGCAGCGCCTGTTCCACCTGATAAACCTATTTGACGAGAGCAGCGACTTATACGGCCACATCACCTGCGTTTCGACCAAAGCTTAGCGGAGCGGCCACCGGATGACCACATTGATTGCGTTGGAATCACGAAGAAAGCCAGACTTGGATAAGAAAAACGCCTGACGGCGTCCTTTAGTGGCTCTGACTTCTACTTTGGAGCGATTGGAGGCTCTTCCTAAACACTTTGGACGCTGCTCTAACGGACACCAGCGACCTTATCCGCCCATTTCCCGGGTATTTCCCAGTCTAACGGACACAAACGACCCTATTTCGCTCTAAACCCGTTCATCCAGGCCGATTTGAGGTAAACAAGGTCTTCTGTGTCCGTTACATTTTGCAATCCTCCGTTTTTCCGAAATTAACGGCTCTGGTGTCCCTTAGCCCCCAGATTCCTCTTCTCCGCCTTTTCTACCTGCGCATCACCCTCTACCATATCCGAATTTTATAAATTCTATATGGTAAACAAAAAGACCCGCCGATCGATTCGGCGGGTCTTTTCGCAACTTATGCGATTAGTGTTTCAGGTTGTAGAAGGATTTCAAGCCGTTGTACTGAGCCAAATCGGCCAATTGGTCTTCGATGCGGAGCAATTGGTTGTACTTGGCGATCCGGTCCGTACGGGAAGGAGCACCGGTTTTGATTTGGCCAGCGTTCGTTGCCACGGCGATATCGGCGATCGTGCTGTCTTCGGATTCGCCGGAACGGTGGGAGACAACCGCAGTGTAGCCTGCGCGTTTCGCCATTTCGATCGCGTCGAACGTTTCAGTCAGCGTACCGATTTGGTTTACTTTGATCAGGATCGAGTTGCCGATGCCTTCATTGATGCCTTTTTCCAGACGTTCGGTGTTGGTTACGAACAGGTCGTCACCGACAAGTTGGATTTTGCTGCCCAGTTTTTGGGTGAGCAGTTTCCAGCCTTCCCAGTCGTCTTCAGCGCAGCCGTCTTCGATCGTGATGATCGGATATTTGTCTACCCAGGAAGCGAGCAGGTCAACGAATTCCGCGGAAGTAAAGGATTTGCCTTCGCCTTCCAGGTGGTATTTGCCGTCTTTGAAGAACTCAGTGGAAGCAACGTCCATACCCAGGAATACGTCTTTACCCGGAGTGTAGCCGGCTTTCGTGATAGCTTCCATGATCGAGGACAACGCGTCTTCGTTGGAAGTGAAGTTCGGAGCGAAGCCGCCTTCGTCGCCAACCGCAGTGTTCAGGCCTTTGTCCTTCAACACGGACTTCAGGTTGTGGAAAATTTCCGCACCGGTACGCAGAGCTTCCTTGAAGGAAGGAGCGCCTACAGGCAGGATCATGAACTCTTGCACGTCGACGTTGTTGTCGGCATGCGCGCCGCCGTTTACGATGTTCATCATCGGAACCGGAAGCTGCTTGGCGTTGAATCCGCCAAGGTATGTGTACAGCGGCAGGTCCAGAGCGTCAGCGGCTGCGCGGGCAACGGCCATGGAAACCGCCAGGATAGCGTTGGCGCCGAGTTTGCCTTTGTTCGGCGTGCCGTCCAAAGTGATCATCAATTTGTCAATGCCGATTTGGTCCAAAGCGTCCATGCCGATTACTTCAGGCGCGATGATTTCGTTGACGTTCTCAACGGCTTTCAATACGCCTTTGCCCAGGTAACGGGATTTGTCGCCGTCGCGAAGCTCAACGGCTTCGTGCGCACCAGTGGAAGCGCCGGAAGGAACGATGGCGCGTCCGATCGCGCCGGACTCGAGGTAAACTTCAACTTCAACCGTAGGGTTGCCGCGGGAGTCAAGGACTTCGCGTGCGTATACTTCAGAAATAATTGTCATGGTATAGTCTCCTTGTTTAATATTTTAATTATACAGCTTGTTATACGGTTTGGCTTATGCCTTGCGGCTGGCGATCATCGACTTGCCGGTCATTTCCGGCGGCTGCGGCAGGCCCATCAGGTCAAGCAGCGTTGGCGCCACGTCGGCGAGGATGCCTTTGTCGCGCAGCACGACGTTTTCGTCGGTCACGATAAACGGAACCGGGAAGGTCGTATGCGCGGTGAAAGGACGGCCTTGCTCGTCGAACACCATGTCGGCGTTGCCGTGGTCGGCGATGATGACGACAACTCCGCCCTTCGCCTTGACGGCGTCAACCACTTTGCCGACGCATTCGTCGGTCACTTCGACCGCTTTTTTCGTCGGCTCCAGCATGCCGGAGTGGCCGACCATGTCCGGGTTGGCAAAGTTCAAAATGATCGCGTCGTGTTTATCCGCTTCGATCTCTTTCACGCAAGCCTCGGCGACTTCATAAGCGCTCATTTCTGGCTTGAGGTCATAGGTCGCAACCTTCGGCGAATTGATCAGGATGCGCGTTTCGCCCGGAAGCTCGACGTCGCGGCCGCCGCTGAAGAAAAACGTCACGTGCGGATATTTTTCCGTTTCGGCGATGCGCAGCTGCTTTTTGCCGTGCTGCACGAGCACTTCGCCAAACGTGTTGTCGAGATCCTTCGGTTTGTAGGCTACGTAGCCTTGCACCGATTCCGCGAACAAGGTCAGGCACACGAAGTGCAGGTCCGTCGGGAATTTCGGTCCGCGGTCAAAGCCTTGAAAATCCTTGTTCGTGAACACGTTGGACAACTGAATCGCCCGGTCCGGACGGAAGTTCAGGAAGACGATGGAGTCACCGGATTCCACCTGCGCGACCGGCTCGCCTTTGTCGTCGACGATCACGGTCGGCATGACGAATTCGTCAAATACCGACTTCTCGTAGGACTCGGTGACAGCCTTGATCGGGTCCGTATATTTCGGACCTTCGGCGTAAACCATGGCCCGGTACGATTTCTCGACGCGGTCCCAGCGTTTGTCGCGGTCCATCGCGTAGTAACGGCCTTGCACCGTAGCGATTTTGCCGATGCCGACTTCGTTCATCTTGGCGATCAGCTTCTCCAGGAAGCCTTTCGCACTGTCTGGAGCCACGTCGCGGCCATCGAGGAACGCATGCACGTATACATCGTGCATATCTTCTTTTTTAGCCAGCTCGAGCATCGCGAACAAATGGTTAATGTGGCTGTGCACGCCGCCGTCGGACAAAAGCCCGTACAGATGAAGTTTTTTGCCTTTAGACTTAGCGCTGCGAACCGCGTTTACCAGTGTTTCATTTTCAAAAAATTCGCCTTCGCGAATCGATTTGGAAATCCGGGTCAAGTCCTGGTACACGATCCGGCCGGCTCCGATGTTCAGGTGTCCGACTTCGGAGTTCCCCATTTGGCCTTCCGGCAAACCTACCGCTTCGCCGCTAGCCGTCAGGGTCGTGTTCGGATACTGCTTCAGATAACGGTCGTAGTTCGGCTTATGGGCTTGCGCTACAGCGTTGCCCTCTACCGTGTCACGAAGTCCGAAGCCGTCCATGATGATCAATGCTACAGGTTTTGGAGCAGCCATTTACTTCGCCCCCTCAACGAGTTGAACATAGGAAGCCGGCTGCAGGCTGGCACCGCCGACGAGCGCGCCGTCGATGTCGCTTTGGCTCATATATTCCTTCACGTTCTCCGGCTTCACGCTGCCGCCGTATTGGATGCGGATTTTGCTGGCTACATCGTCACCGTACAATCCTTTAACCAGGCTGCGGATATAGGAAATGACTTCGTTCGCGTCCGCGGATGTGGACGATTTCCCAGTGCCGATGGCCCAGATTGGCTCATACGCAATGACGACCTGCGCCGCTTGCTCTGCAGTCAGCCCTTGAAGCGCCGCCTCGGTTTGCACCTTTACGACGTCCTTCGTTTTGCCGGCTTCCCGCTCCTCGAGCTTTTCGCCAACGCAAGGGATCGGAGTCAAACCGTGTTTAAACGCGGCATGAATCTTCTTGTTTACGATCTCGTCGGTTTCGCCAAAATAAGCCCGGCGCTCGGAATGCCCGATGATGACGTAGTCCACGCCGAGTTCTTTCAGCATACGTCCGCTGATTTCGCCGGTGAAAGCACCTTCGTCTTCAAAATGCATGTTTTGCGCGCCGATTTTGATCGACGTTCCTTTTGCGGCTTCCACCAAAGCCGGAAGGTTGGTGAACGGAGCGCAAATCACGCTCTCAACGCCCGCCACTTCCGCTTTTCCTTTTGCCTCTTCAAAAAAAGCTTTTGCTTCGGAAACCGTCTTAAACATCTTCCAGTTCCCGGCAATGATAGGTGTTCTCATGGAGCCAACTCCTTCACTTCTTAAGGGTAGTTCAAAAATCAGCTTTTGATCACGAAGTGAACCACGAAGTTTATTCGGCATCGAATCTTGAATTCAGCCGGGCCTTCCGTTGCTCACGTAGGCAAACCTACGCTCCGCTACTCAGTCCCTAGCTTCATCCAACCTTCTCGGTGCTGAAAAGCCGATTTTTGAACAATTCATCTAAAGGTAGTTCAATTCATCATTTTTTGACGTCTTACTTATCGTTCAAAGCTACAACGCCCGGAAGCGCCTTGCCTTCCATAAATTCGAGGGATGCGCCGCCGCCGGTGGAGATGTGGTCCATTTTCGACGCCAGGTTGAATTTCTCGGCTGCCGCTGCGGAATCGCCGCCGCCGATGATCGTGTAACCTTTCGTCTCTGCGCAAGCTTCAGCTACTTCCTTCGTTCCGTTCGCAAAGATGTCGATTTCGAATACGCCCATCGGCCCGTTCCAAACGACCAGCTTGGAGTTTTTAATCACGTCGGCATACATAGCGCGCGTTTTCGGTCCGATGTCCACGCCTTCCCAATCGGCCGGAATGCTGTCGATGTCAACGGCTTTGTGGTTGGCCGTGGCACTGAAATCGTCGGCAACGATGCAGTCTACCGGAAGCAAGAACTTCTTGCCGAGCTTTTTCGCTTTCTCAATGAAGCCGAGTGCAACATCCAGTTTGCTGTCATCCAACAGCGATTGGCCGATTTCATAGCCTTGCGCTTTGAAGAACGTATAGGCCAGACCGCCGCCGATCAGCACGTTGTCCGCGATGTTCAGCAGGTTGTCGATAACGTCGATTTTGTCTTTAACTTTCGATCCGCCGATAATGGCCGTGAAAGGACGATCCGGGTTCGACAATGCTTTGCCGAGAACGGACAATTCTTTTTCCATCAACAGGCCGGACACGGCAGGCAGGTAATGCGCGATGCCTTCGGTCGACGCATGCGCCCGGTGAGCCGCGCCAAACGCGTCGTTGACGAACAGGTCGGCAAGCTCCGCGAATTGTTTGGCCAATTCCGGATCGTTTTTCTCTTCGCCCGGATAGAAACGGACGTTTTCAAGCACCAGTACATCCCCGTTGTTCAATTGAGCCACTTTTGCCTTAACCGCGTCGCCAACCGCTTCATCGGCTTTTGCTACCGGCTTGCCGAGCAGCTCGGACAAGCGTTCTGCAGCCTGGGTAAGGCGCATCGATTCGTTCACTTGACCCTTCGGACGTCCCAAGTGGCTGGCAAGAATGATTTTCGCGCCTTTTTCGATCAAGTAGTTGATCGTCGGCAGCGTTTCGCGGATCCGGGTATCATCGGTAATTTTACCGTCTTGCATCGGCACGTTGAAATCGACGCGGACAAATACGCGTTTTCCGGTTACTTCCACATCACGTACACTTTTCTTGTTCATCTCCACGTTCCTCCTAAAGGTGTGCGCGGGCTTCTCCCATGCATCGAAAACCGCGCATCCACGGCTATGATTCTGATTTCTCTCCTAAGCGTAAGTCTGTATCTCTATATTTTTTATTTAAGTATGTGTGTGTGAATATCGTTCTTGCTTCAAGACCAAAGAGGAGGCCTATTGACAGGTTGCTCCTCTTTGGGATTTATATCAGATTGGCTGAGATATTACTTAACTTTCTTTGCGAAGTATTCCAAAGTACGAACCAATTGAGCGGTGTAGGACATTTCATTGTCGTACCAAGCCACGGTTTTAACGAGCTGTTGGTCGCCCACAGTCAGTACTTTCGTTTGAGTAGCGTCGAACAGGGAACCGAAAGTCATGCCTTTGATATCCGAAGATACGATTTCGTCTTCCGTGTAGCCGTAAGTTTCCGAATCGGAAGCGGCTTTCATAACAGCGTTCACTTCTTCGGCAGTAACTTTGGTTTTCAGAACGGTAACAAGTTCAGTCAAGGAACCGGTCGGTACAGGCACGCGTTGAGCGGCGCCGTCCAGTTTGCCTTGCAGATCAGGGATAACGAGGCCGATGGCTTTAGCTGCACCGGTCGTGTTAGGAATGATGTTTTCGGCAGCGGCGCGGGCACGGCGGAAGTCACCTTTCGCATGCGGAGCGTCCAGCGTGTTTTGGTCGCCGGTGTAAGCGTGGATCGTCGTCATCAAACCTTCAACGATACCGAATTTGTCGTTCAATGCTTTAGCCATAGGAGCCAAGCAGTTTGTCGTACAGGAAGCGCCGGAGATAACCGTTTCGGAGCCGTCCAGGATTTCATGGTTAACGTTGTAAACGACCGTTTTCATGTCGCCGGTAGCCGGAGCGGAGATAACGACTTTCTTCGCGCCGCCTTTCAGGTGAAGTTCTGCTTTTTCTTTCGTTGTGAAGAAGCCTGTGCACTCCAGAACGATATCTACGCCAAGCTCGCCCCAAGGCAGTTCTTCAGGGTTGCGGTTAGCCAGAACCTTAACTTCTTTGCCGTTAACTTTGAAGAAGCCGTCATGAACTTCGACGTCGCCTTCGAATTTGCCTTGCGTTGTATCATATTTCAACAGGTGAGCCAGCATTTTGGCGTCTGTCAGGTCGTTGATAGCTACTACTTCGATACCTTCCACGTTTTGAATGCGGCGGAAAGCCAGGCGTCCGATACGTCCGAAACCGTTAATACCTACTTTTACACTCATGAATAGTTCCTCCTAGTGTTGGTTTTTTTATTATTCAAGACAGGCTAAAAAGCCAGCCATGAGTAAACATCATTAGCTTCACTTGATTTCTTGCTTGTCACCCTGCTCAAGCTGGGTTACGATCTCCACCGCGGCGGCCTCGTCGATGACGAGGATGTCCTCTTGGCCAAAACGCAGCACGGCGTGAATCGCCTTGGCTTTGCTTTTGCCCCCGGCAATTCCGATCACGGTTTCCGTCTTCATGATGTCTTCCAGGCGCAGGCCCAGAGTCCGCATCTTGTGGACGACGACGCCGTCTTCATTAAAATAATAACCAAATGATTCCGCGACCGCGCCTTCCTTCCGGATTTGTTCGGTCACCTGCGGCTCCAGCTTGCGCCGCCGAGCCATCTCCATCGCGTCGCCGATGCCGTGGACCACGATTCGCGCTTGCCGGATCATATTGACGATATCCTCGATATTCGGATCGTGGACAAGCGATTCGTACGCTTCCTTGCCGAGCAAATCAGGTACGTGCAGCAGGCGGTAACCTGCCCCCACTCGTTTCGCCATCCCGGATGCGATCGTGTTCGCCTGAATTTCCAGGCTCTCGCCCAATCCTCCGCGCGCAGGCACAAACCAGCTGTCCTTCATCATCACGTTATGCGGCGGATTCAGTTGCTCCGCCACCTCTGCCAGCGTCGTTCCGCCTGTGACGGCAACCCCGTCGCCCTCGTTCATGGAGCTTAAGAGCGCCCTGGCTCCCGCACGCCCCAGTTCCCGCTTCACCAGCGGTGAAGCATCGCAATCTCCGGGGACGACCACGACTTTGCGCAGGCCGTAGCTCTGACGGATCGCTTCTTCCAAATTGGCGAGGCCAAACAATTCCTTGACCACCGGCTCCAATTCCTCAAGCAGAAGCCTGCCCGCATCGCTGATTCTCATGCCGATATTCTCGATTTCAATCAGGCCCTGAGCCTTCAGAAGATCCGTTTCGGCCCGCAACACACGCTCCGTCATATCCAGTGAAGTTGCCAAGGTTCTGCGGCCAATTACGTCAGATAACATGATCTGATGAAGTATGGTGTACCTTTTCTTGAGAATGTCCATGAGATCAGGCAGAAGCTGCTTCTGAATTTCCACAAGGTTACGCATGATCTCCATTCCTGCAAGCTCCTTCTTCTCTCCAACTCCTTGGTCTTAAAATGTCCCGGGTTAACTTTTTAAGTCCCACCGTTATTTTAACCAATTTTTAGCGTGGTTGCAAGCCTGACGTCCGTATAATTCTCAAAGTTTGGTATGGTTATACGGCGGTAAATAAAGAAAGCGTTTTATCGCTATGCTTCTTGTCCACTCCATTAGTTTTGTCGATAGGGTTGTCCAATAAACGCTGTCCCATGAACGAATTTAGGCAACGCATGAGCCGGATTTTTTAATTTACAAGTATTGCATTCGAATTTACTATAAAATAGTTATAATAATTGAATTTACTGGAAAAGAGGCTCAGGAATTGCGCGGATTGCTGTTATTTTTCATGGCTTTAAATTTGGCGATTGTATCAGGTTGTGCCGGGAACACGCCTTCTCTTAAAGATAAAGAGGTCAGCTTTAGTTTAAATATCGGTTTCTTCTCGCAAAAACATTTCGATGACAGATACGCCTCTCTATTGGCGCTGGAATATCCGAATTTGCGCTATACCGTCGTTCCGACGAACGATATCGTCAAAGGAAAAGTGACATTACAAGAATGGATGAAAAACAACGAAGTAGATTTGCTTTATTTGTCTGGCGATGATTTTCGGGAAGCCGCTGAAAGCGGATTGCTCCAAAAGCTTGACGATGATGTTGCCCGAGATTCCTTTCCTTTGGATACGCTGATCCCCGGTGTCGTCGAGTTAACGAAACATTACGGCAACGGCGAACTGTACGGACTGCCTCCTTCCTTTTTCAGCAGCGCTATAGTTTACAACCAACAACTGTTTGATCAATACGGTGTGGAATATCCCGGCAACCAAATGTCTTGGGAGGATACGATTATGTTGGCCAATCGATTTCCGAAAGGCCTAACCTTACCCTATCCGTCTGCAGCCGATTGGTTGATTGATATAGGGAGAACCGAAAGCCTTCGGGCATACGACGAACATACGGACAGCCTCACTTTAGATAGTCCGTCATGGGGCAAAATTTTAAAATTGGTGAAGGATCCGTTAAAACGCGGAAATATCGCCATCAACGATATAAACCAAAACGCCTTCATTACAGAAAACTACGCGATGGCCGTGGTTAATTACGAAGATTTTAAAGTTGTAGAGCAGCAAGGCTCCGAAATCAAGTGGAAACTGGTCACCATGCCGGTCAGTCCAGGCTCTCCGGAAATCAGTCATCATATTTCGTTAGGGGGAATTTGGGCGATTCCCGCCAACTCGACGCAAACTGAGGCGGCCTGGGAGTTGATCCGATTTTTCTTGTCCGGCAAAGTGGCGGAGTGGGAATACCGTTCCGTATACGGGTTTTCTTCGCTGGCCGATTATATTTCATTAGGGAATGCCGACAAAAATATCGAATCCTTCTACATGCTGCAGCCCTCAAAAGAAGAAAATGCCGTTTCCGAGCAGGCGTATAACCTGATCAATGCCTACGTTGATCGCATGCTGTCCAGCGAGTGAATTTCTTGTACGGGAAGGTCGGGAGTCGCCGGAACAGGCATTCCTAACCTGCACCCGTTTATAATAAAGGGGATCAGAACATGTATAAAATAACGCGTACATTTATAGGCTTGGCGCTTATGACAGTCTTATTATCAAGCTGCCAAACGCGTCAGCCGGAGGAGCCCGTCATCCTCAAAGTTGCTTATCCGTCCGCCAAGCAATTTTATGTTAACTTTGGCTATGCTTTTGAAAACAAATATCCCAATATCGATGTTCAAGTGATTCCAAGTGATCCGGTATCCGAAGAAACGGGTTGGAATCGTGAAGCTGATGTTATTTACATAAATGGTATGGAGCAATATAAGATGGCTATTGAAAAGGCGATTTTAAAACCGATTTCTCCCCCATTCACCAATGGATCGGAATCCAGCGACCTTTCTCCGATTGTTACGTCACTTTTGGAAGCTGCGTCGGATAACGGCCAGTATTATGCTCTTCCGCCTACTTTTCATAGCGAAGCGCTTTATTATAACAAGAAATTGTTTGACACTTATCATATCCCATACCCGCAAAACGGAATGACCTGGGAAGAGGTGTTTGCATTAGCCGAACGGTTCCCGACAGAAGATGATCAAGGAAAATCCCTTTACGGAATACAAATGAACTATTATCGCAATGTTACCATGAACTTTATTTTAAAAGCGGGCGAAACGGAAAACCTGACTTATCTCGATTCAAAAACCATGAAAGTTACGATGAATACGGATAAATGGAAGTCGATCTGGACCGCCGCGGTGAAAGCTTTTCGTACCGGGGCAGTTTATGATCAGGGAGAAGAAGCCGATTCGATGGAACACCCCAAGTTTTTAACTGAAAATGCCGCTATGACCGTTAGTTCCAATGCTTTTGCATATGATTTCGAGCCGTTCTCCCATTTTGAAGGCGCTACCTCAATCGACTGGGGAATGGTTACAGCTCCGGTGGACCCTTTGAATCCGGACTATATGAATTTCTACGAAATATTTGACTTTTTTGGCGTTTCTTCAAGCACAGAACATGCAGCCGAAGCGATGAAACTTGTTAAATTTATAGCCGGAGATCCGGTAAACAGCCAACTATTGGCCAAAAACCAGCCAAATTACGGGCTGCCTGCCGTAACCGAGTACGTGGAGCAAGTTGGGGAGCATGATTTGTCTCCTCTCTACACCCTTAAAGCAAATCCTAATTATGTAGACCTGTATACCCAAGTCGATGCCGAAATTCTCGACGCTTTCCAGGATGCTGCCCAAGGCGTGCTGGACAAGCTTCTGCAAAATGAAATAACCTTGGATGAAGCACTTGCCGAGGTGGAAGTGAAGGGACAAGAAGCCGTAGACACCGCGGTCCTTACCCTTGAGCAAAAAAAGAAACACAAACAAGGTGACATTCTTTAATGCCGGATATTTGAGTAACCTTCCGCTTCTTTCATGAACGGTAGCAGCGAGTACCTCGGCCCTCTACAATCTGTAGTCTACATCCAGTGGACGTTGCTCTAACGGACACCAGCGACCTTATCCGCCCATTTCCCGGGTATTTCCCAGCCTAACGGACTCACGTAACCCTATTTCGCTCTAAACCCGTTCATCCAGGCCGATTTGAGGTGAATAAGGCACTAGCCATGCGTAAAATCTAACATGAAACGTTAGGAATTAAAGGGAACGAAAAAGTTCAAGCACTTTCCAGGATTTGGTCTTCCCAAGTAAAAAAAATTCTCCTAATGTGGAAGTGTGGC
>NZ_JBKIAX020000030.1:0-52125 GCF_046567315.2 Paenibacillus lacisediminis | reverse complement strand
GATGGCGGAGGGGTTCCACGCGTACCCATCCCGAACACGACCGTTAAGCCCTCCAGCGCCGATGGTACTTGGACCGAAGGGTCCTGGGAGAGTAGGACGCCGCCAAGCAAGAAAGAAGAGCACTGCCGATAACTCGGCGGTGTTTTTTTGCGTTGTTGAAGTGTTTGCAGCGTAATGAAACGAAACGGCGTGATGAAACGGATAGCAACGTTATTGCGGATTCTAGGGGATGGAGAAGTGAAGCTTAACGGATGAGGCTAACGGACCTGAGCGACGTTATTGGGTCGAAAACGAGGGGGTAGGAATTCTAACGGACCGAGCGGACCTTATTTCGTTCAGATCGGCGTCAATGTCCGTATTTTTAATCCGATAGCGTCGTCTGAGTCCGTTAGAACGGGAAATACCCGGGAAATGGGCGAATAAGGTCGCTGGAGTCCGTTAGGCGATACTACAAGGCGATACTACAGGAGTCCGTTAGGTGGTATTGCAGCATGGCGGAGTGGCCAATGAGTGGCAGTTTCCGGTAAGTGTGCTGGTTTCCGATATGAATGACGCTAAAATACAAAAATTCAGGTAAAATATTTTGCATGAGACCGTATCGATTACCGCTAATTTTTCGTTTATAACGGTGAACAACAAAATCAGCAAGTATAGATTGGTCAACAGTCGGAAGGTTTTAGCTATGGAAGGGCAGGAGGTGTTCTAACATGCGCAAATATGCTGCGGAGCAGGAGAAGCGTAAAGTGGCCAAGACTGCAGGGGGTGCCGAGGGAGCCGGGGAAGCGCCCGATTTTCCGGATTGGGTTGACGCGCATCAGAAGGCGTTGCGTAGCTATTGCCACTCCTTGACCGGATCGGCGTGGGAAGGCGACGATTTGGCGCAGGACACGTGGCTTAAGGTTTGGTCTTCATTGCGGAACCAAGGGGATCGTATTCGGCTTACGCGGGCTTATTTATACAAAGCGGCCAGAAATACCTGGATTGACCGCGGACGCAAAAAAATGCTCCCAGCGCACCCCATGGTCGTGGAAGAGTTGCCTCAGCAGAGGTTGGATGAGACCAGCGTTTGGGCGGCGATGGAGACTTTGGTCAGCCAGCTGCCGCCGAATCAACGGACTGCGTTGCTATTGGTTGATGTCCTGCAGTATACGGCAGCGGAAGCGGCCCAGTTGATCCAGTCAACGGAGGGAGCTGTCAAGGCGGCGCTGCACCGGGCCCGTACGAAGCTGCGCAACGGTCTGTTTCAATCGCGGGAAGGGGAAGAGCAGAGCAAAGCTCGCGCTTTTTCGGAACGGCAAGACGATACAGGAGCGCATGAAGCTGTGGTATATGCCTATTTGGACGCTTTTCGCCGTCAGGATGCTACCGCTTTGGCCATGTTGTTCAACGATCCTCGTCCTCAAGATCTTGTTCCAACGTTAACGCTGCAGTCCTATCGCTGTAACACGGCAGCCAAACCGGGGACTCGAAAGGCAACACCGGTTAGGAGCCAATGGATGATAGCGGCAGCGGCTTGACCCAATTAAGGAGGTAAACTTATGAGTTCGGTAATTCCATACGTCATTGAACAGACGGATCGCGGAGAGCGTTCTTACGATATTTATTCACGCCTGTTAAAGGACCGGATCATTTTTCTCGGTTCGGAGATTGACGATCAAGTGGCCAACAGCATTACGGCGCAGATGTTGTTTTTGGCGGCTGAGGATCCGGAGAAGGACATCCATTTTTATATCAATAGCCCTGGCGGTTCGACTTCAGCGGGTTTTGCGATTTACGACGCAATGCAGTACGTGAAGCCGGATGTCCAAACCATTTGCGCCGGTTTTGCCGCTTCCTTCGCGGCGATTCTGCTATTGGCCGGAGCCAAAGGAAAACGGTTCGCCTTACCGAATAGCGAAATCATGATCCACCAGCCGCATGGCGGCGTAAAGGGGCAGGCGAGCGACATTGAGATCAGCGCACGGCGGATTTTGCGCATCCGGGAGAGATTGAATACCATTGCCGCCGAATGCACGGGCCAGTCTCTTGAGAAGATCGAGAAGGATATGGACCGGGATTATTTTATGACTGCGGAAGAGGCCAAGACCTACGGGATTATCGACCAGGTGATCTACAGCGAGAACCGCAACTCGTAATGCGTCGGGCAGGCGTCTCGTCAAGAGCATATGTGGACCGGACGGGGCCGCACTAAAACCAAATAAAAAACAACAGGACGGGAAGCCGATAACGGCCCCGTTCTTTTGTTTTGGAGCTGTAAGAATCGGAATTGCCGGTTTAGGGCAGAAATACAGTGAACGGAAGGTTTCATTTTCAGTAGTGTTCGTGTCCAATAGACAATTGTTTTTGCCCGGAAGCCGCTTGAAGATTTGGGTCGGCTTTTCCTTGACAGCCTATAGGGCCTTTGCTAAGATGGCAATAATATATTTTCGTAAGGGGCTTTCCGGTCTTGATATATAAGGGAGATCCCACGTATGAGACACCGCTATAGGCGGTTCTTGTTTTAGGTAAGGGTACTCGAAGACGTTGTTCTTAACCGGGCTTACTTAGGAAATCGGCCATCATCATTCAAATTATTTTTAAGGAGGATCTTTACAGTGTGGGAAAGCAAATTTGACAAGGAAGGCTTAACGTTCGACGACGTGCTATTGGTTCCGCGCAAATCGGAGGTTCTGCCTAAAGAGGTCGACGTATCCACGAAGCTGAGCGACAAGGTGAAGCTGAACATTCCGCTGATCAGCGCGGGGATGGACACAGTGACGGAAAGCGCGCTGGCGATTGCGATCGCGCGGGAAGGCGGCATCGGGATCATTCACAAAAATATGCCGATTGAGCAGCAAGCGGAGGAAGTAGATCGGGTAAAACGCTCCGAAAGCGGCGTAATCACCAATCCCTTTTCGCTTACGGCGAACCATCTTGTATCCGATGCGGAAGAGGTCATGGGCAAATTCCGGATTTCCGGGGTGCCGATCGTCGATGATGAGCATAAGCTGATCGGGATTTTGACGAACCGGGACTTGCGGTTTGTACATGACTACAACATCAAAATCAGCGAGGTCATGACCCGCGATGATCTGGTTACCGCTCCGGTCGGAACAACCCTGCAACAGGCCGAAGTGATTCTGCAGAAGCATAAGATCGAGAAGCTGCCGCTGGTCGATGAGAACAATGTGCTGAAAGGCCTCATTACCATTAAGGATATCGAAAAAGCAATCCAGTTCCCGAACGCGGCCAAAGACGCTCAGGGACGCCTGCTCGTCGGCGCGGCCGTGGGCATTTCCAAAGATACGTTCGATCGGACCGATGCGTTGGTCAAGGCCGGTGTTGACGTCATTACGGTCGATTCGGCGCACGGCCACCACATCAACATCATCGACGCGGTCAAAGAGCTGCGCAGACGTTATCCGGACCTGACGATCGTTGCCGGCAACGTTGCGACCGGGGATGCCACCAGAGCCCTGATCGAAGCGGGGGCGTCGGTGGTTAAAGTCGGGATCGGTCCGGGGTCGATCTGTACGACCCGGGTCATCGCCGGCATCGGTGTGCCGCAGATTACGGCTGTCTACGATTGCGCAACGGTGGCCCGTGAGTATGGTGTGCCGATCATCGCCGATGGCGGCATCAAATATTCCGGTGAAATCACCAAGGCGATCGCCGCAGGCGCACATGCCGTGATGCTGGGCAGTTTGTTTGCGGGAACGGAAGAGAGCCCCGGCGAATCGGAAATTTATCAAGGGCGCCGCTATAAGGTGTACAGAGGCATGGGTTCGATAAGCGCGATGAAGCAGGGCAGCAAGGACCGTTATTTCCAGGATGACGACAAGAAGCTTGTACCGGAAGGCATCGAGGGCCGGGTTGCTTACAAAGGTCCGTTGTCCGACACGATCCATCAGCTGCTCGGCGGGCTGCGTTCCGGCATGGGCTACTGCGGCACCCCAAGTCTGGACGAGCTGCGGAACGATACGCAATTTATCCGGATTACGGGCGCCGGCCTTCGCGAAAGCCATCCGCATGATGTGCAAATCACGAAGGAAGCGCCGAACTATTCGCTATAAATCTATCGGCATTCCACAATCTACCAAGGCAAGCCGGGCAATTTCGCCGGGGCTTGTCTTTTTTTGCGATATCCCCTGTGATAGAATAGAAAAAGTAAATGAAAGAGAATATGAGGGGAGCTTTAAGGGCATTGAAACTGAGACAATCCAAACGTAAGACTACACAATCCAAACGGCGTTTCCTGCGCAAAAGCGTAGCATCTGTATTGCTGCTGAACGCACTGTGCTTCTCTTTGGTGCCGGACATGGCGCTGGCGGAAGGGGAGCAAACGGAGTCTACTTCTACCAAACCTGCGGCAGTGCAATCTGCGACCACCTCAATTCCTTCCGTGGAATCATTAGACCTTAAAGTAAGATCCGCCGTTTTATTGGAGCCCGTATCCGGGCAAGTGCTGCTGAATGTCAACGGCGATGAAGCGCTGCCGCCGGCCAGCATGACCAAAATGATGACCGAATACATTGTCGCTGATCTCGTAAAACAGGGCAAATTCAAATGGGACGACGTGGTAACGGTAAGAAAAAATGCCGCAAACACGATTGGCTCACGAATTTTCCTGGCCGAGGGAGATCAGCATACGATAGAAGAGCTGTATACCGCCATGGCCATCGCTTCCGCGAATGATGCCTCGGTGGCGCTTGCCGAGTATGTTGCCGGTTCCGAGCAGGCCTTTGTTAAAATGATGAATGACGAAGCCAAACGGATGGGCATGACCCATACCCATTTCGCCAACGCTACCGGCCTTGACATTAAAGACATGCCGAAGGAATTTCAGCCGACGGACGGCAAGGAAACCGTCATGTCCGCAATGGATGCGGCGATCTTGGCCAAGTATATCGTAACCGACCATCCGGATTTCAACCGTTTTACCACCATTCAAAGCAAAAAGTTCCGGGCACGCGACACCGCGCCGATGGTGAACTTGAACTGGATGCTGGAAGCGAACAAAAACATCACGAACTTCAAACAATATGCTTATGAAGGCCTGGACGGCCTGAAAACCGGCCATACCTCCAAAGCCGGCAACTGCTTTACGGGAACGGCCGTGCGGAACGGTACGCGGTTAATCAGTGTAGTCATGGGCGCTGACGCCAAATCGGATTCCGCACGTTTCGTCGAAACCCGCAAAGTGCTGGATTACGGCTTCAATAACTTTGAAACCAAACAGATCGTTCCTCCAAAAGCGACCGTGGTCGGCACGGAGACGGTAATCGTAAACAAAGCGAAGGACACGAAAGTTCCTGTGGTAACCGATCAAGCCGTCAGCTTTGTGGTACCGAAAGGAGCGGATACGAGCGCTGTTCAAGCGAAAGTGACGCTGGACGATGCCGCCAGCCTGACCGCTCCGCTGAAGCAGGGGACGAAAGTAGGTACGGTCACTTATTCCTTCAAGGTTCCGGGCATGGAGCAAACGCTGGAGAAAACCGTCAACCTGATCACGGCCCAAGATACGGAAAAAGCCGGCTGGTTCGCGTTGATGATGCGGGCGATCGGCGATTTCTTCGGCGATCTGTTCAACGGGATCAAAAACCTGTTCTAGGCGCGAAATCCCAAGTCAGCGAGTTGTATATTTAATGGGAATATTGTAAAATATCAAGTTAGATTATTATCAGGAGGATTGGACATGGAAACAGGAACATCGCGTGTCAAAAGAGGCATGGCCGAGATGCAAAAAGGCGGCGTCATCATGGACGTTATGAACGCGGAGCAAGCCAAAATCGCCGAAGCGGCCGGGGCTACCGCCGTCATGGCGCTGGAGCGGGTTCCTTCGGATATTCGGGCGGCCGGCGGCGTAGCCCGGATGGCGGACCCGACGATAGTCGAGGAAGTGATGAAGGTCGTTTCCATTCCGGTAATGGCCAAAGCGCGGATCGGCCATTACGTAGAAGCGAAAGTTCTTGAATCGCTGGGGGTAGACTACCTGGACGAGAGCGAAGTGTTAACCCCGGCGGACGAAGTGTTCCATATCGATAAACGCGATTTCACTGTACCGTTCGTTTGCGGAGCGAAAGACCTCGGCGAAGCGCTGCGGCGGATCAGTGAAGGCGCGTCGATGATCCGTACGAAAGGCGAGCCCGGAACCGGAAACATCGTGGAAGCCGTTCGCCATATGCGTCTGATCAACAGCCAAATCCGTAAAGTGCAGAACATGTCCAAAGACGAATTGTATGCGGAAGCCAAAAACCTGGGCGTAGCCTACGATTTGCTCTTGGAAGTTCATGAAAACGGCAAGCTGCCGGTCGTGAACTTCGCCGCCGGCGGCGTGGCGACGCCGGCCGATGCCGCGCTGATGATGCACCTTGGCGCGGACGGGGTGTTCGTTGGCTCCGGTATTTTCAAATCGGACAACCCGGAGAAATTCGCCCGTGCGATCGTCGAAGCGACGACGCATTACACGGATTATAAGTTGATTGCCGAAGTATCCAAAAACCTGGGTACGCCGATGAAAGGCATTGAAATCTCCAAATTGTCTCCCGCAGAGCGGATGGCGGAGCGCGGCTGGTAATCGGGCCGAAATAGCGAAGGAAGCAGTTCTAACCCACCCCGGCAAATCCATGTGATGGCCGGGGTGCACATAGTTTGGCTGCAGCAGAAAGAAGGATTGCCATGAAGGTAGGAGTGCTGGCGCTGCAGGGCGCCGTAGCGGAGCATATTCGAAGCTTGGAAAGCGCCGGAGCCGAGGGGACGGCAGTGAAGCGGACCGAACAGCTGGGCGAGCTGGACGGGCTCATCATCCCGGGCGGCGAAAGCACGACGATCGGCAAGCTGATGCGAAAATACGGATTTATTGAAGCGATCAAAGATTTTTCTCGGGAAGGCAAACCTTTGTTTGGCACTTGCGCCGGTCTGATTGTGATGGCCAAGGAAATCGAAGGCGGGGAAGAAGCCCATCTCGCTTTAATGGATATCAAGGTATCGCGCAACGCTTTCGGACGCCAACGGGAGAGCTTTGAGACGGACTTGGAGGTTAAGGGGCTTGCGGCTCCGCTGCGGGCCGTCTTTATCCGCGCTCCGCTGATTACGGCGGTAGGTCCGGGAGTTGAGGTGTTGTCGACGTACAAGGACGAAATCGTCACGGCCCGTCAGGGGCATTTGCTCGTCTCGTCCTTTCACCCGGAGCTGACCGACGACTTTTCGCTCCATGCTTATTTTGTTGAAATGATCAAGCAGACGAAGCGGCCGTAAACAGGGACCTTGACTCCTTTGATGGGTCGAGGTTTTATCTGGTTTGGGATCACAAACCGCCGGCCGGCGTTTCCATATTGCATAGCAGCCTCCCTTCGACGGATGACTCTTGAGGTAGGCAGGCCTGCAAAGGGATGAATCTAGGAGGGACTACTTATGTTGGATGTAAAAATAATGCGAAACGATTATACACGAGTTGAAGAAGCATTGAAAAACCGGGGGAAATCGCTGGAGCTGATTTCCGGTTTTCAGCCGCTGGACGAGAAGCGCCGAGAGCTGCTTCAAGAGAGCGAATTGCTGAAAAACCGCCGCAATACGGTGTCCGCCGAAGTGGCGCAGCGGAAGAGGAACAAGGAGAATGCCGACGAGTTAATCGCGGAGATGCGAGAGGTCGGCGACCGGATCAAGGAGCTGGACGAGGAGATTCGGACGCTGGAGGCGCAGATCGATGAATTGATGCTGGCGCTTCCGAACATTCCGCACGCGAGCGTGCCGGTGGGCGCTTCCGAGGAGGAAAACGTTGAGGTCCGCCGTTGGAGCGAGCCGCGGCAATTCGATTTTGCCCCGAAAGCTCATTGGGACGTGGCAGCCGGTCTCGGCATCCTCGATTTTGAAGCGGCGGCCAAGGTCACCGGATCGCGGTTTGCTTTTTACAAAGGCTTCGGTGCGCGCCTGGAGCGGGCATTAATCAGCTTCATGATGGATCTGCACAGCAATGAGCATGGGTATGAGGAAATGCTGCCGCCCTATATCGTAAACCGCGACAGTCTGTACGGAACGGGACAGCTTCCGAAGTTCGAAGAGGACCTGTTCAAGCTGCAGGGGACCAGCGATTATTATCTTATCCCTACGGCAGAGGTGCCGGTGACGAACTATCATCGCGATGAGATTTTGAACGCGGAAGACCTTCCGTGCAATTATGTGGCTTACAGTTCCTGCTTCCGTTCGGAGGCCGGCGCGGCAGGCCGGGATACGCGCGGATTGATTCGCCAGCACCAGTTCAACAAAGTGGAAATGATCAAGATCGTGCATCCGGATACGTCCTACGATGAGCTGGAGAAGATGACCGCAAACGCGGAGCGTGTCCTGCAGATGCTTAAATTGCCATATCGCGTGCTTGCGTTGTGTACGGGCGATCTTGGCTTTACGGCGGCCAAAACGTACGACCTCGAAGTGTGGCTGCCGGAAAGCGGCATGTACCGGGAAATTTCCTCTTGTTCCAATGTGGAGGATTTCCAGGCTCGCCGCGCCAACATCCGCTTCCGTCCGGAGCCGAAAGCCAAACCCGAATTCGTACATACCCTAAACGGCTCGGGGCTGGCGGTGGGACGCACCGTTGCGGCGATTCTGGAAAACTACCAGCAAGAGGACGGCAGCGTGGAAATTCCGGAAGTGCTGCGGCCTTACATGGGCAACATTGAGAAGATTGCCAAACGTTAACGGCTTGCGATTCGGCAAGCAATGTGGTAGAATCTGATTTGTTACGCAAATCGGATTCACCTTACGGAGAGGTACCGAAGCGGTCATAACGGGGCGGTCTTGAAAACCGTTAGAGTGCAAGCTCACATGGGTTCGAATCCCATCCTCTCCGCCATACATACCATGTTTGTTCACAAGAGAGCAGCGATGCTCTCTTTTTTGCATAATACAGCGGGTTTCATCGCAAATTAACCCTACATCCATAATGGAGGGGAGGGTTTGCGATGACCAAACCGCAAACGTATCAGACTTCGGCCGGCAATGGGCCGGAAGACAACCCGCGCCGCGAGCGGAAGCAGGAGGGACCGGAGCCGCTGTCCGGGTCCAAGAAAGTGAAGACGCAAAACCACGTCAGTCATAACAATCCTGAAGGATAATACGGACGCGGAAACCTCACGACCTCAGCCCAAGGCTGAGGTTTTTCAACCTTATAGAATTTATAAAATTTCTGTCATGGTAGAGGGTGAAGCGCGGGTAGAGTGGGGGGCTAAGGGACACCTGAGCCGTTATTTGAGGAAAAACGGAGGATTGCAAAATGTAACGGACAGAGAAGACCTTATTTACCTCAAATCGTCCTGGATGAACGGGTTTAGAGCGAAATAGGGTCGTGTGTGTCCGTTAGGCTGGGAAATACCCGGGAAATGGGCGGATAAGGTCGCTGGTGTCCGTTAGAGCAGCATTCCTTCCCTTTGCACCGATCGTATAGGTTTGCACGGCAAAGGACCTCACTAATGGCGAGGTTTTTCAAGTTTAAACTTGCATGAAAAGCAAGACATGAGGCATAGAAACATGTAATAATAAAGATAGGGTGTCTGGCCAGCTTCAAGAAATGGATCAATTAGGAGCGGAGATGAAAAAACAGATATTTTAACCGAAAGGATCGTGATGCGATTGAACGCCATAAATCCAAGCAATATGAGTCCCTCTGCGATGACGCAGCAAGCTCGGCAGCACAAACAGAGAACGGTCAAAAGCATACTGTTTCGAACCTTCTTCATTATTATTGGAGCGATTCTCGTTTCTGTGGCCCTTGAGCTGTTCCTGGTACCTAACAAAATTACGGATGGCGGAATTACGGGCATCTCCGTAATGTCTTCTTATTTATCGGGTTTCCCTCTGGGTATTTTCCTGTTCCTCTTTAACCTCCCCTTTCTCATTATCGGCTATAAACAAATTGGCAAAACGTTTGCCATTTCCACGCTGATCGGCATCTCCGTCATGTCGGCCGGAACAGCGCTGCTGCATCCCGTTCAAGCCTTTGTGAGCGATACCCTGCTGGCATTCGTGTTCGGCGGCATTTTGCTCGGCCTCGGAACCGGGATCGTGATCCGGTTTGGCGGGTCCTTGGACGGAACTGAAATCGTCGCTATTTTAATCTCGCGTAAAACTCCTTTTTCCGTTGGCGAAGTTATTATGTTTTTCAACTTTTTCATACTGCTCAGCGCCGGATTTGTATTCGGCTGGGAACGGGCTTTATTCTCCTTGTTGGCCTATTATATCGCTTATAAAACCATCGATATCGTCGTGGACGGCTTAAACGAATCGAAATCCGTTTGGATCATCAGCGACCAGATTGACGAAATCGGGGACGCCATTTTGAGCCGGTTGGGCCGGGGCGTGACGTATTTATCGGGAGAAGGCGGATTTTCCGGGGATCCGAAAAAGGTTATTTTTTGCGTGATTACCCGTTTGGAGGAAGCCAAGCTGAAGGAAATCGTAAATCATTACGATGAAAATGCCTTTTTGGCGGTCGGGAATATCCATGACGTGAAGGGTGGACGTTTCAAGAAAAAGGCCATCCATTAATTTGGCAAAAAGGCTTCCGATTCGGGTCCAAATGGGATATGATGTGTGAGGAATCGAGAATCAGGTTGGACGGGGAGATAGTATGTTTCAAAAACGATTTTACATGTTTGTATTGCTTGTTATGATGTCGCTGGTTGCCGTGTTGTCCGGATGCACCGCCGAGAAGGAGCCGAAGGAAGTGTTAAGCAGCGCGGCTCTGCATGCGCTCGGCATGGATTCTTTCGCCTTGGAGAGCCGTATTAAAATTTCGGATCTGACCGTAAATGCGAAATCGTTAAATCCGAATATCGGTGCGATCCTCTCGGCGCTTCCTAACGCTGAAATCAACATACGGCAGATCTACCGGAAGGAACCGATGCAAACCGAAGGACAGCTGGAAATCAAACTGGCCGGCAAAGTGGCCACAACCATTACGGCTCCGTTCGTGATGACGAAAGAGAAGTTGTACCTCCAGGTTCCGAGCATTCCGTTTTTGCCGATGCCAAAGTCCGTTACAGGGAAATTCGTCGAGCTGGATCGGCAGGAGCTGGCAAAGCAAAACGTCGAGGGCCTTAGTTCGGACCTGCTCGACCCAGAGAAGACGCAGAAGCTTGGAGCGGAGTTGGCCGTAGCGGTACTTGGAGAGTTTGAACCGGCCCCATATTTTAAAACGATCGATCCGAAGGAAGCGGAGCTGCCGGAAGGCGTCAAAGCCAAGCAGGTCGTCCGGTTCGAAGTAACGAACGATACGGCTGCGGAGGCTGCCACAAAGGTTATCCACAATATGCTGCCGAAAGTCTTGGATCATCTGCAAATTCACCAGTTTACCGTAAACACAGCTATCGCTGGGGATAACTATCCCGTGTATCAGGTGCTTAACGCCGATGTGGAGTTTAACGATGCGCAAACAAAAGATAACGTAAAAGCGGCGCTGCAGGCGACCAGCACTTATAGCTATATCAATGAAAAACCGGAGTTCGCAATCGGAATCCCGGAAGATACGATCACGTTGGATAAGTTTAAAGAAGAGATGCGTAGCTTCGGCTATTAATGGAATAAATAACGGCGAAACCTCCAGTACCCCTGTGCACAGGGCCTGGAGGTTTTATTTTTTCAGGGACGATTATTTTTGGCGCAGCCGGCGAAAAAACGACGTCAGCAAAGTACCGCATTCCTCCTGAAGCACCCCGGCGGTTACTTCGGTGCGGTGATTGAAGCGGGGCTCCTGCAGCAGGTTCATCAGCGTTCCTGCGCAGCCTGCCTTTGGATCAGGGGCGCCGTAAATGACGTGGGGAACCCGGCACTGCACGATCGCGCCCGCACACATCGGGCAGGGCTCCAGCGTGACGTAGAGCCGGCAGTGCAGCAGCCTCCAGGCGTCCAGACGCGCGCTGGCTTCCCGGATCGCTATCATTTCGGCGTGGGCCGTCCCGTCCCGGGAGCTTTCCCGCAGATTGTGGCCGCGCCCGACAATTTCGTCGCCTAGCACGATCACCGCGCCGATAGGGACTTCACCTATCGCTTCCGCTTTTCCCGCTTCGCGAATCGCCTCTTCCATCCAGTGCTCATGTGGATAAGTGGAGGATGGCGGTTCCGGGAGTAATGAAAAGGACATCAATAATCAATTCAACTCCTTCTAAGGTGTTCATCCCAGGTTTGTCCAACGAACAAGCATTCGTTGTTAACATGTTGTGTATAACACTGTGAATAAGCGGGTTATTATCCCCATTATTATACACATATTATACTTTGGTCCTGTTGATATGTTAATAGTATGTGGATAAGTTGGGCTTATATCTTCATTTTATGGCCAATGCAACCCAAGTACCAACAGTATAGGCATTTTTTCTTATTGTAGGGAAACGATCTGGGAATTTCAACGTCTTTGCAAAACTTGTCGTAAAAGGTATGATGAAAGTAGAAAATTACGGATTACCATAAAAACCCATTACTATGGCTCTAGAAGTGGGGTGAAACTTTGACTATAAAAACAAAACTTGCTTTGATCATCTCATGTTTTGCCATGATCATCTTGTCCTTGAATATCGTGCTAAGCTATTTCTCGACCCGGGACAATTTGCGCAAAGACCGGGAAGCGAACATGATGCTGACGGCCAAGCATATCGCTCTCGCTGTCGAACAAAGTCGCTCGGTGTATAATTATGTCAAGCTGTCGCTTGGGGACAAAATCAACGGCAGGTTGGTGGACGGGATTCTTTATATGACCAGCCCGGAACGGATCGTGCGTGAATCCCTCGGCACCAATAACAGCCTGTTGGAGATCAGCGGTTTTAATCCACAGCAAATCGATCAGGATCATCTCTTATTCGGGACCTATGAATACAAAAATGACGGCATGGTGGAAAGGGCCGTTCGGGAATCGATCAGCCAAAAGAAAAGCCTTTTGTACGACACGATGATTAATAACGAGCATGTCTTGGTTAGCTATGTTCCGATTCTTCCGAACAAACAGGCGCCTTACGTGATTCGCATTATCTCCAGTTATGAACCGATCGCAGGCGCCATCTCGAAGCAAGTGATCAGCCAGTTTACAGTGTCGGTCAGTCTGCTGGTCTTGATGATTTTGACCAGTTACTGGATGGCGGGCCGTCTGATTCTGCCGATTCGGAATATTCTTGACCAGGTCAATGAGCTGTCCGTCGGGCAGTTTGAAGCCCGGCTTCAGGTGGACCGGAAGGATGAGCTGGGCCTGCTGGCTAACAAAATCAACGCGATGGCCGATAGCTTGGGCAACTACACCAAGGAATTAACGCAGAAAAGCGAAGAAAACCGCTCCATGAAAGAATATTTGGAATCGATCATCAGTCAAACCGCCGACGCGATTCATATTACGGATGTCGAAGGACGGGTGCGGTTGGTGAACCCCGCCTTTGAGAGCTTGTATGGGTGGACGAGCGAAGAGATCATCGGTTCGCGCCTTGAGTTTACTCCTCCCTTTGAGGAAGAGGAGAACAGGACGGCCTGGCGCCAGGAAGAGGAGTCGGGCGGCAAGGCGGCCTCCGTCGTGACGGAAACGGTACGTCTGCGCAAAGATGGAGGCTCGGTCGAGGTAGGCATCAGCGTATCGCCGATTTATGACCAGGAAGGTAAAATTACGGCGTTTATCAGCATTTCCCGGGACATGACGGAACACAATAAGATGGATGAACTGCTGCGCCGCTCGGAAAAGTTGACCACGGTCGGTCAACTGGCGGCGGGGGTTGCCCATGAGATCCGCAATCCGCTGACAACGCTGCGGGGGTTTCTGCAAATGCAGCAACAGACCAAAGCGATCAATACGATGCACACCGATGTCATGCTGGCTGAACTGGACCGGATTAACCTGATTGTCAGCGAATTTTTGATTCTCGCAAAACCGCAGGCCGTGCAATTTCTCACGAAGGATGTTCGTTTTACGCTGGGGGACGTCGTCTCTTTATTGGATAGTGAGGCGCACTTACATAATATCGAGTTCGCGGTTCTTTTCTCGCAGCAGCCAGTTATGGTACATTGTGAGGAAAATCAACTTAAGCAGGTGTTTATCAATGTGCTGAAAAACGCTATGGAGGCTATGCCAAAAGGCGGGAAAATCGCCCTTCAGTTGGAGGTGCACGATGGCCGCCAAGCGGTGCTGCGGGTGATTGACGAGGGCGAAGGCATCGCGAAGGAGCGGCTGCTCAAGCTAGGGGAGCCCTTCTACACGAACAAGGAAAAGGGGACCGGTTTGGGGCTGATGGTAAGCCAGCGTATTATCGAGAGCCATCGGGGAACGCTGCTGATCGAAAGCGAGTTGGGCAAAGGCACGGTCGTCACGATTACGTTGCCTCTGGCTTCTGCGGAGGAAGCTGCGGACTCCGGAGAGCTGACGGATTTGGCCGATGGCTGCGGGCAAGGCGGCTTGAATTTTACAGAGACGGGTGGATAAAGTTATATCATGCGGATTAACAAATTTATCAGTGAGACAGGATTTTGCTCCCGCCGCGAAGCAGACAAGCTGGTGGAGTCGGGGAAAGTGACGATCAACGGAGTCACCGCCGTGCTGGGCAGCCAGGCCGAACCGGGCGATGATGTGCGGGTTGAGGGGAAGCCGATTTCGCCTAAACAGACCAAACACGTCTATATTGCCTTGAATAAGCCGGTAGGGATCACAAGTACCACGGAGAGCCATATCAAAGGTAATATCGTCGATTTTGTCGGGCATTCGGAGCGGATTTTTCCGATCGGCCGTCTCGACAAAGACTCGGAGGGGCTGATTTTGCTGACGAGCGACGGGGATATCGTCAACAAAATTTTACGGGCCGAAGGCAAACATGAGAAGGAATATATCGTGACGGTGGACCGTCCAATGTCGTCCGGCTTTCTGAAGGCGATGAGCGAAGGCGTGAAAATTTTAGGCCAGATGACCTTGCCCTGCAAAGTGACCCGAATTTCGGAGCGGGTGTTTCGGATTATTTTAACGGAGGGAAAAAACCGGCAAATCCGCAGGATGTGCAGCGCCTTGGGTTATGAG
This sequence comes from Paenibacillus lacisediminis, assembly GCF_046567315.2. Taxonomy (NCBI): domain Bacteria; kingdom Bacillati; phylum Bacillota; class Bacilli; order Caryophanales; family Paenibacillaceae; genus Paenibacillus; species Paenibacillus lacisediminis. The sequence continues at coordinate 37,115 of NZ_JBKIAX020000030.1, read as the reverse complement.
GTACGCAAGCTGCAGCGGATCCGAATCATGAATATCCACCTGGGTGAACAAAAGGCCGGCACTTGGCGGGATTTAACCGAGCGGGAGAAGCGGGAGCTTGGCGAAGCGCTGAATTATAGGCTGACCTGAAACAACGAAGTGCAACAAACGAAAACGAAGGCAGACCCTGACGTAAGGGCCTGCCTTTATTGTTTTTACCGCCGTTAGTGTGCCGCAGTAACGCCAAGCTGTTGATTCCTGTCCACATATTTGCGGATGATCGAGACTTCGACCCGGCGGTTTTGGGCTCTTCCTGCTGCCGTATCGTTGCCGGCGACGGGGTGATATTCGCCGTAGCCGATCGCGCTGAATTTCTTCCGATCCAGGTTGGTGTTCTGCAGCAGGATCTTCATGAAGTTCAAGGCGCGCTTTGCGCTCAAATCCCAGTTGGACGGGAATTCGTAGGTGGAGATCGGTACGTTGTCCGTATGCCCCGAAACGATCACCTCATAGTCCGGAAACTCCTGCAGCATCGTCGAGATTGCTTTGGCAAGCTGACTGGATTCCGGCTTGACCACGGCTTCGCCCGAAGCAAACAGCGCTTTATCGCTGATCGTGATCATTAACTGCGATTGGTTGAGCTTCGTATCCAGATCCTCGGTCAGCCCATTTTCCTTGATATAATTGTCCAGTTGCCGCTTCAGGGCCTCCAGGCTTTCCTGTTCCTTGCGCATCAACTCGGTATTGCTCATGGAAGAGGTTTCGCGCTGCCGGTCTTGCCCCATGTTCTCGTTTTGGGTCATGGACGTTTGCTCCAAAATGCCGGCACTTCCGGTAAGGATGCTGTTGAACGCCTGGCTCATTTCTTCAAATTTTTTGGCGTCGACCGTGCTCATGCCGAACAAAACGATGAACAGCGCCAGCATCAGCGTCATTAAGTCGGAATAAGGGAGCAGCCAGCTTTCGTCGGCATGTTCCTCGTGTTCCTGGTGTTTATTCTTTTTGCTCACCTTCATTTACCCCCTTTTCTAAAATTTGCGCACGTTCGGCAGGGGTTAAGAACACGGCCAGCTTTTGTTGAATCGCGATGGTGGACACGCCGGATTGGATCGACAGCAGCCCTTCCACCATCATTAACTTCACTTCCATCTCCTTTTTGGAAAGGCGTTTCAATTTATTGGAAATCGGATGCCATAACACATAACCGGTAAAAATACCAAACACGGTAGCGATAAAAGCGCCTGAAATCGCGTGGGACAATTTCTCAATATCGCTCATGTCCGAGAGGGCCGCAATCAAGCCGACTACGGCGCCGAGGACGCCGAGGGTCGGCGCGTACATCCCGGCTTGGGAAAACATCAGGGCCCCGACTTTATGGCGCTCTTCAGTCGCCGCGATATCTTCGGTAAGCACGTCTTGAACGAACTCCTGATCATTGCCGTCAATGATCATGCGCATGCCCCCACGCAAAAAGTCATCGTCGATTTCTTCCACCTTCGCCTCCAGGGCAAGCAGGCCTTCACGCCGGGTAATCGTCGCCCATTCCGTGAATAGGGTGATCAGCTCGGCTTTGGTAATCATCTTCGGTTGAGAGACGGTCAATTTGAGCAGTTTCGGAAACTTCTTGAGCTCCGCCATAGGGAAGGCCATGAACAGCGTCGCCGCGGTCCCGACAAATATAATGACGAAGGCCGCAGGGTTGGAGACCAGGCTTCCAACAGGCGCGCCTTTCAAGAACATCCCCAAGATAAGCGAAACGAGTCCAAGAATAAGTCCAATAATCGATGAAATTTCCATTGTACACCTCGTCCTTGAGTTAAATTGAATCCTTTCTTTTCTTTCCGCATCCTTGCGGAAAAGACGTTACTGCTGCCTAAAAAAAGATTTATCTATTTTATCGACAGTTCTGCCTTTTTTTTTAAGTGGTTTTTTCCGGTATAATAAGAGCATGACCTGAAAGCCAGGGTTATCAAGGGAGGATATAACGGTGGGCGTAAAGCACGGAAGGGATTATGAATATATTTTGGCCGACTTGACGGAAGCGGTGGGCCGGATTTCCGATAGCTATCTTTTTTTTGATATGGAATTGTCGGAGTGGGCGGGATTGGCTGACGAGGAGCGGGCCGAGGTGCAGGAGGCGCTGGCTGAGGACCTGTTTTTTGCGTTAGGCGCGGAACCCGTCATTGAGGTCGGAAGCGCGATCGTCATCTATGATCCGGAAGGACACCGCATCAATGTTCTGATCGGGGACGAAGAGCTTACCTCCGTGGCTTTGATCTAGAGAAATTTGGTTTGACCCGGGGTTCCGTGGTAAAATAGTTAGTCAGGAAGCAGTACGCATGTTCAGGTTGTTTGCAGAATAAAATAGTAGAGGACGGGGCCGGAAGCTTAGGTCCCGATGCGCCAGGGGATACTTACATAATAAGGAGTTCTTGAAGAGAACGGGGAGGATAAATGATGCCGTTTACACCGCAAGAAGTACAAGCGCATTTGGAAAAGCTGGAAGGCTGGGAACTTGAGGAAGGACGATGGATCTTCCGCAAATATACGTTCTCCAATTTTATGAAGGGTATTGCTTTCGTGGATGAGGTAGCCGCAATTTCAGAAGCGTTTAATCATCACCCGTTTATTACGATCGACTATAAAACCGTGACGCTCCGGCTGACCTCATGGGAAGAAGGCGGAATTACGGCAGTGGATATTAAAGAAGCGCAGCAATATAACGAGGCGTTTGACAAAATGCGCGCTGCGGATTAGGCCAGGCAAAAAAACGCCCGCCGGAAACGCTTAAGTTTCCGGCGGGCGTACTTTTCGTGTGCAATTTAGGTGTTTTTCTTATTTTTTCTCCGCGAGCCACATCGCAACGTTGGCAATCTCTTCATCCTTCAGCCGATCTTTGAAGGAAGGCATCATTCCGCCTTTGCCTTTGGTGATAATGCCGTAAAGCTGGTCAGCCGTCAGTTCGGCGCCGATCTTTTGCAGATTCGGTCCCGCGCCTCCTTGCAACTGATCTCCGTGGCAGGTGATACAGTTGGCTTTGACGGTGGCTTCGGCTTGTTCCGCATTCATCGTAATTTCAGGCAATTGCGGTTTGGCTTCCTTAGCGGTCTGCTCCCGGCTTGGCAGGGTGAACATCAGTACGACGGCCAAAGCGCAAGCTACGAGAAACAACCCGCTCATGATCCACTTTTGCATTCCAATCGCCCCTCCTATGTAAGCTACCTTAATCATTATAACGGAACATGCCGCTCGATCATAGTCTTTGTGTCAAAAATAGGAACAATTCCATCGCAATCGCGGTAAAATTTGTAACAAACTTCATAGGCAAGTCCGCTCTAACAGATCAAGGGCCTTTAGGATGAAGCCCGAGGCCCCCGATAAACCATGCAATAAAAAGGCTTGGAGATACCGCCAGGGGTCATTTTCTCGTAAAGGTCCGTGATGGTGAAGCCGGCCTTTTGATAAGCGCGAATCGCCCGGGTGTTCCACGTAAGCACTTCCAGGTCGATCTCATGGTCCGGTTTCCGCCGCAGTGCCTCCTCGACGATCTTTGTTACAAATCGTTTGCCGAGCCCATGTCCGCACAATTCCGGTTTCATGCCGATGCCGAGCCGCGTGACATCCTTAAGCGGGAAATATTGAGCAAATCCCGCAAGTTCTCCGCTTTCGTCCAGCACAGACACGTATTGCTCCGCTCTGATCGCCGGATTGCCGAATTCAACATCGAGCGCTTTCATTTGTTCCCAAGGAAGCCAGCTGTAGATGTCATAGGGAGAATCGTAACGCCAGGTGCAGATTTCCGCGCCGTGGCTCTCTTCCATGGGGACGATGCGAAATTGAATAATCGGTTTATCCATTAGGATCCTCCTTTAAAAACGGCATTCCTATTACCCTCACTCTAACGGGATTTACTTAACTTGTAAAGGTTTTGCCGGCGTTCGGACTCCTGTGGATATATGGGAATACACAAAAAATCGGTAACCTTTTGGCGTGTCGCTTCGTTATATAGATAGGGATGAAAAAAACCGCAAGCCATTTCGCATGGAATAGGCTTACGGCAGGCAGGTCATGTGAAGCGGAAATAAAGCGCCGGCGGAGGTTCAAGATTCCGCTGCGTACACGGAGTAACCGTATTTGCTGAGCACCCGCTTCGCGCCAACGTAGCGGTTCTCATAATAACTGTTGCTCAACTTGTCGATCCGGATTCCTTTGGAAGAGGAGGCATGGGCAAATTCTCCGTCGCCAACGTAGATGCCTACATGCGATACTTTTCCGCCCCCCAGGGTGTTAAAGAAGACAAGGTCGCCGGCTTGCAGCTCGCTTTTGGACACCGCCGTACCTGCCTTGTATTGGGCCGTGGATACGCGAGGGAGCGTAACGCCCATTTGCTTAAACACATACCGCGTAAACCCGGAGCAATCAAATCCGGCCGTGCTGGTGCCGCCGTATTTGTAGGGCGTGCCGTACACGGAATCGACAATGCCGGAGAGCGAAGTTTCCTGCTCGGCCGCGAAGGCGCTTCCAGCTCCCAGGGTGAAGCATAAAGCCAAACTCGTTACCGCTGCTGCTAAAGTCTTTCTCAAGATGTCTAACTCCTTCCAAGGCCTGCGAGGTTAGCTTAAGGATTCGGTTGAAGGTTCCCTATGATCCCTTTGAAGCGAGATCAATTCACCCTGATGTGGTTCCCCCGTTTCCCGGGTGCGGGGAATTCGGCAGTTCATGTAGTATGCACCCTAAAACGACGTTACAACAAAAATTACAAAGTTGTTACTATTTCTGTTGGTCATTTTACCAAAGCGGGCCAACATTGGCAAGTTTCCCGGCAAAAAGGATGCTTTTGGCCTGTTTGCGGAGCGGGTAAGTCTGGGTAATGATTCCTAGGGCCTTCATGTAAACATGAAAAACCCGCAGAGATGTGGCTGCCCCATCATCCCTGCGGGTTTATCGAATCGTTATAGTGTTTCCGATTACTGTTCGGCCGTTACAGCTTCATATTTCTCGGAGCTCATAATGCGTTTCGCTCCGACATACCGCTTCTCATAGTAGCTCTCGCTCAGTTTGCTGATGACCACTCCTTTGGAGGAAGAGGCATGCGCAAACTCGCCGTCACCGACATAAATGCCAACATGAGATATGCCATCGCCGGAAGTGTTGAAGAACACCAGATCGCCAGCGATTAATTCGTCCTTGGAAACTTTTGTTCCCATCTCGAATTGGGAGCCTGATTGATGAGGAAGATCAATGCCGAGTTGGTTAAATACATACATCGTAAATCCGGAACAGTCAAAACCGGAAGTCGTTGTTCCGCCTGAGGAATAAGGAGATCCGAGACCATTGTCAATGGCGCTGTTCAACTTGGAATCCGCGAAAACGCTGCCAGTTCCGATAGTGAAGAGCAACGCGAAACTTACTGCTGTTACGGTCAAACGCTTTTTCAAGAAGTATGCTCCTTCCAATGCCTACGAGGTTAGCTTAAGGATTCGGTTGAAGGTTCCCTATGATCCCTCACTTACGAGATCAATTCACCCAAAGTGGTTCCCCCGTTTCCCCGGCGCAGGGAATTCGGCTTTGATTTCACACCTGATAAGACTTATTCGACGTAGCTTGCTATTTTCCTGCCAAAGATGACAAAAATAATTACAAAACTGTTACTGAAATTGTGCTGCTGTTATTTTAACAAAGGCAGGGATCATTTGGCAATGGTTAATTCGCAAGATTAAGAGGGGAAAACCTCACACAAGGCCTTCGCAAAGTCGCGAAGGCCTTGTGCCGTAAAGGTTTCGGAGAGATGAAAAAAATTTAACTTTTTTCGGTTTTTGTCTGCCAGAGGCGATATTGCGAGGTGACTTGCCAAACTTTAAAAGCGCTGCGAAAAAGAGGGTAGGTTTGCTGCAGGATCAGCGCCAACATGCCGGTCCAGATCCAGGAGACCGTTCCGAACAGCAGGAAAACGCCCAGTCCGAACGCGCCCAGGATCAGGGAGATCCCGATGCCCTGCAGAAGGTGCCGGAAACAGACGAGGAGGGAACCCCAGACGCTGGATTTAAACAAATATCCAAATTGCACGTAGAGGAGGCATTGCCTTACCAGCCAGCCGTAAACGAACCAACCCAGGATGTAGATGAGGCCCGTCAGCATCGGGGCCATTTGTCCCCCGGACCCCAGCAGATACGGCCATAATCGCAGGAGCTTGGGAACAATCCAGAAGGAAGGCAGCATAATTAAAATAAGTTCAAGGGCATAAAACAGGGCGACCGGTTTCCAGAATTCCTTCATTCCGCGGAACAGCGGCAGTCCGTGCGCGCGGCTCTCGGAAGGGACAAGCCCGTAAAAAATTCCCGCTTGAATGAGAGGCGTGAGCAGAAGACGCAGAACCGCCATGCCGATCAGCAATCCCAAATAAAGGCGGACGTCCGGATTGCTCCCCAAATAAATACGCCCTTCCAGCAGAAACAGAAACCGGCTGAGCTGCGTTGGCAGCGGATCAGGATATCTTTGCAGCAGAGCGGTAACGGCAGTATCGACCAGCCGGTACAAAAACAACCCCCACAGCAGCTGATACAGGAACAAAATGATGACGGAGGGAAACTGGCTTTTCAGCAGGCTCCATCCCTGACGCACATAGGTCATACTCTATTACCCCCTAAAAGTTACCATATAAGCGTTCCGAGCAGGGCCTCGATTAGCTTGGTCACGCTCATATTGGAGCGCGAAAGGAGAGGTTCGGGCACCTCCGTTTTCAAATAGTTGTTGATATGTTTGTTTTCGACCACCAGCGAATAGTCCGGATCGATTTGCACCCAGGCAAGCGGCTCCTTGTATGTCAGCTTAAGCTCGACGCGGCTGTCCTCGCCTTTCCATTGTTTTCGCACCGTATGCCCGTCTTGGAACGCGAACAGCAGCGGAACCTTCGGATAGGTCGCCCCTTTGCGGGAGATGACGACGGTGGATTCGTAAACGGTGGCGCCATTCTGACGGAGCGGATTCACCGTGATTTGGTCAACGGAGAAATCGGCCATCTTGCCGTCGTATACATATTGCGAAAAATAGTTTTTCCAGCTGCGACCGGTGACTTGTTCGACAACCCGCTGAAAGTCGGCCGTCGTTGGATGTTTGAAGCGGTATTTGTGGGCATAAACCGTTAAAATGCGCTTCATCGTTTTGCTCCCCACCTGGCGTTCAATATCGAGCAAAATAAGCTTGCCGCGGTAATAGGCATTTTTGGTATAGCCGTCGCTGGAGCCGTACTTCCAGGCGTTTTGTGTCAGCGGAGCCGGCGCGGAAATCAGCGCGGCCTGAATCGGAAGCGTTGGGCTGATTCCGAACTCCTGCTCCATCAATTTATCCTCCGCATAGGAAGCAAAACTTTCATCCAGCCAAGCCTCTTCAAATTCGTTGCTCGCAATCATGCCGTAAAAAAATTGATGCGCGATCTCGTGAATGACCGTCCGCTCCAGCTCGTCGTACCCGGGAGAGTCGCTGCTTGCGCCAAATGCGGTCACGAGCGTCGGGTATTCCATCCCGCCTGCTCCGTTCCCGTCCGCGGGGGGCACTACGATGGACAGGGTCGAATAAGGGTAACGTCCGTACCATCTGCTGAAATTGGATAAAGCCGATTTGGCCGCATAAAAATAGCGCTCTTTCAAGTCCTGATGGGCCGGATCCAGGTAAAGCTTGATCCGCACGCCGGGCACCTCGGAGGAGGAAAACGGCTCTTCCGCATAAATAAAATCGGGGGAGGCCGCCCAGGCGAAATCGTGAACATCGTCGGCATAAAACTGCACCGTTTTCCGTCCATCCCGGATGGCCGCCTTTTTCGTCTGAAATCCGGTAGCGGCAACGGTATAGGTTTCGGGCACATTAATTCTCACGTTGTATATGCCAAAATCGGCATAAAATTCGGAGTTTCCGTGGTATTGGTGGAGATTCCAGCCTTCCGCCGTGCGCCCCCGGGTACCCGCAGGCTCATATACGCTGATTTTCGGGAACCACTGCCCGGCCATCACGAAATTTCCCGCCGTCCCCATCCGCGCAAAAACCTTCGGCAGCTTGACGGTAAACTTCATCTTCAGCGTCAGGCTTTCCCCGCCTTGAACCGCCACCGGCAGACGCACTTTGGCCAAAGTTTTGTCTTTCGCGTTACCGTCATCCGGCTGGACATACTGCAACCGGTGGAGCAGGGAAATGCCGTCCGTCGTTCGCAGTTCGGTGATTTCCATCGAGCCCCAGCCGTCCTTGGGCATAACATCCCCGCGTAGCTTTCCGCCCGATTCCTTCATAAACGTGGTGTCCGGGGAGGAGAAGGCGTTGGGGTACAAGTGCAAATAAATTTCGTTGACCGTTTTTTTGCCGGGATGGGTCCATGTCAGCGTCTCCGTGCCGGTGAGCGTCCCGTCCTGTTCATTGAGCGCAACGTCGATGTGGTATTCGGCAACCCGGTTGCTGAGCACCTCCGCCTTCGGCTGCTGGATGCTTTCGGCCTGCGGTGCGGCCGGGGTTTGTCCGGTATTTTGGAAGGCCTTGGGCTTGCCCTTTTCCGGGGCGAACGAAGCCGCATCCTCCGGGCCTGCCTGGAGGGCAAATCCAGCCGTTCCGAGAATTAAACACAAAGCAAGGATGGAAATGCCGTAGATCTTAGTACGTCGGGTCATACAATGGATACCTCCCGTTGACAAGCATCTACAGCATGTATATGTTTGCTTTTGGCAGATTATTAGCTAAAATTGAATTAATCAATAAGGCCTCAAAAAGGCTGAATATTACGGAGAACCGTCTATAGATTCGCGAATAATGGAGGACATTATGGATCAATCACCAAAAACGGGCAAAAAAATTTTCGCCTTGAATATCATCAGCAACGACGAGAAAAGCAAGCATAAAGGATTTGGCGCAGGCTCCATCGATTTGAACAGCATGTCGCCGGTCATCATCGACGGCAATGAAGCGTACATCGATGTCGGGGCGATGCACGCCAAGAGCAAGGTGGAAAAAGGCATCAAATTTTCGATGAACCGGGAGGATGTTCCGAACGGCCGGCAGGTGTGGATCGTTTGGGTCGCGGTCGACCGCGGTCCGGAGGGGCAATTTTACGGCGGGATGACCGCCTGCGAGATGTGGATCGATACGGAGGCGCGGCGCGGCTGGAAAATCCTCGCGGACCACGTCAACAAAATGGACTATGCCTTGAAGCGCCGGGTCATCCTGGATGGATTGGCGGCGGCGCAAAAGGCGGCGCTCAAAAACCTGCTGATCGAAACCAACGCCGAGTGGTGGGACCGCACACCGGGAGAGCTGAAAAGCGCTTTGGAGGCTTAAAAGTCCGTGAGATGCAGATAATAAAACAGCGGACCCTCGCCGTCCAGGCTGCGGCGAGGGTTCGCTGTTTTTTTCGGCATTATAGAAGATCGGGCAAGGTAGGGGGCGATGCGCAGGTAGATAGGGGAGGAGAAGAGGAATCTGCGGGCTAAGGGACACCAGCGCCGTTATTTGAGGGAAAACAGAGGTCTGCAAAATGGGACGGACACAGATGACCTTATTTACCTTAAAACGGCCTGGATGAACGGGTTTAGAGCGAAATAGGTGCGTTAGTGTCCGTTAGCCTGGGAAATACCCGGGAAATGGGCAAATAAGGTCGCTGGTGTCCGTTAGAGCAGCGTGCAAAGTAAAATAGCCGCTGCTACAACATTTAGATTTCAGGTGGGCACAATATCGATTCGAAAATCTTTTATTCATCGTTTTTTTCGAAAGCACTGGTAAGATCAAGCGATTTGCTGCCCCCTGGGCTTGAATTGAAGCCCTCCCAGTCGAAATGGAGGATGGAGCCGGTCCGGCCGGTGTAGGTCAGCCCGTCATCGGCGTTGAGATCGTTCATTTGAATCCATTGGATGTCGTCCTCTTGAAGCAACTTTAAATAAGGGGCTGTCCGTTCCCCGGTCTTACGGTCGATCAGCAGCAGCGTTCCTGACGAGTAAGGCCGGATCAGCAGAAAATCGTCCTCCAGCGCCTCCAAACTGTAAACATCCTCGGTGTCGCCAAACTGTACCAAGTTGATAGTTTCGGTTAGTTGTCCATCCTTCGTGTACAATTTGGCAATCTGTCCGTTGTTCAACACGATTCTGCCGTCATACGTCAGAACATTTTCATGCAGATTTCCAAAGGGAGGGCCTCCGAAATGCATGGCGGACTGCCGGACGATCTTCCCGTCATGCAGCAGAATGCGGTACCAGCTGTTGTTGATATGCGGCTCCCCGTACGAGTTGCTGATGTCCAGGACATAGGTGGAATCGTCGATTTTTTGCGCCTTTCCGCCGAGCCAATCCGGGTCTCTGACGGTCACCTTGCCCGCTCGCTCGGGAAGCTGTCCGCTTGGTCCGGCATAGATGACGCCATGCTGCTTGTTCATCCAGAACAGCATACTGCCTGAGCGCAACGTGAAATATTGGGGGTTATAAGAAAAGCTGATTTCGCTCGGTTCCTTAGCATTGCCCGCTTTGATCGAGATGCCGAACAGTTTGGAAAACAAAGAGGCCGGGACGTAAGTATCACCGTTTTTGACCAGAATCGGAGCGCCTAAAGCGACCGTTTTCCCGCTTTTCCCGGTTGCTGAGGATTTTCCGGATTTGAGCTTGGCCAATTGCTGCACGCCTGTGACTTCAGTCGTTTTGGTGGTGTTGTCATACCCGACCTGCAGGTCCAAAAGGGGGGCGACTTCCTTCAAAGGAAGGTAAAGCTGGCCCGATTGCTTAAACGTGGCGTGTTCCAGGCCATAGATTATGGGCCCTTTCGCTGCTGCCGCGGCGGCTGTGGCCGAAAACGGCTGCATGCCGGGAAGGGCTCCCGCCGCAACCGTCAAGGATAACATGAGGGCCGCCGCCGCTTTGGCGAACGAGATTACGTATTTCATCGTTGATCCTCCTACTGAAGTAAGTAGATACGTAGAATTAAACGGATGAAACACGAAAAAGTTGTGGAATAAAATGGAATCCTAATTTGTCCAAACAACGGCCTGCTTATCAACGACCGAAACGTACGGGTTATCGCGGAGATAAAACCGCCACGGCTTTGAGGCATATTCCGCGGCATAAGCGATATTGATCCGCGGCGCTTGCATAATGGCGCCGCCGGGCGCGCGCTCCCCGGACTCCAGCCACAGAGCGGACCCGGGCTCGTGGAGCGGCAGGCCGTTCAGCGACTTGTCGATGTCCAGGGCACGGCACAGCCTGCCCGGCCCTCCGGACAAGTCGGCCGGGCGGCGTGCCTTCGTACCGCGGCGCTGGCGCATCAGCGTCTCATCGGCCGGGGACAGCGGCTCCACGGCGCGGATCAGCACCGCCTGCGGGTCGTCCGGCGCGCCAGTGACCAAGTTCAGGCAGTTGTACATGCCGTAAATCAAATAAATATAAGCGACGCCCCCCTCTCCGAACATAACCTCGGTACGTGCGGTGCGGCGCCCGCCGAAGGCGTGGCTGCCTTTATCCTCCACGCCCCCGTAGCTCTCGGTTTCCACGATGCGGCAGCGGATGTCGCCGTCCTCCGTCCGGCGGACCAGCGTGTGCCCCAGAAGCAGGGGCCCGGCTTCCAGAGCGGTAAGCCGGTAAAATTCCGGGGGCAGGGGGCGGCCGGGAACGATTTTTTTCGTGATTTGATTCATCTATCGGGGAGTCTCCTTTAGGGTAGAAATTATAACTCCCTTTATGGTATAGAACCGGGCGCGTTTCGTCCACATGCATGAGTGCCGATCGTTCCGCTTCAGTCCATCCACCAGCGCTTCAAATCGTTCCACCAGGAATGGGTTTCCTGCTTCCCTGCCTGGGCCGGTTCCGGGAGCGGCTCCGGTTTTCCTTCCCCGTGCGCTTCGCAATATTCCGTCGGCTCGGTTCCCTGAATGAACACTTCCAGCTTTTTGTCGGGGCAGTCCTTTGTCGCCAATTTGCCGGTCTCCGGGTCGATATAGACGCTGACGACGCCGTCGGGAATCGGAAAAATTTTCGGCGGTACTTTCGCCAGCGCTTTTTCCGTAAATTTGGCAAAAATCGGCGCGGCCTTGCGCGATTCCGCCGTACCGAGCGTTTTGCCTTTATCGTACCCGACCCAGACGGCGGTGGACAGCTCCGGCGTAAAGCCGACAAGCCAGGCGTCCGTGCTGGTCGTGCCGGTTTTGCCGGCTACCGGCCGCTTGATTTCACCCGATACCCGGTTCCCGGTGCCTCCGGTTTCAAATACGCTTTCCATCAGATTGGTCAGCACGTAAGCCGCCGCCTGATCAACGATCTGCTCGGGCTTGGCCGCCTTGGCCTCGTACAGCACGCGCCCGCTGGAATCGGTGATTCTCAGCACAGCCACCGGTTTGACGCTCCGTCCCTGATTGCCGATCACCGCAAAAGCGGTGGCCATTTCGAACGGGCTGATCGGGGAAGTGCCCAACGCCAGCGACGGCACCGGCTGCAGCGGGCTGGTGATCCCCATCTTCCGGCCCAGCTCGATCACCTGCTCGGCGCCAACGGTCAAAATCGTGTTGACGGCGTAAATGTTGTCCGAATGAGCGATCGCCTGACGCATGTCGATTTCGCCCAAATATTTGTCCCCGAAATTTTTCGGGCTGTAGGTTTTGCGGTTATCGTCATAATGAAACAGCGTCGGCTGGCTGCTGAACTTGCTAGCGCTCGTCATTTTGCCGGAGGCCAGTGCGGACAAATACATGATCGGCTTAAAGCTGGAGCCCGGCTGGCGGGTCGTGGCAAAAACATGATTGTATTGACTTTGCTTGTAATTGGCCCCGCCGACGAGCGCCTTGACGTACCCGTTGCGCGGATCGATGGAAATCAGGGCGGCCTCCAGCTCCGGCGTTTTGTCCAGCTCCGAGGCCACGGCTGCCTCCGCTGCCTGCTGGGCGTCCGGATCGAGCGTCGTGTAAATGCTCAACCCGCCATGCTCCAGCAGCGTTTCATCGAATCCAAGCTCGTCCACCACGACGCTGCGGATGTAATCGCGGAAGTAAGGGGCTTTGTCCACGGGGTTTTGCTGCTTCGGCGATTGAAAGGCCAGCATCTCGTTATAGGCTCGGTCCGCCTCCTCCGAGGAAATGTCGCCGGTGGCAACCATGGCCGAGAGCACGGTGCGCTGCCGGTCTTTGGCGTTTTTCATATGATTAAAAGGTGAATAATACGTGGGCCCCTTTGGCACTCCGGCCAGCATGGCGCTTTCGGCCAGGCTCAAATCCTTGGCGGGCTTGCCGAAGTACATTTGCGCGGCGGCCTCAATCCCGTAAGCGCCGTGGCCGTAGTAAATTTCGTTCAAATACATGCTAAGGATGTCATCCTTGTCGTATTTCATTTCCAACTGGGTCGTGTATAAAGCCTCCTTGATTTTCCGCGACCAGGTCCGCTCATGGGTGAGGAACAAATTGCGGGCGAGCTGCTGCGTTAACGTGCTGGCCCCTTGAACTTTGCCCATCTCCTTCAAATTCACGAGGGCCGCCCGGGCCATGCCTTTCAAGTCAAAACCGAAATGATCGTAAAAATGCCGGTCTTCGGTCGCGAGCGTCGCTTTGATCAGCCACGGGGAAATCTCCGGGAGATCCACGTTTTCGCGGTTTTTGCTGCCGTCCGAAAAAACGGCGATCGTATTCCTTTTGCTATCGATCAGCTGCGAGTTCCGGCCGGAATCCGCCAGAGGCAGATCGGCCTGATACAGGTATAACAGCAGGACGCCGGCGGCGCATACGCCCAGCAGTCCGGTGCCGAGCGTCAGCTTGAACAGCAGCCGCCAAGCCCGGCGCGGTTTGCGCTGATGGTATCTGTCACTGCGAGCGAGTTTCTGCACGGAAGGGCTCTCTCCTTTCAAAGCGCTATACTAAACCGTTACTCCTATGTTCCCGAACGTTTCTTTTTAGTATGGGAAAGTTTGGGATAGATCATTCATGAGTGAGCTGTTTCAATACGCCAGTCATTGCTAACCGGGCTAATATCCGAGTTCACTTGAAGCGCATAGGCGGATCCTGTGTTATTATCTTTTTGTTTGGTACAATACTAGGAAATGAACTTTGTACAGCGGAAACGGGGAAACGGCCTGGGGCCGAACACTATTCTGGCGGAAAGAAGGTTGGTACGATGGAATTGTGGTTTACGGAAAAGCAAACGCCGGTCTTTGGCATTACGGCAAAAATACGCGAAACGCTGGTCACGGAAAAAACGGAATTTCAAGACCTGGCGATGATCGATACCGAGGAATTCGGGCGGATGCTAGTGCTGGATGGCATGGTCATGACGACGATCAAAGACGAGTTTGTTTACCATGAAATGGTGGCCCATCCTGCGCTTTACACGCATCCGAACCCGAAGCATGTGCTTGTGGTTGGCGGCGGCGACGGCGGAGTAATCCGCGAAGTGATCAAGCATCCGGAAGTGGAAAAAGCGGTGCTGGTGGAGATCGACGGCAAGGTCATCGAATATTCGAAAAAATATTTGCCGGAAATCGCTGGCGGGTTGGACAACCCCCGGGTTGAAGTTCAGGTGGCCGATGGCTATATGCATATTATAGAGAGCAAAAATAAATACGACGTCATCATGGTCGACTCAACCGAACCGGTGGGACCGGCGGCGCCATTGTTTGAGCGCGGGTTCTATCAGGGCATTTACGAAGCGCTGAAGGACGACGGGATTTTTGTTGCCCAGACGGACAACCCATGGTTTAAAGCGGATTTGATCCAAAAAGTAAACAAGGACGTCAAGGAGATTTTTCCGATCGTCCGCGTGTACGGAGCCAACATTCCCACCTACCCGAGCGGATTGTGGACGTTCACGATGGGCAGCAAAGTGCATGACCCTCTGGAAGTGGACGAGTCGAACATCCCCGAACTGGACACCAAATATTACACGCCGCGGATTCACAAGGCCGCGTTTGTGCTGCCCAAATTCGTGGAAGACCTTGTGAAGTAGGGACGGTCGTATGGAACCGGATCCCGCCTATTTCGATACCCCAAAAGCATCCGTCTTGTCCCAATTTGGGCGAGGGATGCTTTTTTTGCTTGAATAGGACTTTTCGAATAGGACGGCGGGTGGGAAAACATGCCATTAGGACCATGAGTGATACAACTTGAGTATGATAGTATGAATAATGTCATGAATTGTTGAATTAAGGCGGGATGGTAATCAAATGAACAGAACTCCACGAAACGTAATGGCCTACGCGATGATGATTTTGGTGGTTCTCGTTGCCGGATGGTTATTTTACGGACTGCCTGGGAATAAATCGCACACCTCCAACAACGGGCAAAAGGAGGAACAGACGGCGGAAATACCGGCGGACTCGGCGGATTCCGCGATGACGCAACCGGCGGGAACGGAACCGGAGGCGGACGCGTTAGCGGCGAATGACGGGCAAACACCGGGGAATGCCGCATCCCCTTATTTGCTGGACCATCTTCCTTTTAAGGAAGAGGATGTGACCGGGATTACGGCTAAGTCGGACAGCGGCAGCGTACAGGTTCCCGCACAGCGGCAAGCGGTGCTGCTGCAATCGCTGCGGTTCACCGACATGCAGGGCGCGTTGGTGAAGGAGAACCCGGGAGCCGCACGAAAGCCGGTAATTTTGCAATTTACGTTAAACAATTCTAGCTATGAGCTAACCTATGACCTGGCGCTAAATGCTTTTCAATATGACGGACACGCCTATTACGCCGATGATCAGGTGCTGCTGCTGATGCAGGGGCTTTTCCAGGAAAATAAGGACCTGGCTACGCTCGATGCGCTGCTGGAGCAAGCGCGAGTGGAGCAGGAACAGGCGGGTGCCGCGGAGCCGGAGGCGTTGGAGGCCTCCCGGGCCGAGGTGGAAGGGTTGGACTTCGACGGTTGGGTGAAGCGGCTTGCGGGAGAGCAAGCGGAGAACGTCCTGTGGGAAAAGCCGTTTTACGATGACAGCGAAGGGCAGGTGAAACAGGCCAGACTGTACAAGGATGGCGTACTTGCGCTGAACCGGATCATCTTTTTTACGACGGCGGATCACCAAACCGCGGACGGGGTCAAAGTCGGCATCGGACAGGGTGACGTGATGGACAAACTGGGGCCGGAGGCGCTCAGGCTGGCAAGCCGCTGGAGTTATAAAGTCGGGGATTACTACCGGTTTCATGTGTATTTTCAAGACCAAAAAGTGGAATACATTGTGTTAAGCCAGCCTTTGTAGGATGGGATGAGCCGCTGATGAAGCGGCTTTTTTAAACTTGTAGAATTTACAAAATTTCGGGCATGGTAGAAGGCGATGCGCAGGTAGAGAGGGGAGGAGAAGCGGGACATGGGGGCTAAGGGACACCAGAGCCGTTATTTTCGGAAAAACGGAGGATTGCAAAATGTTACGGACACAGAAGACCTTATTTACCTCAAATCGTCTTGGATGAACTAGTTTAGAGCGAAATAGGGTCGCCTGTGTCCGTTAGGCTGGGAAATACCCGGGAAATGGGCGGATAAGGTCGCTGGTGTCCGTTAGAGCAGCGTCCAAAGTTTAGGAAGAGCCTCCAATCGCTCCAAAGTAGAAGTCAGAGCCATTAAAGGACGCCGTCAGGCGTTTTTCTTATTGTAAGAACGGCTAGCGCTGAACGCGGACAAACCGTCACATATTGAATTGCCGGGACGAACTGGATATAGTAGTACAGTAAGAAACGATGTAATATATAGAGTACGGAATGAGGGTTTGATGCGTATGCCGGAGATGAGCCCGGTCAAGCTCGTGCTGACGAGCCGGCAGGGACAAGACGAGACGGTGCAGTCCCTGCAAGGAAGTGCTATGATTCGGGACGGAGCGGTCTACATCCGTTATAATGAGCCGGAGGCGGGGCCGACCGGCGGGATGACGCGGACGATGGTTAAAATTACCGGGGAGGAACTGAAGATCATGCGGCACGGGGATGTGGAGGCGGAGCAAACGTTCCGTACCGGACAGCGGCTGCCGGGTTTTTACCGTTCCCCTTTTACCCATTTTAACTTGTCTACCGATACCGTAAAAATGGATTCCCGTTTAGATGGCGTGGTTGGCCTGGTTACCTGGGAATACGATTTGTACGTTTATGAAGAGTTGTCGGGACATTTTGTAATCAGTTTACATATACAGGAGGAAGCTTGATATGCCACACAATCCGTTGGAACAAATGAACCAGGCGCTGAAGGAAGCGATTCTGGAAGCGATCGCCGCCGCCGGGCTGGCGCAGCCTGAGGAAATCCCGGCCATCGTGCTGGAAGTGCCGAAGGACAAGGCGCACGGCGACTTCGCCACCAATGCGGCCATGCAGCTGACACGGATCGCCAAGAAAAACCCGCGTCAAATCGCTGAAGAAATTCTGGCCAAGCTGGATTATTCGAAAGCCGGCATCGAAAAGGCGGAAATCGCTGGTCCCGGCTTCATCAATTTAACGCTGGGCAAAGGTTATCTGTATCCGATCCTGCTGGAGGTTCATCGTGCAGGGGAAAACTACGGCCGCATCCAGCAAGGCAATGGGCAAAAGGCCCAGGTCGAATTCGTCAGCGCCAACCCGACGGGCAGCCTGCATTTGGGCCATGCGCGAGGAGCGGCGGTGGGCGATGCGCTTTGCAATTTGCTGGATTTTGCCGGATACGACGTAACGCGGGAATATTACATCAACGACGCCGGCAACCAGATCGCCAACCTGAGCAAATCGATCGAAGCCAGATACCTGCAGGAGCTTGGGCAGGACGCGGAAATGCCGGAGGACGGGTATCACGGCGAAGACATTAAAGGCTTCGCCAGGGAGCTTGTGGCGGAACAAGGCGACAAGCTGCTGTCGATGGAGCCGGAGGCGCGGTCGGCTTTTCTGCGCAAATTCGGGCTGGATAAAGAGCTGGCGAAAATTAAACGTGATCTTGAACGTTTCCGGGTCCGCTTTGATGTATGGTTCAGCGAGACTTCCCTATACGAGGACGGGCAGGTGGAAGCCTCGCTCGCCGAACTGCGCGAGAAAGGCCAAACCTACGAGCAGGAAGGGGCAACCTGGCTCAAAACGACGGATTACGGCGACGACAAGGACCGCGTGCTGGTGAAAAATGACGGCACCTACACCTATTTGACCCCGGACATCGCTTATCACCGGAATAAATACGATCGCGGGTTCGACCGCATCATCAATATTTGGGGCGCCGACCACCACGGCTATATTCCGCGCGTCAAGGCGGCGATGCAGGCGATCGGCAAGGATCCGGAGAAGCTGACCGTGCTGATCGCCCAGATGGTCAGCTTGTTCCAGGACGGCGAGAAGGTGAAAATGTCCAAACGGACCGGCAAAGCGGTTACGATGGTGGACCTGATGGACGAGGTGGGCGTCGACCCGATTCGCTATTTCTTTACGATGCGGAGCATGGACTCGCATCTCGATTTCGACATGGATTTGGCGATTTCGACATCAAACGAAAATCCGGTGTACTACGTGCAGTATGCGCATGCGCGGATCTGCAGCATTTTCCGCCAGGCTGAAGAGCAGGGCATCGCCGCCCCGTCGCCGGAAAAGGCCGACCTAGCCAAGCTGGCGGCGGAGCATGAATTTGACCTGCTGCGGAAAATCGGCGAGCTGCCGGAGGAAATCGGCGTGGCGGCGGCCAACTATGCGCCGCACCGGCTGGTGCGTTACGCGTATGACCTGGCTTCGTTGTTCCACAGCTACTACCGTGCGGAGCGCGTCATCACCGACGACGCGGAGCAAACTGCGGCGCGGCTCGTGCTGCTCGGCGGCGTGCGGACGGCGCTCGCCAACGTGCTTGGCTTGATCGGCGTGTCCGCGCCGGAAAAGATGTAGCCATCGCCGGCAGGGGCCCTGAGGCCCGGACGGAACCAACAAGCCGCCTCTCCCGCAGGTACGGGGGAGGCGGCTTGTTGGCGCGCCGGGCTAGCTCCGCCGCCGGGGCTTAGCGCGCAGCAGGCGCGTGGCGTTGACTTCGCCGGCGCTCTTTGCCTTGGCACTGCTGGCGGTAGGGAGCGGGCGCGCGGTGCGGCGCAGGCGGCGCTTGATCTCGCCCGGCTTCAGGTCGGGCTTCAGCGCTAGCAGCAGGGCCACGGCTCCGCTGACGTGGGAGGTGGCCATAGAGGTGCCGCTCATTTCGCGATATCCTCCGCCCAGCCACGAGGACGTTATTTTTTCGCCGGGGGCGTAAATGTCGATATATGGGCCGTGATTGCTGAAGGAGGCGATGCGGCCTTCCCTCCCGGTAGCCCCGACCGAAATGGTCTGAGGGTACCGCGCAGGATAATCAGCGCTCCGGCCTTTTCTGTCGTTTCCGGAGGAGGCCACGACAACGATCCCTGCGTTATGGGCTTTGCGGATGATGTTCTTCAGGGCTTCGCTGTTGGTCTTCATGCCGAAACTCATATTCACAATGTGCATCCGGTTGCGGACGCACCAATCGATCCCCAAAATAATATCGGAAACGTAGGCGGATCCGTTATGATCAAACGCTTTAACAGGAAAGATCAGCGAGCGGGGGGCCACACCCATCATGCCTTGCGAACCGCCCGAAGCGGCGATGGTGCCGGCGATATGGGTGCCGTGTCCGTTGTCATCGTAAGGAAGGCTAATCCGATTCAGCAAATTGATTCCCCTTGCCAAAGAGTTGCGCAGGTCCGGATGAGCGAAATCGGCCCCCGTGTCGATCACGCCGATACGAACCCGGTATCCGGTTGAGACGGACCACGTCTCCGGCGCGCCGATGCGCTTTACTCCCCAGGGAATTCCGGAATTTTGCCCCTTCCCGGAAGGGGCGGGACTATGAACGCTGACTCTGGAATCTTCCTCGACCCAGAGGCCGAATCGGGAGCGGGCTGCTTTCACTCGTAAACCAAGGGGACAGATCAGGGCCTGCAGCAGTGGCGAGGTTCGGATCTGCCGCAACGCCGGATGTTTTCGCTTATGCTGAAACAACTGACGTACACATTCGGCGTATTCGGCTGGATGCGGGAAGCGGATGATGTAGCGTCCGCTTTTTCCGGAGGTGTCGACATGTTCGTTTAAATAACGCAGAAATCCGGAATAGTCCATATTTAAGTAGCCCCTCCTGACGAAGCGTGTTGCAGTATAGTATGACAATCCTCTCTCCATGGAGTGGGGAAGAGGCCCTGTTTTGCGGGAAATGGGCCCCTGGTGGAAGTTAGGCTGCAACATGGCGTGTCAAAGCGGGAATCTGGACATAGGATGAAGGGAAGGCCGGTTAGCGGCTTTCGCCAACCTTGGGAAGGCCGCCAAGCCTTCTTTAGGGGAGGGTACAGTCAAGGGGCGGAGAACCGGGGGGTTCTTCGCCTCCTTCCATTTCGGCCATCGCACCCCGGGCGGGGAACATGGCGGGCGTGCTTTCGGTCCTGTTTTTAAAACTTGCAATTTAGTGGCAAATAGGTTTTACTAATGTGTGATATGGATATGTTAGTGAAGGAAAACGATCCGTAAGGGACGGTTTCGCCTTTGCTTTATAGTGAACTATTTGCGTGAGAGGAAGTGTCCGTAACGTGAGTACCCCGCTCAATTTGAACATCGACCCGGAGAAGGTTCAAGAAATCCCGATGGTCGACTTGGCCTTTATGATTCTGAAAGCGGCGAATACGCCGTATTACTACCGTGACCTGATGAACGAGGTTGCCAAACTCCGCGGAATGTCGGAGGAACAAATCAACGAAGCGATTGCTCAACTCTATACGGAAATTAATATCGATGGACGGTTTGCCTGCGTAGGCACCAATCTGTGGGGCCTCAAGCGCTGGTACCCGGTCGACCGCTCGGAGGATCCGGTGGCCAGCTCCAAACGTCCGCGCATCATTAACGATGACGATGACGATTTGGAAGACGAGGATTTCGTGGAGGAAGAAGACGGATACATCTCCGACGAGGACGAGGATTACGATGCCTTGGATGAGGATGGGGACGATGAACTGTTCCCGGACGATGACGAAGACGAGGTGGATGAAGTCGAGGACGACACCATGATCGACGATGAGGAGATGGAGGACGAGGACGCCCTCGCCGATGAAGAAGACGAACTGGATAGCGAAGAAGATTACGACGGCGACAACGACAACGATGACGACTGATCATCGGCTGCTGCCCATTTTACATGCGAGAACGATGCCTTAAATTGTTCAAGGTATGCCCGCAGCACCTGACTTGACACAGGCAGGGGTAACGGGTAAACTATTGCATGGGCTTATGATTCAAACCTATAAAATAATGAATTTTTCAAAAAAGTGCCCCGACTTAACTCGGGTGTCACTTTTTTGTTTTTTTTTAGATATAAGAATGTATGAGTCTCGGAGGCTCGGCTTCCTTATATCGCAAGAAAAACTACCGCTGAACGCGGTCTGTCTGCTTTGAAGGTGCGTCGATAAAAGTTATTCTTATGCCCATTCGACTATGATTCACCGTTAATGGGTTACGCTAATGATCGCTAACGATCCAAGTTCCCCGAATTTCTGGAATCCGATTTTTTTTGAACATGTACTATCTTAGGAGGTTTTTAGTTGTGGCAAAATACATTTTCGTGACAGGCGGGGTCGTGTCCTCACTAGGGAAAGGAATTACGGCTGCGTCGCTGGGCAGACTGCTTAAAAACAGAGGTTTGAAGGTAACGATCCAGAAATTCGATCCCTATATCAATGTCGATCCGGGGACGATGAGCCCCTATCAGCATGGCGAAGTGTTCGTCACCGACGACGGGGCCGAGACAGACCTTGATCTTGGCCATTACGAACGGTTTATCGACATTAATTTATCGAAGAACAGCAATGTAACGACGGGTAAAGTTTACTCTTCGGTGATCGGCAAGGAGCGCCGCGGGGAGTATCTCGGCGGTACGGTGCAGGTGATTCCGCATATTACGAACGAAATCAAAGAGCGCGTGTTCCGCGCCGGACGCGAAGCCGGTTCCGACGTCGTCATTACGGAAATCGGCGGCACCGTCGGCGATATCGAAAGCTTGCCGTTCCTGGAGGCGATCCGCCAAATCAAAAGCGATATCGGCCGCGAGAACGTCATGTATATCCACGTGACGCTGATTCCGTACATTAAGGCGGCCGGCGAAGTGAAAACAAAGCCGACCCAGCACAGCGTCAAGGAGCTGCGCAGCATCGGCATTCAGCCGAACGTGATCGTCTGCCGGACGGAGCATGCCCTGTCGGACGACATCAAGGGGAAGATCGCCCAGTTTTGCGATGTTGACCCCAGCGCGGTGGTGGAGTGCCGGGACGCGGATACGCTGTACGAAGTGCCGTTGAACCTGCGCGACGAAGGGTTGGACGAAATCGTCGTCAACCATCTCAAGCTGACGACGCCGATGCCGGATATGCACGAGTGGGAAAGCCTTGTCGAGCGGATCAACAAGCTGGAGAAGACGGTGGAAATCGCCATCGTCGGCAAATACGTTGCGCTGCACGATGCTTATTTGAGCGTGGTCGAATCGCTATCCCATGCTGGATTTGACGCAAATAGCGACGTGAAAATCCGCTGGGTGAACGCGGAAGAGGTGACGGACGGCAACGTGGCCGAGCTGCTGCAAGGCGTCGGCGGCATTCTGGTGCCGGGCGGTTTTGGCGATCGGGGGATCGAAGGCAAAATTACGACGATCCGTTACGCCCGGGAAAACAAGATTCCGTTCTTCGGCATCTGTCTTGGCATGCAGGTGGCGGTCATCGAATACGCCCGTGCCTTGGCCGGCCTGCAAGGTGCCAACAGCTCGGAAATCAATCCTTCCACCGAGTATCCGGTCATCGATTTGCTGCCGGAGCAGAAGGATATCGAGGATCTGGGCGGAACGATGCGGCTTGGCTTGTATCCTTGTAAACTTGTGCCGGGTTCCCTGGCGATGCAATGCTATGACGATGAGCTGGTGTACGAAAGACACCGTCACCGGTATGAGTTCAACAATGCGTACCGTGAGACGCTGGAACGCGTGGGATTGCGTATTTCCGGCACTTCGCCGGACGGACGTCTGGTCGAAATTATTGAGCTGCCGGATCATCCTTGGTTTTTGGCGGTACAGTTCCATCCGGAGTTTACGTCCCGTCCGAATCGGCCGCAGCCACTGTTCCGCGAGTTTGTCAAAGCAGCGATCACCCATTTGTCCTAAGCCCTTTGGGCTGTATTCCGCGCCAGTCCGCAAGCCGGCGGGCGCGGAAAGGCCAGGTTGTCTCGCGCTTCTCTCCCGCCCGGGGCATCTGCCTGAAATCCCGCCTGCGAATTTTTAAGTCTCTTTTTTCCAGTACAGAAGGGATTTCCAAATTAGGGGCGAATATTTAGTATTACCAGGATTACAGGGGTGAATCGGTGGGAGGTTTTTCCGTGGAAGAGAAGAAAGTGTTAATTGTCGACGATCAGAACGGTATCCGCATTTTATTGATGGAAGTCTTCAGCAGTGAAGGGTATAAAACGTTTCAGGCAGCCAACGGCAAAATGGCTTTGGAAATCGTCCGCAGCGATTCGCCGGATTTGGTGCTTCTCGACATGAAAATCCCGGGAATGGACGGACTTGAAATCCTCAAGCACATCAAGGAGGTCAATCCGGACATCAAAGTCATTATGATGACGGCTTACGGTGAGCTGGACATGATTAAAGAAGCGACCGAACTTGGGGCCCTGATGCATTTTACGAAGCCTTTTGACATTGATGAAATGCGCGTGGCGGTGAACATGCTGCTGAAAGGCGGCGCCGTCATTTAGCTTGGAAGTGAAACCTCCTTGAGGAGTTCGAAGCGTGCTAACGCTCTGGAGTCCTCTAAGGAGGTTCTTTTTTATTGTTGGAGGGAGCATCTACCTGGCGCAAGGCCGGATAACGCTCGAGGGATCGTTGACTCGGGACATGGCAGGTGGCGGTTCGACTGGCCAAATGCAAAAGTGCAGTCGGTTTTTGTCGAAACACCTCAATATGAGCGGTTCTAGTGCAAAAGCCGAAAGTGCAGTTCATTTTCGCCGTTTTGATCTCAATCGCTTCCAAGCTCCATTTTCAAATGCGCTTTTGCACTTCATCGCTCTAAACAGCCCGAATTCGGCCCGTTTCAACTGCACTTTTGCATTTCGAGAGAGTTGGTATATCCGCATTCGTCTAGCAAACGATATCCCGGTTCGCCTAGCAAAAGTCCCATTTCCTCCCTGTGCCGAAGTAGAAATGCAGAGTGCCCTGATCGTTTCCCGCTGCCGGAATTCCTTGCTTCAGCCGCCCCGGAAAGCTCCAATAGTAATTTTGACAAGTTGTGGTATAATAAAAAAGTGTGTGAATGTCGGCTAAATAAGATAAAATCCCACATCCTTAGGAGGATTGAAACCAATGCCATTAGTATCGATGACAGACATGTTGAACAAAGCGCTTCAAGGCAAATACGCAGTGGGTCAATACAACATCAACAACCTGGAATGGACCCAAGCGATTCTTGCTGCCGCAGAAGAAGAGAAGTCCCCGGTTATCCTTGGCGTATCCGAGGGTGCAGCCCGCCATATGGGCGGTTTCTACACCATTGTTAAAATGGTGGAAGGCTTGCTGCATGACATGAAAATTACCGTTCCTGTAGCCATCCATCTTGACCATGGTTCCAGTTTTGATAAATGTAAGGAAGCGATCGACGCCGGATTTACTTCCGTTATGATCGACGGCTCCCATCATCCGATCGACGAAAACATCGCCATGACGAAGAAAGTCGTTGAATACGCTCATGCCAAAGGCGTTTCCGTGGAAGCGGAAGTCGGTACCGTTGGCGGTCAGGAAGACGACGTTTCCGGCGGTATTCAATATGCCGACCTGAACGAATGCATCCGCATCGTAAACGAAACCGCAATTGACACGCTGGCTCCGGCACTTGGCTCCGTACATGGTCCTTACCATGGCGAACCGAACCTCGGCTTCAAAGAAATGGAAGAAATCCGCGACGCGGTCAAGCTGCCGCTCGTATTGCACGGCGGGACAGGCATTCCTACTCATGACATCCAAAAAGCAATTTCGCTCGGCACTTCCAAAATCAACGTAAATACGGAAAATCAAATCGAGTTCACCAAGGCGGTTCGTGAAGTGCTTGCCGCAAAACCGGACGTATACGATCCGCGTAAGTACATCGTTCCAGGCCGCGACGCCATCAAGGCAACGGTTATCGGAAAAATCCGTGAGTTTGGTTCCAACAACAAGGCCTAAGGGCTTTTGGTAGGCTTGCATACCTTCCTGTACGGGGAGCTTTGTCCGGTGTCATCGGACCGCCCGAGGGAACTGGCTGGTCCAGCTGAATAAGGTGACTTGGAAAGTACACCGCTTAGACGGTGTCTTTCCATTTTCACCGCAAATAACTTGGCTTAGGTTCGTTTGCCGACGCAAATACGTAGGGGGATCCTTGAACTTATGGAGAAATTAATGATCCGTGGCGGACGTCCGCTGCGCGGCAGCGTCTCGATTAGCGGCGCTAAGAACAGTGCGATCGCGTTGATTCCGGCTGCGATTCTGGCGGAATCGGAAGTCGTGCTCGACAATCTGCCGGTTCTGAGCGATGTGGCTGTGTACGCGGAAATTTTGGGAGAACTCGGAGCCCGAGTTCAGTGGGAAGGCAACCAGATGCGCATCGACCCAGCCGACATCAGATCGATTCCGATGCCCAATGGACCCGTTAAGAAGCTGCGCGCTTCCTATTATATGATGGGAGCCTTGTTAGGACGGTTTAAGGAAGCGACGATCGGTTTACCGGGCGGCTGCAATTTTGAGCCCCGTCCGATCGACCAACATATCAAAGGATTTGAAGCACTTGGCGCGACCGTGACGAATGAGCACGGATCGATTCATCTGCATGCCAAGGAGCTGCGCGGCGCCAAAATTTATTTGGACGTCAGTAGCGTTGGGGCAACGATCAACATTATGCTGGCGGCTACGCGAGCCAAAGGCGCAACGATTATCGAAAACGCGGCTAAAGAGCCTGAAATTATAGATGTAGCCACCCTGCTGAATTCCATGGGGGCGATTATTAAAGGCGCCGGAACGGAAACGATCCGGATCGAAGGCGTCACGGAGCTTAGAGGCTGCCGTCATTCTATTATTCCTGACCGAATCCAAGCCGGTACCTATATGATTGCGGCGGCCGCCACGCGTGGCGACGTCCTGATCGACGGGGTGATCCCCAAGCATCTTGAGGCGTTGACCGCCAAGTTGCTGGAAATGGGCGCTGAGGTCGAAGAGTTGGATGAGAGCATCCGCGTTATCGGTCAGTCCGCTTACGGACATGTCGATGTCAAGGCATTAGTCTACCCCGGTTTTCCGACCGATATTCAATCCCCGATGACAAGTCTCTTAACTCAGGCGAACGGCGTAAGCGTGCTGAGCGACTTTGTTTATAGCAACCGCTTTAAGCACGTCCCGGAGCTGGTGCGGATGGGAGCG
Organism: Paenibacillus lacisediminis; assembly: GCF_046567315.2. Taxonomy (NCBI): domain Bacteria; kingdom Bacillati; phylum Bacillota; class Bacilli; order Caryophanales; family Paenibacillaceae; genus Paenibacillus; species Paenibacillus lacisediminis. The sequence goes on along the minus strand of NZ_JBKIAX020000030.1, from coordinate 10,761 downwards.
AAGATCCGGGTGGAAGGCCGTTCGGCGATTATCGAAGGCTCTAAGCTCAATGCGGCTAAAGTGAAAGCGGCCGATCTGCGCGCCGGCGCGGCGCTCGTATTGGCTGGTTTAACCGTAGAGGAAGGGATCACCGAAGTATCGGGCGTTGAACTGATCGACCGGGGCTACGACCATCTCGTTCCTAATTTGCGGGCTTTGGGTGCGGACGTTTGGCGAGAGGCGGAATAACTTTTTCGCCCCTTGCATAAGTTCCCAAGGAACGGGAATAATAGGGTCAGAAGTCTATTATTTTATTTTAACTTCATAGATTCCAAAAAAATTGAATAGGTGGTTATTTTATTATGGATCTGCAAATCGCCGATTTGGAAGGGATGAAACTGACCGAGCTGTACAAGCTTGCGAAGCAGTATCAGATTCCTTATTACGGCCAGTTGAAAAAGAAAGAATTGATTTTCGCAATTTTAAGGGCACAGGCAGAACAGAGCGGGCTGATGTTTATGGAGGGCGTGCTCGAGATTTTGCCGGAAGGGTACGGTTTTCTAAGGCCGATCAATTATTTGCCCAGTACAGAAGACATTTATATTTCCGCTTCCCAAATCCGCAAGTTCGATCTGCGAACGGGGGATCTCGTCTCCGGGAAGTGCCGGGCTCCGAAAGAAAACGAACGTTATTTTGGGCTCCTTCAGGTCAATGCCGTCAACGGAGAAGATCCCGTCATTGCCTCCGAACGGCTGCACTTCCCGGCGCTTACTCCGCTTTATCCGCAGAAGAAGCTTGTGCTGGAAACTTCCCCAACCCACTTATCTACCCGCATTATGGATTTACTTGCCCCGGTCGGACTCGGACAACGCGGTTTGATCGTGGCGCCGCCAAAAGCAGGGAAGACGCTGCTGCTCAAAGAAATCGCCAACAGCATTTCCACCAACAATCCCGATATCGAGTTATTCGTATTGCTGATCGACGAACGTCCGGAAGAAGTGACGGATATGCAGCGTTCGGTAAAAGGCGAAGTCATCGCTTCGACGTTTGACGAGCTTCCGGAGAATCATATCAAGGTGGCGGAGCTGGTATTGCAGCGCGCATTGCGGCTGGTGGAGCATAAGAAGGACGTTGTGATTCTGCTGGACAGCATCACGCGGCTTGCCCGGGCGTACAACTTGGTCGTTCCGCCATCCGGCCGTACGCTTAGCGGGGGGATTGACCCTGCGGCTTTCCATCGTCCGAAGCGGTTTTTCGGCTCGGCCCGAAATGTGGAGGAGGGCGGCAGTCTGACGATTTTGGCGACCGCGCTGGTCGATACGGGGTCGCGTATGGACGATATCATTTATGAAGAATTTAAAGGCACCGGCAACATGGAGCTGCATTTGGACCGCAAGCTGGCGGAGCGCCGCATTTTCCCGGCGATCGACATCCGCCGTTCGGGAACACGCCGCGAAGAAGTGCTGCTGACCAAGGAAGAGCTCGATACGATCTGGTCGATCCGCAAAAACATGAACGATTCCTACGACTTTGTGGAAGGGTTCCTGAAAAAACTTCGCGATTCGAAGACAAACGCGGAATTTTTGGCTTCGTTCGATACGGCGGGCAACACGCCATCCGGAAGCGGGAACGGGGGAGCGCGCCGTCCGGTTCGGACCAGTTCCGCTTCGCCTTCTTCGCGGACGGGTTCGTCGCAGACGAATGCTGGTTCGACGCATGGTTCGGGCGTATAATTTTTAAGATTGCCTAGTGAAGAGGAGAACATCATGCATTTAGTATATGCCGACGCTGAGGGACAGGTTTATGATCATCCGACGCTGTACGGGCTTGCCCGGAGCGGGGATATGGTCGTGGAGATTTTGGAGGATGAGTTGATTCCCCTGCCGGAGGGCGCTACGCTGGTGGGCCTGCCTTCCACACGGCCGGTCGGGATGGATCCGGACACGGGCGAGATGAAACCGCTCCCTGACGATGTGCAGGCCGTGGGGGCTTTGCTGCCGCAAGGGTACACGCGGCTTTGCCTTCCCGGCTATGTCAAAACCGATAAAGACTATAAGCTGCCCTTGTTCGGCTACTCGGCGGTGGTCTGGAAAGACGGGCAATTTTATGTGACGGCCCGGCTGTCGGACGATCCCGAGAAATGGAATCCGCTGAATTGCGATCCGCTTGACCTGAAAAATCAGGTAAAGGCTTTTAAAGCGCGTTATCCGGAAAATCGTCTGTACGAGCATTTGTCGAACTGCGCGCTCGGCTATGAGTGCCTGACGGCTTCCAATACATTTCTGAACCGCTGGGAAGGGGCCGTGCCGGTATCTTATTCCTGCAATGCGGGCTGTTTTGGCTGCATTTCCGAGCAGCCGGACGACAGCGGGTTTGTGGCGCCGCAGACGCGAATGAATTTTCGCCCGCGCGTGGAGGAACTGGTCGAAGTGATGCTGGAACATCTGAAAACGCCGGAATCGATCATTAGCTTCGGTCAAGGCTGCGAAGGCGAGCCTTCCACGCAAGCCAAGCTGATTATCGAAGCGATCCGCGAAGTGCGGCGGCAAACCGATATGGGCTACATCAACATCAATACGAACGCGGGGCTCTCCGATCATATCCGCGGCATCGTTGACGCCGGGCTCGATTTGATGCGGGTCAGCACGATCAGCGCACTGGACGGCCACTATAACGCGTACTACAAGCCGCGCGGCTACACGCTTGCCAATGTGGAGAAATCGTTGAAGTACGCGGCGGATCAGGGAGTATACACTTCGATCAACTATTTGATTTTTCCCGGCGTAACCGACCGGGAGGAAGAGGTCGAGGCGATGATCGAATTCGCCCGCCGCACCAAACTGAAGTTGATCCAGCTCCGCAACCTGAACATCGACCCGGAAAGCTACCTGGAGCTGATTCCGAAAGCGCAGGGTGAGATACTCGGAATGAAACAAGCGATTGAAATTTTTCAGGAAGAATTGCCCGACGTGGTGATCGGCTCGTACACTCATGTGCCTCCGGCTGAGCTGGCTCGCGTCAAAACCAAGGTGCGTGGATAAAACAGGCAATTGCGCTGGCGGTATATGCCGTGCTATAATGCTTTTATGTGTCATTATAACTCTGTGCACGATTGAGGCTCAGGGCGGAAAGAGGTGAAAGTGATGAAAGAAGCTATTCAACCCAAATATCACGTGACTACGGTTACTTGCGCTTGCGGCAATACCTTTGAAACGGGTTCCGTTAAACAAGAACTGCGCGTTGAAATTTGCTCCAACTGTCATCCATTCTTCACAGGTAAGCAGAAATTCGTGGATGCCGGCGGACGTGTGGATAAATTCAAAAAGAAATACGGCATCTAAGTTTATACAACTGGAATTTGGAAACTATGACGAGGAACGTCTCTCTCCATCATCTGATGGCGGGGGGCGTTTTTTTTATATCAGTAAGGTATTATTGTTGGAGTTTCCGCTCTTGATGAGTAAGAAAAACTGCTGCTTAGTGCGGCATTACTTCTGAGGTTTTCTAGTTTAAGGTGACGGGAAGAACGGTAAGATTACAACATGTGTCAGTAGGTACTGATGATTCTTAATAAAGCGGAGGTGCAGTGTGATGGAGTTTGAAGCTGTACATAAAGAGTGGCTTAAAGCGCATATGAAACTCCGTTCCGGTGAACGAAAAGGACGTCTGGAACGGGGTCACGGGCATGGTGAGGAGCTGTTTTTGCGTAATGTGTGGTGGCCGCTGCGGAAGAACCTGGATGACTTGCATCCGGAATATGAAATTATGGATTGGAGGGGCAGATCCTACTTTGCCGATTTTGCATGGTTGACGGAAGCGGTAAAGTGGGTCATCGAAATTAAAGGTTATGGCCCGCATGTTCGCGATATGGACCGAAGCAGTTATTGCCGTGAATTAAATCGGGAGCTTTTTCTGCAGGCGTTAGGGTTTCGGGTGATTTCATTTGCTTACGATGATGTAGAGCGGCATCCCGAATTGTGCATTACGCTGCTGCGTATGCTGCTCAGCCGCTACGAGGCAACCCGTTTGACCGGTGTGGCAAAGATAGCCTTGAGATCCACGCTGCTGTTTGCCGTGCAGTTAGGCAAGCCGGTGCGGCCAAAGGATGTGGCGGAGCATCTGGGCGTTAGTCATCGGACGGCGGTCCGCTATTTGCAGCAGTTGTGCCAAATGGGCTGGCTAATCCCAAAATGGAGTGGCTCCTCGGGCCGGGTATTGGCATATGAGGTCATGCGCAGAGATTGGGATGCTTTTGAGTGGTAGTTGGTTGGCGGTAGGAGGTAGTTGGTGGTTGGTTTGGAGGCGCGTGGTAGAGGGAAGGGTAGAATAAATGAATGAGTGAGTGGTGAACGAAAGGGTGAGTGATGAGCAGTAACGAAGAGACTGTGACGAAGAGCAGTAATGATGAGCAGTAACGAAGTGCAGTGACGAAACTCGGTAGTTTACAGGATGGTATATTTGCTCCGGCCCCGGGCTCAAGTGCAAAAGTGCAGTTGAAATGGCTGAGTTCGAGCTATTTTTAGCTATGAAGTGCAAAAGTGTAGTTGAAAATGGGGTTTGGTGACAAATCTGATCAAAATGGCGAAAATGGCCTGCACTTTTGCATTTGAATCGCATAAACGGATCCGTTTCGGGGGAATGAACTACACTTTTGCATCTCGCAATTTTGAAATAAGGAGGTATTGATCCGGCAACGAGGAAATGTAGGTACGGAATAGTTAAATGAAGAACAACGTGGTCGACTTAGCGCGACGTGTTCAACCTGGACGACATGGTCCCTGCCGAATGCAGCCGATAGCATGCAGCTACGGACATGCAGCGCAGTCCTAAACCAAAAACAGGCGGGAGACCAGGGGGAGCCCCCCCTTCGCTCCAGCCTGTACTTTGTTAGAGACGTTTGTTCGTTTGTTTTGTTAGACGCGGCGCATCGTTCACTTTTTAAATTCAACGCTTTGCTTAAGACTATCCCATTCCTCACTGCTGATCAGCCCCAGCCGCCATAAGGCGATGCCTTTTAAGTCATAGCGTTTGGCCAAACCGGTCAAGGTTTTGACGGAGTTTTCATTTTCGCTGTTGAGGTTCAGCCCCAGCAGGAGCTTGCTTTTGCTTGTTTCCTTAAGTGCCAGCTGAATTGCTTCATCCACTTTGTCCGCCGGTTCCGGGTTGCCGGTAGTTTGCCCTACCCGATAATCATAAGCCATAATGATGAGTTCGTCGGCGATTTTCCCCAGCTCTTTGTAATCATAACCTTGGTAAGATGAGTTCAATGGATGAAGTGCCAGCGACAGCTTTAAACCGGCGGACTTCGTTTCCGTGGACAGCTGTTTGACGAAAGCGGTGAAAGCTTTGCGGGTGGCCGACTTGTCGGTTGTCAGCCCTAATCCCTCTAAGTCGAGCATGATGCCTTGAAACGCCTTGTCCTTTGCCGCGGAGATCATGTCGGAAATGGTTTGCTTGCGCAGTTCCTCATCTTCGATCATTTTGGTCAATTCGCCTTGCGCGTCGCCGGCATAGACCATCAGATAAGGGATCGTTCGAGCGCCTGACGCCGTCTGGACCAAACTTTCCGGCGTGGTCTCACCGGCAGCTTCCGGCATTCTGAAGTCTTTGCCGGACAGGGTGAAGTTGCCGTTCTCGTCGATCCTGCTCCAGCCAAAGGCTACGGCATCGAGGCTAGGAATGGCCGATGCTTCCGAGAAAGAAGATATCGCATAGAAGCCCAGCATATACATCCTTTCCTGCGGCGAAGTAATAGACACCGTTCGCGTAGATTGATCCCAGCCGACATCCGCTCCAAACTGCTGGCTGAAGAAGCTGAGCGGAATCAGCGTATTGCCATCGACGGAACGGGGAGCTACTGCCAGCGTCACGGGGGAACCGTTCACCTGGGCGGTTTTATTATTCAACGTCAGTTGTACGAGTATTCCATCCCCGCCCGTACCTTTAACGGCGGAAATCGTTTTGGCGGCCTGATTCCAAGTGACTTGAATTCCTAAGGCTTCGGATATTGAGCGAAAAGGAACCATGGTTGTACCGTCAACGATGATAGGTTCACCGGAAAAAGACAGCGGATATCCGTCCAGCATAATTTGCACTTTCGCGGCTGCGATTGCCTGAGGGAGTCCTGCCCCGGTTATGCCTCCGGCCAAAATGGCAGCTGCAAGGAAAAGTTTCCCGATCAGTTTCATTCGTTTCTCCTCTCGTTTTCTGCACTTTTTCTTCTATTCTACTAATATATCAGAATTATACCAGAATAGGAGGGAAGATGCATGGGGCGGAAAGGCGGTATCGGTCCGTGCAGGCGGTTTGGCAGCGCCGCCAAGTTCTTCCACTCGGTTGCATTTTATACAGGCATGAGATATACTTATTTTCACCGTGCTAGATGGGGAGGTAGCGGTGCCCTGTAACTCGCAATCCGCTGTAGCGAGGTTGAAGTCCTGTTAGAGGTCTTGCCGATGTGAGGTCCGGTCTTTACGGCAGACGTTGACGGACGGGTCCTCCGCAAGGAGTGCCTGTGAACCTGGTCAGGTCCGGAAGGAAGCAGCCATAAGCAGTGCCATTCTTGTGCCGGAGGGTCGCCTGTCCCGAGTCATGCCGTAAAGGTGCCGCTCGGATCGCAATGATCAATAACAGGTGCACGGTTTACATAGTACATTAGGAGACACCTTTGCCTGCGGGCGGGGTGTTTTTTTGTGTAAAATGGGCTGATACCGCTCGATTGCGGATTAGAAGTTTTGCTCGCCACGGGAGTATAGTATAATAAGGAAACGACAAACGTCGCTTACTGGAAGGAAAGAGGTGCCGCATATGGAGCATGTTGCGCTGTACCGCGCTTGGCGGCCGCAGTCGTTTCAAGACATGGTGGGGCAACAGCATATTATCCGGACGCTGCAAAATGCGATTCGCGAACAGCGGTTGTCTCACGCCTATCTGTTCAGCGGGCCCAGGGGGACCGGTAAAACCAGTGCCGCCAAAATTTTGGCCAAGGCTGTGAACTGCGAAAAAGGGCCAACCGCAGAACCGTGCAACGAATGCGATGCATGCCGGCGGATTACCGCCGGAGCAGTCATGGATGTGCTTGAAATTGACGCCGCTTCCAACCGGGGGGTCGAAGAAATTCGCGATCTGCGCGAGAAAGTGAAATATGCCCCGACGGAAGTGCGGCAGAAGGTTTATATTATCGATGAAGTTCACATGCTGACCACGGAAGCGTTCAATGCCCTCCTCAAAACATTGGAGGAACCGCCGCCGCACGTCATGTTTATTTTGGCTACGACCGAACCTCATCGGCTGCCGGCTACGGTCATTTCCCGCTGCCAACGCTTTGATTTTCGCAGGGTCTCCCTGGAGGAGCAAAGCGAGCGGCTAAAACTGATTTGCGAAAAAGAAGGCATCACCGCCGAAGAAGAGGCCATTCAGTATATCGCCCGGTTGTCCGATGGCGGAATGCGCGACGCGCTTAGCATTTTGGACCAGATTGCGTCCTTCTCCGGTGGACAGGTTTCCTATCAGCAGGTTCTGGAAATGACCGGGGGAATCGCCTCCCGGCAGTTTGCCGAGCTTGCCCAAACACTGCTGGCCGGCGATGTCGGCGGCATGCTGCAAATGATCGACGGATTTATGCAGGAAGGCAAAAGCGCCGATAAATGCATGGAGAATCTCCTTTATTATTTCCGCGATTTGTTGATGGTGAAAATGGTGCCGCAGGCGGACAAATTGACGGAGCGTGTGCTGGATCCCCGGGATTTTGCGGAAATCGCCGAATCTTTTGCGAAATCGCAGCTGTTTAAGATCATCGATACGTTAAATCACTATCAAACGGAAATGAAATATGCGGTTCAACCGCAAACGTTGTTTGAGGTGGCGCTCCTGAAAATCTGTACGATTCCAAAGGAGGATATCGATGGGGCCTCGGCAACTGCCCGCAGTTCCGCGGCGGATGCTTCGGAAGTCAGCCAGCTGAGACGCCAGCTTTCCGAACTGGAAGCGAAGCTGGAACGGGCTCTGCAGGGAGGCTTGTCCGCGGGAGCAGGGGGTGGCGCAGCCGCGCCGGCGGGAAACAATCGTTCGCCTGCTCGAAGCTCCGCTCCGCGGGTCGCGTCGAAAGCCAAGATTCCGTCCAATATGGACCGGTATATCGCCGAGCGGCATAGTCCGGCCTTTATGGAGATTCAGAATAAATGGAATCAGATCCTGCAGGCCGTCAAAGAGGAGAAGGTAACCATCCACGCCTGGTTTATGAACGGTGAACCGGTTTCGGTGCTGGAGGATTCCGTTTTGGTCGCTTTCAAGAACGATATTCACCGTGAAACGACGGAGAAGCCGGCCAATAAGCAGCTGATCGAAAACGTTATGGCCCGCCAGCTTGGCAGCCCCTGCCGCCTGGTGACGATGATGCTGAAGGACTGGAACGATGCGATTCAGGGAGCGGCGGAGCCGCCTAAGGAAGCGTTCGAACTGGAGCCCCCGCCCGAGGATGGCGAAGGCAGCAACAGCAAGGAGCCATGGGTGGACGAAGCGCTGCATCTGTTCGGCGACGACCTGGTCGTGATCAAGGAATGATTTTGCCGGAGAATCGCATCGAATTCTGTGTTATTTTTAAAGTGTTGTAATTCCCAAATGCAGATCAATTAAAGGAGATGTGAATCGCGTGAACAATATGAATCAAATGATGAAACAAGTGAAAAAAATGCAGGAGCAAATGCTGAAGGCGCAGGAGGAACTCGGCAGCAAAACGGTGGAAGGCAGCGCAGGCGGCGGCGTCGTTACGGTCCAAGTGAACGGACATAAAAAAGTGCTGTCCCTGACCATTAAACCGGAAGCGGTCGATCCGGATGATGTTGAAATGTTGCAAGACCTCGTGCTCACCGCAGTTAATGATGCGCTGAACAAAGCTGAGGAACTGGCCAATCAGGATATGGGCAAATTTACGGGCGGCATGAAAATTCCCGGCCTGTTCTAATTTTTGAGCTGAAGGAGAAAGCCTAAATTGTATTATCCCGAACCGATCGCAAAGCTGATCGATGCTTTTACCCATCTGCCCGGAATCGGACCCAAAACGGCCGCAAGGCTCGCTTTCCATGTTCTGCACATGAAGGAAGACGACGTGATCGATTTCGCCAAAGCTTTGGTGAGCGTGAAGCGTAATCTGCACTATTGTTCAGTTTGCTGCAACATCACGGACACCGATCCTTGCCGAATCTGCCAGGATAAGACCCGCGATCCGTCCGTTATTTGCGTGGTGCAGGAATCGAAGGATTTGGTGGCGATGGAACGCACAAAAGAGTTCGATGGCTATTACCATGTGCTGCAGGGGGCGATATCGCCGATGGAAGGCCTGGGTCCGGACGATATTCGGCTGAAGGAGCTGTTAAACCGCTTGAGCGATGAGCGCGTCAAGGAGCTGATATTGGCGACGAACCCGAATATCGAGGGTGAGGCTACCGCTATGTATATCTCACGGCTCGTAAAGCCGTTTGATATCCGTGTAACTCGTATTGCTCACGGCTTGCCGGTCGGCGGGGACCTGGAATATGCGGATGAGGTAACGCTGTCCAAGGCGTTGGAAGGCAGACGCGAAATAAATTGATGCCGGCATCATGAAAAAAAGGACTTTGTATCCTGAATTTTAAGTTCGGGAGGCAAAGTTCTTTTTTAGTTTCGGAGGATCCTTTGGTCCGGCTTCATTGAAAATGTGCCGGTAGACGTTTTTTATGCAGGTTCGAGGTTCTAAGTTTGTCCGCTTCCCTATAGAAATGAAATAAACCGGATTAGGGAGGCGATCGGTCTTGAAGCTGTGGAAAATCTGGAATACGGATCGCGAAGCCGTTTTGCGAATGAATGAAACGATGAAGAACATGCAACTGCTCAAGAAGGAAGTGGTCAAGGCGCATAAGGAATGGGAGCAGGCTTATACAGCGTTTCAGGAGGCGACTGGCATGGATGAGGTGGATGTGGCAATTTACACGCTTGAAGCGGCGGAGAGAAGATATCAAATTCTGCTGAAAGCGGCGAAACAGGCCAACTTGGATTGGAACGCATTCCAGTACGGATCGTTTTGGGCGAACTAGTGCATAATCTCTAAACGATCCGGATCAGAAAGTGTTAACTTCGAAGCTGTCTTCTTGGAGAGTTAGTGGTGAATGGTTTTCATATATTAATGGGGGGAGGCGAGATTATGAAGCTTTTACTGACCGGCGTTCTTGTGGCATCATCGGCGCTGCTTTTATACGTTTTACTTTCACGGAAACCGGGCTTTGTTTGGTTGACGCGTTTGGGGCTGCACATGGTTCTCGCGACGCTGGGCATTTACGTCATTAATTTTTCGGGTTTGCTGACCGAAGTATACATTCCTTTAAATCCTATAACCATAAGCACAGTGCTTGTTCTTGGCTTGCCGGGCGTCGCGTTGCTGGTAGGGCTAAAATTAACCATGATCTAACAGTTGACTCCGCTTTGTGTTGTATGGTACATTATAAGTCGCTTCTCCGCCGGGTCAGGCTGGACAAGGTTGTTGAACAAATAACCTCGAAAAAAAACCTTGACTAAAGAGTGGAAAGCATGATATATTAAAAAGGTCGCTGCTGAAATCAAATCGGCGACGAAATATGATGAATTTGAGTTTGGTATTGTGTCGAATTGAATGTCATCGTGAGTGGTTTGATCTTTGAAAACTGAACAACGAGTGAGTATTAAATGAGAATTAAAATTCTCGTCAGTAACTGATTGAGCTAATCGCTCTTTCGAATAAAGTTTCAACTTGGATGGAACACCTCATGCCTT
>NZ_JBKIAX020000029.1:0-63286 GCF_046567315.2 Paenibacillus lacisediminis | reverse complement strand
CACACTTCCACATTAGGAGAATTTTTTTTACTTGGGAAGACCAAATCCTGGAAAGTGCTTGAACTTTTTCGTTCCCTTTAATTCCTAACGTTTCATGTTAGATTTTACGCATGGCTAGTGACACACATGACCCTATTTTCGCTCAAAACCCGTTCATCCAGGACGATTGAGGTGAATAAGGGCTTTTGTGTCCGTCACATTTTGCAAACCTCCGTTTTCCCTCAAATAACGGCTCTGGTGTCCTTTAGCCCCCAATTCCTCTTATCCTCCCCTCTCTACCTGCGTTTCGCCCTATACTATGCCCGAAATTTTATAAGGGTTGAAAAAAGCTCTTGGGCAACGCTTACGCATCTCCCAAGAGCTTAAATCGCTTTAGGACTCAGTAAGCATTAACTTCAAACGTAATGATTTTATCAAAGAACACATAATCCTTGCGGTTTACAAACGGGCCTTTATTATTGTCGTGCTTATCAATGGCATACATAGCAGTTCCCGATCCATTGGCACGTCCCTCATACCAATTTATGAAGGCTTTTACTTCCGTCATAGACAAATCGTATTCTTTTTCAATCCCGTTGATGAGGATCACCCGAAGCAAAGCCCGTTCTCCTTCTTGACCCTCACCTGGGTCGGGAGGATTTACCACATCGCCTTTCGGCGTAGCGGAAGCTTCATTTGAATTTCCGCTTTCACCGGCAGCGGTAACAGCCGTGACAATATAATAATAAGTGGTGCCGTTAGTAACATTGCTGTCCGCGTAACTGTAAGTATCGCTCGTTACCGTGTCAATCACATCATACGGACCGCCGGAAACTGTGGCCCGCTTCACATTAAAGCTCGTGACATCTTTACCGGCTCCGCTCCAAGTTAAATTAACCTTCTTGTTCCCTGCGGTTGCAGTTAAACTCAACGGATCTCCCGGCGATGGAATCTCCCCGCCTTTGCCGAAGACATTCCATTCATACAGTCTCGCACTGCTCCCCGCCGTGTACTTTAAAGCGACGGTGGAAACACCTTGTACCGTGGCCGGAAGCGTCTGAATTTCGTCCGTGCTTAATAATGCATATCTTTGCAGCATGTTGCTATCCGCATCATAAAATTCAACGGCTAACGTGCCGGTGTTTTTTACAACGACCCCTGAAATCTCCACTGGGGAAGAGAAGGTATACCAGACAAAATTGCTGCTGCTAATGTCGGTAAAAGTGGCTATGTTATTATCCGTCAGATTCCGTGTAGTACCTGTCGGACTGGTTATTGATTTGCCCACTTGCACTGGAAGCCAGTCGAGCAAGCCTCCCGTGTAGCTCGTCGCATCCGGCTTGATGCTTTTTTCCGGCGAGTTGGCGCTTTCTCCTGCCCGATTCAACGCGGAAACCACATAATAATAAGTCGTTCCGTTGGTGACCGCAGTATCCGAATATGAAGTTCCTTTCACATTCGCAAGCTGAATATATGGCCCGCCGGGAGAAGTGGCGCGTTTCACGTTATACGATTCCGCCCCCGTCACGGCCCACTCCAATTTAACAATCTTGTCCCCGCTTTGAATCCAGTTAATCGTCGTAGGCAATGGCTCAGCTGATGGAGTCGTATAGACATTCCATTCGTAAATTCTCGCACTGCTCCCCGCCGTATACTTTAAAGCAACAATGGAGACATCCTGCACCGGAGCGGGAAGCATCTGGATGCCGTCATTGCTTAACAACTCATATCTTTGCAGCAAGTGATTGTTCGCGTCATAGAATTCAACCGCTACCGTACCGGTGTTTTTGGCAGCAACCGCTGAAATCTCCACCGGAGAAGTGAAGGTGTACCAAGCAAAATTACCGCTGCTGAGGTCAGTAAAAGTGGCTATGTTATTATCCGTCAGATTTCGCGTAGTGCTTGTCGGATTGGATATGGATTGACCCACTTGCAGTGGAAGCCAGTCGAGCAAGCCTCCCGTGTATCTCGTTGCATCCGGCTTGATGCTTTTTTCCGGCGAGTTGGCACTTTCTCCCGCCCGGTTCACCGCAGAAACCACATAATAATAAGTCGTTCCGTTGGTGACGGCCGTATCCGAATATGAAGCTCCCTTCACGTTCGCAAGCTGAATATAGGGCCCGCCGGGGGAAGTGGCGCGCTTCACGTTATACGATTCCGCCCCCGTCACGGCCCACTCCAATTTAACGACCTGATTCCCGCTTTGAATCCAGTTAATCGTCGTAGGCAGCGGCGCCGCGGATGGAGTGGTAAAGACATTCCATTCGTAAATTCTCGCACTGCTCCCCGCCGTGTACTTTAAAGCAACCGTGGAAACACCTTGTACCGGGGCCGGGAGCGTCTGAATCCCGTCGTTGCTTAACAATGCATACTTTTGCAACAGGTTGTTGCTCGCATCATAAAATTCAACCGCTACCGTACCGGTGTTTTTGGCAACGACCGCCGAAATTTCCACCGGGGTAGAAAAGGTATACCAAGCAAACTTTCCACTGCTAAGGTCGGTAAAAGTGGATATATTACCGTCTGTTATTTGTGTGACGGGGGTTGATGACTGGCCTATTGCAGTGCCAACTTGTATCGGCACACTATCCAATAGACCACCCGTATACTGCGATGCTGCGCTCGCACCTGTAGGACCAACAATGACCACACTCAAAAAAATCGCTAGAACTAGTAAAAAATGCCCAAATCTCTTCAATTTTCGCCCTCCTCTGGTAATGTTTTGGTACTTTCATACTAGTAAAATAGCACTTTTAAATATGGGTGTCTATACTAAAATTTCCATTAATATAAAAACAATCTACGATTAACCACTTTAACTCGAGTCTCTGCGGCATTAAGGAAACTAACACCATAAATTGTGAAGTAGGCTTCTTTATTCTTGTCATATATTTTTTACACAAAAAAGAGCCGCTTTAGCGACTCTTTTTATAATGTTATTCATTTGAAATATTGTACTCATTTACTTCAAACGTCAAAATCTTATCGAAGATCACATAATCCTTTCGGGCGCTGAAAGGCCCTTTGTTGTTATCGTGTTTATCAATGGCGTAGGAAGCTGTTCCTGTGCCGGCTTGTTTGTTCTCGTACCAGGTAATGAATGCGTTAACTTCTTCCATTGAGAGATCGAATTCTTTTTCTAGACCCGTATCCAGTGTAATTACTAGGATCGCACGATTTCCAGATGGTAATTCCGGTTGTTGTGGTTCCTCCGGCTGCTGCGGTTCCCCCGGTTGTTGCGGTTCATTCGATACTAGAGCGAACATTTCAACAGACTTTAATATTTGCTTACCATCTGTCCCACCAATTACAAATAGTTTTCCATCAACTACTGCGCACATATTTTGGGCTCTTGGAACCGTTAGGTTAGGAAATGACTCGAAACTATTGTTGGATGGGTCAAAGACTGTAACATTTGTTGTCTTTCCTCCATCTCTAGTAGTTCCGCCTAATATGTATACCTTATTTTCAAATACAACTATACCGGGAGCATTAACTGGAGCAGGGAGTGTTGTAACTGTTGTCCAGCTATTTATTGACGGAGTATATTTATAAATTGTTTTAATTATATTTTCATATCCAAGAGCGGTTTGACCGCCAAACGTATAAATTTCGTTGTTATAAGTAGCTGTTTTTACTCCGTTGACTATAACTGGTGCACTTTTTTCTATGTTCCACTTATTTAGTTCAATATCATAGGATTCAACTGTAGATAATAAATTATTATTACTACCTGTACCGCCTATAACGTAAATTTTGCTTCCAATAATCTCTGCCGAAGCCCATGATCTAGCTGTGGGCATGTTAGCACCTGATGTCCAGGTATCAGTAGTTGTATCGTATATTTCTAATTTGTTTGTTCTAGCCACTCCGTTAGCACCATCATAGTAACCACCAGTTACATATATTTTGTGTTCATAAACGGCAGCAGTCACGCCCGATCTTGTAGTTGGCATGCTTTTTAATTTTGTCCAGGTATCAGTCAAAGTGTCGTATTTATAAGTAGTATTTGTTTTTGCACCTTCATATGAGTGATTACTTGTCCCAGTCCCACCAAAGATATATATTTGTCCGCCAACTTGAGCTATCGCAGAACCAGAACGAGGTTCAGGCAAATCACTTCTTGGAATCCATTGTCCATCTTCAGCGGCCGAAACAAGGGAAACATTCAAAAATAGCATTAAAGATAAAAACGCTGTAAATGTAAGTATATATTTCCTCTTCACAAAAGTCATCTCCTTATTTTGTAATGTCGATTTGACTATACAAAATCAGAAAAGGTTTGTATAAACATAATTGTCTATATTTGTAATTTGATGTCGAACAACAAAATTTTTTTGACAAAAAAAGAGCCGCCAGTGACGACTCAAAAACAGAAAATTATATTAATAAGTAGCTTGTAGTAACAGTGAACACATAAAAATCCTTTATTGTTATGATGCTTATTGATTACATAAGATACTCCCGTCTAATCTCATCCATTAACTGACAAATGTCCTCATCTTTATTTTGAATCTGATCTAGATAATGCAGAGCTAATTCATGCTCATTAGCCTTAAATAGAATATAACCCAAATTATAAAGTGAATTTTCATCGTTAGAATCCAGTTGTATCGCATATTGTAACAATGGGATCACCATATTAAATAATCCATTGTTGTAGAAAAAAATCGCTAGTTTGTTTGCATACTCTATTCTGTTACAAGATAAATGATCGATAATCCTTATAAGATGCTCATTTGTTAGGTTCCCGTCACAGACACTATCCAATAATTTCAACAGGTCTTCTTCATTCTCCATATCCAAACTTAAGCGCTCAACGATATCCGTTATGTAATTGTCGAAATTAGGCGAATTCGCCTCTATCAGATACTTTTTAGTTTCATATTGTTCTCTTAGCGAAGGACCGGCCAATTTAACAAGTTCATCAACAAACTGTTGATCCAGATCGTTAATGGAACCAGTCTCACCGTATAATCGAAGATTTAAAAAGCCTGCATTTGTAAACATGGCTTTAATATCTTTTTGCGTAAACAGTCTCAATTGAGAATGGTCTACTACGCCCGGCTCTTTATATATACCTCTTCCGTAAAGCACTTCTCGCAAAATGCTATAATGCATAAAGTTAGGGATACTAGCCACGATCTTGCCGCTTGGCTTAAGGAGTCCGCTTAAATTCTTCACAACTTCCCATGGATCCTGTATGTGCTCGAGTGTATCCGCTAAAATAATGTAATCGAAATAGTTAGCTGGATAGTCCGGAATTCTTTCCTCAATATTCGCTATTTTAACATTCGCAAAATTTGAAGCCATCGCTGCCACAGCTTTATTTTCTTCAATCCCATGTAATTCCGCGTTTTTAAATTTCCCTTTTATCCCCATAAGCGTTCCGCCGCATAAGCAACCGAGCTCCAATACACGAATAGCCGCGTTCCTATTAAAACGGCATAGTAATTGAATAATATCATTTCTGATTGTTGATTGTCCCGGTTCAAATCCCCATTTTTCCACAAACTTCTGTTTATTGCTATTCATTAAAGCCATGTACTTTTCATTTTTGGCCCCAAAAGAGACCGATCCATAATGGTGAATAAAAACATTTTTACAAAGCACGAGATAGTAGCCTGCTTCAATCATTCTAAAGCTGAAATCATCATCCTCGAAATTGCCTGGAGTAAACCTTTCATCCAGTAACCCAATTTGATCGATAACCTGTCTTTTTATCAACAAACAATAACCCATTAATCGCAATCTATATTCATAAGCTTCTTGAAATTCAGTGACATTTGGATTGCTTCCGTTAAACTGATCAGCAAAAACAAACATTTCTTCTATCGTTTTATAAGGAACGTCAATTTGTTGAAAATTGGACATGCTATTGGTTACGGGCCCTACTGCTGCAATGCGTTCATCGCTGTATAAAGACTCCACCAAAAGATCAAGCCATCTAGGAGTTACTATTACATCGTTATTTAAAAGAAGAACATTCTCACCTTTAGCAAGAGTTATGCCTTGATTACAGCCTTTCGGAAAACCTTCATTCCGATCATTCAGTACGGCCAGAATATCATGCTGTTGGCTTAACCACTCGGGGGTTCCATCGGTAGACTTGTTATCAATCACAATCAATTCGTAAGTTCCCGGTTCAGTATATTTCCGAATGCTGTCAATGCATTGCTTTGTGTATTCCAGTTGGTTGTATGTCAGGATAATGATGCTAGTGAGTGTCTTCATCTCATCTGCTCCAATCAATTCCGAATACTGTTCTGCCAAAATAGCTTACAGTTGTTTTAACCTTTCGTTCGATGGCTGGTAACCATATGTTGTTGCAGCTTCCCGATAACACTCCTTTGCCTTGCCTATGTTCCCCATCACTTCATAAAGGCCACCCAAATTGTGCAATGCGGTAAAACTGCCGGTTCCCCTTACGCTGTCATATTGGTCCGTTTCTCCAATTTCCAGGCATCGCAAATATGATGCTTCAATGAGCGGAAACAAGTCGACATATTTCGCGGTATTGCTTAAAATCAGCTTCATGTAAAATATCCCGCAAGCAAAATGAAAATCGCTGAAATCCCGTAAAAAATCCCTTTCCTGCTGAATCACCGGCAGGCCGGCCTCCAGTTGGCCCGATGCAATCAATTCATAAAGCAAATTGACGACAACGTTGGGAGCATAGTATTCTCTTCTTGTCAGCAGCCTGTATGCTTGCTCAAGATGCTGACATGCCTGAGCATGATCGTTAATCCCTCTGTATTCTTTGGCGATCTGAAAATGAAAGTACGAGTCTTGGGGGCTATTTTCAATCTCTTTTTTCAAAATAGGAATATTCCGCTCAGCTTTCGATTTTAGATAACCATCGTGCCAAATCTCCACAGAAAGCTTTACTCTGGGAAGATCGGAAACCAACTGTTCATGGATGCTGCCCTCGTATCTGACTCCGGACGGAAAAATCCGCGATATAAAGCTTTGCGCGGTGGATTCCAAACCATCATCACCTATAAATTGGTTGACGATTTTGAATCTGCCGATTGCTTTCTCGCCGTTTATAAACTGACGAATAGCGGCCCCGTCCTCGCTTTTTACATACTCATCAGCATCCAATACCAGGTTCCAATCGCTTGTCGAGTACTCTAACGCGGCGTTTCGGGCATCCGCAAAATTTTGATTCCATATCCAATCGTAGATTTTCGCGCCGTAGGCTTGAGCTATCGATTTAGTGCGGTCTGTTGATCCCGTGTCGACAATAATAATCTCATCCACCAGTTTACAGACGCTGTCGAGGCAGCGCGCCAGAACCTTCTCTTCATTTTTGACGATCATGGTCAACGCTATAGTCTTCATTCAGAATCCTCCCGATCCGCTCGCTTGCTGCCTTTAGTTCAACTTATATAGAAAGTTTTTATTCAACATCCAATCTAACAAGTCCACTTGAATAATCAAAAGTATATGTATTTCGTTTAGTCGACACCTTCACTTCAGGGAGCTGAAAATCATTTTCTGCTTCTGACTCATAATTTTCCATAACTAATTCAAAAAATTTGAAGAAATCGGCATCCATACCATGAAGGGGTGTTTTAAATGCCCCTTTATAGAGAGTAACATCGTTAACAACATTTAATTTACAGTTCGGTATAGTACCGCAAAAATTTATCTTTTCAATAATTCCGATTAATTGATCATATACGCCATGAAAGCTTACGATATTAGATTTGTTCTGGAAACCGTGATACAAATTGCTTAAATTCATTATTTCTCTATCTAAGTTTAAATCGGAGACATAGTATCGCTTAGTCAAATTATGCGAGGGTACATTTCGACTATGATCCAAGTACACTGGCAGCAGATAAGCAGAATTATCTATAATCATCGAAAACAATTGTGGCGCAAAGCGATTGCATAACAAAGCCAAATAAGCGCCATGCGACTGTCCTTTGCAAATTAATTTCCGGCCGTTAAATGGAATATGATTTTCCTTCAATACTTCTTTAACCATTAGAATAGCCGTCAAATTATCTAAAGCCTGCATAAGGGACATATCATTAAAGTTGTCCAAAGATTCCTGCATATCCTCTAACTGCATATATTCAAAACCAAAATAATCGCATTGTATGCATACCAAATTATATTGATCAGCAAATTTTTTACGCATTTTTTGGTATACCTTGCTCTTAGCATGTCCGCCATAACCTGGAATAAATAGTACTAGTCCAGTTTGTTTATTGACGCCTTCAGATGGCTCAGAAAAATAAATATTCAGATTTCTGTTCTTGCCAGTATAAATGTTGGGATGAGCAGCCACAACTATTTCGTGCTCGATCGACAAAATAACCCCTCGCTTATATTTAAAAAAATATTTAATCGAAATTTGATTTCAAATACCGGTCATACACTTTCTTCACCGCAGCCTGCACATCGGCCACATCATGGTCTGTCATTTTTGGGAAAAGAGGCAAAGTCACCGCCGTATTGTAGTAATTTTCGGCATTGGGGCACAGACCAGGGGGGAAACCCAATTTCCGATAGTAAGGCTGCAAATAGACCGGAATATAGTGCACATTTACCCCGATATTCTCCGCACGGAGCGCCTCAAAGATCTCTCTTCGATCTGCGGAAAAGTACTCCGGCAACCAGCGGATTACGTAAAGATGCCATGAGGACTCGGCCATGGGATGCTGCTTTGGAACGACAAGGCCTGGCAACGTGGTGAAAAATTCATTATAGGTTGCGGCGATTTCCTGTCTTCTTGCAATAAAACCGTCGAGCTTGTCCATCTGGCTTGCGCCCAACGCCGCCTGCATATCGGTCATCCGGTAATTGTAGCCTAGTTCCTGCATTTCGTAATACCACGGTCCGTCCGTCCGCGTTAATTTTTCCGGTTCCCGGGTCATCCCGTGGCTGCGGAATAACAACAACCGCTCATAGTAACGGTCATCGTCCGTCGTAATAATGCCACCTTCGCCGGTCGTGACATGCTTAACCGGGTGGAAGCTAAACATTGTCATATCGGCCCAGGAGCCTATCTTACGCCCGGCGTAAGAAGCTCCCAGCGAATGCGCGGCATCCTGAATCAAAACGAGGTTTCGATCATGCGCTAACATCGAGATTCGGTCAATTTCCACCGGCTGCCCCGTAAAGTCAACCGCTATGATCGCTTTGGTTCGTTCGGTTATTTTCGACTCTATCTCCGCCGGATCGACATTGTACGTATCTATGTCGATATCTGCAAAAACCGGCGTACCGCCTTGATAAAGCACACAGTTGCTGCTGGCCAGAAAAGTAATCGGCGTCGTTATCACTTCATCGCCTTGGCCGATCTCCGCAGCGAAACAGGCGCCATGAAGCGCGGCCGTTCCATTCGTAAAAGCCACAGCATATTTGGCACCGACATATTCGGCAACTTTTCGCTCGAAAGCATGAATGGCGGGCCCTTGGGTGATGAAGTCTCCCCGCAGCACCTGAACCACCGCTTCAATATCCTGTTCATCCAGCCACTGCTGCCCATAAGGCAGCAGTGTAGCGCGAACCGGCTGGTTAGATTCATGTTCTTTTGACATTCCGCTTTCCCTTCTTCCTTAAAATGCAAATTTCACCGGTTGCTAATCCAACCCTCCGGATCGAATCCACTCGCGCGTCCGGGCAATTCCTTCCTCCAGGGTTACCCGCGGCTCCCAACCGAGCAATTGTTTAGCCTTTCGCGAATTGCATAGCAGCTTCTGAATTTCACTCTGCGGGTGAATATGCTCCACATGCCTGATCTGCGTGCGATCCCCCGCGATAAGCAACGCCAAATCGTTGATCGCAATGTCCCGTCCCAATCCGGCATTCACAAGCTCACCATTAACGGCATCGGAAAAACCAACTGAAACGACAAAGTTTGCACAATCCTCCACATAAAGAAGATCGCGCGTCTGTGTGCCTTCTCCGTAAATGCGAAGCTCTTTTCCATCCAATTCATTTTTGATGAAAATAGCAACCACGCCACCCTCACCGCCGGTCTTCTGAAACGGACCGTAGGTGTTGAATGGGCGAATGACCACGGTTGGCAATCCGTAAGCATAATAATAGGAGAGAACCATATTTTCCGCGGCAACCTTAGCCCCGGCGTAAGGCGAGGCCGGTTTTGTCGGATGCAGCTCGGTAATGCCGGTGTCGTCATTACACCGATCATAGACCATACAGGTGCTCATAAATACGACCTTGGTATTATACTTGCGGCATTGCTCCAAAATATAAAACGTGCCGACCGTGTCATTATTAAACGTTGTTCGCGGGTCGTCGATCGAATCTTGGACGTTGATGGAAGCCCCGAGATGGTAACAAATATCGAACTTATGCTGGCCGAATAAATCGGTGAGCAACGGCTCGTCCAAAATCGTTCCTTTGATGAACTGTTTAAATCCTTGGTGGCCGTGAAACTCGCAGATATTTTCTTCCCGCCCATTGGACAGATCGTCCAAAATCCAAAGATTATGGCCCTCATCCAAAAGGCGTTTGGCAACCCAACGCCCGATAAATCCGGCGCCGCCGGTGAGTAAGATGTTCATAGGTTAGAAACTCCTTAAAATATAATTCTTCAAAAAGCACGTACCAGTGGAGGAGGCGTATTTCCAAGCTTCCCGTCCAAATAGATATCTACTATATTGTTATCATATAACTCGTAAATTACACGAAGATGATAGGGCTCCCAATCCGCCGAAGTAAACAACTTACCGCTGCTCTTTTGCGGTACTTCTACGATGCTTTCACCTAAAGATATCTTCCTTAGAATTTCTATCAGGTCAATCGCGGTTTGCTTTACGGCGTTGCAGGCCACATCATGTATCCCATCGCCGTAATTTAATTGAGGCACAGAATGATGAATAATTCCCCCACCGTCCAATTTCGAAGTTAAACGGTGTATGGTCATTCCCGCCCAGTTGGGCTTCATAAAATAAAATGGCCAGAATAAAGTAGTATTCCCACGATACCATGGAGACAAGCCGCCATGGATATTCCATGAATACTGTGGAAATAATCTCAGCACCTCGACATTCAGTTTATGAACCCCATAGCTGATTACAACATCGGGATCATATTTAGTAACCCAATCTATCACGGATGGCCCGTTTAATTCGGATGTATTAACGTACAGAGCCGGTACAGTCCAGTTTGATAAGTCAATCTCGCCGAAGGCTTGGTGCTCCGTCCGTTCCCTGTCTTCAAAGTGCCTTAAAAATAACTTCTTATCTCTCTCTTCTATGTTAGCTGGCGGCAAGGGAAGGAATTCTTCACGTTGCTCAATAATAAGAGAAGTTAAATACCCGGCATTATACAAAGTCTGTGCAAAATATAGGTGACGGGGATGTGAACCGGTTAATAACAACAGTTTCAATATAGTTCTCCCTTCTCATCAAATGGTCCTGAGATGATTTTTTTCTCCAATAATAAGTTTATGATAGGTACAAGTTCTAAAATGCTGCAATGGCATTTTTCAGCGATTTCTCTTAATGGATGCTCTCCATCAGAATAGTTGAGAATCATTAAGATCCGCGATAACTGTACTCTGTTGTCATTTAATTGATTAGTCGAAAGCCCCATACCCGTTCCGGCAGCATTTAAATCAGGGTATAGCCCGTGTTTGTCCAGTTTGACTTCGCCAAATGGGGAATTATTGATATAATAGCCATCCCACTCCAGAGCCTCAATTAGCAGTTCTAATTCATTAAGACTTTTGTGTAATGCCTCAATCGTCATCGTTTCTTTAGTATCCAGAGAATTGTGATAACCGGGATAAGTCCCATAGACGCTTCTGGCCATTTGCCCAACTGGAAAGTTAAACCCTGGGGAGCAGTACTGTCTCTCATCCGATCCATGAGTCGGAGTAAACGGTCTAGTATCTCCTTCCAGCACATGAAATTGATTTAAATGTTTCCACATTAAATCAATTGGGGCATCTCCTCTTCTCGATATTTTATAGCTTAATGATGAAGTGCCGCCCAAACAGGTGAGTACGACACCGCTGTAAATCTTGGACCTCATTTCTTCACCAAAACGATGCAAGTAGCTTATACTGCCAATCGTTTCGGGAAGAAAAACAAACCGATAAGTAAATCTTCTGGAACGGTTAGACAGTCGTTTATATAGGAAAGCTGACACAATAGGCCCGCTTAGCTCGTTATTCGCTAAAGAAGGATGGCAAACATATGCGCTAATAAGTACTTCCTTTTTACTCTTTCCGGGCAATATAGCATGAGAATAGTTTAATTCTCCATCTATCAATTCACTGTCGATATAAGCATGGTACTTCCCCGGTTTGAGGTCTGCTCTTACTTTATGCGGGAGGCAAAATCCCCAACGTTCTTTATAATAAGAAGTTACATAAGGAATAGCCTCGGGCAGTGTCGGAATGGAAAAAAGGTGTTCCTGCAATTCTTCCAATTCCATTTCCTTATTGACTGCTGCACTATAGTTCAAGACATGAAGATTATGATCCTTAAAATCAACAATCGTATTTCCGTCCGGTCCTTTCAACACAGCTTCGTTAATAACCCATTCCTTAGGGACCGTCCAGTCATAAACTTCAGTTCCTGACTTCACTCCAAAGTGCTCAAGTGGAATATACTCTGACAAAATATTCAAAGTTTCACGCAAACCCGCCCCGGTTATACTTCGGCATATCGGGAACAAGCGGTCAAATAACTCGTCCATTTCGGTAATCTCATTTTCACCCATATCCAATCAACTCCAGCCTAAACGTTTCTAACAGAAATCAATTAATATCGTAAGTTACTACAATAAATCCCACGTTACAGGAGTACCCTTCTTTATATCTTTTTTAACCGTTTTCCCTAAGAGATGATCTAAATATTTCGTCGGTAATCCTAGGCCTGGTCGAATAGCCTTTACATTGTTTTTTGTCAATACTTCTCCCTTTTTTACATCTTGGGAAATATAAAGAGAACGGCGATGTTTTAATGATGGAACCTCTCGATCCGTTGCTCCGTAAGTGATCGTCCCCAGAGCCTGCCAGGCCCGCTCGGACTCAACCACCAATGCTTGCAACTCATCAGGCTCAAGTGAAAAAGCGGAATCAACCCCTCCTTCAGCTCTGCTGAGGGTGAAGTGCTTCTCGATCACTGTGGCTCCAAGAGCAACGCTTGCCACTGACACGCCGACGCCCATGGTATGGTCGGAAATACCAACTTGACAATTAAACAGTTGCTCCATATGGGGGATGGTAAATATGTTTGTATTATTCGGCGAGGCAGGGTAAGTGCTTGTGCATTTCAACAACACGATATGCTTTGCGCCAGCCTTCCTTGCTTCCCGAACAGTTTCATCCAACTCTGCTATAGAAGCCATTCCCGTCGATATAATAAGAGGTTTTCCCGTAGCCGCAACCTTCCGAATAAGTTGAATATCCGTATTCTCAAATGAAGCTATTTTATAGGCCGGAACATGTAAACTCTCCAGAAAATCTACCGCTGTCTCATCGAATGGGGTACTGAAAGCAAGTAAACCTAATTCGGCGCATTTTTTAAATATAGGTTCGTGCCATTCCCATGGGGTATAAGCTTCTTGATACAAGTTATAAAGTGACGAACCACTCCATAAGTTATTGGGATCTTCGATAAAGAAATCCCCTTCATGAAGATCCAGGGTCATCGTATCCGCCGTGTAAGTTTGCAGCTTCAAAGCATCAGCCCCGGCTTTGGCAGCAGCTTCCACAATGGCCAGCGCCCGGTCCAGCGATTGATTATGATTACCGGACATTTCTGCGATAATAAATGGCTTTTGATCTTTACCAATCCACCGGTTACCAATTTGAAATTTCATGAATCCCACCCTGTCCTATTGAAAGTCATTAAAATGAGTAGCGACGATGGCATTTTGCGGCAAAAGGCACGGGATTTGCTCAAGGATGGGGTACGCAAGCATCCCTTCAGTTGAGTAATAAGCCGCACTCTTGAGTGCTAACGTTGTTTTTGTAATTGGACAACACAGTATGTCTGTGTCGTTCCCCTCTTCGGTTTCACCGTGACTATCATCCTTCTGAATGATCATTAATCCCACCGGGTTTAACGGATTGAGATTCACCTCAAACAAGCGATATTCAATAACCTTGTACCCGAGTTCCTTAGCAGTACCATACAAATTTGTGACATATCCATGCGATAACATTCGCTGTCTCGCTGTTTCATCGGCCAGTTCAAATGCAGGCTCAATCAACAGTACATATTTTTTAGCAATTCGATACAATTCAGTCAAGGCTTCCCGTTCTCGGCCGCCATTTGGTTCAACGGCATGTATTGTGTAAACAAGATCCATTGAATTCTCTTTGACTGGCATGCAAAACATATCCCCGGTAAAAAGCTTTACATCATTAATATTCAAACTTCTCAGGAATTTTTCCCCATATTTAATTCTGGACCAGGATAGATCAAAAGCATAAATGTCCTTGGGCCTTTGCTTTAGCCGGGTTATCAAGTTACCTAACATAACGGCTTCCCCAACCCCTGCCTCCAACATAGAATCTATCGATCCCAGGCCGTTTATTACTTCAGCAAGTTTAGCGGCAAAATCATCTCTTGGTTTGCGGTTATTATAATAACTTTGTATGTAGCTGCCCGCCTGAAAATCATAACTAATCAAAATATCAGAGGTAGAGTTAGCCTCTTCTCCTGCACTTTTCTTTAGATGTTGGATAATGTTTTTTTGCTGGTCATACAACTTTTTAATATTCTTTAGCTGTTTCAGCTTCTCCTCCATCATTGCCTCCCAATTGTCCCCATGTTTTTGCTAAAACGTAAATTATAGTGTTTCGAAAAAAAGCTCTTTAATAACTTGACTGCCACTAGTCTCGGCATGGCTGTTCATCAACTCCAGAGAGCGATTGCTCATAGCCCTCATCTCCTCGGGAGCAGCTATAGCTCTCTTTAAAATATCGGCATATTTATGTGAATTCATTTGTCTATACGCTCCGGAATTCCAAATAACCCCCATTTGATCGGCTAAACACGCAGCCTCCAATTGATTATCAGCCACTACAGTGACGGATGAAGGCAGACCGAGGTAACATCGTTCCCACATAGCGACACCTCCGGCCCCTAGTGCAAAGTCAGCAGCGGCAATCAATTCGGCCATATACTCAATTTGTATGTGTAAAGTGAGACGATCAATCGTTTCACATTTTCGCTTAATTTCTTCTTTAAATCGGTGAGAATGACCAATCACGACATCAACCGTTAAATCGTACAGCGAAAGTTCTTTCAACGCATCAATCGCTTTTGTCGTTTCATTGGTAGGGTCACTTCCCCCGAAGAACATTAGCAGTCTGTGTATTTGCCCAGTCCTTTTCCTTAACTTCCGACGTTCTGTATAAAATGACGGCCGAAGCAGCAGATAGGATGGTCCAAGCAGTAATTTGCACTTATCCGGGACAAGATCACGATATCTTCCCCCCGGGTTTCTGGCTAAGTTCTGATCCAGTAGAACATCCGCATGATGCTTCCGATTGGCTAAATCATCAATAACCAGCAGTTTTTCGATGTAGGGGCAGATTCTCGATTCCCACTGCTCATCTATTCCGTAATGATCAACAATCATCCATTTAGGCTTTACTTCTAAATTTAAAGCGATATCGGCAGTAAACTGAACATCAAACTCCATACTCTCTAAAGATAAAGGATCTTGCGTTTCCATCACATAAACATTAAATCCTCGAGTTTTAATATACTCTGCCATATGACCTTTAAGCGCCCGGCAGATAAACCAAGATTGATGACCATGACGTTGCAATTCATCCGCCAGAGCTAAACAGCGCATCACATGTCCAGTTCCGATTTCCTCCGAAGCGTCTGCTCGGATAAGTACGATATCTTCCAACTATACCACCGGCTTTTATTTGATATAAGCATTTTAGCTGTGATTGATCATAGGACTGGCTTCTGCTCCACATGAGCATTGAGGCTAGCAAGTTCAGGACGCTCCAGCAAGTATTGAATGACCTCTGCGCTAGAGATGTAAGGATCATTGAAATGTCTTGCTACCGCAGAGATTAATGCGTAATCTTCCTCCGTATCCAGCGTGATGCGAAGCTGAGGATGCAGTCGGTTCACAGGAGGGTGATACACCGCTCTGGTAAATTGCTCTCTATATTCGTAAGCATAATAGGTCACATGCTCCCTGTGACGAGGCTCTTGTCCTTGCTTATCTATAACCTGCAATGCAGAGTAGGAGATCGCCTCGACAGCAAGCCCCCTAGGCAAAGCAGCCCCCAGATCGACGATATCGACTTGCTCCTGCTGGATTAGCCGAATCATGGCCTCCGCCATCTCCACATCGACAAAGGGGCAGTCGGCTGTGACTCGTACAACATAAGTGGGCTGGTAGAGCTGAGCCGCTTCCATGTAACGGCTTAATACATCTTCCTCCGAGCCGCGACAGCAGACGATCTGATGCTTGCTGCACCACTGCTCCACCGCATCATCCTGGGGTAACCTTGAAGTAGCCACAATCACCTCATCGACCCCGCGAATACTTTTGCAGCGGGATGTTACATAGAACAGATTATCGTGATCGCCTAACGGCATTAAGATTTTTCCCGGCAATCGCGTCGAACCCATCCTTGCTTGAATAACCACGATTGTTTTCATTAGCTGCGCACTTCCTTTTTCTGCATCGTTTCAACCCATTATATAATAACAATTTCTCGCGTAAATGAGTGTAAAAAGCTTTGTCCATCCCATACCTCATGAAAGTCCAGCGCCTTGCCGATCGGGACGATACGATCAATGCCTCGAGCATGAATGCGGGCGGCCAGCTCCAGTAATTCCTCCCTGTCATAACCGAAATAGGATAACGTCTGATCCTTGTCATTCAACATGGGGACCAGATCGGACAGTTCGTTCACAGCCGTCTCCAGGAAAAAGCCACCGCCGCAATGACGCTCTCTTACTTCCGCCGTTACCTGATTGAGCATAACTCTCGCAAAAGCAGGGCGGTTCTTCATCTGGATCGCCTCTTGCTCTGCAGACAGCCATAAGCCTGTCGTCAGCTTCTGCACCTGCAGCGCCGGAAGCAGTTCCGCAGCCTTAGCAGTATGCACTTGCTCAAGCATCTGCCAAAATCTGTCCTGCGCTCGCTCAACCTGCTCATGTTCTCCGTGCCATACGATCAGCCTAGGGGAAGAGCAGGCCAACTGATCAAACCAATAGGCATCGTTATAAAACTGATGAACGAGTTGCACGAATGCAGCGTGTTCCAGTTCAATAATGGCTTGGGCTTTGATTAGGGACAGCGAGAAACGATCAGGAAACACCAGTTCACTAGCCACCGGTAAAAGTGGAATGCGACGCACAGCCTTTACCGTTTCATCGCCTCCCCATACCACACGAACATGACAAATTCCGCTAAGCTCGGCTGTCGTTTGCTCGTTATGCTCATACGTTAGAATAACGTTCCGCTCAGCAAGCATTTGGTAAGCCGGCTGTGTCAGCTCTTCAAGGATCGCTTGCAGCAAAGCATGCTGCTGCGGCTGTTCCTTGCTGGACAAGCGAATAATGTTGCGATTGCCTGCTAATAGAGACAGCATCCAGGAATAAATGAAGATGGTATCCACATTAGACGGCGCAATATGGAACACGGTCCCTCGCGCTTTCATGATTCGCCCGTCTGTATCCTGCTCCCATTGCTGCTCAATGGCTTTCATATTCGCTTTACGCATCCAAAATCCTAGAGCCACGATTTCTGGGTACTGGCGCATTTTGACAAAACGTTGAGACAAAGCTTGCACAAAATCCAATACTATCTGGTGGAATGGAGTCAGGGGCGGCTTGCCTGACAATTGCTGCAGGGTCTGCTCTCCTTGTTCATGCGGAAAGAAAAATCTCTTCGTCATGCCTCACGCCCCCCTTGTCCGAATGCATAGGTATCACTGCAGCCTCTAAGCTCAGCCTTAGGGATTCTGCCCGCCACACTGAAGTATTTTCCTCTCCAGCCGCATAGGCAATCATCTTCGCCGTGAATGACTCCAAGGTCCTCCGTTAGCAAGCTGTGACCCGGATAGCTCTTGGGCAGCAGACTCAGCACCTGAATCAGACCTTGCTGTCCATACGGCAGAGGAGCAAAGCTGATCGGGTCCCGTACGATGACGTCCGCATAATTAGGAGTATGCAAGTGACCGTGCTCGCACTCTGCAAAAATCGAGCCTACCTGTTCGACCATGCCGTAATAATTATGAATTTGGTGAATGCCCAGCACACGCCCCAATTCAGATTTGAACGTTGCGGCATCCACAGCTTCATCCTGAAGCTTCTTCCAGCCTCCGCCATGTATTAGCAAGCTGTCACCAAAGTCGATCGCGATCCCCTTCTGTTTTGCTTCCAAATACACATGCTTCCAAATCATATAAGTGAATCCGAACAGCAAAATTTTGCTGCCTTCATGCTTGCTTACAAACTGGGCAAGACCATCCCAGTCCACGGACATGTCATCATGCAGAGCATAAAAATGCTGCCTGCCGAAATTGGCAAACCCTAATATACCCGCTCCACGGGCACTAAAGGAGCGCCGATCCTTCAGTACGGATTTCGTATCCAATATAATCATCGGCAGGCGTTGTGTCCCAAGGAGCGGCTTCATGACCTCCACCAATGCCTTGGATTGCTGCGCAGCTGTCTCTTTGTCCAGATAAATTTTGGATACCTGCTGACCTGTAGTTCCACTTGAGGTTAACACCTTCACGATGTTCGCCTGTGGGACAGAGACCAGGTCCATCAGCTTAAATAGCTGTACTGGCAAATAAGGGACTGATTCAAGAAGATGATTTTGCGGCTGGGAACCCGATTTTTCAAGCATTGCACGGTATGCCGCGTTGTTCTCTGTATGATGCAAAGTAAGCTCATTTAATCCAGTCAATAGCTGCTGCTGCTTCGCTTCTTTACACAAGTCATAGGGATAGCTCATCATTATTCACCCTTTTAATGCCTGATAATCAATCTTGCCATTGGCCAATCTCGGAATTTCGTCGACCACGATCACTCTGTAGGCTGTGGGATGCAGCTTATACAACTGATCAACATGTTGTTTGATCTCAGCGACATGCTGACTGGATTCCGTTGCAACAAGCAGCTTGTCATCGTTTCCGACACAAGCTATAGGCTGCTGAAGCAGTGCCTCCAGCTTTCTTTCTACTTCATCCAGGTTGATACGAAGACCAAACAGCTTGATGAACCGCTTCATTCTTCCCGTAATCGTAAAAAATCCTTCTTCATCCACGGTAGCTGTATCGCCTGTATGCAGCACCCCACCGCACTCATCACCTTTAGCCAAATCAGCCAGCGTCTCCGCGTAGCCCAACATGACATTGCTACCGTAGTAGATCAGCTCTCCTGTCTCTGACGCAAGCTCCAGCCTGCCACCGGGAATAGGGATGCCTATGGATCCTGTTTTATCCAATACTCTGTCACTAGGAATATAGGAAATACGCGGCGCAGCTTCGGTCTGTCCATACATGACGAAAAATCGCTTTCCCTGCTCCTTGGCGTACTCGCCCAAGAGACGCACCAACCGCTCTTCCAAACGACCGCCAGCCTGAGTTAAAGTTCGCAGATACGGCAGCTCCATCTTAAAGAAGCCTATTCGTTGCAGCATTTGATACGTAAATGGAACTCCAGGCAGGGAGGTCGCTTGCTGTTCCCGCACGAAGTTCCAAAACGTTTTGGCAACGACGCTTTCCCCGGTTAGCAGCACGGCGGCTCCAGCTTGAAAATGACTGTTCATTATCGATAATCCATACGAATAGGATAACGGCAGATTCAATATCCCCCGCTCGCCAGCATCGATCTCCAGGTACTGTGCGATGGCCTCAGCATTGGACTGTATATTCGCGTAGGACAAGCGTACAAATTTATGACTTCCCGTAGTGCCGGATGTACTAAGCAGCACGGCAAGCTCGGAATGAATGGCTGCTGCTCTGGAATGCTGCTCGCGTTCTAATACGTTGCCATGCTGAAGGTATCCATCAAAGGTCAGCTCGCTCGAGACAACGATCCATTTCGGCCGATAGGTCATAACAATATGATTTAACAGTTCTATATTGGTCGAAGCATTCAACAGCATTACAGCCTGCTTCGCTTGCAAGGCCGCCACATAAGCGGCCACGATTTCTATTTCGTTATCACAGAGCAATAGAATCAGCTCTTTGTCGTCAGATCGAAAGTCATACTGATCAGCCAAGGCTTGCAGCTCAGCATACGTAAGCTTGCTTTGCTCCGTAATTACGGCGTTTTGTTCCCCATATTGTTGTATATTGAAAAACATCGCGATCTCCTTTCAAGGCTGTAAAAGAATAGGGCATGGTCTTTAAACCACACCCTTGATTTCTAAAATTGAACGTCGTATTTAGCTAATATCTCCTTGGCCTTGGCAAAAGAACTCATATCCAGCACATCATCCGTATCCAGCATCGTATCAAACACATTGTCAATCTCGGCAATCAAGGTCATATGCGCAATCGAATCCCACTCAGGAATACCATTGTAGGATAATCCGTCAGTTACTCGATCTATATCGATTTGTAACGCTTCTGCAAAGATTTCACGCAGCTTTTGTTCATTATTCATCTCTTTACCCACCTAACTAAAGACGTATATAACATATATCGGTCTTTGCCTATGATCGTTTTAGATGTATTACAGCGTAAACTGTGCAGCAAACCTATGAAATTTCTGACAGTTCTCTTTCCAAGTCGAGGCCAGCAATTCAAAGTAATGTACATCATGATAATACCCGTATTTATAAATGTGCTCCTTAAAGGTAGCCACATGCTTAAACCCATGGTGAAGATGCATCTTCATCATACCATCATTGCCATCCATAACTTCGGCATAGAGCTTATTTAAGCCCAACTGAAAAAACGCAAAGTTATAAAAATAAGGATGGATGCGTCCTGCTATCATCGTGTAGCTCAGATCCCCGAGGTAGTACCCGAATGTAGCCTTCCGGTTATTCCTATCCAAGTTATTAATGGACATCAAACCGATCGCAGTCCCCTTATATTCAATGATCCAATAATACTGGGTGTCATCCTTTGAAATAGCCTTATACCATTTCATTTGATTATCCAGATTTTTGTCAATATCACTATACATATACCGGGTTACATGCTCGCTTGTCCGCCACTCCAATACCTGCTCCAAATCACCTTCATCCAGCTTTTTAAAGGTAATCACAGCATCACCACCATTTAGCCATTAATGTTGTTAAATCACCATGCCGCCATCCACACCAATGACTTGTCCCGTGATATAGGAGGACAGATCGGAGGCCAGGAACAGAATCGTGTTAGCGACTTCCACCGGCTTGCCAATACGGTTCATCTTGATCTCGCTTAAGCGTTGTTTATATTTTTCGTCGGACAGCTGCTTGGTCATATCGGTATCGATGAAGCCCGGGGCAACGGCATTAACTCGGATATTATGCACGCCAAGCTCTTTGGCTGCCGAATAGGTTGCCCCAATCACAGCTGCTTTGCTTGAGGCATACACTACTTGTCCTGCATTACCCGTTCTGCCGATAATAGAACTGACATTGATGATCGAGCCCTGCTTCTGTCTGGTCATCAAGCGAGAAGCATATTGCATATGATAGATCACTGCTTCGATGTTGATTGAAAAGGTAGACTCCATTTGCTGCTCATTCACCATGCCCAGCAGAGCATCATCCAGCACCCCGGCATTATTGACAAGCACATCTAGTGTTCCGAGGTCTTTTTTGATCCATTGAAAAGCATGCTTAATCTCTGCTGTATCACGCACATCATACGGCAAAATATAAACCTCTGCACTATATTCGCGTTGTAATTCAGCCTGCAGGTGCTCAAGTGCTTCCTTATTCTGACCATTTAGAACAAGCACCGCTCCGTGCTTGGCAAATTGAATCGCTGTTTCTCGCCCGATGCCTCGCGATGCTCCGGTAATAAAAGTGATTTTGTTTTTTAACATATGCCGTCCTTTCTATAATCATCCAAGTTAAAGCGAGGTATAACGTAATAAGTGAGTCCTTAGCTCCCTAAGGGTATATTGGAACTTCATTTGACCGGTTGTATCGTCCAGTACCTTGAGGTTATGTGTTGCATCCAAATATCCTGGCATGCCCTGTAAGCATTGCTGGAGTAACTCCCTTGATTCCTTGATATGCCCCTGCTTGGCTATTATTACTGCCATATTATTTAATGCCGCCATGTGTCCTGAGTCAAGATTTATCAGTTGTTTAAGCATCGTATATGCTAACTCCAGATTTTCTTGCATAATAGCATATATAGATTTCATAAAAAGTGATGATACTGGGTTTTCATCCTTTTCAATGCTAAGCAAAGTGTTGTAGCCTTGTTCATAATGTCCCAAGTAGAATTGTACTTTAGCTAGATCCATTTTGTTTTTGGACTCAGAATAACTTCTGCGGAGTATAGCTTCCTTAATTTCTTCGAACGGATAAAGCCTAATAATTACTCGTCCGGCCTCCAGTGACTTACTAAGATTCTCTGTAACGTTTGTTAGATGACGTCTATGCTTAACTAGAGGCTCATCAATATATAACATATTTCCTGCTTTGGCTAACCGTAAATAAAAATCAAAATCCTCACTGATTTTCAAATCAACTCTGAATCCGCCAATTTCCTTCATGATACCCCGATTAACGAGCAAACCAGTAGGAGTGATTATAAAATTTCGAACAATTAGTGTTCCAAACAAGTCCTGGTAAGATAATTGCTGACCTCTTATCTCACTACTAGGAACAATCTCGCTGTTACTGTCGATTTGCACATAAGCAGAGTGTATTGCGGAGATTGGCCTTCCGGCTTCCAGTGGGCCCTCCCCCAAACGACGGACTTGCTTTTCTACAAGCGTCAAATCTAATATATCATCAGCATCCACTAATAAAACCCAATCATTTTTGGCCTCTATCATTCCCCTATTTCGAGCAGCAGATCCCCCTTGATTATAAGATTGCCGGATAAGACGTACATTTTGATGAGTTCTCGAATACTCTTCAACCAATTGGGCTGAATGATCAGGGCCGCAATCATCAATAACCAATACTTCATCCACTGGGTAAGATTGATGAATGACGCTCTCCAATGTCTCTATGATATAATCTTCTGCTTTGTATAAAGGAATTACAACTGATATTCTCATACATTATCTCCTCAATTCCTCAGCTTGTCATATAATTTTAAAGCAACTGCAACGACAGCATCCATGTCATAATATTTATACTCTGCCAGCCTGCCAACAAGATGAACTCCAACTAACTGATCCGCAAGTTTCTTGTACTGCCGATATATCTGCTGATTCTCATCCTTTATAACTGGATAGTAGGCAGTGTTTTCTCCTCGAATATAAGCTTGAGGGTATTCTCTGGCCAACGTGGTTTTGCTGTGTTGTTGACCGGTCAAATGCTTGAATTCTGTCGTACGAGTGTAGTCGTAACTATTAGGAGAATTCAGTTGTCCAACTGATTGCTTATAGTTAATGTCGTAGGTCTCGAAATCAAAACGCAGTGAACGATAGGGAAGTTCGCCGTAAATAAAATCAAATAATTCATCAATCATGCCAGTATAAATTATCTGTCCCTTAAATGGTTGGCCCAAAAAGGAGTGTCCGTTTGCGGTAATTTCCATCACATCTTGATACTTTGTATTTAGCATTAAGTGAATATTAGGATGATTCAGCATATTTTTAAACATTTTCGTATATCCAAACTTGGGCAAAGCCTGGTATTTGTCTTGAAAATAGCGATCATCTTTTGAAATATATACAGGAACCCTACCCGTTACAGTGGGATCAAGCTCCTCGGGTGAAATTCCCCATTGCTTCAATGTGTACTGTAAGAACACCTTTTCATAAACATAATCAGCCAAAAATTTCAAGTCCTCATCATTTTTCTCTCGAAGCTTTAAGATAGGGACTTTCACATTATAACCGAGAGAATCAACCAGCTTACGCTGTATTCGATCCGCCAAGTCACCAGGAAAAACTTCTGCAATTGTATTTAAATTAAATGGTATAGGAACTTCTTTCCCATCAATTTTCGCAAGTACTCGATGTTCATAATAGTGCCATTCTGTAAACTGCGATAAATAATCCCAAACTTCCTTAGAACGTGTGTGGAATATGTGGGGGCCATATTCATGGATCAATACACCATGTTCATCAAAACGATCGTATGCATTACCCCCAATATGTTGACGTTGCTCAATGACAAGCACCTTTTGATTTGTTTGGGAAGCAAGGCGCTCCGCTACAACAAGACCGGCATAACCAGCACCAATGATTATTGTGTTGTACATTCCGTTCTCCCTTGGATATAAGGATTAATGAAATCAGTATCCTCAATCAAATCATCACTTTTTAGCTTGATTTTAATTGATTCATAAGCATGGATTGGCGAAACAATATATTTGATTCCTTTCACCAACACTGGCAACGATACTTTTAAACCCATTATTTCTTCGCCTTCACGATCACGATTCGCATCTATAAAACCATCAACTAAGATTCCTTTCTTAAGCAAGAAGTGAGCGATGCTTTGCCCTGCTTCTCCGGCCCCCCAAATTATCACTCTAGAAGCACTTGCACAGAAGGAAATTAGTTTGGCATAATCTAGATTCATATAAAAGTAGGTATTCTCCAAGTATACTTCTCTTGAAAAATGAAACGTAGGATACCCTTCCGATTTTGCCAAGCCATTGAAGAAAATATATACCTGTTCCAAATATTTAGAATGGCCTAATAAAGTTCCCCTGGCATGAGAGTCATTTTCTCCATGAATCCTATAATAGGTCAATGGCTCCAGTATTGTATGTATCTTTCCATAAAAAACACTCAGTAAAGACAATCTCATATCCGGCCAAATGTAATCTAAGCCATCCTCCTTCAAAGGTAATACCCTTTCCAAAAAAGATCGTCTGAAAGATAAACCGCTCGTTGGAACAAACAAATGAAAGAAATTTCGCGTTTCAAAAATATAATTTTTAATATCACCTACTTCTTTCAAAATAGGCCTAATAATATTCGTATGTCCGCCACAACTGTTAACTTCTAGCATTAAGTTTTGCACAGTAGTAACACTGGGATCAGCATCAAATACTTTGCCAATTCTATGAAGTTTATCAGCGACAAACATATCATCACTATCCAATAAACATATAATCTCTCCAGAAGACTGTAAAAATGCTTCATAGATTGCATTTGCTTGGTTTTCATTTGGAGTATGATTATAATTACTCTTTGATATAACTTTGATATTTTCCCCAAAACTATCCAATATTTCCAAGGAATTGTCGGTAGATCCATCATCGTACACAATGATTTCAGCATCTTTATGTGAGACCGACTCAATTGCTTGGGCAACATACTTTGCATAATTGTAGTTATTAATTAGAACAGAGAATTTCATTTTAGTTTGTCCCTCTCAAAGTTTTGGAGTCACTACCGAATTCAAATCGAATTCCATCTTTTCGAGCACATTTAAAACCTCTGTAATTTGAAAGCTGGCAACTATTAGCTTGGGCTTATGGAATTTTTCGGAGATACTTTTTAAAGGAAGGAGCGGCAGATTTAAATGAGATTCCTCATCATTGACGAAACTGTTGGTAAAAGCAACTATATTAAAATTTTCTTTAAGTAGACGAAGGATCTCAGTCCCAAGCGCACCATTTCCAAAAATGATATACTCATCTTCTTCACTAAGTGCAAAAGAGTCAACAAAGACCTTAGCAATTGTGTTAGCTTCAGACGTCTTTTCTATTTTCTCTTTTCCATCCCTTAATCTGATCTCATTCAAATGGTTAAGCGTATTTTCATTATAAGCAATGGAACTAAATTGAGAGTTGAACCAATTATTGGAGTTGTGAGACCTATAGCATCCTAAAGGCTGATCAATTGAGAAAATATCGCCTTTATTTAAATACATTATTTTCAGATATAAATCTGCACAAATCTTATAAGAATCTCTAGGGATAGGAAAAAAATCCTTTATATCATCTTTATAAAAAGATAAACCAGAGGTGGGGATAGTCCCCATGAACCCATACATTTCCAACAATCTTTTTTGCTTGCATACTTTATCTTCCAAATAAGTGAACTTTGATTGGTTGTTAATTAACAGGTTATGTTGTATTGCATTATAACTTTTGTGATATTCAGAAATTACGCTCAATTTTTCCGAGTACCAATAATCATCAGCATCTAAAAATGAAATAATACTTCCCGTAGTTAACTCAAACGCTGCATTAAAAGCTGAAGCTTGCCCGCCGTTCTCCTTTAATACTGCTTTAATTTTGTCAGGGTAATTCTCTTTATATTTTAAGATGATTTCTTTAGAGTTGTCTAATGATCCGTCATCGACGATAATTAATTCGAAATTTTGATAAGTTTGGGAAAGAACAGACTCAATGGCCTCAGGAAGATACGACGCATAATTATAATTAGAGATCATAACCGAAATCTTTTGACTCATATCTAACCTCTCATTTCTAAATTTGAAATAATATCTTCAACATCATTTGATACACAAACCATATCTTCATCTATCGTTTCTGTCCCAATCTGTACTTCGATTAGTTCCGTATCTTCTAGCGCTTGCAAAAAATGCTTTGTTTTAGCAGGGATTTCCATTACTTCTCCTGGTTCAACGTTTCTAATTTCTCCGTTGATCACTAATACAGCTTTCCCAGAGGTAATCGTCCA
The DNA here is from genome assembly GCF_046567315.2 of Paenibacillus lacisediminis. Taxonomy (NCBI): domain Bacteria; kingdom Bacillati; phylum Bacillota; class Bacilli; order Caryophanales; family Paenibacillaceae; genus Paenibacillus; species Paenibacillus lacisediminis. The sequence goes on along the minus strand of NZ_JBKIAX020000029.1, from coordinate 36,572 downwards.
CACTTCTTTACGCAAATTGTGATAGTGATAACTTAAATAGTGTCCTTTTTTTACACATAAGCGTTTTGTAAGCACTTCTTTATCCTGTGTTTTAGTATAATCCACTATGCGATACCATCCCCAACGTCTTTCTTCAAACATTGGTCTCGAAAATAGACCTTCATGCAGCATATCCTTCATTCTTGAGCTTGAGGGCTTGTCTGTAACCAATATTCCATCGGCACTTACGGCAATAACTGCATTCGATATCCCTAATACTTTCACAGGCAATTCCAGCTCATTTACAATATGTGTATTCTGGCAATCATCACTGAGACCACCATTCCCAATAACATACTGCGACATCTCTTCAGTCAAAGTATTCCAAGTGCCCATATCTTTCCAATAACCTTCATACGTAAGTGCAACTATGTTGTTTAAATGCTCCACCAACTCGTAATCTATGCTTTTTTTTGGTAGATGATTAAATTTCTCCACTAATTCGCTATACATAATAGGCATTTTCAATGACTCAAGTCGATCCAGCATCAATTGCAACTGAAACACAAAGACGCCACTGTTCCAATAAGCGCCGTTCTTGATTAATTGTTCGGCTTCCTTTTCATCGGGCTTCTCCTTGAAACGATCAACAACCATGTAGCCTTCCATTCTCTTTGGAACTAAATACCCATATTTCGAAGAAGGATAGGTAGGTTTTATCCCAATAAGACCAATCTCTGCATAAGTTGCTTGAACAATCTTCTCCAGCGATTTCAGCATTGCATAAAATTCAGTATCAACATACGTATCTACTGATACAACAGCAACTGCTTCATTCTTAGAGATACGAAGATGTGAGTATAAATAAGAGCAAGCCAAGGCAACAGCGGGAAAGGTATCTCTACGTTCTGGTTCATTAATTATCGAAATGTTCCCTAACTGGTTATTAATCATATCAACTTGCAGCTTATTGGAGGCAATAACAATGTCGTCTGCGGACACAACCTCTAGCAGCTGATGATAGACACGTTCCAGCATAGACTCCGGCTTATTGGTATCTTTATTGCGTAGGACCTTTAGAAATTGCTTTGCACGTGAATTATTTGACAGAGGCCAAAGACGAGTACCTGATCCGCCGGATAACAAAATAATTTTCATACTATTCTCCTCTAAATAAGATCCTGCCAGGTGTATATTCGTGCATTGGCAAATTGTTTACCAAGCTGTGCTTTCATGATATTAGCTGCTGACCATCTCTCAATAGAAATAATAATTGTAGCATCTGTATCAGCATTTAGCTGTGATGGCGATATAATTTGGATACTATGCATTTGCCTTCCGTGCATCCTTTGATCATTATCTAAGAAATAGCTCACTTCAATTCCATATTTGTCTAGATTGTAGTATAAGAACGTTGCCGTTAGTTTTGTTCCAAATATAATAACTTTTTTGTCGTTTCCGGCTGCTAACATAGATGCAGCCCCCATATTTCCTATTAGCAAACTTTCCAACCATAATTTATAGAATCTATTACTTTGACTTTCGTCCGCATTTTCCAAATAGTCTCCAGTGCGTCTAGGAATACTGTTAAAATGCTCTAAATGAATAATAGCATTTTCAGTATGAAGATTTTTATCATAATTAATATGAGTACTTACTCCACCAAGTCTGAACGTTGCAATTTCAAGCGGGATATATGCAATAAGTTGCTCATAAGTTTTAAAACATTTGATAGTAAAATCGACATCTGCCAATATTTTATATTTCAAATCGAATCCACCGAATTCTTCAAACAACTTTTTATGTGCGAATACAGATTGGTGCGGACACATTCTTCCGTTCTCCATATCTTCCACTGTAAGGAACTGTCCATCTATATACCAGTACCCTGATAAGTCATTCATTACTTTCACATTGCCGTGAAGCATGAGTACATCGGGATTCGACGCTAAATAATTCGCCACCTCAGACACAGCTTGATCTGTGGAAAAAAAATCATCGGCATTCATAAAGTTAATAAAATCCCCGGTTGCCAATCGCACCCCCTTGTTGAAAGCATCGTATATCCCATTGTCAGGCTCAGATACAATTATGCTAATACGATCCATATATTTATGAATAATATCCAAAGTATGATCTGTGGATGCGCCATCCACAATAATATACTCCAAATTAGAGTAGCTTTGGTTCAGTACGCTTTGAATGGTCTGCTCGATCGTGTCAGCTGCATTGTAACAGACTGTAACAACAGAAATCTTAGGTTCTTTCATCGTTGTTCACCACATGCTCAAGGTACCATTGATAGGTATCCCGAACTCCTTCCTCTAATTCAATAGTGTAGCGCCAACCTAATTGTTCCAGTCTTGTCACATCGGTTATTTTTCTCGGTGTGCCATCTGGTTTGGTTGAATCATAAACCAGTCTACCCTTGAAGCCAATAATACTACACAGTTGCTCTGCAAGTTCTCGAATAGAGATTTCTTTACCGGTGCCGATGTTTACGAAGGTGTCTATTTCCTCTGCTGAGTGATTTTCCATGAGATAGACGCAGGCATCTGCCAGATCATCTACATGCAGGAATTCTCGCAGAGGTGTGCCGCTGCCCCAAATGGTGACCGTTTCACTTCCGTTTGTTTTGGCCTCATGTATTTTCCGCATTAATGCTGGCAACACATGCGAATTCTGCAAATCAAAATTGTCATTGGGACCATATAAATTCGTAGGCATGACGCTCATAAAGTTCGTGCCGTATTGCCTGTTGTAGGCGTTACACATTTTTATGCCAGCAATCTTCGCTATAGCGTATGGCTCATTGGTTGGTTCCAATTCATCCGTAAGCAAGTATTCTTCCTTGAGCGGCTGAGGAGCCAATCTAGGATAAATACATGTGCTTCCTAAAAAAAGCAGCTTTTTAACACCATAGTTCTTAGCTGCTTCAATAATATTAGATTGCATCATCAAATTATCGTATATGAATTGTGCCGGATAATTGGAATTAGCTAAAATGCCGCCTACTTTAGCGGCTGCTAGATATACGTGCTCTGGCTGCTCTTCTTCGAAAAATTGCTTGACTGATGCTTGATCACGTAAGTCCAACTCTTGACTAGTTCTCCCCAGTATGTTGTTGTAACCTTTCTCCTGCAACTTTCGAACGATAGCAGAGCCTACCAGTCCACGATGGCCAGCTACATAAATTTTAGAATTCGCTTGCATTTCAATCACCTTTTCAAGCTAAATTGTGTTTGCCTTTGCACGCTGTTCTTCTAAGATCCTCTTGAACCATCATAGCTACTAACTCGTTAAAACTAGTTTTAGGGCTCCAACCAAGAGTATTCTTTGCTTTCGCCGGATTACCGAGCAGCAGGTCTACTTCAGTAGGGCGGAAAAATTGCGGGTCTACAGCCACAATAATCTTTCCGGTTGTCGGATCAATCCCTTGTTCATGTACCCCTTGCCCATGCCATTCGATATCAATCCCTCCCTCCTTAAAGGCTAATTCAACAAATTGACGCACTGTTCTTGTCTCGCCAGTCGCAATAACAAAATCTTGCGGAATGTCCTGTTGCAGCATCAACCACATCGCCTCTACATAATCACCTGCATATCCCCAATCACGCTTGGCGTCCAGGTTCCCTAAGAAAAGACAATCCTGATAACCATACTTGATATTAGCTACTGCCATTGTAATTTTGCGAGTGACAAAGGTCTCGCCACGCAAAGGAGATTCGTGATTAAACAAGATGCCATTGCAGGCGAAAATATTATAAGCCTCACGATAGTTAACCGTAATCCAGTAGGCGTACATTTTGGCTGCTGCATAAGGGCTACGTGGATAGAAAGGTGTAGATTCAGATTGGGGTGTCTCTTGTACTTTTCCATACAGCTCGCTTGTAGACGCCTGATATATCTTTGTCGTCTGTTCCAACCCTAAAATACGTATCGCCTCAAGCAAACGCAGAGTACCAATCCCGTCTGCATTTGCCGTATACTCTGGCGTATCAAAAGAGACCTTGACATGACTCATTGCTGCCAGATTATATACTTCATCCGGTCTTATTTCTGCCATTAATCGGATAAGGTTTGATGAGTCAGTCATGTCTCCATAATGGAGATGGACCCGTTCATGCTGCAGATATTCCTCTATACGATCATACCGATCAATAGAGGAACGCCGTACTAATCCATACACCTCATACCCATTCTCTAACAACAGCTTTGTCAGATAAGCACCATCTTGCCCCGTGATACCTGTGATGAAAGCTCTTTTCATTGTAGCTCCTTATCATTACGCAAGTAATTTTTTCAAGTTCAGAATATTCAGATCATTTTGTATTTCAAGCAAATCATATTTGATAATATCATAATACAAGAACGGAGTAACGATGACGCACGCTCCTGAATGTTGAACTAATTCATCACTCTTCAGGACTGGAATATCATGAATCGTATTATCGGTTATATTTTTATCGATAATACCCACGATGGGAACGTTATCCTGAATCAGCTCCTTTAGCAGCGTTTTTCCGAATGAACCATAGCCATAAATAATTACCTCATGTATATCGCTCTGATTTAGCTTTGTGCTTAACCGAATACCATCTATATAATCATTCAGCCATTTGTTCGCCACATTATAATAATTTAGATGTATTTCGTTATTCAGATTGGGAGCAGCATGAGCATTTTCTTTTGGTGTTCCCCAATCCGTTCCATACGTTTCTTCCAAGTAGCCTACAGTATCAAATGGAACACAAAAATTAGCATTCAAGAAGTCCAATTCGCCAAACTCATTAAAGAATTCGTAGCTGACAGAGTATCCGACACAATGCCAATATTTCTTGTTTTCGCCCTCTAGTAGCTTGAATAAATAAAAGTCTGTATATTCCCCCTTTCGAGTAACACTAACTAATGAATCGTCATCTTGTGTACGAATTAACTGAAATCCCTGCTCCAGCAACTCTTTCAAGCATTGCACGAGTATTTTTTTATCCGTGTAGTAAAGAGCAATATCGGAATCTTTATCGTGCTTGATAAATCCGTTTTCTCTTTTCGCTCCCAACAATGTACCAAAACACAACCAATGGCTTAGTTTGTTCTTGTCAAAAACATTTTTTATAATCAACAGATTTTCGCCTGAAATGACAGGATCAATATTTTTATTCTGGAACTTCTCGAAATCATATTCCAAATACTTTGGATTGTTACTATCTATCATTTGTGCGATTGTTTTCATAATCAACAATGTCCCTTCTGCCAGCGGTCTAAATATTACTTTATTCTGATAAAATATCTTGCCAAATACGGGTCTTCGTTCTTATAAATGGACAGCCCTCTAGATTTATGGAAGTACTCCAGGCTAAAACTGGCATACGACTTAATTTTCTCATTAAATAAGTCTGTATCTATATATCTTCTATAGTGATTGTTATAGGTTTTGTCCAGGTTACTATCCTCTAGCGTTCTGAATTCTAAAGCTATCAAATCGTTGCTTGATAAATTCTCATGTAATACTCGTAATAAGATGTTTTCAATATCTTCGGAGATGGCGTGTAGAAAAAATCTACTGTAAATCAACAAATTGCTCTGTCCTCTGTTCAGATTAATATGATTTATACACTGTTGAAAATTGTGTTGATCGGATATATCTATATTTTTAAATTCCAGATTGGAGTGAGAGTTCTTGTCCTTATTCAGTTGTATGGCCTCTTCCGAAGCATCAATGGCATAAACCTGTTTTCCGTTCTCGGCAAAGGCTCGACTATCTTGTCCCGAACCACAACCAATATCAACAACGATCGGATAAGGAGTCACTGAAGGTAGTACAAATTCAAAGAAGGTTGAATTTTGGGTAATGGAACATTGCTTGTAAAACTCATTCCAGTAGCTTTTATTATCCTGCTGCTCTCTCATATTGCGTCCTCCCACATCAAAGTAGTGATGAATACTTAATCTTAATTTGGTCTTTTTCTCTTGGCCGAAGATTGGACTTATTTTTCACGGGAGTTATCGGGACACAATGAAATCCAATGTTTCTTTCAAACTTGCATTGCTTATGAGCTCAAGATTTAAATGCTCATCATACTTGTTAATCCCTAATACAGACTCCAGGAATGGATAATAAAAAGCTGTCTTCTTCAAATACCAGTACAAAAATTTGTATATTGTTTCGTTATCCATATACTTTATAATATCATCTGGTTTTTCAATTATTTTCTTTAGTGAATGAACATATGATTCTTTAGAATCTATTGGGAAATTGATGTTCCTTACAGCAAAAGAGCCGTTCCCGCAAGTAATTACCGGTATACCATTGTAAGGCAGTTCAATTCCTAAAAATCCGTTATATATAATCCCACAATCTAAATAATCAAACATATCGTAGGTAAGAAGTTCTTCATCGCAATCGATGAACAAAGTATTTTGCAAGCTGTTAAGATTCATTCGTTCCTCCAGAAAGCTTCTTGTATTTTTCACACTGGAATGAAGCGTGCTTTCCGCAGGATGGAAACGAACAATCAATTTTGCATCTAGTTCTTGTTCAAAGGCCTGTATTGTATACTGAAGCCAGTCAATCAAATTGTTAAACACGATATCTCTATCTGTCTCCGCACCATCCCAACTTACATTTGGAAATGCACAAAATAGTTTTTTGTCTCCCTTAAATTTGATGATTTTCTCCATGACTGGCGATACAATTTCTTTATTTACCTTGCTGTAATAGATTTGGGTATCCTGAGCATTGCCCGAACTTCTATTTTTCATATATTCATCTATTTCAGCATACTGGTCCTTTTTAAGCGTTTGGTTCCTGAAGTCCTTCCATTGCAGACTTTCATTAGCGAACTGGACAACAGCATTTTTAATAATGATCCATTTCTCTTTGTTGTAGCTATGGGTACCGTATACTACGGAATGAATATTATGATCTCTTAGATACGAAAAACATGGGCCCCATAATGAATAAATTCCATGGCTTGTTATGAAAGTATCAATCTCAAGATGCTCATAGATATACTTCCCTAAATAGTAGCTTTCTGTTGCTTGCTTCAATTGTTGCTGATAGACATGCTTCACAACAGTCCCATTCAGATCAATGTCGTCAGTCTTGAACATTCTGCGAGTGGAGCTTATGGCATGCTTCGTGGTATAGAGATTCTCCACGGTATCATTAACTGCTCCAATACACTCTCGATACTCCAAAAACTTCATATTAGGGTGGGCATAAAACTCTTTCAAATACAGTTCTTCTATGGAAGTTGTTAGAATATCGAGCGATTTAGGAGCATATTTGCTCCCCTCCAGCGGTTGTATTACCGTCCGTGATCTATAAAAATAATGAACCGTACATCCATTTACTGCGTATAAATAGGCTAAAGATAATTCAGGGAAGTATAAATGCAATGAATTGATTGCGATTCTCTTCGAGTAGATTTGTTGATCTCTAAGCGCTAATAACTTTGCTATTTCAGCATGACGATGGTCAAGAAGTGTGTATAGCTTATACGTAAGCAGATCATCATATCCGCCTGCATCCAAATGTAGCAACGAATACAGTTTCTGTTGTAAGGCATTCATTCTACTTAAGATAATATCACTATACTTTTCAATCCTTCTCTTAATGATCTCCTGATGCTTATCGTAGAAAAATTGAAAATAAATGACTGGCTGATCAACGTTGTAGCTCTGGGTTACATAAGAAACAACGTCATCATAGTAATGTGTGCATACAATAATCTTATATTGATCCTCAATCAGACCAAGCTTATCAGGGGAACTTATTTCAATTCCATCAATTGTTTCCTTCCACTTGCTGCTGTCTTTATCTACAAAACAAATGACTCGCTCTCTAAACAACGGGTCTAGCTCTACGCAATGTTTATAAAACTGAGTTCCAATGTCTCCGGCTCCCCAAACTATATACCTTTCTACCATACATGCAGTCCTCCATCTACCATCAAATTATGTCCTGTAACATAACTGGAAGCATCTGATGCCAAATATAATAAAGCGCCAACCATTTCTTCCGGTTGCGCCATTCTTCCTAAAGGAATTCGATTGCCGTATTTTTGTTTAAAAGTATCATTTTGGCCACTTTCTACCCCACCAGGTGTAATGGTATTTACACGTATGCCGTCTTTTGCAAAGTAGGTCGACAAATATTTAGTTAGCGCAACAACCCCACCTTTGGAGACGGAATAAATAGCTGGTGTATTAATTTGACGATCTAAATAGTATGATCCCTCATATATTCTATTATCAGGCCCTAATACACCATAAATTGACGATGTCTGAATAATTGAGCCCCCAGTTTTCTGCTCTTTCATTACTTTCCCTACATGCTTGGCAACAAGAAACATACTATCCAAATTGAGACTCATGATTTCCTTCCATTGCTCCAAATCATAATCTTCGAAGGGAGAAAAAAAGGCATCTAAGTTATTGGATTTACCCGCAGCATTATTATGCAAAATATTAATCTGCCCAAACAAAGAAACGGTCTTCGCCACCATTTCTTTAACTGAGTCCTCTAAGGTTAAATCACAATAGATACCTTCCGCTTTAACTCCATATTCTTTTCGCAGGTCATTCGCCATATTAGTGGCTGCTTCAATATTTCGATCCACTATCGCAACGTTAGCTCCCGCTTCAGCCAGCCCTTTACAGAAATGGGTCCCTATAATTCCTGCCCCACCTGTGACGATTGCAACCTTTCCAGCCAATGAAAATTTACCCATATAACTCATATTAAACTTCCTCTTTTCTCTGCAAGCAATTTAACAATTTCAAAATCAAGTTCAGAATCAATATCTTGAGAACGCTCTTCTGGCATAACATACAAAATCGTTCGATTCGTAAAATTCGATTCTACTTTTAAAAACACTTCTCTTTTCCATACATAAATCGATGCGTTCATATCATAGGCTTTTGGTGCATCTTGGCGTCGTACTATGGGCTGTTCTAATGTTTTTGAGAGTGCTACGTATCCATCTTTTTCTTCTACAAGATTGAAGTAAGGACTTCTACGAGCAGGAGCAGCAGTAATTAAGTTACTAGCATACTCATGCTTTTCCAGCATAAATATTGCTTGTTGTAAATCTTCGATTGTACGCAATGGAGATGTCGCATCAATGTCCGTTATCGTGTCAAAACGGATATCAGCCTCCATTTCAACTTGTCTAACACAGTGTTTAATGGCTGGCAATTTTGCTGCGCTATCAGTGGCAAATTCACTAGGACGTTTTACCATATAATCCGCTCCATAGCTTTTGGCAACTTGCAATATTTCATCACTATCACTGCTTACAGCAACAACATTAAAGAGCTTACTCTCCTTTGCCTGAAGTATACTATGAGCAATTAGCGGCATTCCTAATAACTCTCGCACATTTTTATTTTTTACGCCTTTAGAGCCTCCACGGGCACATATCGTACAAATTCTATTCATTGTACACCCACTCCTTAAGCAAGGAAGATTTTTCAACGGCCTCGATCATGTTCACAACCTCGATTCCTTCAGCAAAGGAGCAACTACGGGATGATCCTCTTAGAATGGATTTATGTTGCTCTATATACGTGTAATCCCGATCTATTTTATCTAGTTCAGTAACTTCGCCATTAACATTAACATAATGATTAATGAAGTCAATTTTGATCGTCTTATGGTCAGTATGAACAACTAGATACCTCTGACTAATACGATCTATATAGTTTAACTCAACAGAGATGTGTATATTTTTATGGGTAACATAGGATGCTTGTACATAATCCTCAGAATCAATTTCCAAACTGCTAATTTTTGTAGTCGTCGCATGTAATGCCTGCCACTGGCCAAATAAAAGCGTTAAATAGTCTAGCTCATGACTTAAGTCCCTTAACACCCCTCCGCCTTGCTGGCGTGAAGCAGAATAACACTTCGTATAATCGGTTGACGGTCTCCAGCTCGGCAAATATTGCCCAACATAAGCATTAACACTTAGTACGCGCTCATTTTGGAGCATTTCTTTCAGCTGTATAATTAATGGATGAAACCTAAAGTTATAAGCAACAAACACTTTACTACCATTGAGTGTAATAGACTCATTTTTTGAGAACAAAGGTTTTTCCACTAAAATAGTCCCCGTGCAATCACTATTGAGAACTTTTTGTAATGCTTCAATATGAGCAGAGGTTTCGTTTGCAATGATAACGTAATCGTATGCTTTCGATTGCAAAGCAGTAGACAAGCTATTGAAGAAAACACCGTCCTGTGGAAATCTTTTTGAAACAACGGATACTTCGATCCCCATATCTCTCAACAAGCGTGTATGTCGTTGACCTATTGAACCATATCCAATGACGAGTGCATTCATGTCAAAAGTCTTCTTTCATGAAAATTTTAGTATATTCCTTACCCGCCCGTTCAAGCTCAGTTAAGTGCCCAATATCAAGCCAATATTCATGTATCGGAAAAGCTGCTGACGCCTTTCCTTTTGAAATTAACTGTTCAAAAAAAGAGGGCATGTCATAAAATTCATTTTTCGGAATGTAATCCAATGCCTCAGGATTAAGCACATAAATACCTGCATTAACAAAGCTACGATGAACAGGTTTTTCTTTAATTTTAATTAGATTAGTGCCTTCTGTTTCAACTACACCGTAAGGAATTTGATATTCATACTCTCTTACACACATCGTTGCCATAGAGTTATGTAACAAATGGAACTGCATCAGATGTTCAAAATTCACTTGTGTTAGCAGATCGCCGTTCATTACAAAAAACGGTGCTTCCGGTCGGTCTTTCAGCAAAGAAAGTGCCCCCGCTGTCCCCATTCGCTTCTCTTCTTCTACATAATCAATTTGCACATCAAAAGCTTCTCCATTTTGGAAATAACTTTGAATAACTTCCTTTTTATAATTTACCGAAAATATAAAATGCGAATAACCATATTGCTTGAAGCTTTCAATAATGGTTTCTAAAATAGGTTTATTTCCAACCTTCAACATTGGCTTAGGGATATCATTAGTAAGCGGACGCAGCCTGGTCCCTAATCCGCCCAGCATTAAAACAACACTATTTTGATTTATAACTGCCTCTAATTTATCCATGAATAAAATATCGACAATTCGATTATTCTCATCAACAATCGGCAATTGTCTTAACATCTTAGACTTCATGATTTGCTTATAGATATGAGGTTGTTTCCCTACTTGTGCCGTAATAGGGCTAGAATTCATAATTGAGGTAATAGATACTTCAAATCCTTCCCCTCGCAATATGCCACGACGAATATCTCCGTCTGTAACCGTCCCAAGTAATTTCCAGTTTTCATCTATAACTGCTGCAAATTGCAGAGTAGATTCTTCAATAACTTTCATCGTGTATAGTAGATTTTTGTTAGATTGTACAAGTGCCTTATGCCAAAACTTCATATGAGATACCTTCCTTATCTATTTAAATCTACACCCGATTGGAAATTGCGGTGTATGCACAGACACGCCTTCATCGGACACAATCTTTTCGATTAGAATGGTAGAATCTCCAGTTTTCACTACAATTCCTCTATGATCTCTTCCAACAACCTCTCCGCATGTTCCTATGTAAATAGGCGCATCCTTTATTAAGGATGCCTTTGCAATTTTAATGGTTTGATTATTCGATAATCTCGTTTGAGCATAAGGCGCTGGATATGAGATGGCACGAACAAAATTGTAGATTCTTTCCGAGGTCCATTCCCACTTAACGATTTCATCCCCTTCCATTCGTTTACCACAATAGAAGCCTACTGGATGAATAGTTGATTGTTGTATCCGCTCTGCGGTCCCATCATAAATAGCATGGATCGCCTTTATTAATATATCGGGACAAATATCATAGCATTTTATGAGCAAATCATTGTAAGTATCTTGCAAGCTTATCGGTTCTATATGCTGTAAAATAATATCTCCTGTGTCGATTCCTTCGTCTATATAATGCACCGTGACCCCAAAGTGCTGTTCGCCGTTAATAAGTACCCAATTCAGAATATTTCTCCCCCTATAAAAAGGAAGAGCGCCTGCATGACAGTTAATAAACCCCCTTCGCGCAACATGAATTAGATCTTTTTTTATAATTTGGTCAAACGACATCGACACATTCAGGTCAATATTTAGTCGTTTTATTTGCTCTAAAAAATTCTCATCATTTACATTTTTAATTTTCAGAACAGGTATATGATGCTTGGATGCCATTTCAATGAGTTGCAAATCAGGATTCTGATATCTAGGTACGACAAAAGCTACTTCATACTTATTATCCTCAATTAACCGTATTAAAGCTTTTTGCGCCCATATGGAATCACCAAAGAAACCAATTCTCATCGTGGATACCTCGTTATTATACTAATTCATCTTCATCATATTTTTTAGATGCAGGCTGTCCAATATAGTTCCAATATTGATTAGGAGATATACCGTTTCCCGGTCTTTTAATCGTCAAGTTATCCGTTGTAAACAGCTCACCGGCTTCTATCGCTTTTTTAGTAACTAGACTTTTACGTACTGGAATGCGATTTTTAAGTTCGACCTCATTTGGCCGCTTAATACCATCACCTAAAGCAAGCTCAACTTCCCTTATACCTCTTATCATCGACTTAAGTTCATCCGGAGTTAAGGATGCTACATGATCCGGACCTTCTAGCTCTCTATCTAACGTAAAGTGCTTTTCGATAACCTGAGCCCCTAGCGCAACTGCTGCCATTGAAATATGAATGCCCTCGGAATGGTCAGATAAGCCAATAGGCAGTTGAAACGTTTTTTTCATTTCATTGATAACATTCAAGTTAATGGAATCTACTGGTGCCGGATATTGTGTCGTACAGTGCAGTAACATTACGTATTTTCGCAATAATTCCTTAGCTTCCTCACTCTCGTAAAAGGCTAATACATCCTCTAGCACAACCGGTTCAGTTGGCTTGGCAAGCCCATATGCAATAAAAGCTAATGCTTCATGGATCTCCTCCGTTACTGCCATACCCGTCGATAAAATAATTGGTCTTTTTTTTGTTGCAATATAGTGAAGAAATGGTGCATTCGTAATTTCTCCAGATGGAATTTTAATTTTAGAAAGCTGGAGCTCATCGACTAAAAAATCAACGCTCTCGAAATCGAATGGCGTTGATAAAAATTCAATTTGCTCCGTTTGACAAAAAGATTGCAGTTCTACAAACTCCTCATAGCTTAATTCTAACTTCTTTAACATCTCAAATTGTGAAGTTGTTTCGCCTAAATTTTCAACTTGATAATCTGCTTGTTTTGCTTGTTTTGTAGTTAAATTCTCCGCTTTAAAAGTTTGAAACTTAACTGCGTCAGCACCTGCGTCCTTAGCAACTTTTACAAGCTTTTTTGCCAATTCTATGGAGCCATTATGATTGACGCCCGCTTCTGCAATAATATAGGTCTTCATAATACTCTCTCCTTTAACAACATAAATGCTTCTGCAGCTTCAAATCCACCGGCGGCTCCTCTAATGTAAGCAAGTGATGTAATGGATTTTTCACTACGCGGAAACGGGAATTCACTAATTTCTGATTTAAAAATTCTCATTAACTCTATCTTCTTTGCAAGATAGGGTTCAATATTTACAAACACATTGGGTCTAAATCCGTTGCTGTCAGGATTAATTGTAAAATCGGTCTCGGATAGCGTCTCGTATATCAATACTCTTTCCACATAAGGGTATCTGAACCATTTTGTACATGCCATGGTTGCATCAAACACTGCTTTATGATCCGAGTGTATATCACTTGGATATGGTGCATACACAATATTAGGCTTTATTTCCTGAAATACTTTGCTTATTTTTTCTATTAAAATCCCATCTGAGATTTGGTCCAATGTAGCCGTATCAAATCCCAATTCAAACACTTTTTCAAATGGATACAACTTCGAAACCTGAACTATTTCTTCAGCTTTTCTATTTTTGGTTTCCTCCGAATAAGAGTCTCCCAACCTGGTAACAATAAGCCAATATATGTTATCTCCTGCTTGGGCATGCTTTAATAATGTCCCGCCACACCCTAGCGTCTCATCGTCAGGATGCGGAGCTATAACAACTATGTTTTTGCTCATAAATATTCCCCTTCTTGAGCTCTAAAGTCTCCCTCGTATTCTAAGACGCGCAAACACCCATCTGCAGTTTTTACAACGAACGTATTCTTATCAGCATATATAATTTTTCCTGGTTCAATATAGTCATTAACAGGTGAATCTTCAATGACTGCTTTCCACACAATAATATCTTTATGTTCATGTTCAAAGTGAGCACCAACATATGGCTTTGTCAGTGCATTTATGAGATTGACAATCGATTTATTGCTCATTCGCCAATCGATCTTTCCATCTTTTTTACTTCTCTTTCTCCAGTAGGAAGCTTCCTGCTCGTTTTGCTTAATAGGTGTTATATGATGGTTCATGAGATTGTTAGTCAGCTCTATTACTTGTTTTTCACCAACTACTAACAATTTATTGTAAAGTGAATTAGCATCTTCAAATGGATCAATAGTAACCTTTTGTTGGCTTAAAATATCTCCCGCATCGGGAATATCCGTCAAACAGAAAAAAGTAGAGCCTGTTTCTTGCAGTCCCAACACAAGTGCCCAAATAATAGGATGCCTGCCTCTATTACGAGGCAATAACGTAGGGTGATAGCCTACAGCACCTAGCGGCGGTAGCGAATATATGTCCGACGGCAATAAATAGGACCAACCGAAGCAATAAATGATATCCGGTCTTTTATACTTTACCCATTGCAGTAGCTGCTCATTGTTGCTATAGTCCAACCAATCAATTTTATGTTCTTCGCAAAAACCGTTAAGCGCGACATGATCGGCGTTATAATTAGATTGTGTCTTTGTTACTACACCTATAATTTCGGCATCTGTTTTATTAAAAATGGCCTTTAAAAATACCTCACTAGTTTTAACACAGCCAATAAATAATATTTTCATAATTACCTCATTAAATCATAAAATCGTTTCATCAGAATATCGTCAAGATTTTGCTCTCGTAGTACCTTTACGATTTGCTCTGAAGTATTACCTTCCCCATAAACCATAGGCATTTTTTCTATTTGTCGGCGAAAAGGGACTGATAGGCCTTTTTGTATAGCTTGAACGATTTCATCTACTTCAAATGAACAGTCTATAACAGACTCTGCTTTTAATCGGCCTCTTTGACGCAAACCTATATTAACAGTAGGCTTTCTGAAAAATGGAACTTCAAGCAGCCCACTAGATGAATTTCCAACAACCAGCTCACAGTGTTGAATCGCACTTAAATATCTCAACTGTCCTAAAGAGTCATGCACACAAGCTCGCTCGGAATTATCCTTCACGCAACTTTCAATGTATTGGTTTATAATTCGACCATCTGTGTCAGCGTTAGTTTTAGTGAATATAATTTGATGCTCCGGAAATCTATCTAATGCCTTCAATAAACTTTGAATTTGCATTTCGGCCGTACTATTTTGCAACGTAGTCGGGTGCAGTGTCACTAGAAAAAACTTGTCCAAAGTTAGTCCGATACGATGCGATAGTTCCTCTCTGCTGAGACAGTTAATGCTTTTAATTCCCTCTATCCCTAATGTACCTACATTATGTACCCTTTCGGGCTGTTCACCCATTTGGATCACACGCTTTTTATAAACCTCAGCAGCAGTAAAATGAATATGTGCCATCTTCGTAATAGAATGTCGTATGGGATCATCGATTAACCCTTCAGTTAACTCACCACCGTGAATATGTGCAATTGGTATTCTCATGATCATTGCTGCCTGCGAAGCTGCAAAAATCTCAAATCTATCCCCTAAAACAACTACTATGTCTGGATCTAATCTTTTAAAGGAGTCAGCAAATGCAATAACTCCCATACCAATCGACTTCGTAATTGCCGTAGTGGTATCGCTAGAAAGCAACATCTCTACTTTTTCATCTATTGTAAAGCCGTCTTTTTCAATCTGTTGGTATGTCATCCCAAACTCTGGCGAGAGATGCATTCCGGTTACAAGCAACTGTAATGTTAACTCATGATCATCCTTAATGCGCTTCATTAACCAATACAACAATCCGTATTCAGCTCTAGTTCCAGTTACAACACAAACCTTACGACTCAATTGTTTTCACCTCACTTATTGGCGTACTTGGAATGTTGATGACAGTTCTACATAATTGCTCAGTTATCGTTAAATCTGACCTAGGACAATTTTGATACATCACAAGTTTATGCATAGGTGACCAAATGGGTCGACTCATTATACCTTGTTCATTTAGAAAATCTAACAATTGTTCAATACTCGTGGTCGACTCGTCTATAACAAGTGTTTGTAGCCAATAGTTACTGTGTGTATTCGCAGGCTCTGTAAATAGTTTTACGTTTTCCATCGTTGACACTAATTTCTCATAGTATGTTGTTAACGCTCTTTTTTGTGCAAGGAAGTCTTTCAATTTCTCAAGTTGTGCACTTCCTAGAGCAGCATTAATGTTAGGCATGCGGTAATTATATCCGATTTCATCATGTACATATTCCCACTTATGAGGCACCTTAGCAGTCGTTGTTAAATGCTTAGCGTAATCCGCCCACTCCTCATTGTCGGTAAGAATTGCCCCGCCGCCGCCTGTCGTTATGATTTTGTTCCCATTAAAGCTTATAGCACTAACTTCTCCAAAGCTTCCAGTATGTTTACCCTTATAAAAACTTCCAAGTGATTCTGCTGCATCTTCCACAAGTACTAAATTGTATTTCTCACATAACGCTACTAGCTCATCCATCATACAAGGATGACCGAACGTATGCATGGGCACCAATGCTTTAATTCGACGATTCGTTTGCTTATTATACAAAGCTCCTTGACGCAACTCTGTTATTTGCTCTAAATAACAATCAAGCTTAAACGGGTCTACACCCAATGTTTCTAAATTAACATCTATAAAGTGTGGAATGGCCTGCAAGTAAGAGACCGCATTTGCCGTAGCTATAAAAGTAAGTGCAGGCATTAAAACCTCGTCATCTTCTCTTACACCAGCTAATTTTAATGAGATATGCAATGCTGCTGTACCATTAACTACAGCAACGGCTCGTTTCACACCAACAAACCGGGCTAGTTGTTCTTCAAAAGATGTTACATAAGATCCAACAGAAGATACCCACCCCGTTTTAATACAATCCGTGACATAATCAACTTCCTTCTCATTAAAGGAAGGTTCATGTAAAGGAACAAATGGTTTACCATAAGCCAGCTTAATACTGTCTGCAAATTGCTTCCATTGATTGTTCATACGTTATATTCATCTGCCTTATACTTGGATAAGTTCTCAGGATCAGTAAACCATTCAATCGTTTCACTTAACCCCTTCCTCAATCCTTCTTTGTCCCCGTATTCAGGCTTCCATCCTAACAATTCCAGTGCTTTTTTATTATCTGCCCAAAGTCGTTCTACTTCACTTTTTTCGGGGCGCAGACGTTGTTCATCTGTCTCAATGGTGAGGTTAACACCCATAATCTCAGCAATAAGCTGGGCAGTTTCTCCAATTGCAACTTCATAATTTGAGCCAATATTGATGACCTCGCCAATTGAATTTGGAGATTGCATCACAGTAATAAATCCTTCTACGGTATCCTTTACATAATTAAAGTCACGTGTTGGACTAATAGCACCCAACTTAATCGTTGATTTGCCATTGGCTAACTGACTAATGATAGTTGGAATAACTGCTCTTGCAGATTGTCTCGGTCCATACGTATTAAATGGACGTAAGATGGAAACTGGTGTATTGAACGAACGATAAAAGGATAATGCAATCTGATCCGCCCCAATTTTAGAAGCTGAATACGGAGACTGGCCTTGCAGAGGGTGATTTTCATCAATAGGAATGTATTGTGCCGTACCATAAACTTCACTTGTGGAAGTATGTACAACTTTCTCTATATCAAGTTCACGTGCTGCTTGAACAACGTTCAATGTTCCTTTAATATTCGTATCCACATAAGTATCCGGTGAATGGTAAGAATACGGAATAGCAATTAAGGAAGCCAGGTGCAAGACATGAGTACATCCCTTCATCGCCTGCTTAACACCGTACGGATCACGAATATCACCTGAAAACACTTCGAACTGTGACTTTACATCGTTTGAAGCGTGATCTAACCAGCCCCATGAGTTGAAGGAGTTATAGTAAACAAAAGCCCGTACATCATAACCTTGACGCACAAGTTGCTCCGTTAAATGTGAACCTATAAATCCGTCCGCTCCTGTTACTAGAATCTTCATATACTTCACTCTTTCAATAGTAGTTTTAAATAGAATCATGCAAAAAAACTAAAGCGTTCTGCCATATAATACTCTATCATGGTTGGCTTTACATATTTCTGTAAATTCTGCCCATTCAGTTACGAGAAGTATTAGCTCTGCATGTTCTACACATGCATCAGCTGTCTCTGCATACACGATCGATACATCACTCAACAGCTCTGTATGCTTTACTACAGGATCATAAGCGGTAATCATAGCTCCCCTAGCTACTAAAGCTTTAATAATATCAATCGAAGGCGCTTCTCGCATATCATCCGTGTTTGGCTTAAATGCTAATCCTAACACTGCAATCTTCTTATCCTTCACATTACCATTGAAATGTTTCAGTACTTTATTGATAAAGAGTAGGCGCTGATCCTTATTCGCCTTAATGGCAGAGTCTACTATGCTTACAGAGACATTGTGTTGACGCCCTAAACATGTAAGAGCCTCCGTATCCTTTGGAAAGCAGGATCCGCCATAGCCTAACCCCGCATTCAAAAATGCACGGCCAATTCGCTGATCCATCCCTACCCCATCAGCTACAGCATGAATATTTGCTCCAATCTTCTCACAAAGATTGGAGATTTGGTTAATATAGCTTATTTTCACTGCCAAAAAAGCATTGGACGCATATTTGATCATTTCCGCGCTTCGGCGGTCAGTATGCAAGACAGGAATATCGATAGCACTGAACAAAGCTGCAACAGTATAACCAGCTTCTTCATCCTCTGCCCCAATAACAATCCGGTCACCATGGAATGTATCGTTAATTGCGTGTCCTTCACGTAAAAACTCGGGGTTTGATACCACGTTTACATGTATACCTGGTTTCACCTTACTCCGAATCATTTGTTCTATCCGATCATTCATTCCTACAGGGACGGTACTTTTTACGACAACGATCACATCGTGTTCCACATGAGTAGCAATATCCTTAGCCGCCTGTTCAATATACCTTAAATCCGCAGACCCATCATCCCCTTGCGGAGTCCCTACAGCGATAAAAATAACTTCTGTATTTCGGAAAGCATCCATTAAGTTCGTTGTAAAAAACAAACGATTTTGGGTAATGTTACGTTCCAGTATTTCGTCTAGTCCTGGTTCATAAATTGGTGATTTACCAGATTGCAACACTGCAATTTTTTGCTCATTAATATCTAGACAAGTAACAGTATGTCCGATTTCAGATAAAACTGCTCCCGTAACTAATCCTACATAACCCGTTCCAATTATTGTTACATTCATACTGTCCAAACCACCCTTATGTTGATTACATAGCATCTTAGTTTTTCATCTTTTCTATAAAATAAGCAATCGTATGTTGCAAGCCTTCATCTAACATCACTTTTGGCTCCCAATCCAGCACTCGCTTTGCTTCATCAATGATGGGTTGACGTTGTTTAGGGTCGTCCTGCGGCAGCTTCTCGAATAGCAACGGTGATTCATTATCCGTCCACTTCATTACTTTTTCAGCAAGCTCTAGCATCGTAAATTCGTTTGGATTCCCAAGATTGATAGGACCCGTTATTTCCTTTGGAGTTGCCATCATGCGTATAAAGCCTTCTACCAAATCATCTACATAGCAAAATGAACGTGATTGCTTCCCGTCCCCGTATACAGTAAGTGGCTGATTTTTCAAAGATTGAACGATAAAGTTGCTTACAACTCGTCCATCTTGGGCATCCATTCTTGGACCATACGTATTGAAGATACGCACAACTTTAATTTCAACACCATACATTCTTGCATAATCAAAAAATAGTGTCTCCGCTCCACGCTTACCCTCATCATAGCAGCTGCGAATTCCAATGGGATTCACATGCCCCCAGTATTGCTCAGGTTGTGGATGTACTATGGGATCTCCGTATACCTCAGAAGTCGAAGCTTGCAGAATTTTCGCACCACATTTCCGTGCAATTTCAAGCAATTGGAGAGCGCCCAGTACATTTGTTTTGAACGTATGTATTGGATTGGCTTGGTAATGAATAGGACTAGCAGGGCAAGCCAGATTATAAATCTCATCAAACACACCCAGTTCAGGAAGCGGCTCAGTAATATCATGCTGAATAAAAGTAATGGCATCCATTACATGATCAATATTCTTAATTGAGCCTGTCTGCAAATTATCTACACAAACAATTTCATGCCCTTGCTCTAGCAAACGATCTATTAGGTGTGATCCCAAAAAACCAGCGCCACCCGTCACTAATATCCTTTTCATGACTGCCCTCCGAATTTTCTCTTATGCCAAGTCCAAGCTGTTTCAATAATTTGTT
The DNA here is from genome assembly GCF_046567315.2 of Paenibacillus lacisediminis. Lineage (NCBI taxonomy): Bacteria > Bacillati > Bacillota > Bacilli > Caryophanales > Paenibacillaceae > Paenibacillus > Paenibacillus lacisediminis. The sequence continues at coordinate 16,013 of NZ_JBKIAX020000029.1, read as the reverse complement.
TCAAATTATAACTTGGTTCCCAGTCAATTACTTGTTTTGCTTTGTCTGCACAACCAATTAATTGTCCAGGATCCCCCGGTCTCCTACTTGTAATGGAGTAATTGATCTTTAATCCCGTTATATTTTCAATCTCGTCTATAACCTGCAGGTTGGAATAACCTTGACCGTTTGCGAGATTTAACTTTAGATTTTGTCCTTCTTCCGCAATATATTTCAGTGCTTTATAATGAGCATCCGCCAAATCCATGACATGGATATAATCCCTTATACACGTTCCATCAGGAGTATCAAAATCAGCTCCAAACACATGGATGGACTCTTTTTTCCCGATAGCCACATCCATAATTAATGGAATCAGATGAGATTCAGGTTCGTGCCACTCTCCGATCGAGGCGTCCGGAGCTGCACCCGCGGCGTTAAAATAACGCAAGGCTGCGAACTTGATGCCATATGCAGCAGCATAATCTTCGATCATCTGCTCCATCATTAATTTCGTTCTTCCGTACGGATTAATGGGGTTTTGCGTGTGTTCTTCCGTTATGGGCGAAAATACAGGGTTTCCATAGGTAGCACAAGTAGACGAAAACACCAAATGTTTCACGCCTGCCTCCAACATGACATCTAATAAATTCACTGTATTAGCTAAATTATTACGATAGTATTTAGATGGAGCTACTACTGATTCACCTACGTATGCAAATGCAGAAAAATGTATAACTGAATCGATAGCTGGATATTGAGAAAATAAGCCTCGCAAATCCTCTATGGAAGCCAAGTCACCTTGAACCAAATTAACAGATTGGGGAACCAACTCTCTGTGACCTGTACTAAAATTATCGAATACAACAATAGGTTCATCTAATTCATGCAAGTACTTCACCATGTGTGAGCCTATATAACCCGCGCCACCTATAATTGCTATCAATTATATCCCCCCGACAAATGACGAAATTGCAAAAGTTAAACGAATGTAGTTTTTTTTATCGTTATATAATATATCGGCATTTTACTCTACTGAATAGAGAATTTATTTATTGGAAATTGATCCCACGTATATCGAAAAAGAACCGCTATCAGTATGGAGCCATAACCCGCTCATCCCACCGAACACGATTCCTTTGTCCACCAACAAGTATACCTTGTCCGGTATTTATGGATTTTCGTTCACTCATGATAAACTGCAAATAGCCTTTATATCGTTCTATCAGACCAAAGCCCGTGAACGTATTAGCAACTCTGTTACCTCATTAAATTCCAACGTTTTTTGATCCTCTGAGCTATACTTCCCATCTTCAACAGGCTTTGAATTTGGATAATCTCCCTTTTTATAAAATTCATTTGGAATGACAAACATTTCCTTTAATTCTCTTGCCCGGTTTCCTTCATCTTCCGTCATAAGTTCCTCATACATTTTTTCACCGGGCCGCAAACCAATTTCTTCAATCTCTATTTCTTCAGGAGTTACTCCTATTTTTTTTGACATTTCTAGAATTACAGCATTAATTAGATCTTCCAATCTAACTACAGGCATTTTTAATACAAAAACCTCTCCGCCTTGAGCGAAATCTGCAGCTTTAAGGGTTAACTCAGTGGCTTCCTCCATAGTCATCATAAAACGAGTCATATTTTTGTGAGTAACTGTAATTTTACGCTTAGATTCGATCTGCTTTTTAAAAAGTGGTATGACAGATCCTCTTGATCCCATAACGTTTCCAAAACGTACAGCTGCAAATGTGGTATTGGCTGAACCCGCTTGGTATTGTGCAGAAGAAATTAGACGTTCGGCCATTAACTTAGATGCACCATAAGTATTTGTTGGGGCAATGGCTTTGTCTGTACTCACAAAAATGACTTTTTTCACTCTAGCTTCCAGTGCAGACTGTATTACATTTTGCGTTCCGATTATATTTGTTTGAACGGCTTCAAAAGGATTATATTCGCATGCCGGGACATGCTTCATAGCAGCACAGTGAAAGACAAAATCTACGTCCGCCATGGCCCGAGACAATCTTTGCGCATCTCTTACATCGCCTATTAAGAAACGCAACTGTTTAGCATATTGCTGCAGCTCTTGAGCCATTTCAAACTGTTTGAATTCATCTCTGCTAAATATGCGAATAACACCGGGTTCTTCCTGCAACAAATGTCTAACGAGATGCTGGCCTATTGTCCCAGTTCCCCCGGTTATTAAAATTTTCTTACCTCTATATAAACTCACAGCTGTTCCTCCTGCTGATGCAATTGATCCATGCGATGAAGAGAATGTTGGATATAATTAGTCATTTTGGGGTTAAAAGAAATTAGTTCATCTACTAATTTGCCTAAGTGCTCTATAATTAATGCAGCTTTCGTGAATGGATTCGTTGCGTCAACGATCTTGGGAACAAATCTCATATAGTGGTTGATATGATAAGCCAGTCCAAAACTGTGAAAATACTTAAAAATGTCTTGATCAGTTATTGATTGCCATAGCTTATTGACTTTCAATAAATTTTTGTTTAAATTATTTGCGTTTTTGGTTTTTACGTTCTTAGCCATTGAAGTCAATTCTTGCTTTATCTTAGTCAAACTTTTATCCAGTGTTTTGGCTTCATTTAATATATGATTCATTTTATTCGAAACTTTCTCACTTAAGTTTTCTTCCGTTTTTGAAATGGCATTTAAACTATGCAAAGCAGGCACCTGATTTGCCTGCAACACCTTTATGATGTCCTCAAGGCTTTCCCACTCGGCACCCTTTATTTTTGCTCCCTTGGAAGAAGTATTTATAAACCTTATTCCATTAAGCTGTAGAACAGAGATAATAAATTCTATATTTTTACGTGTAATTGTCATAACCGCACTAGTAGGATTCATGCCGCCAGATACGTTTTCTACATATTCCGTTGCATTCCTTAAAGCATTGTCCAAGCCTTGTTCTGTCACATGATTAGCTCCAGCACTATAATACTTTTGATCAGGAAAAGATAGATCCTGCCCAAGCAAAATGATATCCTTTGCGCCCATATAAGCCGCTAATTGCATGGCTGTTCCGGTGACTGATGCAGTTGGTTCAAATGAGGGCCCCTTATGCCCCTCCAGCAAATATTGACTTATCGTATCGCCTTCAAAAGTGGAATGAAACATCTCCGACTGATAGATATCTTGAATTTGATAATGACTTTGATTTACAAAGACCAAGGGAGTTCGTCCACGATCTATATTTTTAAATACATTTAAATTCGGGATCCCCCCATCCATGGTTACGATCAAATGGGGGTCAATATTATGGTGCTGTAAAATCTGAATACTGGAACCCGCTGCAATCAGAATGCATTTTTGTTTCAATTGCTCAAGTAAATGAATATCTTCCTGTAATGATGGGCCCGAACCGATAACAGCTATCACCCCGTTATTGCTAATTCCTTTAAGAGCGGCTATAGAAGGATTTACAATACAATGCGGGATATTATAAAGGATGTTCTGCACCCATTCCATTTGATATCTTTGAAAAGTTTGAAAGTTTGACTTGCTATTGCGGACTGCTTCTATAATCACTTTTTCTAATTGAATAAACGTTTCTTTATATAGCCGTCTGTATATTTGTGCAGCGATCAGTGTAATTGTTCCAGATAACTGTTCACTGATATAACTTGCTAGCTCTAAAAGGATTAGCTCATGTTCTCCCACAGCCACCATCTTAACCCGATCATTGTCTAACAATCCACTGACATCCTGGTATTGTAACATGCTATGGAATACATTTATATCAGGCTCATATACAATGATCTGTTTAACCTCGGTCTTTTCCAATACAGCTTTCAGAAAATGGCCCATTCCCACTCCAAACAGCAGTAAAGGCCCTTCATTATCTGATTTCCCATCCATCGTTGCCTGAATCCATCTAACAGCTTCCACTTCGGCATTATATTTACTATGGTAAAAGTATTCTATGCCATCTTCGTGCCGCTTCAGGTTAAACTCATTGTTTTTCGTATAAACCACTTCATATCGTTCCCGATCAGGAACATTGTAGTCAATAACCCTAGCCAACTCAGGATATTTGTTATGTAAAATCTGTTCGTTAGCTTTCAACAATTTCATGCTGACACCTTTTCCTTATACAGCGAATGATAATTTTCGAGAGCAGGAATGATTTCATATTCCAACACATCACTCACTCCTACAAAATCATCATTCTGTATATTGTCATGCAAAGTGCCAATAAACTGACTTATTGAAGCCACTGTAGTAAGATACTCCGGAAGATTCCCTGCTTCCTCAGAATAAAGTTTAACATTTAAATCAAGGGCACTGCTTATCCATCCCAGTCCCTGTACAACTTGTGACAATAAGCCCACATTCTCCTCATTAAGTCCACCATATAACCGATTAGCGACACCTTTGGCCGCCGGAATAAATCGACAGAGGTATTGATCCAACTCTTGCTCAGTAGACACGATACTTTCCAATCTGGACAAGCTATTAATATTAACGCACTGTATTCGCTCCACATTATGAAATAGATATTGTTCGTATCCGTCATAAAAGATTTTGCCGTCAATCTCAACGCAATGGATAAGTTGCCCCGTTTGAAAAATAGAGCCCGTCGCCTCTTTCCACCATTTATCAAGCTGCTCAATCGATCCGCCAATGACTTGTTCTTGCTGCTGGTTAATCATTACCTTCATTTCGTTCACGCCCTCATTGAAATATATCTATTATATCGGAATAAAAGCAACTTAAGTGTATAGGTAAAATAAAGCAAAAAGACCCCCAAAAGGGGGTCCGTAAAAAAGGTTAAATATTATCCGAGCAATTTAAGAACGGATTGTGGAGCAGAGTTAGCTTGAGCCAACATTGCTGTACCTGCTTGCACCAAGATTTGGTTCTTCGTGAACGAAGTCATTTCAGTAGCCATATCAGCGTCACGAATCCGCGATTCGGAAGCGGACAAGTTCTCAACCATTACGCCCAGGTTGTTGACAGTGTGTTCCAGACGGTTTTGTACGGCACCAAAAGTAGCACGTTGAGTGGAAACAGTACTAATTGCAGCCTTAACTTTTGCAATGGCACTATTTGCAGCAGCTGCATCATTACCGGCAACGGACAATCCCGTAAGATCAAGATCACCTGGCTTCATTCCTGCAAGAGTAACCGAAATCGACGTATTGGCATCGGAACCGATTTGGAAAGAAACAGAACCACTACTTTTAAGAAGGTCGATACCATTAAAGTTTACCGTTTGAGCGATGTTGCTGATTTCACCAACAAGCTCGTTAACTTCCAATTGGATCTTAGCGCGGTCAGTACTGTCGTAAGTTCCGTTTGCTGCTTGGTTAGCCAACGTGTTCAAACGTTGCAGCATGGAGTGAACTTCAGTCAAAGCACCTTCAGCCGTTTGAATCAGGGAGATACCGTCTTGAGCGTTGCGTTGCGCTTGCGTCAAACCATTGATTTGGAAGCGCATTTTTTCGGAGATCGCCAAACCTGCAGCGTCGTCCGCAGCACGGTTAATACGATAACCGGAAGACAATTTTTCCATTGTCTTACCCATTGACGTGTTGTTGAAGTTCAGGTTTCGGTTAGCGTTCAATGCGCCAACGTTCGTGTTAATAAACATTCCCATTCTAATCATCCTCCGTGATTGGTTTATATTGGCTACATCCTTGTGGCCTAATCAATATATCGGCATCGTTAAAATATAACTTTATACCTATCCAAAGAATTTTTTTATTTTTTTTCGTCAAAATAGAAAGAATGATATCCTCTTCGATTCATGCCGTAATAAGCGTTCATCAGCATCTTCTGGTCCTTTACCGTTCGTAAATCACCGCCCGTTTCTTGGATCGAATCGCTGAGCCAGGCTTCAATCATCTGCAGGTAAGTCTGGATGTTCTTCATCATCTCTGCCAAAGCTGCATCCTGAATATCTTTTAAAGTCGGAAATTCCATAGTCATACGATCAATCCGGCCTCTGATCTCCTCCCACTTTTCCGCCGACTGCAAATAAACTTCCGTCATGCGTTCCAGCGACTCCTCAGCCGATAATAACTCCAACTGATGTTTCGTACACTCAAGCAATTGGCCGTAAAGCTCCCGATATTCCGCCATGATTGAAGTGTCGTGATTATCCAAGGCTGACTTCCTTTCCGATTTGCTCCCAGGCAGACTGCAACTCTTTGAGATGACGGATAACCTCTTCGACAAAGTCGGCGTTTTTCTTGATGTTAGCCTGCACTAACCTATCAATCAAATATACATAAATATTTTTTAAATTACGAGCCAACTCGCCGCCTCCCGGCTCATTTAAAGAGGTCATCAATTCATAGATGATGTCTTGGGCCTTCTGTATGTACTTGTTGGTATCTTCCAAACTTCCGTCTAAAATGGCCTTATGGGCACGTTCGGCAAATTGCACGGCTCCATTGTACAACATTAAGGTGAGACGGTGAGGAGAGGCCGTCTCGTATTTATTTTTTTGATAGCTTTGGTAAGCATTGGGCATAGCCATGGATTTTTCATCTCCTAAAAGGAACTATAAAAACGATCAGCTACTGGACGACATTAACGAACTTAGCTGGCCGGCCATCCAGGATTGTTGGTTTTGCAGCTTAGACATCGCTACTTCCATTTGGGTAAATTGTTTCGTAAGCCTCTCCTCTTTTAGCTTTAATCTTGCATCCATATTCTCCATTTGTTCATCAATAAAATCGATGTCTTGTTCGAGCCCTTCCATTTTCAAAGCCATCAGGCCGTTGGCCTTAGTATAGTTATATAACCGGTCCTTGGCTATGGTTCCCAGCCCGTTCTCGCCATTAAACAATTCTTCTACAGCGCTCGGATTATCTGTCAATTTCTTCTTAAACACATCTTTATCAAAGGAAAGCTCCCCGGTCATGTCCGAAGCTGATTTTTTCCCTTTATCGATTTCCAGGCCAATATCGCTCAAAAGTCTAAGGTTATCGGAGCTGCCGGAAACAGTACTAACGATATCATACAGTTCTGAGTTCAACTGTCTAAGCAAAGAGTCGCTTTGGAGATTCGTTTTAAAATCGATGTAGTTGCCGTCCGCATCCTTTTTGTTCTCAATCTTTTTGGTATTTTCGCGAATGAGTTTAACAACATCATTGTATGCATCGACAAAAGTCTGCACCTTTTCGGCGATCTTATCCGTATCCTGTTTGACCTCTACATTAACTTTGGTGTTTTCGGCCAACAACTGCAGGGTTACCCCGGGAATCGCATCCTTTACCGTGTTGCTGGAACTGGTAATATCTATACCGTTAACTTTTAAAATAGCCGGTTGCGCCGCCACTTTATTTTCTAGAGTAAACGAGCCGGTACCGCTCATATCGATTGTTTTCCCGTCTTTAGTCGTGACGACCAAGCTTTTATATCCATCGGATGTTTGAACGACGGAAGCCTGAACATCGCCGAACTGCTTATTGATTTGCCCTGCGATGGTCGAAAGCGCATCACTATAACTTTTATTGGTTAAGTCCAGATCGTCGCTCAGGACAATACTCTTTCCCCCAATCGAAATCGATCTGGCTGCGGCCAGATCATCAGCGCTAAACTTTATGTCTTTGCCGTCCGCATCCTTAACCTGAATCGAGGTTGTTGCATTCATCTGCTGCTTGGCTAATTTCGTAACTTCTACGGTATAATTGCCGTTGACCGAAGATCCTCCGCCCGTAGCCGTCAATTTGGTCGTGTCGGAACTGACTGCGCTGCTGACTTGAAAAGAACCGAGGTCCGTGAAAGCCGAAGCTGCGTCCCGCAGGTTTTTCAATTTCAAATTAATGCTATTAAAAATACTTTTGTTGTTTGAAATTGTACTTTTTTTGGTTTCCAGTTTCTTATAAGGAACTCTTTCAATATCCATTAAGCCTTTTATGATATCTCCGGTATTCATACCGGATGCCAAACCCGATAAAGCAACTCCCATAATTTACACCTCTTCCTCTCGTTTTAAATTTTTTCATCAAAAAACATGCCGATTAATTCCTTCATCTTGACCGAAAGATCGATGATAAATTCCGGCGGCAGGCTACTTAAGACTTCTTGCGTCTTTGCATCCAGCACTTCTACGTACAGTTGCTCCGCATCATCGTTGTACTTAAATCTGAGTTCCTTGCCTGAGGCCGCGATAGACTCGTTAAGCTTCTTGATTTGCTCCTCCAGCTTTGTCTGTTCTTCCTTTGTCAGCGCATGAACTCTTTGCTCTTCAATTTTGCTGCTGTTTTGAGCAAGAGATGGGGTCGTCTTTGACAAGCCGTAATCCCCGGACCTTAACTCTTGAACATTCGCATCCAACCGATTCAGGTTCATAACCTAACCCACCTACCTTCAAAATGATTTACATTTTAAATTTTTTTAGCAGGTCCAGGATTTGTTCTTGCTGCAATAGACTGGTTTGCTCCTTTGCTGCCAAATTTTCGGCAACGATTCCTTGGTACAACTCTTGGCGTAAAATAGATACATCCTTAGGGGCCAAGAAGCCAAGCTTGATTTGATCGCCTTCGATCCCCAAAATCTGCACTTGGATTTCGTCTCCGATCATGACCGCTTCTCCGATTTTCCTTCTCAGGACCAGCATCTACACGCCTCCTTTTTGTATAAGAAGGGGATGCCGGATCGGAAACTCCTGATCCTTGATAATATACTGGCATCCTTTTTGCGAATGCGGAGCAAGAAGGACGGGAGCCATCAGGTTTACAAACAGTTCGCTCGACTGGAAGTTCACAATAAGCATCACGCCCACTTCATCCGGTGATGCAAGCTGAAGCGAATCCACGATTTCTTCCGGAAGGCGAAAGCTATAGTTCTCAACCACCTGATGAGAAGGAAGTAAAATGAAGCTGACTTCGTCCTCTAAAGAATGCAATACATAGAAAGGGGTATCCTGCATAGGCAGTAATGCATATTGCTTGATCTCAGGAATACCCAAAATTCCGGGTTCGAAGGAGTAAATCTGCTCTTCTTTGACTTCAAGCACCCCGTATGTCTCACTATGAATCTGCATCATTTTGGAAGTGCTCCTCTCGGATCAACTTGAATTTCTGGGGGATAAATCCGGAAGTCGATAATTACTCCCTGCCTTGGAAGAGCTTCGATCGTTACTTCCTTTTGCCCTTTTCGCATATATCTTTCATGGGCAATGTGACCAAACACGTTTTTTTCGCCTGAGGAAATATTCGCTACCCGGTCACCTTCTTGAGCCTTGGAAGAAATGTCCCTTAAAACCGCCGCCTGAGCTTGTCCATCTAATTCCCTCGTAAGTGAACGCGGACGTTTCAGATCCAAATCATCATAAACGCTTGTCCAATCGGTTTCCAATTCGGGGGGAGTTAGGCGAACATTAATTTCCGCCGGTCTATACTTCCCCCAGTCATTTGGCAGAATGGCGCTAATCATCGCAGGAAGTCAACCAGCGAGGTTTGCATAATTCTCGCTCCCGTAGACAGGGCTGCTTGAAGAACATTTTCTTTCATCTTCAAATCTACGATTGCTTGCGAAAAATCCACGTCGGCTACGTTTGATCTTTGTTCCTTTATATTTACCTGTTCATCCTGAATCCGGTTTGTCATTAATTCGAACCGGTTCATCCGCGCCCCGATCTCCGACCAACTCACATTAAGCCGGTCGGAAGTAACGTCGATATTATCGATGGCTGTCTGAATTCCGGCCTCATTATTGGTATCGAGCGCATTCGCCAGATCGTCCATAACCTTAAAGGCATTATCCGTTCCGGCTGCTCCGAAAACAACTTCACCGGTAATGCTTACCGGCACTTTGACGGACGGGCTTACGTTAAGATAAAACAATCCGGGATCCGTTTGCGCGTTAGCCGCTCCAGCTACGGTATAGGGAGCCTGATCCGTTTTCTGACCGTTAAACAAATATCTGCCGTTAAAGGTGCTGTTACCGATCGTAACCAATTGCTCTTTTAATTGTTTAATTTCCGATGAGATCGTTTGTCTTTGCTGCGCATCCAATGTCCCGTTGGCACCCTGCAACGCCAGCGTACGCGAACGTTTCAACACATCGCTCGCCTGCTGCAGTAAAGCGTCCATCGTTTTCAAAATTTCCGTGCCTGTCTGCGCATTCGTCAAAAACTCGTCGCTCCGCGCTAAGTCGGTATCGTAGCGCATTTGATAGCCGGTTCCGACCGGATCGTCGCTTGGTTTGCTGATTTTTTGGCCGGTTGCCAGCTGCTGTTGGCCGGTTGTCATCGCCGTGTTGATGTTTCGCAGGTTTTTTAATAGCTGCAAGTTCTGCATCATACCCGTTACACGCATTCCATAAACCTCCTTATAAATCCAAAGCTACAAGCTATCTATGTTATAAACCTACCCGGCCCATTTGGTTGATGACCCGGTCGAGCATTTCGTCCACCGTGGTCATATTTCGGGCGGCAGCGTTATAGGCCTGTTGAAAACGAATCATGTCGGCCAATTCTTCGTCCATCGAGACGCCGCTGACGGATTGGCGTTGAATTTGCAGGTTGTCCGCCATTGTTTGCTGATTATTGAAGTTGCGTTCCGTATTGCTGGCCCGAATCCCCAGATCGGCGGTCAATGCCCGGAAATAATCGTCCGTTGTCCCCTGGGACAGTGAAGTTAACGCGTTGGGGAAGGTAAAGATGCCGTCCCGCAGGCTGGCAATGGCGTTTGCGATGTCGCTGTTCCCGCGGATAACCTTATTTACTCCATTCACAACTTCATACTGCGATGAGGCAGCAATTTTATTCGTATTGGCAAGAATTTCGGGATTCACTTGAATATTGTCAATCGCAAACGTACCGCCGTTGGATACGAAAAAGGGAATACCGGAAGTCGTAGGCTCGGTAAGTGTATAACCCAACTGATGAAGTCCGTTGAAGCCTTTCACCATGACATCCATCGATGAGGTAATCTTGGAGCCCGCTGGTATCGTGGTGCCGGCAACAACTACCCCCATGCCCTCCACCGTCACATCGTTCAAAGCGACAATATCACTGGAAGTGATGTAACCATTGCTTAAAGTGACTTTAATATCCCCTGACACAAGCGTGCTGACCATACCGTTCAACTGGTTGCGGATCAAGTCGGTTTCCTGCAGCGATTGAACGTATCCATACAGCTGACCCGCCGTTGCCGTGGTGGCATTGGCCGCAGTCAAAGCGGTTACCGCTTCTCCATCCAAAACATTGACACCTGCGGACGTAATGTTGACCATGCCGTTTTCATCCTCGGTATACTGGACGTCAACGATCGTCGACAACTTATCCAACAGCAAATCCCGCTGATCCCGGTAGTCATTGGCATGGTCGCCAAAGCTTTCGTTGTCGCGAATCAGCACGTTCAAGCGCGCGATATTTTCCACAATATTGTTGGCTTCCTGTACTTTCTTATCGATGTTGGAGTTCACATCGGTCGTTAAATTGGTCAGCGATTCGCTAATGTGCTTCAACGTATCCACCATGTTGCTGGCAGCCCCGGCCACGGCTACACGTGCACTAAGGAGAGATGGATCGCGGTTCAGGGTCTCCCAGGAATTCCAGAAATCATCCATGACCGAGCTAAGTCCGTTGCCCGAAGGCTCGTTCAAAATGTTCTGAATGGAGGTCATCGTCGAATTCAGCACTTCCCAAGAGCCTAGCAGCTGATTTTCCCGGCGAAATTGCGTATCCAGGAAGCTGTCTCTTACCCGGGTAATGCTGGTGTACTCAACCCCGGTCCCCAATTGTCCCGGCTGCTGGCTTTTCGTCATCCCCATAGCCCAGATCGGATTCGCTTCGGTCAAGTTCACCCGCTGTCTGGAATACCCTTCCGTGTTGGCGTTGGCAATATTATGCCCCAGGGTTTGCATCGATACCGTATTTACAAAAAGCGCTCGTTTGCTGGTCTCTATTCCATGAAAAGTGGAGGTCATTTATCCCATCTCCTTTACGCGTTTCTTTATGAATCAAGCTCTTGTATCAAACATTCTTCGGGTCGCGGACTTTCTGTCCTGTCCCGTCGGCGGCGAATAGGTCGCATCGTCATCCTCGAAGCCGGTGAGCAGGTTCAAGGAAAAGTCGATGAACGAAAGGTTCTGCTTAATCAATTCCTGATTCAGCGCATTCGCCCGTTTCACTTCAGCCAACCGGCTCTCCAGCTTCTCCTTAAACTCCATCAGCATCCGTTTCTCTTCAGGGTCAAAGACGAGTTTTGATATTTCCGTAATCGTCAAGTTCAGTTTTGATTTGATCCCCTTGGACTGCAAAAAAGTCTGGGCAACCGTTAGAAGCTGCTGTTCCAGCTCTTCAATCGATTTCAGCATTTTGGATTCACGCGACAAGATGCGTACCAGTTCATCAAAGTCCCGGTCCAGTATTACTTGTTTTTTTTGCAACATGATTTCCAGTAAAGCCGACTGCTGCTGATCCATTTGCGACAGACTGTCGATGATTAACTGAACTGACATAGCCGCCCCCTAATTATCATTAAAAAAAGATTTAAAGTACGGAACCAGCTTCTCCGCCAGTTTCTTGGCGTCTACCTGATACGTTCCCGCGGACACCTGCGATTTCAACTCCTCGATTCTTTTGGCGCGTTCTGTATCCATGCCTTCCTCCTGCGCCTTGAGAAGTTCTTTGGCCTCCTCGGAAATAGAAAGTTCGTCCTTGCGGCGTGCTTTACTGTCTGTATCTTTACGCTGGGAATCCAGTTGGCGCTGATAATTGTTAATGGCTCCGGCCCGTCCGGTTTCGTTGATTTTCATGGGCTCCACCTTTCTTTCCAAATAAAAAAGCCGATAATCTTTACTAAGTTTATCGGCGGCGTTTGAATCATTTTTAATAGCGAACTATTGGTTTATAAAGAATATTATACCGAACTATCGGTCTTTTTGTCGATTACGGACTGCGGAATTTGTCCATGGCGCTGTAGGCTCCATGACCTGATTTATCGTTTTGGCCCGCCAGCTTCTGTGTTTCTTCCCTCGCGGCCGAGGCAAAATCACGAGTCAACCGGGTACGGCAGGAATCGCACATGTTACCTTCCCGAATCAGCACTCCGCATACCTCGCAAGGATACGTCATATTCGGGTTGTTGGCAACCGAAATGCGCCCTTCCTTGATGAACTTGGTAATTTGCCGGATCGAAACGCCCGTTGCCTCGTGGACCTCCTGAATTGTGGCCAATTTCTCCTCACGCAAATAATTCAGGCACTTCTCGTACTCCTCTTCGATCTCCTTAATGCAAGAGGGGCAGATGTCTCTGAAATTATTGGCAAACAATTTTCCACAACGCGGGCAATTCCCAAGATTCATACCCATGCTTAATCGTCCCTTCACATAACATCTATATAATGTTAGATTACTCTATTCAAGGGGGGTTCGTCTATATTTTTTACAGAAAAATGTAAGATTCAGGAACGGGCCCACGTCAAACTGTAAACTTCCGCCTGCCGGCCCAACCGCCCGCAAATGTCATGCAAAACCTTGGAGCACGATTCAATGGTGCTGCCTGTCGTATACACATCATCAACCAGAACGATCCGTATGGGGGCCGCAGAAGGATCGGCAAACTTCATAGCTGCTGTACCCGGAAAAGTAAGGGCCGCTGAAACGGGATACTGTCCCGTCCCCGCTACACCGGACTCGGCGACATGCTCGGCGGGGGTGTATTTGCCAAACCAGCGGTCGGCGAGCATGGAGAAACCGTTCCGCTTCCGCCCGGCAGCCGTCAGAACCGCCGACAGCTGCTGTACCCCATGGGCTGACGGCTGGAATACGTCATGCAAATCCCGCAGCCGTTCCCAACGGCTTTTAAAGCTTTGTTTTTCGGTATGCCGTGAGCGTTCCACCAAACTAAGCAGTGGGAGATGTCCGGCGGCAGCAACGCCGTAGGCCAGACGCTTGGCCTGGTTAAATCCCCGCTCGTGCATGCGGTCGCCGCTGACCGGCACATAGGTAACGGCATCAAACCGGAAACGCCCAAAGCCATTAGCATCTTCCAGTTCCCGCAGCATCGCCCTGTGAGCTTGAGCGGTCATTCTCGCGAGCACGGCCCCATAAGATTCATTTCCGCGGAACTTATATTGAGCGAGCCATTCCCGCATCACCGCATTGTAGCTCACCGCGCTGCGGTTCATCACAAAACTGGAGTGCGACCGTTCGGGTCTGCTGCAATCCGGACAGCCTACGGGCCGCCCGCAAATCTGGCAGCGGGTTTGCTTGATCCAAGGGATCGACAAGTAGCAGGACATGCAGATTTCCGGGTATCCCCGGACGCGGTCGGAAATCGTTTTGCCGCAGGTTAAGCACGGAATTCCCGGAGGGGCAAGCAGAGTGTGCAGCGAGGAAAACAACCCCGTCAAAGGGGAATTCCCCTCCGTCAAGGCGTAATGAACTTCTGGCGATGGCAGGCGGAGCCTGCCGTCCGCCGCATAGACCCGCGTCCCGCTCCGTCTTCTTCTGCGGGGTCCCCGAACCGTCAAATTTTGGGATGACTTCGTCATTTAGACTACCTCCTTTTGTTTCAAAAAACCGTCCCTTAGCGCGGCTTTGTTCATCCAGCGAATTTGCCGCAGAGCTCCGCGCTGGGATTTCGTCCATTCGCGCGAGGCGAACACCACCGTTCCGTTCGGGTCATCCTTCGAGCGCCCCGCACGCCCGGCCATTTGCACGAGGGATGCTTCATCGAATAGGTCGCTGTCCGCATCCAATATGTATACATCGCTTCGCGGCACCGTAACGCCGCGCTCCAAAATCGTCGTCGTCACCAGCAGCCTGATTTTTCCTTCGCGGAAATCAAGCACCTTCCGGCTCCTTTCCCAGTCCTGGGAAGAGGTTCCCGCCATCGGCAGCCCGGGAAAACAGCTCCGGAGCAGCGCCGTAAACGGCTCGATTTGCCGGATGCGAGTGATGAACACAAAAATTTGCGCGCCGCGGCGGACCGATTCCTCCAGAGGCCGAAGCAGGCAACGCGGGAGAGAACGGCGGCGCAGACAGGTCATCACCGGATCCATCGCAATCCGAACCGGAACCGGGAGCGGATGGCCGTGGAAACGGGCCGGCACTTTGGCATGGGGCAGCCTGCCGGCGCGAATTTCCCGCTGCATGGCCGGGGGTGGCGTGGCGGACAGAAAGATGAATCGTCCATCTTTTTTGCAGGCCGCCTCCGCGGCAAATTCCAGCATCGGATCGTTATGGTACGGAAACGCGTCAAGCTCATCGATGATGACCAAATCGAACGCCTCGTAAAAACGCAGCAACTGATGGGTTGTGGAAATAAACAGCCTTGCCTCTTCCCAGCGCTGCTCGCTCCCGCCATACAGCACCGCCATCGGTACCCCGGGAAAAGCTTTGGCCACCCGCGGCGCCAGCTCGAGCACAACGTCCCGGCGAGGCGTGGCCACCAGGACCCGCCCTCCCTTGTCCAGTACGTAACGCAGCAGCGGAAATATCATTTCCGTCTTGCCGGCCCCGGTCACCGCCCACAGCAAAAACCGAGGAGGCCGAGTATCCGCCGGCCTGCCAAAGGGCAGCAGGCGCATGAGCCGGGAAAAGAGCGTGAAGCGGGGGGCGTCCCCCCGGGCTGAGCGAAGGGCCTGCATGGCAAGCCGTAGGCCTGACGGCGGCGTAACTATGGACCTCAGCAAGTTCTTCAAGGCAGCCCGATGTCCTAACGGCGATAATCCAGTTATGGACTTTGGCGCCGAGCGCAGGCCACCCAAAGCAAATGGAAAACTTGGTGACGGTGCCGCTTCGGATAGAACCTTTTGGTCAAATGTGCGCTCGGCAAGCGGTGCGGTCTGTTGTTCCGCCCGCTGAGCAAAAACAGACGTCGAAGGCGTCGTCATCGAGGCTGCCGGTTGCCTGGACGGGGTGGCCAACGCCGGCTCCGCCGGGAGCTCGGCCGGCTGCGCCAAGAGCTTGTGCGGCTGCGCCAGAAAGCGCAGCGCCTGCCCCGCCGCGCTGCGCTGCGCGGGGCTCAGCCCCCACCGGTCCAGCAGGGACGCAGTGGGGGCCACGGCCGAGCCGCCCGCCGCCTGCTTCGCGG
>NZ_JBKIAX020000028.1:0-68813 GCF_046567315.2 Paenibacillus lacisediminis | reverse complement strand
GCTCCCTGCTCTCTGAACGAAAGGGATAATCGTGCAAAGGCAAGCAGAAGGCAGGGACACCAAGACACGAACCCTTTGGGCAGCCCCCTCACCTGGCGTCGATTTGAGACACTGCTCGAGGGCGGCTACGCTGCAAAAGGTTGATGCGCTGATCTCGGCGGATCGTGACGCCCTCTTCATCGTTGGCGCTTCCATGCTTCCATGTTTGAGCGGAATCGCAGCAAAGCGCTCGAGTTGCTTGCCCGGTTTAGGGAAGACACTGTAAGTTAATATTTGTCTGCCGATTTTTTGCTGTGAAAGTTAAGCTATAAGTTCAAGGAAATCTTCCCTAAAAACACAACAAGCCTGGCGCCGTTTCCGGCACCAGACTTGTTTAGAAGCTCCAGAGCGAACTAACTTAATTGGAGAGTAGTGATGCAAGTGTTGTCGCTGTCAAACGTGGAAAACTCCGACTCGGCCGTTTTCCCGTCGTGACCAACCGTGATACGGTACGTTTTGTCCCGCGGCAGCCACAAGTCGATAAATCCGTTGGCCTGAGACTTCATTTTTTGATCTAATATGGTGTTGCCCTCCAGATCGGCGATGGATACATCAAACTCTTTATCCGCCAGTTCCCCTTGGCAGCCCGTCAAGCTGTGGATATCGCATGGATGCGTTTGCTCGATATACGGCGCGATGGACACAAAAAACTCGTCTTTCGGCAGATCATAGGCCGTGGAGCCTTTCCCTTCATCGGTCACCACGAGCTGACGCGCCGTGATCGAAGCTGATTGGGCTTGCAGTTTGTCCGTGCTGTAATCGTGCACCAACTGCTTCACACTTTGCGGATCCAGCTTGACGGTTGCAACTTCTTTTTCAGCGCTTCCCGTAAAAATATAGTAGGTTCCTAACGCCGCCACCGCAATAACTCCGGCCGCCAGCAAGACATTTCTCCGTTTCATTCCTTGCACCCCTTCTATTTAATAAGTTATTTTATGCAGGTTGAAAGCTTCCTCATTCTGCCTAATTATACCATACATACGTATAGTATTGAGCAAAAATAGGACGTTCATCCCTGAACGTCCTATGAGTGGCCTGCCTAGTTTACATGCTCTATTTTTATGGAAGAGGTCTTGTCATTAAAATCGTCGCCGACATAGGAAGTGTCCGCAAGCAATACTTTGCTTGCTCCCTGGAAATCCTTATGTTCGTAGAGTGTAACCTTGTAGCCGCTCGGTACTTTCACCGAAGAAATCGAATCATTAGCAATTCCTTTGGCGATTAAATCAGCGTCATTATAACTGCCTGCTTCGAGGCTGACCGAGTTTCCTTTGTAGCCGGCATCGACATAAAAGGCCGGTATTCTTTCAACTTTGAGGGAAGATGTCTTATCGTTAAAGTCTCCGAGATGTGCGTTGTCCGATGTAATGACTACTTGCGCGCCGCCGAAATTCGCGTCTTCATAGAGTGTCACTTTGATGCCGGGAGTTACTTTCACCGAGGAGAGCTTATCATTGGGAATGCCGGCCGCTAGCATGTCATTGTAGTTGTAAGTGCCTACCCCCAGCGCCACGGCAAAACCGCCATAGTTGGCGTCTCCATAGAAGACGGCCCCCTCTGAAATCGCCACGTCTCCTCCATAAGTGATTTGCGGAAATTCCTGGCGCGCCGCCTGATATTGGCTTTCGTATTCGTTCGTCCAGCCGAACGCCCCGGACGCCAGCGATTTTAAATCGGCTTTTGCCGCGCCGCTCATAAAATGCACATACTCGCCCATGTTCAGATCTCTCGTGAAATAACCGGCAGAATTTCTCGGGAAATATTGAGCAAGTAGCTGGAAGAAGCGCGTTAGAACTTGATTTTTTCCATAGTTGTCATAAACCGGATAGTACCAATTTTTAAACCAGTAGGTTCCCGCCCGCGGGAAGCTTTCCGACTTGCTTATGAAGCTGTCATAAACTCGCTGCGCTTCGCTATCGTATCCTAAAGCCTTGTAAACGTCATATTGGTAAATTTCCGCCCATTTACTGTCGCCCCACAGCCGGAAAGCCGGGGAGCCCTTGGCCCCGTTTGCCGCAAATTCCACAATATGAGCGATTTCATGGACAAGGATATCCATATTCCATCCGCTTGGGCTGCTGAAGTCGGAGCCGCCGATATCAATCACGTTGCGGTTGTCATGGTCGGCATTATAATAATAGCCGGGATGACCACCGCTGTATTTTTTGTTGTGGACTACAACGTAAAGCCGGCCGTCGCCGCCCATGGAGCCGTAGGTTTGCTTCGTATATTTCCACACGTCGGCCGCCGTAGAGTAAATCCAGCTGGCTTGATTCGGGTTAATATCATTGTCAAAATACACGGCCACCTCATCATCATAATAGGCGAGTTTGAGCAGCTCCTTATGCTCGAACCAATGCTCTTGCCAGGTCGAAGGCGGAGCGCTTGCCGCGTTTGCCAAAGTTTGCGGAAGAAAACCGAAGATCATCGCCAACGCCATCAGTAAAGCAAACGATTTTTTCATCATTTATACCTCCTCAAAATGATTAAAATGATTAATGATAATTTCGCCGCACCACCACCCTTAAATTTTGATATTCTACTATAAAATTACAATATATGACATATTTAGAATAGTTAATTTTCGTAGAAAAATCAACAAGAAAATAGATATTATTATGTATGGAATGCCCCAGAATTGTATCTCGATTTCATATATTTCTGCACTGATGTTTGAACCCCTACGTTAATTTAAAATTATTAGTTTATAAATTTTAACTTATAGGTTCAAATTAACTTTGTGTGCATGTAACGCCCATGGAAGGATTGTTAAAATTTAGGCAGGTGATGACATGGGTTACGATTATTCGCAAATTGGCAAAAGAATCAAACGGGTCAGAGAGAATCGAGGGTTGACACAAGAAGTGTTGGCCGAGAAATTGGAAGTCTCCAACGCCTATATAAGCAAAATTGAACGTGGAAAAACAGCGATCAATCTGGACAGACTGTCCCAGCTTTGCGTTGTGCTCGAAGAATCGCCCGAATATATTTTGAGCGGCACCAACATTCAGGGAAAGGATTATCTCCGGCACGAGATTCTCGAACTGCTGGAGGATTGCTCTCCCGAAAAGATTAATTTGATTATGCAGGTGATCAAGCCGATCGTGGACTTTAAGGAAAACGCCACGTCCGACGGTTATGATACCTAGAAGCGCCGCTCCTCGTTCATAAACGGAAGAAACCCCAAAACCCGCAATTCCTGCGGTTTTTGAGGTTTCTTTTTTTCTGTTCACAGACCATTGACTATTGAACATCTTTCCCCGTAAAAAGCGATACTCTTGCTTTAACAAGCTCCGAATATTCCTTCTCCATTTTCTCGGCGCCAGCTTTGTTCAATTCATCGATGAAGGCGTCGTATACTTTGTCAAAGTCGGCCGGTTTGACCAAAATGGCTTCCGGAATCCGCTTGCGGACGATATCCTGCGTTTTTTGATAAATGATTTGATAGTTACCGTCTGTCGGTACCTGCATGTTGTACAAGGCCCCCCATTCTTTGACGGGAAAATCTTTTTCACTGGGGAACAGGTCTTTCCAGGTTGTTGCTTGGTAGGCGGCCAGAGTTTCCTTTTCGGCATCCGAATAGCTGGCGATAATTTGTTCCAGGAATCTGGTCGTGTAGTAGTTGCCTGTGGAATCTTTAACGCCGTCGCCGTAGCGGACTCCAAAAACGGAATAAAGTTCAATACCGGTTTGTTTCGAGAAATTAGCCGCATCGTTGACTTTTTTAAGGTAAACGTGATCGGCCCCGTACTATCCTCGTTAACCTCGTTTGCCGAATCGGCGGATTCGCTTCCCGGACTGCCGCAGCCCGCGATAAGCAGCATACTTGCCAGAAGCAGCATTCCAAGCTTTGGGACTTTGTTTCCTATCATGTCATAACCCCCTTTGTCTTTTTGCCAACCTGTGTTTATTCATCATTTTAATTTACGGATCGGTAAGCATACCTTGACTTTCAAGTCATGCTTGACTTTTCCGAGCTGGTCATTGTGCTGAACGGAAATGCTACGCACATCGTTAATGACGATGCGTCATTCATCAAGAAGGGGAATGTTTTTGTCATCAACGGCGAAACCCCGCATGCTTATAAAGACCCTCACGATCTTAAAATTTGCAACATCATGTTTAAACCCGAGCTGCTCCGCTCTGCTGGCCCTGATCTCAGGGCATCGAACGGCTTCCAGGCGCTGTTCATTTTGGAACCGTTTTATCGCAGCATTCACCCCTACAAAAGCAAGCTGAATATCCCGATCCCAAGCCTTGAATACGTCTCCTCCCTTATTGCGGCCATGATCGATGAATATCATAGCAAGCTCCCAGGCTATCAGACCATGCTGGCTTCGCGGTTTATGGAACTCGTCGTCTATTTGTCCAGGCTGTATGACACCCATGAAAAAGACATCGACAGCAGCCTGATGCATTTGGCGAATGCGATTTCTTATATCGAAGATCATTACCTCGAGCCGATTACCCTGGAAGAAATTGCGGTCACATCCGCTATTTCCGTTAGGCACTTGAACCGGATATTCAGAGCCTATTTCATCAAACGACCCCGATCGCTTATCTTCAGCGGCTTCGTTTGGAACGGGCATGCGCTCTATTGAAACAAACCAACCTCCCGGTTACGGAAATCTCCTACGAATGCGGGTTTAACGACAGCAATTATCTCGCCCGCCAGTTCAGAAAAACGTACGGCATGACGCCAAAAGCGTTCCGTAAAAATCACCCTAGCGGCTCATAATCAAACCAATCGAACAGCGCGGGGGCGGATTGCCCCATTTCGGAGGTTGCGTACATGGCAGTGAATATTCCCGTAAAACCTCCGGCCACTTCCGTGGATAAGAGATGAGTTTCTCCCCAGCCCATTTCGATGGGATCCGGTGATTGATGATGGCGATATGAAAAAACGAATTTTTCGGGCTGGGCCCCTACCTTCAGTTCAACATGTCCTATCGGGCATTCCCGCACTTCCTCCATCCGAAGCGAACCGACCGTACGCCGAAATACGATCACCTTGCGCCCTTGAACGGACCTTACGGCGAGATCGTAGTGATATTTTTCGTTCATATAAACGGTTAATCCGGCTTCCTCGCCATCGTTCAGGGGTTCGAATTCCAGCACTGCCGCAATATTGCAGGAGAAATGGCAAAGACGCCGGCCAACAAAAGCGGGAGCGGACGCGTCATTTAACGTGATCTTGTTCCCCCGCAACGCAAGAAATCCAGGGCGTTCCGATAGAGACCAGCTATCCGGCTCAGGATTTCGCAGAAATGTCCAATCAAAACCCAACTGGGATTGATCGAAGTCGTCTCGGATCGGCTTATCCGGCCAACGGACTTCAGGCAGCTCAGGACCGTTCATAACAGGGTCGATGCGGCCGCCATCTCCAATAATCGGCCAACCGTCCGCCGTCCAGGTCACGCGCGCCAGGAAAACCTCTCTGCCCAAATGGTGGCGCTTCGGATAGGAAACGGGCCTTATACCTAATAAAACCGCCCACCAGGAGCCGTCATGAATTTGGAGGATATCCGCATGGCCGGTCGCTTGAATGGTGCTGTCCAGGCTTCTGTGCGAAAGAATGGGATTATAAGGGCAAGCTTCATAAGGACCATACGGGTTCACGCTCCTGGCGATGGTTGTCATATGCCCGTACTCCGTTCCTCCTTCGGCGATCATTAAAAAATAATAACCGTTAATCTTGTACAGATGAGGAGCTTCGGGATGCGCACCGCCGGTTCCCCTCCAGATTAAACGGCTCTCCGCCAGCATTTCCCCTGTCTTGGGGTCGATTTCGCATTGATAAATACCGCTTCCCTGATCGCCGGTGCGGGTGGATTGAAAGTACACACAGCCGTCATCAGCGAACAAAAGAGACGGATCTATGCCGTCCTGTATAACCGGGATCGGATCTGACCAAGGACCTTCCGGTATCATGCTTTTTACATAGAAATTTCCGCCCCCCGCCCAGGTTAGTCGTTACCATATAGAACCAGCCCTTGTGGTAGCGAAGGGTCGGGGCATAGATGCCCCCTGATGTCCACGCGTTGGAGAGGGGCAGTTGTTCTTTTGTCGTGAGACAATGTCCGATCTGACGCCAATGAACAAGATCCTTACTATGAAAAATAGGAACTCCGGGAAAATACTCAAACGAACTGGTGACCAGATAGTAGTCTTCGCCAACCCGGCAGATACTGGGGTCGGGATAAAAGCCGGGGATTATGGGGTTGGTATACTGCATCAAAGCTGCACTCTATTCGTTCCGAAATTTTTTTCGATCCTCATCCATCATTGTAGTGCGCGAACAGAAGGCAAACCTTGATATTTAAGTCATGTATGTAGGAGGATATGGACATTAGTTGCGGTATTCATAATAATCGGGTATACTTTAACCATAATTTTACTGGTGTGAAGCACATGCCGCTGTAATACGAGCCTTTATCTGGCTGCCGTATTGGAGCGGCTTTTTGTTTGCCTTCACTTAAATTGTGATACAATATAAGAAATGGAGTTGAATGTCAAATTGACGACTGAACCTTGACTGAAAAAATTCGTTACAATCAATATTTTGAATTTCACGGCCATTGCCAACGACCGGTATCATAATGTCTATCATTTGCGGGAGGATCACACGGGACTTGAGCTATGCGAAGACATTGAAGTACATGTTATGGAATTATCCAAACTGGATGATCAGTCGATTTCGATGGAGGGCGGTTTGGTGAACTGGCTGCTTTTCCTAAAGAGTGCCGACAAATCGAACTGGGAGGTGCTGCAGATGAATGAGCCAAACTTGAAGAAAGCGATGGATACGCTGGAGTTTTTAAGTCTGGATCGGGAAGCCCGCCGCAAGTACGAGGAGCGCCAGAAATATCTGCATGACGAGGCGTCTATGATTGAGTGGGCAACGGATAGAGGTATGGCTAAAGGCATGGAGAAAGGTATAGCAAAGGGAGAACAAAAGAAAGCCATGGAAATTGCCAAGAACATGCTGGCTATGGGGATCGAGATTTCCGTCATCGTTAAAGCGAGCGGATTATCGGAGGACGAAGTAAATTCCTTGAAGTCCACTCACTAGTTTTTTTAAAATAATCGCCTTGCCGATCTGATTAACGGCAAGGCGATTATTTTTTACAGCAACATTAGAACCCCTCTTATGTCTTCTCCACCGTCCCGGCTCGCTCCCAATTCGGTTTGATCAACAGCTGGAACAGCTTCTTCCATAATATCTTGAGGATCATATATACCGGGACAATCAACAGCATGCCGATGATGCCGAATATTTTGCCGCTGCCAAGGATAAGTAGAATGGTCGTGACCGGATGAATATCCAGCGTTTTGCCAAACACGTAAGGCGAGATCAAGTTGTCTTGAATTTGCTGAGCCGCCAGGATGATCACCAGCGACCAGATCCCGATGTACGGCGATTCGATCAAACCGATCAGCACGATGGGAATGGCAGAGATGATAGCCCCGAAAATCGGGATGAAGTTCATAATGACCGCAATGACCGTCAGCAGCAGGGCGTAAGGAAGCCCCAAGATCCAGAATCCGATGAGCATCAAAATTCCCAGCGCCACGTTGACGATAACCCGGCCGACGATATAATTGTTTAATACATTATCGATCTCGCGGACCGTTCTCAGCGCTTCACCGCGATAGCGCCGCGGAAACAATTTCGCCAAAGTGATTCCGAAGCGTTGCCCATCTTTGAGCATGTAATACAGGATGATCGGAAACGTGAACAAGGCGATCGCGAAATTTGAGAGCAGCGAAACAAGACCGGAAATGGAATTGGCCAGCATGGTGACGCCTGTGCTCAGGTATTCGGTCAATTTGGAAAAATTAATCCCTTCCAGCGGCAAAAAGGATAACTGCTGATTCTCCGCCAGTTCACTCAGCTTGACATTCAGCATGTCGAGCAAGGTCGGAATATTTTGCAGCAGATTGATCATTTGGGCCTGCAAAGGCGGCCATACCCCTACGATAAACGCGACGGCAATGATCAGCATAACCAGATACAGCAGCAGGATAGCCAACGTCCGCTTGACTTTATGCCGCTCCAGAAAGTCCACTGCCGGCCGCAGCAAATAGTAAAAAAATCCGGCGAGCAGCAGCGGAATCAGAACCGCGCTTATCATGACTTGTATAGGGATATAAATAAAATCCAGCTTGGAGCCCAAATAAACAATGGCAATGATGATCAGCAGCAAGGTGCCGTAACGAATGGACTTATCTAACAGCTTTCCCAACCTCCTCTTGTTTACGGATGAAGAATTCCCCGTTCCAGAGCCGTGACTACCGCTTGCGACCGCGAGTCGACTCCCAATTTATTATAGATGTTCGTTAAATACGCCTTGACTGTCCGCTCGGAAATCCCCATATCAAAGGCGATCTCCTTGCTTTTGTACCCCCGGGCGACGAACTGCAGGACCTGGACTTCCTTCTCGGTAAGCGAAGAAGCCTGCTCCTTCCGCGGGGTGTCCTCCCGGTGCTCTTTCGCAGCCAACGCTTTGGCCAAAATATCGGCCTGCAGCAGCGTCTCTCCCCGCATCGCCGATTCGATCGTACGGAATAGATGATCCCGGCCCGTATCTTTGAGCAAATAGCCTTTCGCCCCCAAAGCAAGGCCGTTAGAGATAAGATCGTCTTCGTTATAAGTCGTCAAAATAATGACTGGAATGCGGCTGCCGCTGTTCTTCAACAGCTTCATGGCTTCCAGCCCGCTCATGACGGGCATATTCAGATCCATTAAAATCACATCCGGATTAAGCTCATGAGCAAGCTGAACGGCAATCTCCCCGTTCTCCGCTTCACCGATGACCTCGAATCGCTCATCGGTTTCCAGAATCAGCTTCAACCCTTCCCTCACGACGAAATGATCGTCGACAATCAGCACTTTATACCGGTTCATACTGTTTCTCCTTCAAGCAGTGAAGCCTCCATTTGAACTTTTGTGCCTTCCGCACCGCTAAAAATATTAAGCTCTCCCCCAATCAACCTGGCACGCTCTTGCATCCCCAGTATGCCATAGCGCCCTGGTTGCTTACCGAGCATATCCGTATTAAAACCTGTCCCGTTATCCCTGATTTCAATAAACACCCAGTTGTTCATATCGGACACCGTAACCCACACTTTATCGGCCTTTGCATGTTTGGTCACATTGGTCAGACACTCGCTAATAATTTGCAGAACATGCTCCGTCAACTTTCCGGACAGGCGCCGGGTAACTTTAATATCCAAAAATGTCTGAATCCCTGTAGCCTGGATAAAACGCCGGACCTCATCAGCCACCGCTTCTTTAAAATCGACGTCAGGGCCCGATTTGACCCGCAAGTCGTCGATCGCCCGGCGGGCATCGGCCAGCGTTCGCCGCGCCTGCTCCATCGCCTTCTTGACGATATCCCGCGACCGGTCCATATTTCCCTGCGTCATAAAAGCGTCGACGGCCTCCAACTGCATGATCAAGCCAGCCAGGCCCTGGGCAAGTGTATCATGGAGATCGCGAGCCATACGCTGCCGTTCATTGGCGAGGGTTAATTCTTCAACTTTCCGATGTGCGTTCTCCAGGTCGCGTAAAAAATTTTGCGTCCTAAGACGCGCGTGAACCTGCCTAAAAAAGAGCAGCGCGTACGCCATAACGATGATCATCATTAAAACGAACATTAGAGTCAGGCCAAAGATTTCATTCTTATTGCTTACATACAGAATGCAATAAAAATACAGCAGCATGCTGAACAGAGCTGTAAGGAGTATTTTTCGTTTTTGATTATACAAGCCTACGCTCTGGCCGACCAATACGGGAAACAAACCTATCAAGACGGGAAAACAGCCGTCCGGCATCAAGAAGGCGCACGCCGCAATCAACAAGCCCTGCACTAAAAAATACAGCCAAGGCTGTCTTTTGGCAAAGCGGTACGAATTCCAGTGCAGGCAGATATGGGCTGCCATGGCCCCGGTAAATAACAGACTGTTAATAATACGAGGCTCGGCTAAATTTTGCAATGTCAAAGTGCCGATAGATACCATCAACGCCCAAAGCAAAACCGGGAACCTGGATACGAACAATTCATTAATCGAGTCTGTTAGAGGCGACTCTATATCTTCCGAATTTTTTTTGCCGAACATCCGGCCCCCTCCTTTATCTCTATTATAAGGCTTAACCACTCCCTTTTAATCGTACTTTCGTACATGTACCTTTTTGTTCAAAAGAAAACCGGTCCAGTAGATTTTTAATCTTGACTCGATTACAATAAATTTAGCCATATATGATCAGGAATTTAACCAAATTTATCTTAGGAGAATCAACATATGATCAAATCGCAGCGAATTAATCAGATCAAAGAATATGTTTTTGAGCATGAATCGGTATCTTTGGAGGAGCTGGTTGAGCATTTTGGCGTTTCCAAGAACACGATTCGCAGGGATATCCAAACGCTTGTCGAATCAGGGATTCTGAAGAAGGTTTACGGTGGAGTATCCGTCAACCACTCTACACTCGTTGTCTTTAACGAGCGAAGGGATCAAAACTTAACCAAAAAGCAGGAGATTGGAAAGCTGGCCTCGCAATTTGTGGAGGATGGAGAGGTGATCTTTGTCGACTCAGGGACTACAACACTCGAGCTACTTCCTTACATTCAACACAAGCAGCTTACGATAATTTCCAACAATTTTGACTTCATTCACCAAGCCAAGGCGTTTCCTTCCTTGACCATCTTCTCTACAGGCGGCATGCTTGAACGCAAGACGAACTCTTTTGTCGGCTTTCAAAGCATTGATTTCCTGAAAAAGTATAATATTAACAAGGCTTTCCTTGCTTCCACCGGCATCACCCTCACCAACGGAGTGACAAATTCGTCGCCGCTGGAAACCGAGGTAAAAAGTACGATCGTGGAAAAAAGTTCAAAGGTTTACTTAATGATTGACGACAGCAAATTTGATAATTATGGGATCACCACGTACTGCTCTTTGAGCGACATTGATTACCTAATCACCAACAGCATACCAAATGAGAGCTATCAGCAATACGCTTTCGAACATGGCATCACTATTGTCACGCCGTAAAATCCTCGCTCCAAACGCAAACGGCACGATCCGGCCTTCTTAAATTGGCCAGATCGTGCCGCCTCAATAGGTTAACTATTGATAATATTTTGGTTATGTTTTATATTAAATGTATTCAAATTCACAGGAGGAAAACAACATGCCGTTATTACGATTTGACGTTATTGAAGGCCGCAGCCCGGAGGAATTGAAAAAACTGCTGAACGCAGCTCACGGTGCGATGGTCGAGGCCTTTCAAGTCCCTGTTACCGACCGGTATCAGATTGTGCATCAGCACCCTGCTCATGAGATGATGATTGAAGATACAGGTTTAGGCTTTAAACGTACCGATCAGGTTGTCGTCATCAGCATCGTAAGCAAAGAGCGGACACAGGAACAGAAAAAACGATTGTACAAGCTGCTGGTTGAACGTCTCAAGCAGGAATGCGGTATTGAGCCAACCGACGTGATCATCTCGCTTGTACAGAATGGACCGGCGGATTGGAGCTTCGGCATGGGGGAAGCCCAGTTTCTAACGGGAAAACTGTAAGTATAAGTTAAAAAGTTATAGTTCCATGGGAGTATACGTAAATAAAAACGGCACGCGTTGTCTAAGGGCGACGCGTGCCGTTTTCGTTTGCTAATATTTTATTGAATATTTAGTCACAAGGAAGAAACCTGTTCCCAGGCGGGAATTTCCGCCGGAAACTGCTTTTTGGGAAGAAAGTGCACACTGCGTATATAGCGGATCGTGCGGCTCTGCGCGCGCATGATGACGGAATGCGTCTCCGCATGATCGGAACCGATAAAGCGGACACCGTTCAGAAATTCTCCGGTAGTCACGCCGGTGGCGGCGAACAAAACATCACCGGAGCCGACCATATCCTGCATGTAAAGCACCCGGGTGGGATCGGCAATGCCCATTTGCAGGCAGCGCTGAACCTCCTGCGGGCTGCTCGGAAGCAGAATGCCCTGCATCTCGCCGCCGAGGCATTTCAAGGCAGCCGCGGCCAGCACGCCTTCCGGGGCGCCGCCGGAGCCAAGGTAAAGGTCTACGTCGTTGTCCGGCAGCGCGGCCGCAATGGCGCCGGCGACATCGCCATGAAGAAGCAGTTTGATTCGCACCCCGGCTTTTCGCAACGCGGAGATCAGGCCCGCATGGCGTTCCCGGTCAAGAACCATAACGGTCAGTTCGGAAAGCGATTTGCCCGTAATTTGGGAGGCTTTGTTTAAGGTGATGTCGACCGGATCCGTAATGCTCAATTGGCCGGCCAGTTCCGGGCCGCAGGCCAGCTTCTCCATGTAAATGTCAGGGGCGTGCAGCAGGCTGCCCTTGTCGGCGACGGCGATGACGGCTTGTGCGTTGCTAAGACCCGCGGCCACCACTTCTGTGCCTTCGAGCGGATCAACGGCAACGTCTGCGGACGGTCCCAGGCCATTGCCTACTTTTTCCCCAATATACAGCATCGGCGCTTCATCCATTTCCCCTTCGCCAATGACCACGGTTCCGTCGATCGAAACGGAATCGAACATGGAACGAATCGCGGCAGTGGCCGCCTCGTCGGCGGCGTTTTTATCGCCTCTGCCGACCCAGCGGGCGGCGGCCAAGGCGCCCAGTTCTGTCACCCTTACAATTTCCAATGTCAGTTCTCGTTCCATATAAAATCCCCCCAGTAGCGTTATAATCGGAAATTTTTAAATATATCCCATGATGATGCCGGCTGTCTCTTCGATCGCTTTATCGGTAATGTCGATAACCGGACATTTCAGCCGGGAATACAGCGCCAAGGCATAATCCGTTTCTTCCTGAATGCGGGCCAGACTGGTGTATTGCGTGTCCAGCGGCAGGCCCAGCATTTTCAGCCGCTCCGAGCGGATTTTGAGCATATGCTCCGGCTCCATCGTCAGGCCGATGAGGCGGCTCGAAGGCAGGCTTAGCAGATGCGGCGGCGGCCCTACCTCGGGAACAAGCGGATAGTTCACGACTTTTTTGCCCCGGTGAGCAAGGAAGATGCTTAAGGGCGTCTTGGAGGTGCGCGATATGCCCATCACCACAATATCTGCTTCGAACATGGCTTCGAGATTCCGCCCGCCGTCGCTGGCCACCGTAAAATCGATGGCTTCTACACGCCGGAAATAATTTTCATTAAGCTGATGCAGCAGGCCGGGGCGTGCTTGCGGCGCATCGTCGAACGTGTCGATGAACGCCTGCATCATAGGGCCCATAATATCGACAATGCGCAAGTCGAGCCTGACGGCTTCCTCGCGGATCGCTTCGCGGAGCTCCGGCTGCACAAGCGTGTAGGCCACAAAGCCTTGGTG
This sequence comes from Paenibacillus lacisediminis, assembly GCF_046567315.2. Taxonomy (NCBI): domain Bacteria; kingdom Bacillati; phylum Bacillota; class Bacilli; order Caryophanales; family Paenibacillaceae; genus Paenibacillus; species Paenibacillus lacisediminis. The sequence continues at coordinate 55,415 of NZ_JBKIAX020000028.1, read as the reverse complement.
ACGTGCGGCTTCTTCCAGCAGCTTCCGCAGTTCATCTTCATGGCGAATGTTGCCGTAACGCTTGATTTTGACTCGTTGATTCTCAAATTGGTGGATGACCGCCTGCACAACCGCCTCGGCCGTATCTCCCAATGAATCCGAGCAGATCGTGATCAAATGTGATGTTTCCATGCTCTCTCGATTCCTCCTGTTTTCCTATCAATGGGTCTCTTTGTCAAGAAGCAGCTTTAAGATCGAAGTTTTCGTCAAACGGCCAACCACCGTAAGCCTTGCGCCGCTCTCTTCTTCGTTAGCCGGAACGACAACCGGCAGGCTGTCTACCTCGTGCAAAATCATTTTTTGCGCTGCGTCGAGCACCGTATCTTCAGGAAATACCGTAACCACTTTGGGTTGGCGTGTCATGACCATACTGACCGGCATGGACGTTGCGCCAGGGTTGCCGAGCGTAACCTTAAGGAAATCTTTGCGCGAAGCAACCCCGGCAAGCTTGCCGTCATCATCGCAAACGAATAGCGTGCCCACATCCTGCAGGAAAAGCGTAACGACGGCATCTTGTATGGTGGTGATTTCCCTGATAATGATCGGCATGCCCTGAATATCTTTGACTTTGCTATTTTGCAGCAGGTAACCGTTGCGCAGATCGGAAGAAGCCTTGCCTCCCGGGAAATAACCGACCTTGGGCTTGGCGTTGATATAATCGAGCATAACAAGCAGCGACAGGTCCGAGCGGATCGTCGGTTTGCTTAAATGCAAGCTTTCAGCAATCTGTTCTCCGCTAATCGGTGCGTTTTTTTGGACGATATCGATAATTTGCAGTTGACGAGCTGTCAGTTCGATCACGGTTTACCTCCACTTCATAGGTGAACTTGCACACTTATTCAAGCGCAAATTGGATATATAATCCGCATTTATGTTTGAATAATACACAATATTTCAGATGAAATCAATATATAGAACGTCCTATATTTTATTTTTTTTAAATAAAAAGACCTCCCGGCCGACTTGGCCAACAGGTCCCCATGGGTACAATTTATTGTTTATTCAAAATTTGTATAGCGCTTTCATATGCGCGCGGTGTTGCAAATACTCCCTTAATTGATTCCAGCCACCCCGGTGAATCGCCTTCTATTGTAGAACAACGAATTCCCACGGTTTCGCATAAAATCCTCCCGGCTGCGTAATCCCAGGGCGCCAGCTTGGAAACGTAAACCGACTGTTTTCCCAATAGCAGGTGAATAAATTCCGTACCCGCACAGCTCTGTATCCGGACCCCGCAGCTTCCCCAGGCCAGGGCTTTGACATTGGAAACATTGTCGGCAAACATTTGCCAGTTGATCGCCACTAGGCTGTCCTTTAATTCGTGATCCTGCCATGACGGCAGCGGATGACCGTTATAATATACGCCGATTTCCGGCCCGCCCCAAATGAGCCGGCTACGCATGACATCATAAATGAAACCGCATTTGCCCACTCCATTTTCCACAACAGCGATCATGACGGCAAAGTTCTCTTTTTGTTTGATGAAGTTCATCGTTCCGTCAATGGGGTCCAGTATCCATACACGGCCGCCCAGATCCTCCACCCGGTCCCCCGTGCCTTCTTCACCTAAGATGCGGTCGCCGGGGTAGAACTCCCTGATATTTCGAACCAGAAACTGTTCAATCCGCCGGTCCATATCGGTCACCAAATCAAGGGCCCCGGTCTTCTGGGATATTTCTCTTTCTTCCTGAAGCGAGTCGCGCAGCATTTGCGCCGCCTCCTCGAGCCAGCCCAACACCCGTTCAACATCCAGGCTGTTCATCTTTTGCTCCTCCTTACCTTTACAAAATCGCGCCCAAGGCCAACACGCAGAGCAGTCCCGTCACCGAAAGCACAGTTGTCAGCGTAGTCCACGTACCAAATGTCTCCTTCAGCGTCAATCCAAAATACTCCTTGATCATCCAGAAGCCGGCATCGTTCACATGGCAGGCTATTACGCTGCCCGCTCCCGTAACCAGCACCATCAGCGCCGGATTTACATCTCCGCCTGCGATCATCGGTGCCACCAGACCGGCTGTCGTCAGCGCGGCCACTGTGGCGGAGCCAAGGCACAACCGCAAAATGGCGGCGATCATCCAGGCGACAAGCAGCGGCGACAGATTCGTTGCCGAGAACAATTGGGAAACGTAATCGCCGATCCCGCCGTCGACCAGCACCTGCTTAAAGGCTCCGCCGCCGCCGATCACGAGCAGCATCATGGAAATTTGCGAGATAGCGCTTACCAAAGTGTTGCTGATTTGCTTCATCGCGATTCCTCTGGCTATACCCATAGTATACATGGCCACCAGCAAAGAGATAAGCATCGCGGTGCCGGGCGTTCCGATAAAATTCAGCACTTTGAGCACGCCCGAATTTTCGGGCATCACCATTTTGGCGGCCGCGGCAACGCCCATAAAAATCACGGGAAGCATGGAAGTCAGCACGCTGATGCCGAAACCAGGGGTTTCGCTCAGCACAAAGCTTTTTTGATCGCCGACGACAACGGAAGCGTTCGTTTCCCGCTCGTACACCCGGGGATACACTTTCATCAGCACTTTGTTGAACAAGGGTCCGGCCACAATTGTCGTCGGTATGGCGATGATCATGCCGTACAATAGAACCTGTCCCAAATCCGCTCCATAAGCTGCCGAGATGGCGGTCGGCGCCGGATGCGGCGGCAGAAAGCCGTGGGTTACGTTCAGCGCGGCGGCCATCGGAATACCAAGATACAGGAAGGGGATCTTCAATTCCTTCGCGATGACGAAAACAATTGGGATCAAGAGCACCAAACCCACTTCGAAGAACAAGGCAATTCCGACGATAAAAGAAGCCACCACGACCGCCAACTGAATCCGTTTACGGCCAAACTTGTCGATTAGCGTGATGGCGATTCGGTAACCGCCCCCAGCGTCGGATACCAGACGGCCGAGCATGGCGCCGAAACCGAACACCAGCGCCAAATGCCCCAATTGGCCGCCGATACCACTTTCAATGGTGGTAACAATGGTCGCCGGATCCATGCCGAGCAGCAGGGCTACGACAAAAGCGGTAATCGTAAGCGATACAAACGTATTTAGCTTTGCTTTCATAATCAGAACAAGCAGCAGTGCAACCCCAAAGCAAACAATCAATATCGGCATAAACTAACTTCCCCCGCTTCAATTATAAAGTAATCACCAGATGTTAATAGTAATCAAATTTATTGGCTTTGCGCGGCAATGAGCTGCTCGATTTCGGCCACCGTCGGCATCGCTTCCGAAGAACTGTGCTTGCTGACGACGATCGCAGCTGAAGCGCTGGCATATTTCAGGGCTTCATCAAGCTCTTTTCCTCTCATTAAGGCGTACAGGAAAGCAGCCGCATAGGAATCGCCGGCACCGAACGTTTTAAGTACTTTGGATTTAAAGGCATGCCCCCTATGCACCTTGCCATCCCGGGTATAAGCGTAAGAACCTTGCACGCCATGCTTGATGACCACGAGCTCCGGACGATAACGGAACAATCGCCCAACGGTCGCCTCATTATTTCCGCCTTCTTTTCCTTCAAGCACGTCAAACTCGTCCCGGGTTCCGATCACGACATCCGCCTGTTCGGCAATGGCCGAATAATAAATCGACGTTTCCTCCGGAGACTTCCAGGTGTAACCCCGATAATCCAATTCAAAGATGACTTTGGTATCGTTGTCCCGGGCATATGAAATCGCTTTAAAAACGGCTTCCCGTGAAGGGCTGGCGGCCAGCGCCGTACCGGAGATCAGCAAGGCCGAAGCGGCGGCAATATATTCTTCCTCAATCTCATCCGGCCGTAAAAACAGGTCGGCGACATTATCACGGTACATCAGGATGCTGCACTCCTCCGGACTTTTAATCTCCGTAAAAGCCAGGCCCGCCTTGCGCCCTTCCGTGTCATCAATCATATATGAGACATCGACGCCGCTCTTCTTCATGGAATGCCGAATAAAGCGGCCGTGTTGGTCGGCGGGAACTTTTCCGATAAATCCGACCTTCAAGCCGAGTTTGGCGGCACCGATCGCAATGTTGGCGGGCGATCCGCCCACATATTTAGAGAATGTCAACGTTTCTTCCATGGGCCGGTTGTACTCCACCGCGTTTAAATCAATACAAGCTCTCCCCAACGTGATAAGGTCAAATTTTCGTTGCTTTTCGTTTTGCAGCATGCCAATCTCTCCTAACATGATCAGTTTGCCTGTGTGCCTGGCCCCACGGCGCAAAGGCCGTAGGCCAGGCGCACAGGAATAAATAATTTGTTAATCCGCTAGCCCGATGTTTACCGCTACGCTTTTCCTACAGAACCAAACTCCCGGATTTTGCTTTTGACAATTTCCTTGATCGCCTCGGTTCCCGGGGACAAAATCGCGCGCGGATCGTACACACCGGCGTCGGCGTCAAGCGTCCGGCGGAGTGCCGACGCCCAGGCCTGGATACATTCCGTGTTGACATTGATTTTGGCATGGCCCAAAGAGATCGCCCGCCGAATCTGATGTTCGGGAATGCCCGAAGCGCCGTGCAGCACCAGCGGAATCCCGACAAGTCCGGAGATTTGCTCCATTTCCGCAAAGCCCAGTACCGGCTCTCCCCGGTAAGGACCATGGACGGAACCAAGCGCCGCAGCGAGCGCATCGATCCCCGTTTCCTTGACCAGCGCGGCGCATTCTCCAGGGTCCGCATACCGAATGCCGCCGATCAAACCGTCCTCCATACCGCCGACCGTGCCGACCTCCGCTTCAACCGAAACTCCGCGGGGGTGTGCGTAGTTCACGACCTCGGCGGTCATCGCTATATTCTGCCCGATCGGATCATGGGAACCGTCGATCATCACGGAGCTAAAGCCGGCGTCTACGGCCTTTTTACAATTCTCCGGTGTTTTCCCGTGATCCAGATGGAGCGCCACCGGAACGGTGACCTTCATCTCTTTGACAAGCTCCTCCACCATCACCGCGATCACATTATAGCCGCCCAAAAAGGGCACCAGCCGGTCCGAAGCCGCCAGAATGACGGGAGAACGCTCTTCTTCAGCGGCCAGCAAGATGGCCTGCGCCCATTGCAAGCCGTTCAAATTGAACTGTCCGACCGCATATTGCTCCGCTTTGGCCTTTTGCAGCATTTCTTTGAATGATACCAGCGTCAATAGTCCCTTACCTCCCAACTGTCCTGAACATGATGATTAATCAAAGGCCGGCGTTGCATAGCGAGCAGTCACGACCTTCTTATGCGTATAGAAGTCCACACTGTCTTTGCCGTTGGCGTGCAACGTACCGAAGAAGGAGGATTTCCAGCCCGAGAATGGGAAGAAGGCCATCGGCGCAGGCACACCCAGGTTTACGCCCAGCATCCCGGCATCGATGTTTTCCCGGAAATACCGGATGGCGGATGCATTGGAGGTAAAAATGCAGGCCCCATTGGCGAATTCCGACCGGTTGGCGATCTCCACCGCCTCCTTGAGGTTTTTCACGCGGATCACGGACAGCACCGGCGCAAAAATTTCCTCCTTCCAAATCGTCATATCCGTCGTTACATGTTCAAAAATCGTTGGCCCGACAAAATAACCTTGATCCGGCACGTTATCCCGTCCGTCACAGATGAGCGCCGCTCCCTCTTCCAGGCCCTTTTCGATATATCGAAGAGTCCGCTGTTTATTCTCTTCCCGGATGACCGGGCCAAGAAACACCCCGTCGTCCAAACCGTTGCCGATTTTAGCGCTCTGTGCCTTTTCCTTGAGGAGGGCAATGAATTCATCCGCGATCCCCTCTTCCACGGTAACCACAGCGCAGGCCATGCATCGTTCTCCGGCCGATCCGAAAGCGGCGCTAATCACATTGGTCACCGTGTCCTCCAGATTAGCGTCATTCAACACAATGGTATGGTTTTTGGCTCCGGTCAGCGCCTGCACCCGTTTCAGGTTTTGGCTGCCGCGCTTGAACACATATTCGCCGACCGGCTTCGAACCGACGAAGGAGACCGCCTTGACTTCCGGATGATCAAGAATACCGTTTACGACATCGTGAGCCCCGTATACAACGTTAAACACGCCTTTAGGCAATCCGGCTTCCTCGAACAGCTCCGCCAGCCGTCTGGTCAGCAGCGGTGTACGCTCTGACGGCTTCAGTATAAACGTGTTGCCGAGCGCGATCGCCATCGGAAACATCCAGCAGGGTACCATCATCGGAAAGTTGAAAGGTGCGATTCCTCCCACTACGCCAAGCGGATAGCGGTAATTAACAGCTTCTACATCCGTGGCGATGCTGGCCAGCGAATCCCCCATCATCAACGTCGGGGCACCGGCGGCAAATTCTACGTTTTCGATACCGCGCCCCACTTCGCCCAAAGCCTCGGTGAGGTTTTTGCCGTTTTCAATCGTGATCAGCTTAGCCAATTCCTCTTTGTGCCGGGTCAACAGTTGCTGATAGTTAAACAAAATCCGGGCCCGGCGGGGGACGGCCACTTTTTGCCAACTTTTAAAAGCCTCGGCCGCGACTTCAACCGCATGATCAATTTCTTCTTTCGTTGATAAAGGAACGCGAGCGATAACCTCGTTTGTCGCCGGGTTGTACACGTCTTCATAACGGTCGGTGGCACTCTCCACCCATTCACCATTAATGTAATTTTTTAAGATCTCCACTTCTGTTACTTGCGTCATCATAGTATCCTCCTTGTTTCAAAAATCCCAACCTTCAATCAAGTTTTTGATAACAGTTGATCAACTTATGGTCATATATTATTATTTAAACCGTTTTCAGTCAATGGTAAATACAAAAATTTTGCTATTAATTAAAAATAATTAACACTATCCATGCCTTTATTACTTTATATTTCAAATTACTGGGTATGTGTTGGTTATGTTTAATTCGAATAGCCTAATCGTAAATAAGAGGTTTTATAGTATGCAGCTAGTTGCGGTATTCATAATAATCGGGTATACTTTAACCATAATTTTACTGGTGTGAAGCACATGCCGCTGTAATACGAGCCTTTATCTGGCTGCCGTATTGGAGCGGCTTTTTGTTTGCCTAAATTGTGATACAATAAAAGAAATGGAGTTGAATGTCAAATTGACGACTGAACCTTGACTGAAAAAATTCGTTACAATCAATATCTTGAATTTCACGGCCATTACCAACGACCGGTATCATAATGTCTATCATTTGCGGGAGGATCACACGGGTCTTGAGCTATGCGAAGACATTGAAGTACATGTTATGGAATTATCCAAACTGGATGATCAGTCGATTTCGATGGAGGGCGGTTTGGTGAACTGGCTGCTTTTCCTAAAGAGTGCCGACAAATCGAACTGGGAGGTGCTGAAGTTGAATGAGCCAAACTTGAAGAAAGCGATGGATACGCTGGAGTTTTTGAGACTGGATCGGGAAGCCCGCCGCAAATACGAGGAGCGCCAGAAATACTTACATGACGAAGCGTCCATGATTGAGTGGGCAACGGATAGAGGTATGGCGAAGGGGGAACAAAAGAAAGCCATGGAAATTGCCAAGAACATGCTGGCCATGGGCATTGAGGTTTCCATCATCGTGAAAGCGAGCGGATTAACGAAGGATGAAGTCGAATCTTTAAAGTCCACTCAATAATTCGCAAAATCAACGTCTTGCCTTTTTGAATAAAGGCAAGACGTTGATTTTTTAAATATCCAAAAGTATGAACCTCGGAGCGTCGGCTTCTTGATATTAAAACTCGCTGCTAAACTAAGCCCATTCATTACGCGTGGCGATGGACGCATAATCTTTCAATAAATTTTCAGGAACGGTTTTAATCAATTCCTCCACCGTCCAAGGACCATCGTTTTTCTTGATCTCGCCAGCCGGTTCAGGATCCGAGTAAAAGAACTCTGCGAGTATCTCTAACACCCTCGTATGTCTGCCTACTCTTAAAAACGGATGTTCCCGAGATTTTATTCTCCGCAGCTACACCAAGGTACTTTTTAAGCTCTAAATATGTTGAGAAACGTTCAATATCACCAATAGCGCCGATAAATGTACAGGCCATAGATTCACTCATGATAGGGAAGGACATAAGTGACTAATGCTGTTACCGATCAGGAAACATTCCAATACATCTTAGCAGCAAGATATCATTTGCGCACGCTATCGTATACCGAATCGAGATATGCTATCGCAGCTTGCTCAGCTTCTACCTTGCGTATCAGTCCTTCGGTATCTTGACGCAATCTTCTATAGATCGCTATAGAGACCTTCAGTGCATGGTAACAGCTTGAGGCGTTGTGGAGCGGAAGCGTCTCTTTAAGCTCTTCCATTTCGTGAGCGGCATATTGCTCAAGCCTACGTACTCCAGACGGAATATGCCCGATACTCATAAGAATTAGGGGCCCAAGCACGACACTTCGTATATAAGAGAGCAAATCAATGAACTCGAATAATTCGCCTCTGCCTAACTTCGTTGCTCCATAATGCACCCATACCCAGAATCGATCCTCCATCCATTGAGTAGTAGGAGTAGGGTACGAAGGTGATGTCTCGTTGATGATTGAACGTAGCGAATTGTCGCGATCCCAAAGCACGAGCGGATTCTCGACTCGTACTGCCAGCTCCGAGGAGGAGATGAACTTTAAGTCGACATGGAGCGGCTGAGGCCCATACAGACAGATTACCAATCGAGGTTCACCGACATGCTCGCCGGTGAAGGCTGAAAGCAGGCTGCCAAACGAATTGGCGATTCGAATGCGTTGCTCCATTATCTCTTCCTTGAATGTAGTATCATATACAACGATCAAATCTAGATCGCTGTAAGCATCCACGGTCCCGCGAATGACGGAACCACCGACAAGTAGCCCCGTGAGGCGACTATCCTGACGGATTCTTTCCATAGCTTGATTAATGAATTGCTGGTGAATAGGTAACATATGGCTTACCACCTCTCGAAAATAGACCCATGCTAATGGGCATTACGCCAATATAACACCTTTAAAAATACGGTGTCAAAAATTTCTTAATAAAATCACCCTTCAATGCAACTCCTCTCATGAGAAAGTAACATTTAAGACGCATTATTGAGACTAATAGTTGAGTTAAACTGCCCGTTAGTTCAATAAAAAGAACGCTCCCGCACCTTCGCTTGGGCTACGTCCTCCTCATTATATTCCATTTCCAATCACCTATTAAAGAACGTACGTGGGTAGCATGTAGTGCTTAAACCGGGGACTTATCTTAACTTAAGCACTAAGAAAATACTTTATTTTTCAGACCAACACTTTATTTTCTTTGGACAGTTGGTTTCTAGGGGTACAAACATTTTACCGAGTTGACGACTCTTTTGCTACCATTTAGTGGTTAATCAACAGGCCTGTATTCATAAATAAAATTTGTATTTTCAAATTTGCCCGTAGGTAGATTATATACAGTTACTTCTTCATCCAGACGGACAAATCCATTATGGTCATAAAATCCATAGTTACACATTGTGTCTGTATACACATAAATTTTATTTGCTTTTGTATCTCTTAAGTAAGAGATAAGCTCATTAAATAATTTTTTCCCTATCTTTTTTCCTCTAGCTTCTTCAGAAACAGCAAAGAATTCTAAGCAGCCCTGAAACTCATGTTCTTTTCCTCTAATTAACTTGCTGTATGCCTCATTAGTCATGGACGTGAGTTCAACAAATAGTTTTCGTTCCATGTCATTTAGATTTAAGAGTTGTAGTAATTCACTTGTATAATCCTCTTGCAATAATCTATAGGATGCTGTTTCACCTACTCTTGAACCAAAAATGACACCAATAACTTCCCCATCTAATGTAGCCACTCTTCCAAAAGTGCTTTTGTTCAATACGAGGCCAACGAACATCATTGTAACGGCTGCATTTATGACGTCTTCATCCTCGATAAACCTCTTCGCGTTCCACGTATTGGAAATGATCGATTTAATAGGTTCGATATCCTCGCTTCTAACGTCCCTGATATCCAAGTTCATTTTGACTTCCTCCTTTTAATTGATTAGCTTACAAAATTGAGTTTAATGTCTCCCCTTTAGGGGAGAGTCAAGTATTTGGGTCTAATCGCTTCCCATTCTCTAGAAGATCGTCGCCTTGTGCCCATAATCACCTTCACAATTGTTTAGTTCATGTTTACATATTATTTAATGTTATTCCGCTAGAAAATTCATTTTTTTAGCTAAAAAAGCTATAAACAACGCTTTTTTCTTGTTCTAGGACAGCATATAACAACATATTCATGGTTTCAGGAGGAGGAGAACAACACTATAAATTAGGTTTGTTAAGTTTATCTAACTAAACTATCTTCAAAATGAAAGGCGACGAGAGGTGAACATGGTTGCATATCAGAATGAAAGACATTCATAAATCATTCGGAGCGAGTCGCGTACTGGCTGGCGTGGATTTTGAGTTGCTCGAAGGTGAAGTTCATGCGTTGATGGGGGAAAACGGGGCGGGCAAATCCACGCTGATGAACATCTTAACCGGCATCCACACGCGGGACGATGGGATTATCCTCATTGACGGAAAAGAAGCCTCCTTCACCCATCCGCGTGAAGCGGAGGATAACGGAATCGTGTTTATTCACCAGGAACTGAATATCTGGCCGGAAATGACCGTGCTGGAAAACCTGTTTGTCGGCAAGGAGGAAACTAACGGTTGGGGGTTTTTAAATCAAAAGAAAATGAAAGCGCTAGCAGAAGAGCAAATGAGCAAACTCTCCCTCTCACTCCCTCTGGATCAGGCTGCCGGGAATTGTTCGGTTGGACAGCAGCAAATGATCGAAATTTGCAAAGCGCTGATGACGAAAGCCCAAGTGATGATTATGGACGAACCGACGGCCGCGCTCACGGAAAAAGAAACCCGGAAATTATTCGAGATCATCGGAGCGCTCAAAAGAGAAGGCGTGTCTATCGTATACATTTCGCACCGGATGGAGGAAATTTTTGAAATTGGCGACCGGGTTACGGTAATGCGTGACGGCATCACCGTCGACACGAAGCCGGTTTCCGAAACCGGCTTTGAAGAAGTCGTGCGAAAAATGGTTGGACGCGAATTGACCGATCGTTTCCCCAAACGCCGCGCTGCGCCTGGTCCGGTCGTCCTGGAAGTCAAAAACGCCTCCAGGAACGGGGTTTTTCATGGAGTCCATTTTGCAGTGCGATCCGGTGAAATCCTCGGCATCTCGGGTTTGTTGGGCGCCGGGCGAACGGAAATCATGCGGGCTCTATACGGTCTTGACAGGCTCGACACCGGCGAAATCCTTCTGAATCATCAGGCTGTACATATTAAAAATCCGCCTGACGCGGTCAAACTGGGCATCGGATTTATTACCGAAAACCGTAAAGATGAAGGCCTTGTTCTGGATTTTTCCGTAAGGGAAAACATGGTTCTTCCCAGCCTGTTCAGCCTTAACCGCAAAGGATTGATCGACAAGAGCAAAGAGAGGTCTTTTGTCGAGCTGCTAACAGCCCGGCTGCATATCAAAACGGAATCGCTCGAAACCCCGGTAAGAAATCTTTCCGGAGGAAACCAGCAGAAAGTAGTTATTGCCAAATGGATCGGCATCGGCCCTGGGGTGCTGATCCTCGACGAGCCGACAAGAGGCGTGGACGTCGGGGCCAAACGCGAGATTTACCAGCTTATGAACGAGCTGACGGAGAGAGGCGTAGCCATTATTATGGTCTCTTCGGAACTCCCGGAAATCCTCGGGATGAGCGACAGAATCCTCGTGATCCATGAAGGGCGAATCGCCGGAGAATTGGCAGGTTCGGAGGCCACGCAGGAGAAAATTATGACTTTCGCCGCAGGGGGGAATGGAATATGAAGAAGCTTGGTCCGATGCTGGGGCTGATCATTCTCGTTATCGTTGTTACCGTCTTGAACCCGGCTTTTTTAGAACCGCTTAACATTTTAAATTTGCTGCGCCAGGTGGCCATCAATGCCTTGATCGCTTTCGGTATGACCTTCGTCATCCTGACGGGCGGCATCGATCTTTCGGTCGGCTCGACGCTGGCGCTTTCCAGCGCGATCATGGCCGGTATGATCGTCGGCGGCGTAAATCCCCTAATCGCCATCGGAACCTCCTGTTTGCTCGGAGCCGGGCTCGGAGCTGTGAACGGCGTGTTCATTACGAAAGGCAAAATGGCGCCGTTTATCGTCACCTTGGCCACCATGACGATTTACCGCGGGCTTACCATGGTCTTTACGGAAGGAAATCCGATCACGGGCCTCGGCGACAGTTTGACGTTCCAAATGTTCGGGCGCGGCTATTTTCTGGGGATCCCCGTTCCGGCCATCACTATGGCGATCATGTTCGCTTTGCTCTGGGTGCTGCTGAACAAAACGTCGTTCGGACGCAAAACCTATGCCATCGGCGGAAACGAAAAAGCGTCCATTATCTCCGGCATTAAGGTCCAGCGCATCAAAATCATGGTCTACTCGTTAACGGGCTTTTTGGCGGCGTTATCCGGAGCCATCCTTGCCTCCAGGCTCGATTCGGCCCAGCCGACCGCCGGCAGCTCCTACGAGCTTGATGCCATCGCCGCGGTTGTTCTCGGAGGCACCAGTTTGTCCGGCGGACGCGGCCGCATTGTCGGAACCCTGGTTGGCGCCCTGATTATCGGCACCCTGAATAACGGGTTAAATTTGCTTGGCGTCTCCTCGTTTTATCAAGCGGTCGTCAAAGGCATCGTCATTCTGGTCGCGGTTCTGATGGACCGAAAGAAAGCAATATAGGGGGATGCGAAATTGAGAAAAATTCCTTATCTTCTGATAGCCGCCTTGATCATGCTGCTGCTCTCCGGCTGCTCGCTGGAGCCGCCCTCCTGGGCCAAAACGGGCGGCAAAAAGGACTTGAATCATGTCAAGCTTGGACTCTCCATGTCCACCTTGAACAACCCCTTCTTCGTCTACTTAAAGGATATGGTCGTGCAAGAGGCCGACAAACAAGGATTTGAGGTTATTGTAGTGGACGCCCAAAACGACTCGGCCAAACAGAATAATGACGTCGAGGATCTGCTCCAAAAAGGTGTCGATGCTTTGCTTATCAACCCCACCGATTCCTCCGCCATTTCGGCGGCGGTCCAAAACGCCAACGCCATCGGCATTCCGGTGATCACCATCGACCGCTCAGCGGACAAGGGCGATGTCGCCTCACTCATCGCTTCCGACAACGTAGGTGGAGGCAAAATGGCGGCACAGTACATCATCGATACACTGGGTGAGGGGGCGATCGTCGCCGAGCTGGAAGGCATACCGGGAACCTCCGCCGCCCGGGAACGCGGTGAAGGCTTTCATTCCCTCGCGGACAGCAAGCTTAATGTCGTTGTCAAACAGGCAGCCGATTTTGACCGCACCAAAGGCCTGAACGTCATGGAAAATCTGCTCCAGGGTAACCCCAATATCCAGGCGGTATTCGCGCAAAACGATGAAATGGCGCTGGGAGCGGTCGAAGCAGTTGCCAGCTCGGGCAAAAACATCGTAGTCATTGGCTTCGACGGAAGCGCGGACGCGCTTAAAGCGATCAAGGAGGGCAAACTTTCCGCTACGATCGCGCAGCAATTCGACCTGATCGGCCAGAAAGCGGTACAAACCGCAGCCGATATACTCAGCGGCAAGTCCGTGGAAAAATATGTACCGGTCGCGATCAAACTGATTCAGTAAGAAGGAACTCTGATAGAAATAGCCAACAGTAATTATTTTATAAAAAACGTAAAGGTCAACCATGCACCGGTTGACCTTTACTAATAAGAAGCGGCAATGACTAGAACGTAAAGCTATAACTTCCGGACCCAGCTAGTAGCGTATGGCCATGAGTGGTTTGCTCCACTGCAAGCAGACCTTCGGTTTGGTCTAACGACTTCCCGCTTTCCAAAACACGCCCGCGCTCACTCGTTGCAATGATGACTTCCGCCGTCGTATTCGCAGGAATAACTACATCCATCTTCACCGTACCCTGATTCTGTTTGCTCCAAGCTACCTTTATGGTTCCATATACGGAATCGAGAGAAGCTTCAGCCCATGAGAACTGTTCGCCGATCTGCGGCTGGATTCGTATTTTCTTGTACCCCGGCTCAAGCAAATCGATGCCGCCAACAACGCGATAGAGCCAATCCCCGATGGCGCCATAAGCGTAATGGTTGTAAGAGTTCATATCGTCGCTCCAGAACGAGCCGTCCTGTTTGATGCCGTCCCAGTGTTCCCAGATCGTGGTCGCCCCTTGGATCACGGAATACAGCCAGGACGGATATTCCTTTTGCAGCACCAGCCGGTACGCCAGATCCGTATAACCGAACCGCGAAAGTACCAAGCACAGATAAGGCGTGCCAACAAATCCGGTCGTCAGGTGTGTCCCGTTTTCTTCGATATGCTCAGCTAACATCTTGGCCGCGCGAGGACGATCCTGTTCCTCCAATAAATCGAACATGAGGGCCAATACGTAGGCGGTTTGCGTTGGAGAAGCTACCCGTCCTTTCGGCGTGACGAACTCCTTACGGAATGCCAGAACTATATTTTCGTACAGCCCTTCATACGCTTTCGCATCTTCATTTTTGCCTAGCACAGCCGCGGTTTTGGCCAGCAACTCTGTCGAGTAGGCATAGAACGCGGTAGCGATCAAATCCTTTGGCGTCGCCCCGATGTAGCTGTTCTCTTTGGCATCCAAGCCAAGCCAATCTCCGAAGTGAAATCCGGTATTCCACAGAAACTCGTCATCGCCTTGGGCCCGAATATACTCAACCCAAGCTTTCATGCTTGGATATTGCGTTTCCAGGACGCGAATATCCCCATAACATTGATATAACGTCCAAGGACAAATGACGGCAGCGTCCCCCCAAGCGGCAGATCCATACCCGGCAATCGGCACGTCGGGAATAACATGCGGAACCCTTCCGTCAGCCTCTTGATCTGCGGCCAGATCCTTTAGCCATTTCTCAAAAAACGGAACGACGTTCATATTAAAAGCGGCGGTGCGAATAAAGACTTGCGCGTCCCCCGTCCAGCCCAATCTTTCATCGCGCTGCGGGCAGTCTGTCGGGATATCCAGGAAATTGCCCTTCTGTCCCCATAAGATGTTGTGCTGAAGCTGATTCACCAGGTCGTCCGAGCAGCGGAAGCTGCCGGTTGGCTCCAAGTCGGTATGAATGACGCAGCCGATGAATTGCTCCAGCAATTGATCTTGCGGTACACCGGTCACTTTCACATAACGAAATCCTTGGAAGGATAAGTGCGGTTCAAATGTTTCCGCTTCGCCGCCCCGGCATGTATAAGTAATCGTCTGCTTGGCCGAGCGCAGATTTCCGGTATAAAAATTTCCATCGCGGTCCAAAACCTCCGCATGCTGCAAGGTAACGACCGTTCCGGAATCGGCGCGCACCGTGAACCTTATCCACCCAACCATGTTCTGTCCCATATCGAGCACGGTCTCTCCTTTAGGTGTGGTTAGGACCACGGCAGGCTTGATGGTTTCGATAATCCTGGCCGGTTCGTTTTCTTGGGCAACTAATGCGGATTCTGGAGGATTCGTAATCATCACCTTTGCCCAATCCTGATCCGCAAATCCGGGAGAAGACCACCCGTCCATCTCCAGTCTGGCGTCATAGGTTTCACCATGATACAATTCCGACATCCGAAGCGGTCCTGATGAAACACGCCAGTTCCCGTCCGAAACGATGATCCGTTCGGAGCCGTCGGACAATGTCACATGCAACTGGATCAGCGCGGCGCGAGTTTTGCCGAAGAACTCTTTTTTACCTCCCCAGGCCAAATCCCCTTTATACCACCCGTTTCCCAGAAGGCAGCCAAGCACGTTTTCGCCTGCGGAGAGGAGCGACGTCACGTCATAGGTTTGATACTGCAGCCGTTTGTTATAGCTGGTCCATCCGGGACTAAACAGCGTGTCATCCGCCGGAACGCCGTTGACATATAGCCGATACAAGCCGAGAGAAGTCGCGTATACCCGCGCTGAAACCACGTTGCCCGGCAGGGTAAAGCCTGTGCGCATATAATCGCAAGGTTCGTCACTCGACTCGGCGCGGCGCGGCGGCGCCGTGATCCAGCTTGCCTGCCATTCCCGGGCCGACAAAAATGCGGTTTCCCAGTAAGCGGGGGCGCTCCATGCCGATACGTTCCCTTGGCGGTCCCACACGCGCACTCTGAAATAATAGCGGGTACGAGACTTTAACGCAGGGCCCTGATATTCAATATGAACACTACGATTCGACTTCACTTTTGCGGAGTCCCAGACGATTTCCGTGCCAAAATCGGGATCGTAAGCCACTTGGACCTGATAGGCGTTTTGCACAAAACCTCTGGTTTCCGCACTGATCCGCCAACTGAGCCGGGGCCTCAAATCGTCGATTCCCACGGGATTATTTCGATAATTGACGCTAAGGTCGGAAACTGTAAAATGGGTCATTGGTATCGCTCCTCTTTATTTATTGATCCCTTACCTTGACAGGTGGCATCATTACGTCTATTGTACGGGGCGGAGCTATCTCAATCAGGGGATGTTTCCGACATTTTTATAGGCGGATCTGGACATTTTGCAACCGGTTTCGTATGATGGAGCCAGACCGAACAAACCATGCGAGAGGGGCAGCAAAAAGCATGAGTGTCAGACGCAGCTCTTATGTGATGTCGGGAGAAAGCTTTTTCGAACCGGGGGTCCCGATCTATGTGAATCGGGCTTCCGAAACGTTCGAATTGACCGAGCATTCCCATGAATTTGTTGAGGTTACTTACGTCAGCGAAGGAGCGGGCGTCCACTACATCGATGGGGAGGCCGTTCCTGTCGAGCATGGGACCCTGTTCTTCATTCCGGTTGGACGCAGCCATGTGTTTCGGCCGAAGACGCTGAAGAGAGACCGTCCTCTTATCGTATACAACTGTTTATTTCCGGTCTTGTACCTAACGGAGTTACGGGCTGGATTTCCCCAAGCCGCAGACATTTGTGAATTATTTACCGACGAACGCTTGCCCTGGTTATCCATGAAAGATGCCACCGGAGAATATCAGGCTATGTTCCGCGAGATGTATCGTGAATTCTCGGCAAAACCGCCGGGATATTTGGCTGTGCTCGCCTCCCTCGTGGTGCGGATATTGGCAGGCTTGTACCGGCACCGGCTGCAGCTCGGCACGCCTGCCGGGGACCGCCCGCAATGGCTGACCGTCGACGAAGCCATCACCTATATTAACCATAATTATGCCACCGATCTTAAGCTTGGCGAACTCGCCGCCAAAGTGAATCTTAGCGAGCGGCAATTCAGCCGCCTGTTCCAGCGTCAAACCGGCATGAACTTTACCAACTACGTGCAGAGCATCCGTATGGACGCCGCGTGCCGTTTGCTGACCGGAGGCCGCAGCAGCGTAGGGGAGGTTGCCGCCGCGGTCGGTTATGCCGACTTGAAATTTTTTCACCGGCTGTTTAAGAAAAAAATCGGCACCACCCCGAAACAATATCGTAAGGTTGTTTTCGCAGGTTCAAACCATCAGGCTGTAATCGATTAGAATCGAATGAACATGCTTTCATTTTTTCGAACACTTTGTGACTGTAAAAAAACCAAAGAGTTAGGCGAAAACAGGTCGCTTAGCTCCTTGGTTTTAACGGATACCATCCTATTTTGTTGTACTCCCCACGTTCATTAATTTGTCTTTTTCCATTTGGGCTTTGATGGCTGCGCCAAGCAGGTTGGATGAATTATTATACTTGCACCGAGTAATTCTCGTGGTCAAAAATTCTTCCTCACTATTAAAAAATGGCACCGAGATTTCCGTATATCGTTTCCTTAACAATTCATTGAGGAAATAGGGCGGGTATCTTGAAAAACTACAATTACTTTAGCTTTTCTTTAATATCGGCCAGAAAGCGGTACAAACCGCAGCCGATATACTCAGCGGCAAGTCCGTGGAAAAATATGTGCCAGTCGAGATTAAGCTGGTGACGAAAGATAGTCAGTAATCGAAAACCGCCAGAGAATATTAGCTCTGGCGGTCCTTTGAGATGAAGGGAGTGACCTCCTGGGGTTCCAGACTTCGACTGGCTGTAAATAACGGTAATTTATGGCGCTATATTGGCGGCTTTCCCCCTTGCCCGCCAAATAGCGGAACTTTTGGATCCTATTTTGTTAGCAAGGTGGGAAAACGCCCCTTTTCGCCCCAGCTCACCAATAATAGCGGTAAAAAATTCCTCTATTGGGGCTAAACTCACTTCTTTGACGACAATAGGGCCCTTTTTTACCACTATTTCGTAACCTCCACAGCATCCGCACGAAGAACTCATTCCAGCAGCGCTCAGCTCTGTTGTAAGAAAGAACGTTCAGCCGCGCACTCCCCTTTTTTCCGTGAAAAAGTACAGCAAAGCCAAGACCGGAAACAGAACGCCAACCCACATCGCCGCCTTCCAGCCGCCCACGGCGTAAGCCCATCCCCCGACCGCAGAACCGATGGCACCGCCGGCAAAAAAGATCGCCATATAGAGACCGTTCAGCCGGCTGCGGACCTCCGCTCCCAAAGCGAAGATGGCGCGCTGTCCGAGTACCATGTTGGCGGACACGCCCATGTCCAGCAAAATGGCGGCAGCCACCAGGATAACAATAGAGAGAATCGAACCGCCGGCGAACAGCATCGGCAACAGTCCGGAAAGAATCACCAGCACGATGGACAATCCGGTGGCCGCACGGATCAGGCCCTTATCCGCCAGACGCCCCGCGATAGGCGCCGCCGCCGCGCCGGATACCCCCGCCAAAGCGAACAGGGCAACCCCTGTTGAAGAAAAATGAAACACCGGACTCGTTAAAACGAGCGGAACCGTGGTCCAAAACAGGCTGAACATGCCGAACAAAAACGCGTGATAAAGCGCCCGGCGCCGCAGAATTGGCGTCGTCTTCAGCAGCTGCAGCATCGATGAGAGGATCGCCGGATAGTTGACGGTGGTTTGCGGGCGTCTTGCCGGAAGTACCTTGGCCAGAACAAGAGCCAGCACCAAAAGCATGCCGGAGGATAAAATAAAGATCGCGTGCCAGCCGAAGTAATTTTCCACCAAACTCGAAACCGGACGGGCCAGCATGATTCCCAATAACAGACCGCTCATAACGTTGCCTACATTGCGTCCCCGTGTCTCCTCTGGAGATAAGTGAGCCGCATAGGGAACCAGAACCTGGGCCGCCACGGACCCGACGCCGATCAACAGGGAAGCGGCCAGAAACAGCGCCGCGCTTCGGACTTCAGCGGCGATGATCAATACGATGGCCGTCAAAATCAGCAGCGTAACCACCAGCTTGCGGTTCTCCAGCAGATCCCCCAAGGGAACGATAAATAACAAACCGATCCCGTAGCCGATTTGGGTCAGCGTGACGATCAAACCCGCGGCTCCCGAAGATAACCCTACGGCCGAACTGATCGATTCTACCAAAGGCTGTGTATAATATAGATTGGCCGCGATCAAACCGCAGGCCACAGCAAGAATCAGCGTGATCCATGGCGAAGCGGTATTCTCCTCCAACCTGCTCTTTGCGATGACATTCATGAAAAGCACTCCTTTTTATAAGTTATAATGCAGAAATACTGGAATATTCGTTCCAATATGAGAACAGGTTGCCCATTCCCCTATGTACTCGTAAATGGGCTTCATTTTCAGGAACAATCGTTCCGATATACCGAAAAAAAATAGCTTTACAGCATCTCCAAAACCGCGTTCATCATATCGCGGACTTTAGCGCTGTCGCTTTGGACCTTGGCCATCACGTTGATGCTATGGTTGAGATTCAGCAGCAGGTACGCGAACATTTTAATATCTTTGTCGGGAGCGATTTCTCCCGCCTCTTGCCCTTTCTTTAACGTCTCATAAAACAGCCGCTCCAATTCCGTAAATCTGTGGCGAATCGTATTCTGCAATGGCTCATCCACGGCTTCAAGGCCAACCGATGCGTTCGTAAACAGACATCCGTTCGGATAAGCATCGCCGTGTTCGGCAAATGCGTTCGTGATATGCAGCTCAAAATACTGGCGGATTCCGTCAATCGCAGAAGGGGCATGGATCATCAGATCGCGTTTTTTTTGCGACATTTTTTTGTAACATTGGATGGCCTCGTAATAAAGCGTTTGTTTATCCTGAAACGTTTCGTACAAGCTGGATCGGCTTAGCCCCATGGATTCCAGCAAATCCGGGATGCTTGTTCCCTCATATCCCTTTTCCCAAAAAACGATCATTGCTTTGCGCAGCACTTGCTCCCGGTCAAATTCTTTAATCCGTCCCAAAGGTACCGCCTCCTTTCCAACACAAGTATAAATTAATCGGAACGAATAGTCCAGTATTTTTTTCAAAAAGCCAATTCCCTCCGCAGGAATCGGCTTTTTGCGTTTCTTACTTATTCAATATTTCATGCGCGCTTTTTCTCACAAAAGCTAACTCGGCCTCGCTCATTTCGCAGTATTCGCTGTTTTCATTCGTGGTGTTGGCGTCTTGAACATACGTCATTACCGTATCCTTTTGCATGATCGTGTAAAACCAGGTGTCCTGAGGAATATTGTAGACCTTCCCCGGTTCCATCTCGATCAGTTCGATATCGAACTTGTCATCCTTCCGGTCCGCTGCCAGCAGGATCGCTTTGCCTTTCACCAAAATGAATTGTTCATCGGTTTCGCGATGGACTTCCAGGCGATAAATGCCGGCGATATCGTTATCCGGTTTCCAGTTTTTGATGCATACCAGCCATTTCTCATTTTTGTACACGCATTGGATGCCTTCGCCTTCATGTGTATAAATATCCGCCTTCATCGGTTTACCATTCCTTTCGCATTTTCAAACCACGCGAGCGAATCCCGCATCGCTTTTTCCGGGTCCAAAATATACCTTCTATCCAGCAATTCCAGGCCCAGGTATCCCTTATAATCGATATCGTTCAGCGCTTTCAACGCCTCTACCATATCGAGCCGGCCTTCACCGGGAACCAGATGCCCTCCGGGATTTCCGTCTACAAAATGAACATGGTTCAAATTATCCCCGAGTTCCCTGATAAAGTCATGGATCGTATCCTTGCCTGTCGTTGCCATCACATCCGTGTCCGCCAACCCTTTCAAATACGGGCTCCCGACCTCTTTGATCATCCTGGAAATATGCTCGGCCCGGTTAAACACGTGCGTGGAAAAGCTGGTAAACGCCTCCACGGGAAGGTAAACTCCTTCTTTCTCCGCCGTTTTGCAAATTTCGCTCAAAGATTCCCGGCACCATTTCCACGTTTCCGTCTCATCGGCGTCCAAATAGGCAATCCCCGTGGTCACCAGCACTCGGTCGCATTCCAGAAGCGAAGCGGCTTCAATATGGCGGCGAAAAAACTCCACGCTGTGCTTGCGGTACTCCGGATCGGGATGGCTGATGCTGACCGGATAGACATACTGCTCGGGGGTCAAACAGATCACCTTTAACCCGCGTGCTTTTATTTTTTGCTGCAAATTTTTGACGTCTTGAAGTGAAAAATAGTCCAAATGGAAATGCGGACCCGATGCCCACAATTCAATATTGCGGAATCCCAACCGTGCGGCGGAACTCAAGAAATACTCCAGGGAATACCTTTTATAATGATAGTTTGCGGCAGCCACTTGCGAGAGTTGTATCATATAACCAGATTCCTCCTTTGTTTGTGACAGTTACTCTCCGATAACCTGAATGTAAACTTTCCTGCTCTTCGGACCGTCGAATTCGGCCAAATACACATCCTGGGCGTCGCCCGACACCAGCTTCCCATCCTGCACAACGAACATGCAGCTGTTGCCGGAAATCATCGACTTGAGATGCGAGGGAGAATTGCTGCCCGTTGCGCCGTACGACGGCAGGAAATGCGCATGAGCGTATGGCCAATCCTTGGGAGCCAAACGTTCCAGCAATTCCTCGATATCCGTCTCCACGCATTCCAGTCCTTCGTTGACCATAATGCCGGTAGTCGTATGTGCCGAGATAACAGCCGCCAGACCGTTGACTATGCCGCATTGTTCCACAAAACTTTGAATCTCCCTCGTAATTTTGATCATCTGAAATTCGGCTGTTGACCTGAGCACAAGCGTTTTTAATTTAACCACGGCCGCTCATTCCTCCTTTCTCCCAGGAAAACCTCAGCGTTGCCGCTCAGAATCTTCTGCAATGTCTTCGGCCGGAACGCCATCGCCTCAAGCGCCGGCAAAAGCCGCTTCGCCTTGAATCGGGGCGTGTTGGTGCCGAACATGACCTTGTCTCTCAGATTGCGTTCTATCCAGAGCGGACCCATGTTCACTTTGAAAATCTGCGTATAGAAGTCAAGCGCATTATCCA
Source organism: Paenibacillus lacisediminis (assembly GCF_046567315.2). Lineage (NCBI taxonomy): Bacteria > Bacillati > Bacillota > Bacilli > Caryophanales > Paenibacillaceae > Paenibacillus > Paenibacillus lacisediminis. The sequence continues at coordinate 33,119 of NZ_JBKIAX020000028.1, read as the reverse complement.
TATGGAGCAATGACGTGTCCGTGAACACATTCGGATATTTCAGCAGCAGCATCACCGTCTCTTGAATCCATGGCCAGCCGAAATGCGCCAGGCATATGCGAAGCTCGGGATACGCGATCGCCACTTCCTCGAAACGCAGCGGGTGCGAATATACGGCCGGAGCGTCAGGCTCCCAGCTCATACCCGCGTGGAACATGATCGGTTTGTCGTATTTCACGCAAATCTCGTAGAGCGGCTTCAGCCTGTCATCATCGGGGTAAAATTTCTGCTTTGAAGGATGAAGCTTCAGGCCGCTCAGCTTCAGATGGACGAACGCGTACTCCAGCGCCTCTGCCGCATCCTCCCGATACGGATCCACGCTGGCAAAACCGATAAACCGGTCCGGCGCAAGATCGACCAGCGTACGCACCTCTTCATTCGCGACAATCCAGCCGCCGCTTCTGGTCGTCAAATCTAACGGGAGCAGCACGGAGCGCGTTACGCCATTGTAGTCCATCTCCTGAAGCACCGACTCGACCGGAGTTGGCGACTGTTTGAATATGCCGAACTCCCGTTTTCGATATTCCAACGTCTCTTTGTCCCCGCAAATTGCCTTGTGGAAAATTGGATGTGTGTGCACATCAATAATCAAAGAAAACACCTCTTCTCTGGTCTGTACTGTTTCAGTAGGGTTCGAATTTGGTGACAACCCCGGCTGCCGTTCGAGCGCCATGATTCAGCGATTCCGCAATGGACCAGCCTTGCAGTTCGCCATACATGAAGCCGGCACAGAAGGAATCTCCCGCCCCTACCGTGTTGACAACCTCCACAGGCACGATCTGACCGCGATACAACGTCTTGCCGTCATAAGCCAGACTGCCGCGCTCCCCTAACGTCGCGATGACGATACGCGGCCCCAACGCCTGCGCCCATGCGATGAACTCCGTAATATACGCGTCCTCCTCCGTATAGGAGAAGAATGCGTAATCCACATCCGGCAAAATCGGACCGGCAATATCCTTCTTCGTTCGCGTGGAGAAATCAAACACAATGGAGACGCCCCGCTCCCGGAAATAAGGCAGTTCCCGCTCGATCCTGCCGGACAGGTTGGTGTGGAGTGCATCATGCTCCGCAATAAACCGCCGGTCATCCTCATTCAAGGCGAAATGCGTCATAACGCCTTCGATTTTTTCCTTGTGCACGCGATCGTTCCCATTCAGCTCCATCTTGAAAACCGCCGTACTGCCCTGCTGCACGCTAAGATGGGATACATCGATCTTCTCTGTTTTCAGCATGTCGATCATCATGTCGCCGTATGCATCCGTCCCGACCACACTAACCAAGGAAGCCTGAACTCCCATTCTGCGCATATGAATAACAAAATCGACACTATTCCCGGTTGGATACATCCTGTTCAATTGGTCATAAACATCCACGCAGCTGAATCCAACTCCCGCTATTCGCACGCCCTCGATTCCCCTTCCTTTGTTCAAGGTTACAATAAAGCGCTTCCAATCAAGGTAGCTATGATGACGGAGATCACGGTATTAATTAATCCCGGTATCATGAAACTATGATTTAATACAAATTTACCGATTTTGGTCGTTCCCGCGGTATCAAACGAGATGGCGGCAAGACACTGCGACGCGACCGGCAAAAAGTAGTTGGCATTAACGGCCATCCACGCTCCGATGATGATATAAGGAGGCAGATGCAGGGCGATGGCGATCGGGATCATAATCAATGTCGTAGCCCCTTGGCTTGTCGTCAAAGCGGCGACGACAAACATGATCACGGCAAGCGTCCAGGGATGACTATTTACGATGGTGGCGACATGATCCTGAATGAAAGCGGTTTGTCCGTTGATGAAGGTGCTGCTCATCCAAGCCAGCCCAAAAGCGCAAACCATCGCCAGCGCACCCGCCCTAAATATCGGGCCGTTAAGAATCGTTTCAATCGCCGGACGGCCAAAGATAATGATGAGCGTAGCGCAAACCAGCATAATGATTTCAATCGTATTCGGCAAGGATAAAAGCGTAGTTTCGCCATTTAGCACCCAGGATGGACGCAGGTTGGTAAACAGGCCCATGATGACAATCGCCAGAACGCCCAGCAAAAAGAGCACAACCGAGGCTTTCGCGCCCTTTGTAACTGCTTGTTTCTCAGCATTTTGCTCCGGTTTGGCGATTAATCCTTCCGCCAGCCTCCGCAAATATTCCGGATCCTCCTCCAGCTCTTTGCCCTTACGCATCGTTATTACAGCGCTTGCAACAACCCCCAAAAGAGTAGCCGGTATGGCAATGGTCAAGATGGTTCCCAACCCGATTCCAAGCGGGGCCATAAATCCGATCATCGCGGCGGTGGCCGCCGATACCGGCGAGCAGGTGATCGCCTGCTGGGAGGCGATAATACTGTTTGAAATCGGCCTTTCCGGTCTGATTTTATTATCGATGGCCAGCTCATTGATAATCGGCAATAAACTATAGACGACATGTCCCGTTCCCGACAAGAAAGTAAACAACCAGGAAATAATCGGAGCTATGATGGTAATATTTTTGGGCGACTTACTTAGCATTTTTTCCGCAAGATGGACGAGAAAATTGAGCCCGCCCGAGGACTGCAGCGCGGAAGCCGCCAAAACAACCGCTAAAATAATCAGCATGACATCAATGGGAGGAGCCGCCGGTTGGACGTGGAAGATAAAAACAAAGATCGCCACGCCCACGCCGCCGAGCAAGCCCATAAATACATCGCCTTTTCTGGCGCCAAAGAAGATGAGCAAAATGATGATGAACAGCTGAAACCAGAACATGAAGGTTCGCCCTCCTTATGTTGTTGTGAATACGCTTACAAGTTGCCGATTTAAGGTGTCTCTTTATGAGTTGGAGGGCCCTTTATACGATTGCCGTGCCATGGCCAAATGCCCCGTTGATCCGGCAAATCTTCGCGGCAAATGCGGCTCCCTGCTCCATGCTTGCTTTGATTTTGCGCAGCATCTCCTCATCTGAACCGGAGAACATGTTGCCGTCTTCCGAGCTTCGGATCATCCCGACAAGAAAGGCAGTTAAATAAGAATCGCCCGCTCCCATCGTGTCCACCGTTTCCGTCAATACGGCCGGCTGGTACAACCACTGATCTTTATACAACGCGAATGAGCCGTTTTCTCCCACCGTTCCGATCACCATTTTGGAGCCGAATGCCTGAGCTTTCCGCATTTCTCTTTCTCGCTCGCTTTCCGTTAAATGGCTGCAGGAAAGAAAGGAAATATCCGCGTACTGGCATACTTGCTCCAAATACTCGTCATTCCAACGCACCGAAAAGTCAAAGGAGATCGGTACATGGCTAGTTTTTAAGATGGCCAGATCCTGCTCGATATAGCTGTTTAGACTGGTATGAATCACGGAGAATTGTTTAATATAATCCAGGTCGTCTTCCGTAAAATCCCAAGCCTTTTCCTTGGCGATCCCGCCTTTGTTCGAGCCGAGAAATACACGGTCGCCGTTTTCCAACGTAACCCGCGCATACCCGTTTTCCCCTGCAAAATTCCGGCAATGGCTATGCTCAATCTCCAATTCGTCCATCACCCGCTGGATATAATGGGCGACTTGATCGTTGCCGAATTTCCCCAAATAAGACGCTTCCATTTCACACATGGTGGCATAAGCGCAGAAGTTCAAGGCGTTTCCACCAGGGTACATCATACCCTGGTGGACATACTTGTCTACTACGTTGTCGCCGATGCCGATAACCTTGTATTTTTCCATTAATATTCAACCTTCCACATATATCTGCGAGTTGTAAGCGGATGCTCTCTTTCCACTGCCAAAGCTTGATTGTAAACCGGGTAAACGTTGTTAAACAGGGAATGGTTGAAGTAATCGACCACGGAGCTGTCGATGGTGGACAAGCCCAAATCCTTGGCGTCCAATACTTCCACTCTCTTGGCATAACGGTTCAGGAAATTCAGCGCTCTTTCATCCAGCGGCCGGGTGCTTCCTTCGGAAATCTGAATGACAAACGGAATTTCCGAATCCGTAATCTCAAACGGCCCGTGGAAAAATTCGCCCGAATGAATGCTGGAGGAGTTGATCCACTGCATTTCCATGAAGATACAGATGCTTTCCATGTAGGCGGCCCCGTAACCGGCTCCGCTGGCCATGGTGTAAATGACGTTATCGTCTTTGTGATTTTTGGCGAACGCCAGGGCGCGTTTGGCCACGTGTTTGCAAGCGTTTTTAACAATGTGATCGATTTTGGCTACGCCATCGAGGAATTGATTATAGTGCTCGTATCCCTCAGTCTGATTCAAGGCTTCTACCGCCGTCAACAGGGCTTTTATGGTTTTTTCTCCAGCGATATCTTTGCCTTCGCCAAAGGTATATTTCACCACATAATCCGCATGCTCCGTAATCGGCGAATCTGTGAGCCAGGTTAACGCAATGACCGGGACACCTGCCTTTTTGCCGATCTCCGCCGCTTTCACCGTCTCCGGCGTATTGCCTTTATGCGAGGCTACCACCAGCACCGAATTTTCGCCAAATGCTTTAGGCGTGTTGTGCACAAACTCATTGCTGTTATACAGCCCTACTTTAATATCCTTGGCCTCTTTCTCCAGAAAAGTTTTGGCTGGATAAAAAGCGCCATAAGAACCGCCGCAAGCTACATAATAAACCTGCTTAATACCTCCAACCTCTTGTTTCCCCGCCACAATTTCTCCAATAATTTGTTTTATATCCATTGTCTTCTCCTTGTATGATACATTTAGTTTGTTTTCATTCCTCACCGGTGTATTGTATTGGAATGTCTTGATGCGATAATAACACATAACAATACATTAGGCAAGAGCACTTTTCTGCTTTTTTTAGGTTCACAGCTTGTACATATTGTTATAATATAGAGGTAGAAAAATAAAACAATATAATACAAAGTATTTTGGAGGTAAAATCATGGTCGATCATACAGAATCCGCGCCTTTATATAAACAGCTGCAAGATAAAATTTTGAACTCCATCCATAATGGTACCCTGAAACCGGGGGACAAACTCCCTACGGAATTGGAGCTCAGCGAAACCAACAACGTGAGCCGGGTCACGGTCCGCGCCGCTCTCGATTCGCTTACCTCTGATGGGTATTTGGTGCGAATCCCGGGAAAAGGCACCTTTATTACGAAAGAGAAGATCAAGAAAAACGTCACGGAGACGATTGGATTCACCGATACTTGCAAGCTGCAAAACAAAGTCCCTGGGGCAAAAGTGATCAAGTGCGTGATTGAAGAGGCTACCGCTGCGGATCAGGAGCATTTGGGTTTAAAACCCGGGGATAAAATCATTAACATCGAAAGAATCAGATATGCCGACGATGTCCCTGTATCTGTGGAATATACCCGGCTTCCTTCTTCTTTTTCTTTTTTGCTGCAGGAGGATTTAAATCATAAATCATTGTACGAAATTTTAAGAAATAAACACAAAATTACATTTGGCATTTCCCGAAAATATATCGTGATGGAATACGCTTCCTTTGATGTGGCCACCTACTTAAATATCGAAGAAGGCCATCCCCTGCTGTGCATCAGAAGTACGGTCAGCAGTCCGGACGGCCAGAAGATCCATCGTTCCAAACAATTGATCTTGGGGGACAGGTTTGAGTTGATTGTTTGATGTTTCCAACAAATCATCGGGTGCATTATTTTTCCATGTATTTCTCCGAAAGCATAAAGGGATATTATGTTTTGGTTGCGTACAAAATTGTAATGGATGGAGGAATATAAAGTGGCGCAGGTTGATACGAATACTCTGAAAAAAGCGGAAGCTGCCACCTCGATTGCAAAAGATCTTATTGCTCAAGCGATTGAACAATCCGCCGCCAATCAAACGCTTTGCGAAGAAGCTCTGAAACAGGCTTCCACCGAGATCACGCAAGCTCAAACGATGATCGGCCAGGTCCAATCATCAATTCAGACGGCGCAAATGCAACAGCAATCCAAGTAATAGCACTATCCCAACATTAGATTTACTTCTATAACACCGATACAGTTTTTTTGTGACATGCGGATGTCTAAACGGAGGCCCCCCTTTAGGAACGATCGCCTAAAGGGGGCCTGTATCGTTATCAATTTTTTGGTTTGGCTAATGCTTCATCCAGCACGGCTTGCCCGGTCTTGGAGACATGATCCAGCGCCTCTTCCAAGGAAATTTCTTTCCGCGCCGCTTTCTTCATCTCCGTGCTGATCAAGGCATTGAACCTTTCCGTGAATGTATCGGGAATTTCGGCTTTCCTGCTATAATCGACCATCAATGGATCCAGTTTGTAAAAAGCCTGTAAGCGGCTTTCGCTATAGTGGTTCATCCGCGTTAATAAATTGCTGTTAAATACACGCGCTTTTATCGCTGCATATTCGTCGCTGTTGACATACTTCACGAAATCCCAAGCTGCCTCCAGATTGGGCGTGCCCGCGCGAATGGCGAAGATTTGCCCCACTTCCATATCCCTTGAAGATGACCTATCTAACGGATCAACCGGACCCGTTACGGTATCGAACTGAAAGGCTTTGTAGTCCGGAAGCGTTTTGGTCAGACCCGCCAAGACTTGCATGAAGCCCGCATCATCCAGCTTCATCGCTACGCGGCCTTGCACAAATAAATCATGATCCAGAAAATCCTGCTGCGAGCCGCCGTAAAACGGAGTTTCCGGCAAATATAAAGCGCCGGATTGAGCGCCGTTTATCGCCATGTTCCATACACTTTTCCAAGAGTCCGTATTTAAGGTCACTTGCATCGTTTTCGGATTGACCACGGATAATCCCTGGGTATTGGCGATCCTCGCCGCCAAGTCATCGGCCGTTTGCACGAACGGAACGCTTAACCCGTAAATGCGTTGCTGCTCATTCCCATCCGTCGGAAAGCGCGCAGCCAGATCCAAGATTTCCTGCCAAGTCATGTTATCGTGTGGAGGCGTAATTCCATATTGCTTAAAAAGATCCGCGTTATAGTACAAAGCCGTATTATAAAACGTCGGGCTAAGCCCGTAGAGTTGTCCGCCCCCCAACTCCTTCAAAAAATCAATAATGGAGCTTTGCATGCCGGACAGTTCATCATGATCCGCTTGAATGTAAGGCTCCAGGCTGGCAAGCATCCCTTCCTGGACGTAACGCGCATATTCATCCGCCGATAAATAAAGTACATCCGGCTTTTCAAGCCGAATAAATTCATCCAACGCCTCGCGATAACTTTTCTTCGGCGGAAGAGTGCTCTGGTCCAGGACCGCGACATCCAAATCAACGTCCCCGTATTCGCTCAAAAATAAATCGCCGTAGTCTTGAAAAAAACTGCTGTCTCCAAAATACATCACTTTTAAAGAGCGCCGCTGCTCTGTTTTTTCCGGTACTGCCAAACAGCCTGCAACGCATAGACAAAGGCCGAGAGTGAAAAGGATCGACCACACTTTTCGACGGAACATTTCACCGGTTACCTCCTAAAGCGGAATAGATTGCAAGACTACCGTATGGCCTTTGCCGCTAAAACTTCTACCGACAATAGTTCAGCAGGCAACTCCAAACGTTCGGCCAGCGTTCGGATGATATTATCCTGGACGGCGGCAGGGTCGTTGCCGTTTTTGCTCAAAGCCTGGAGCACGATTTCATCAATACGAGTCTGTTCATCCACCAATTGATTGTAAGACACATGGTCCAGTATTGAACTGGAGGCGTACACTTTGGCCGTGTACGGGCTCGTTTCGCTCCCGCAACGGCTGCTCAGCGGAATGCTCTCCGCGCCGGTGAAAGTAAACGCGCCGTCCGCCAATTCAAAATAAACCGTATCCGCGTACGGGATGCCTTGTTCATCAATCCCATAGGAGGTGGTGCCTTCCATGCTGCCGACGCCGGTGAAAAATACCACGGAGGACGCCGTACCGGTGGAAATTTCAAGATTTCGCTCGGGACCAATTGCGGAATAAGGGCCCATCTCGGCGTGTACGGCAGTGGCTATCACAACCCCGGACCCTATGACCGTAACCGCTGAAATTGCCGCGAGAACAGCCGATCGCCGGTTTTTCTGCGTTGCCTTCAAAATATGTATCAACCTGCTTTTCATCCATGCGGCATTATCGCTAAAGCCGGTAAAGATTCCCGCCCTTTGGCTGGCCGCCCGCTCGAGTACATTTAAGATGGTTTCCCCATAGAAACGCTTCTCGCTTTCGGGCATCCCGCCGACAACCCGTTCGTCGCAGGAGATTTCCATGTAACGGTCAAGGTCTTTCCGCAAAACATAAACTGCGGGATTAAACCAATGCATCGCATTTGCCAGCAGAGCCAGCGCTTTGATGAATAAATCATGCCGTTTGTAATGAATCAGCTCATGGCGGAAGATCAGCCGCAGTTCCCGTTCGTCCAGGTCAATTTCCGGTAAAATCAAGACCGCTCGCAGCATTCCGACCAGCATCGGCGTGTGCACCCCGTCATTTGACTGAAGCAAAACTCTTCCTTTGATCCCCATTTCCCGCTTGACGGTCACAAAGATCTCCAGCGCTCTTCCTTCCACAGGGAGATTGGTGCGGCAAAGTCTAGCGCGAAACCGCCAGTAAGCCGTGAACCATCGGCAGCCTGCCGCCGCAAATCCGAGCAGCCAAACGGTCGTCAACCATAAACCTGCTTTTTGAAACCAGGCCCTTAAATCCGAAAAATCGTCATAATCCGTCAACGCCGGAGCGGAACCGGGCGCCGTCGTCCAAATCCGGCTTTCCGTACTGGCATCCGCCGTGGATATGACAGGCGGTTGCAGAGGAACACCGGCTGCTGCCGGTTCATTGGGTTCAATGAAGCGTAAGTACGCCGATCCGCCAAGCACTCCGATGGGCAGGAGCAAAAACAGGAGTACGACCTTCCTGATGCGGTAGTGCCACTTTCCATCGAATATTTTTTCAGTCAGCGGCTCCATTAGCCTTAGGGCGCCAAACAGCACCGTTCCGGTAACCGAGAGGGCCGTTATCGTTAAAATCAACGCGTGTCCCATCTTTGCTTCCTACCTTTCGGAAAACCATTTTTTCAATTCTTCGATCTCCTGCGGCTTAATATCGTCGGCATCGTATAAAGCCGCGATAAAATTTTTGACGGAACCTTTGTGTACCGAATCAAGAAAAGCCCGGGTTTCCAGATGCTTGTATTCTTCCTCGGTAAGCGCCGGGGTGTAGAAGTTGACCTTTTTTCGCTTTTCTGTCCGCAACAATCCTTTTTCCGTCAACCGGCTCAAAAACGTCAAGACAGTGGTCGGCTTCCAATCCTTCCGCTTGTTGAGTTCGGCAAGGATCGTTTGGGACGTTACCGGTCCGTCTGCCGCCCATATTACGCGCATTACTTCCGCTTCCGCATCCGACATCTTTTGTATGGAATTCATGAAACCTCTCCTTTTATCTCGAATTTCACTTTCTACAAGTTGTAGTTTATTAAATTCTACATCCCGTAGAATTCAAAGTCAATCTAAAAATCATTAAATAAGCCGCTCCCGAAAAGGAGCGACTTATATCGCGACCATTTATTCCAGTTTGTATGTCCGCTAATTGGCCTTCTTGACGGCAACGATGCGCAGCCGGCTGGTGTCAATCATCCACTGGCCTTCCCGCTCTAGGCGCGGCTTAACCTTTTCCTCGATAGCCCGGTAGATCGCCGTTTTGTCTGCGGGGGTGACGTCAGGGAAGAAATATCCGGCGAAACTGTCCAGCCAGATGCGGACGCCCGCATCCCCCCTGAGCGGAGTGGGGTTGTCGAAGTGCTGCGCGAACATCACGCGGAATCCGGTTTGTTCCAGCAGGCCGGCGTATTCGCCAATGGTGGGATGGTACCACGGATTCCGTCCCGCCCATGCATAACCATACGCCTCCAGCGCCTCCTTCATGGCGCCGGTCAGCACGGCGACATTGCCGCTGCCGGCGAATTCGGCGACAAACCGCCCGTCCTCCCGCAGAGCCAGCCAGACAGTGCGGGCTACGGCGGGAGCATCCTTGATCCAATGCAATGCCGCATGGGAGAACACCGCGTCAAAGGTGGCATCCGTCCGGTAGTCACAAGCGTTTTCCACCTGGAAATTCAATTTGGGATACTTCTGCCTGGCCCGCTTTACCATCTCCTCCGACAGGTCGATGCCTGTGGGGATCGCTCCGGCGGCGGCGATTTCGGCCGCCAAGTCCCCGGCCCCGCAGCCTATGTCCAGAATTCGCTCCCCAGGCTGGGGCTGCAGCAAGGATAAAACTCCGGCTCCCGGCTTGGCGGCAAAATTATGTTTAGGATCGGATGATTCCGGCGGCCAGCGGTGGATAGAGGGTTCGTTACCCATAAACTCAGTCTCCTTTTTGACAAGAAGCCCATAACTCCTTGTGCTGTGCACAGCGTATTTGCAAGTCAATTATAGATATTATATATCCATAATAATTTTAATTCCATCATTCTGTCAATTCATATTGAAATGATTAATCCGGCGGCTGGAATAATAAATTGTATATTATGTCACTTTATTGGAATTTTGGGGAGGTTATAATACTTAACAAAGTTTACTCATTTCACATATTGGTGATAAAAAATGGCATATTTCTCTAAAGAAACCGCTAAAAAAATTCTGTCTAATGAGATTAGCGTAGAAACTTTGCTGCGTCAGTATCCGGAGTACAAAGAAGTTGTTTTAAAAGAACTAAGCATCATCAAAACCCAAAATCATTCGAATTTATTCGATGCCATGATTGCAAAATATACGACGAGCGCAAAGCTTGCCAGCAAAAAAATAATAAACAGCGGTATGAACGAAAAAACAGTAAATGCTTTTTTGCCTGACATCATCAAGGCGCGATTTGCGATTTACTTGTTGGAATATTTAAGTATTGCCGCTTCATCTGAAAGCGCAGCCAAGGCAATACGGTTCAACCTCTGGGATGGAATGATCTTACAGCGGCTTTTATTTAGGCGAGCTTTCGAAAGAAAACCCGTTTCCATGGGTTTGTTCCGGTTTTTTTGGAGATTTGTTATACATAAGAAAATATTAATGCCCCTAGTCAACAAAAAAGGCATTTATTGTTTCTATTCAAGAGAATTGATTTCACGGCTTTCAAAGATCATTGGAGATAAAAAATGCCTTGAAATTGCCGCCGGTGACGGTACATTAACGAAATTCTTGAACGAAACCGGCGTCAACTGTAAAGCAGCCGACGACTATAGTTGGGAACATTATATTACTTACCCCGACTTTGTAGAAAAAGCCGACGCCCGAACCGCCCTGCATCAATATAACCCTCAAGTTGTGCTTTGTTCCTGGCCTGTTCCCAAAAACACCTACGAAAAACATGTTTTCAAAACAAGTTCAGTGGAAATGTACATTGTGATCGGTACCAATAACCCGAAACACACAGGAGATTTCGAGTCGTATTATAGAGCCGATGACTTTATTATGGAATTAAGTGAGGAGTTAACCTCTCTTCTCTTACCTCCGTCTGATGAAAATGCGGTTTATATTTTTCGGAGGCGTAAAAATAAGGAAGGAAGGTGATTCTATCAAAAGCATTAAAGAAATAGATAATCGCAATTCTTGTGTTTTGGGGAACTTTCAAAATCTTATTTTCTTCCATAAGGTGTTTTCTTCAAATTAGTTAACATTACTGAGCCTTATCATAATATTGTCCAAATGGTTAGTTTAGTCTTTGTAACTCAACCTTCGCAGCAAAAAAACGGCAGGCAAGCCTTGATGTAGCTGGGTAAAGCAGCAACCCATTGACGGAGTCGACGCTGAATCAGAGGCGGAAGAGGGCGTCACGATCCGCCGAGGTCAGCGCATTTACCTTTTGCAGCGTAGCCGCCCTCGAGCAGTGTCACAAATCGACGCCGGGTGAGGGGGCTGTTAAGGGGGTCGTGTCTTCGTGTCTTGGTGTCCCTGCCTGCTGCTTGCCTTTGCACGATTATCCCTTTCGTTCAGGGAGCAGGAAGTGGGGGCTAGAGCAAGGGTTCCAAAAAAAGAGAGAAGAAAAAGAAAGGAGGAAAAAATGAGGTGGTTCAGGTGAGATTTTTGGCTTGATAAAAGAACATACGTTTGGTACAATGAAATAAAACGAACTCACGTTCGTAACTTCTTGGATTCGGGGGCGATCGGACATGGATGCCAATGCAGGAACGGAACTTCAACCATTCAGCAGCCGTTATAACAGCGAGCAGGCCTGCATGGAGGCGCTGATCGCGATGAAGTGGCCAAACGGCTTCGTCTGCCCGCGCTGCGCTCACACCCGGTGCAGTCGTCTGACCTCCCGGCATATCCCCTTGTTCGAGTGCGGAAAGTGCAAGCATCAAACGTCGGCTTTGGTCGGCACGATTTTTGAAGGAACGCATTTGCCCCTGCTCAAGTGGTTCGATGCCCTGGGTTTGTTCCTGCTTGAGGGCGGCATCTCGGCGATGCGGCTGAGCCAGGTGATCCGGGTCACCTACAAAACCGCTTGGTTGATGCTACACAAAATACGCCATGCCGTCGGGGAATTCGATGCCCAGGAGCTGCTCTGCGGAGACGTGAAGGTGAACAGCGATCTGTACGGGCGCGATCCGTCCCGGTGTCAGTTTTCGCATCCATATGCCACGGCGGTCGTATCGGGATGCACGGTCACGGAGTCGGGAGAGCCGGAGCAGGTCAAAGTCCGCCTGGTGCCGCATAAGAGAGGAGACGGACAAAGAGCAAACCGTCACGAACTCGCTGCGTTCATCAACAGGCATGTGGATGTCCGTGCATCGGCAGTACAGTCGTTCCCTTTAGCCTTTCGGCTGTATGCACCCTTGCGGAAAGTGGTGAGAGAGGCGTGGGAAACGCTGAAGAGTACATATGGAGCCTTGGGACTGAAGCATCTGCAGGCGTACCTAAACGAGTACACCGGACGCCGCCGGCTGCGCCTGCCCGGAGCGAAAGAAACGATGCGGCAGAAGTTGCTGCGCATGTGTGTGGCGATTCCGGCGATCCCTTACCGCCGGCTGATCGCACGCCAACCGAACCAGCCCCTTGCGGCTGCGGCCTGATCGACACGCTGGAACGGCGGGGGGAGTTTGGCGATGATCAACTTAATGGGTAGGGGTTAGCTTAATGCGGATCAACTTGATTGGTGCGAGCTAGCATGAACGGTGCGGGCGTTGCTACAAATGGAAGGGTTCAGGCTACAGCAAAATCACGGTCTTTTCGTTTCCCTCGCGTCTTGTCCTTGATCTCCTGTCTTGATCTCTTGTCTTGATCTCTTGTCCGGTCTGTTTCACCTTCCCTAAACCTGATTCCTTCTCCTAAGCCCGTCTAAATTATCTCGAACCTATCTGCTTCTCCCAAATATCTTCTTCTTCCGAGTTTGTCTGTTTCTCTGCTACCCTGATCAAACGGGATAATCGTGCAAAGTCTCCGGACAGTGTGTGTTGACCTGCCGCCCACCCCAAGAAAAGAATACTTTAATTCGTTTGGCAGTTGATTTAGGTCGGGCTGATGGTCTAAAACAATGAAAGACACCTCTTCTGTCTGATCGTAGAAGCTCGTGACTTCCGCTTTACCAAACGAAACGGTGTTTTTCTATTTTGCCAGCCGCCTTTCTTAATTCTTTGGCTGGACAATCGATAGGTTTTTCCTATGAATGTCTCCTGGCACCTTTTCAGTACTGTGCAGCCGATTTTGCCAATATAATGTAATGACATGATATTACGATGGCTTCTTCTATTTTTAGGAGAGGAAGATAAGCCTATGCCGATACGTCCGCCAATACTGCAGAGAGGCGATACCGTTGGAATCGTTACTTTGGGCAGTCCGCTCAACCCGAGCATTATTAATCAACGGATCGAAGTTTTGAGAGCAACAGGGCTCAATGTTTTATTGGGCCAATTCGTATATGCGCAAAACGGGTTTCTGGCCGGCTCAGACGCGCAGCGGGCCGCCGATTTGATGATGATGTTTCAAAATGAGCAAGTTAAAATGATACTGCCCACCAGAGGCGGTACCGGAGTAGCCGGAATTCTTCCGTACCTTGATTATAATGTGATCCGAAGTAATCCCAAAATCGTTACAGGTTACAGCGACATCACGGTTTTGTTAAACGCACTGCATCAAATTGTGGATTTAATCACATTTCATAGTCTGCTGCTCATTGACTTCAAATCCGAAACGCCCGCCTATAATTTCGACCATTTTTTTTCCGCGACATCCCTGTATTCATTAACCCGGCCGATCCAGAATCCGCCGGCGATTCCGCTGATCAGCCGGGTACCGGGCAACGTTACGGGGCCGCTTGTGGGCGGGAATCTAACCTCTTTTGTCGATACGTTGGGCACACCTTTCGAAATCGATACACTGGGTAAAATTCTCGTACTTGAAGAAACGCATGAACCTACCAATACCGTCTACAGATATTTGAATCATTTGAAGCTGGCCGGAAAATTGAATGACTGCATCGGCATTATTATGGGCGAATGCACGGGCTGTCAGGCGGCATACGGCATAACCTATGAGGATTTAATCAACGAATTCCTTATACCGCTCGGTAAGCCGCTGATCACGAACCTTGCCACAGGCCATGGTGTTTATAAAGCGGCTTTGCCGATTGGCGCCATGGTTAACCTCAATTCAGTCGATAATACAATAACTGTGGTTGAACCGACCATCAGCCTGTAACGTTTGGTTTTCAAGCCAAAAAAAGCCGCCAAACACGCGGAACCCCTTGTGTTTAGCGGCTTTCTTCGCTGCTTGATTACATCTTTACGTTTTCTTCCCGGGCCATGGAGCGGATATAAAAGGCGCCCAGTATGGAGCAAAGCAGGAAGGAGAAGAACGCCATCGCCGCGGCCTGTTCGCGCTCCTGGAAGACGCTGAACACCTGCTGCATCGAAACCCCCAGCATTTGCGGGGAATTTGCTCCGAGCAGAAACGGCGCGGTGAACGATCCGATGACCCCCATGAACACGAAGGTCAGGGCGACGAGAAACGTTTTGTACGTAAGCGGAAAAATAAAGCGCGTAAACAGCTGCAGCTTCCCCGCTCCCACGTCCTTCGCGCTTTCGATGACCGAAGCGGGGATGCCGGCCAGCGCAGAGCTGAGCAGCATCGTCGTAAACGGGATGTTGAACCATAAATTGGCGATGATGATCCCCTTCTCATCGAAAATGATGCGCGGGAGCACAAGGGCGGTTCCGTCAAGCCACCGGGCCAGCCAGCCGTGATTGCCGAGCAGATTGATCAGCCCGTAGGTGGCAATCACGCCCGGGATAAACAGCGGAATCATATACGTCTTGCGAATCAGTTCAACGATCGGCCCCTTGTTAAAGCGCATGTAGACGGCAAGCACGTAGCTGATGAGCAGCACGAATGCGCAGGTGATCAGCGTGACGCGCAGCGTAAACAGGATATTGGCACGCAGCCCCTTGTCGGTGAACAAAAGCTGATACCGGCTTAGGTCGTATCCGCCCGCTCCGTTGCTGAGGCTCATGAAGAGTGACTGGATGATCGGAATGATGACAACGACCAGCAAAATGGCGAAAGAGGGGATGACCATCGCCAACCCCGCAATCGCTTGTTTCCACTCTTTGCTCATTGGGCCGCAACTTCGCTCTGCCAGCGTTTGTTGATCTCCGTGCCCAGGTCGCCAATGTTAAACGTCCGGAACCCTTCGGCGACTCCTTTAAACTTGTCCTGCGTCTCCTGCGGCATATTCGCCAGCTCGATGCCCGGGAAACCGTTCATTTTCTCGACAACGACCGCCTGGGCTTCCGGAGACAGTACGAAATCCAGGAACTGATAGATCGCTTCCTTCTTCTCCGACGCGCTGTTCACCATCAAATAAGTCGGGCCGCCGTTGAACCCGGGCGTAATTTGCTGCATTTTGATCGTATCCGGGAGCAATCCTTCGTTAAGCTGCTGCAGCACCATATCGGACCAGGCAGGAATGATTGACACCTCACCGTTCATCAGCAGATCGAGCGTGCCCTGGTTTTTCTTCGGATAAATCCCTTTACCATACACGTATTGTCCCAATTCTTTCAGCGTGTTAAAGCCGCTGTCCCACTTTGCCATCACGGACGGATCGGCATTGTGAATGTCCTCCTCGGGCAGATCCTTATAGATCACCGTCTGCACAAAAGAACTGCCGGAGCCGCCGGTCGACGGGTCGTTGTAAGCGAACTGCCCCGGATTCGCCTTGATCCACACCAGCAGTTCGTCAAGGGTTTTCGGCGGATTCGCGACCTTCGTGCTGTCATAGGCCAACACGACGGCCGACGAACGGTACGGAATGGCGTAATTGTCCACGTCCTTCATCGTCTGGGCGTTGACGTTACCCAGATTGGGGATCGCGTCCGTGCTAAGTTGTTCCCATACGCCATCCTTCGTGCCTTGAGCCACAAAATTGATGCCGTCTTCGTAAAGATCGATGTCTCCCGAGCCTTTTCCAGCCTGCTTGGCCGCAAGGATACGATCGTACGTCGGTTCGGCGCCGGTTCCGGAAGGAATGTACACCATATTGACGTCAACCTGGTCGTTTTGCTTCTCAAACATGGGCACGAGCGTATCCCACAGGTCTTTGACGTTTTGCGAGCCGGTGAAGTAGAAGTTGAACGAAGTCGGCTCGCCGGTCGCAGCCGCCTCCGCGGAAGCATTGTTTTGGCCCGGTGTATTGGCCGCGCCGTTTCCGCCCCCGCTTCCACATCCGGCCAGTAGCAGCGCGGACAGCATAACTGAAGAGAACATCGTTAACCATGGCTTTTTCGTAAACATGTTATCAACCTCCGTTAATGGGTTACGTTTGCCGGATATCCGGTCATTCTCGCGATTGTGACGCCAATCTCTTTACCGATCCACAAATCCGCAGCAGCTTCCTTCGCTTGGAATGTACGCAGGGTGCCGAATTCGGCCAATTCGACGGTAACCTCGGCATAATGCCCCAGCACCATCACCTGCTTGATTTTGCCCGTCAGGACATTCTCCTGTTCCGGCTGGCCGTGGATGCCCACGTCTTCCGGGCGAACCGCCGCCGTAACTTTACCGTGTAAGCCTTTCACATTCGGAAAACTTAACGTTCCGATCCGAATCTTCCGCTCATCCGCCACCCCCTCCAAAAAGTTCATCTTGCCGATAAAACCGGCCACATATAAAGTCTCGGGCTCATCGTAAATCTGCTGCGGCTTGGCAATCTGCTCGATGCGCCCGCTGTTCATGACGACAATCCGGTCGGAGAGAGACAAAGCCTCCTCCTGATCGTGCGTGACAAATACCATCGTGAGGCCGGTTTGCATTTGGATGTCGCGCAGCTCCTCCCGCATTTCATGCCGCAGCTTGGCATCGAGCGCCGAAAACGGCTCGTCCAGCAGCAGCACCGCCGGTTTCAGCAGCAGCGACCTGGCGAGAGCGACGCGCTGCTGCTGGCCTCCCGATAATTCGGCCGGGTATTTCTTCTCGAAGCCCGGAAGGCGGACCAGCTTGAGCGCGTCCGCTACCGCACCGCGTATTTCCGCTTTGGGCATTTTGCGGATTTTGAGCCCAAACGCCAGATTGTCATAGACGGTCATATGCGACCACAAATTGTAGCTTTGAAATACCATCGAGGTCGGCCGCTTTTCTGGCGGCAGCTCAATCACGCTTTGGCCCTCGATCAGAATATCGCCGGAATCCGGCGCCAGAAACCCGCCGATGCTGCGCAGCACCGTCGTCTTGCCGCACCCCGACGGACCAAGCAGCGTGACAAGCTCGCCTTGCTCCACTTCGAGATTGATGCCGCTAACCCCGTCGCCGGTTTTATAGCGCTTGGTCAATTCCCGTACTGACAGTTGCATGCTCCTTCCCCCTCTCTTGTTCTCTGCTCTTTCGTCATTTCGTCTGGAACCCGCTTGCCAGCACGTCGGCGCTCACCAGCCGTTGCGCAGCCAACAGCAGGATGATGGTCGGCAGCGTCAGGATGATGGAAAACACCGCTCCGGCGCTGCTCGGAAAATCGGCAATAATCGAGTACATAACGACCGGCATCGTTTTGAAGTCGGGAATGCCGACCAGGAACGTCCCTTGCGCTTCATCAAGCGAATTCAAAAAGGTAAACACCGACGCCACCATGATCCCAGGCATCGCCATCGGCAGCGTAATGCTGCGGAACACCCTGAACGGGCTGGCCCCGACATCCCGCGCCGATTCCTCCTGCGCGGCGTGCACATTGCGGAATGCGGCCGTCGGAATCCAGGTCATGAACATCAGCACGTTGATCATATGGATCAGCACAACCCCAAGCAGCGTGTTCATCAACCCGATGCGGTAAAACAACACCGCGATGGAAACGTAAAGCCCCATCTTCGGAAAAGCGTGCGTCAGCAGAAACGAAAACAGGAACATCCGCTTAAGCGGGAACTGGATTCTCGCAAACGCATAGGCGGCCGGGATACACAGCACAATGGACAGCCCGGTCACGATCGCGGCGATCAAAAACGACAGCGAGATCGACGAGACGATGTCGTCTTTTGCCAGCACGAAATTCCACCATTTAAAACCCCATACCTGCGGAAGCACATCCGGATAAGTCCATTTCTCGCTAAAAGCGAGTACGAGCAGATTGACCAGCGGTCCGGCGAAAAAAATCGCAAACACGGTCAGCAGCACGAACTCGATGATGCGCCGGATCCCCACCGATTTCCAATACCACTGCATGGTTTCCCCTCCCTTTGGCTTAGGTTGATTGCCTGACGATAATTTCACTTTCATATTCGATCAGATTCGGCAAATCCGCGTCCCCGCCAATCAGCCGGTCCAGAATCTCGACCGCATCCCGGCCGATGCCAGAGGCGTTGACGCTTACCGTGGTCAGCGCCGGCGAGTACATGCCCGCGAGCTCAATATTGTCGTAGCCCATCACGGCCACCTCGTCCGGAATACGCACGCCTTGCTCCAGCAGCACCTTCATCGCCCCGAGCGCAAGCATGTCGTTTGTGGAAAACAAGGCCGTATAGCCGCCTTGCCTGAACGTTTCATAATGCTCGGCCATCAGCCTGCAGCCGTAATCAAATTGGGATTCCGGCGATTCGGCGATCGTCATGCCACTGCCTGCGGACACCCCCAGTTGCTCAAGCCGCTTGCAGAAGCCGGCGAGCCGGAGCGAATGGCTGCGGTGGGCGCTGGGACCGGCAAGAACGAAAAACCTGCGGTGCCCAAGTCCATACAGGTAATCGGCAGCCCGCTCGCCGCCCGCTTCGTCGTTACTGACAAGGTGGATCACGTCGGGATCATCGGTGGAACCGTTCACCATCAGGTAAGGAAGGTTGAATTTTTTGACATAATCGATCACGTTCTTGCGCAGCCTGCTCACCAGAACAAGCCCGTCCACCCGCTGCTCCAGCATGTAATCGGTCGAGCGCAGGGACATCTCCTTGTCGGTCTTGAGAAAAACGGAGTAGCCGCGGGCTTCCGATGCCATCAAAATTTCATCGATGATTTTGCCGTATAACGGATGCGATACGATCGGCAGCGTCTCGCGGAACACGATTACGCCGATGTTGTGCGTACGCTTGGTGACCATCGCTCTGGCCACGGCGCTTGGTTTATAGCGGAGCTGCTCCGCCACGCGGAGCACGCGCTCCCTCACTTCCGGGCTGGCATAACCTTTGCCGGAAATTACCCTTGAAGCGGTTGATTTGGATACTCCCGCCAGCCGCGCGAGCTCCTTCAAACTATGATTCAGCTTATTATTCAACAGTGACTCTCCTCTGCAAATTCCATTCCGCCTTGACCGTCATCAGTTTGGCCAGCTCACAGGTCGTGATCGACGCCACCCCCATATCTGCCATCCGCCGCATATCTGCCGCGTCCGAGACGGTCCAGACATACACGGCCAGGGATTCCCGTTCCGCGATCTCCAGCAGCTCGGGACGGACGAGCTGATAAGGAACGTTTAGCCCAAAGCAGCCGGTCTCCCGGCCTTCCGCGCACGCTTTTTGGGCGGCATCAGCGTATTTCATGCGCTGAAAGCTGTTTATGTCCACGTTCAGCAGCTTGTTTATATGCCGTCCATAGCGGTCGGCTTCGATAGCTGCGGGATATTCGCACCCGCTTAAAAACACCTGCCCCGCCATATCCAGCCTTGCGATCAGGGCGAACACCGGCTCCAGGCTGGCAGCCGTCTTGATGTCGAGGTTCATCGTCTTCCCGGCCGCTTTTACCATTCGCAGGACGGTTTCAAGATCGGTGAGCGGTTCCGCCAGGCTTTCGTTCAATTCGGCCAGCGTCATGTCCGCAATCCTCCCCTGGCGGCCGTCCGCCAGAAGCACTTCATCGTCATGGCTCAGCACTAGTCCTTCATCGCGGGTAACCCTGATGTCGTCCTCGTAAATGTCCGCGCCCAGCGCCAAAGCTGAATGCAGAGATTCCAAGGAATGCTCTTTATTGCCCATGCATCCCGTATGAGCGGTGACCAGCGGAAATCGCTTCATCGGCGTTCACTCCTTCATCAAAATAGATGGCATTGGTAAAAGCGATCAGGGTGTTGGCGCCGCGAACGTTCCCCCATAATTCGGCCCGGAGCCATTTCCGGGCGGCGCTATGGACGGGCAGAACATATTCGCCTAACCCGGCGTGGGCGGTGGAGACCGCATCGATCCCTTGATTGGAGCGCAGCATCAGCCGATAGGTTTGATCGGGCAGCGTCCACAGCCCTGACCTAACCGCGAAATCGAGCGATACCCGCGCCCGGATTTCGCCGCCTTTCATGTCCGGCGGAACCGCTGAACCGAGTTCATAACGTTCGCGGCCAATGTCGAGCGCTAGTCCGAGCAGCGGGCCAATCGTGACGGCGGCACGCCCTTGCCGCAGAGCCTGAACCAAATGTTCCTCCGCCGGCTTCACGTCATCCGGAACTCCCAGATAAGTGACCGAAATTGGCTCCTCCGTGTCTTCTTGCATATGCCAGTCCCTGCCGGAGGTGGCGGCGATGCGATAACCTTCGTTCAGCTTGTCCGTCCATAAGGCGTAGGCCCGCTGATTGCCGGTTTGAATCGGAGCAAAGGTGCCCGACCATACTTCGATATAATCAACGGTGGACCAGTCCGAAAGCTCGTATTCCCAAAAACAGCCGGTGCAGGCCGGACTGCCGATCCGAAACGGGTGGGCCAGCCCGGCGAGTCCGCCGTGCCGGTGAACGGCCTCGATCCCTTCGCCGACGCCGTACCTGTCCGCCTCCCGCCAATCGGCAAAGGCCTCCAGGCCAAGCGTCACCATATGCCCGTAAAACGTCGTCCATTCCATGCCGGGAAGGATCAGCAGACCGCTTTCGCGGGCAGCGTCTTCTTTATGGAAGAGGCCTGACATCGTGTTGTGATCCGTCAGCGCGATCGCGTCAAACCCCAGCTTGACGGCTCCCGCCGCCAGCTCGGACAGCGTCTGGCGGCCGTCGCTGTGCAGCGTGTGCGTATGCAGCTCGCAGGCAAGCCATTTCAATTTCATGACGGCGCCCCCTCTTCGGAAGTCCAGATTTGCAGGCGGTAATCGCATATATCCGTTACGATGCAATGCATGCTGAGCGTCACGCGCCACGGGCCGGCTTCCAATCTCCCCGCCATCAACCCGGGGGAAGCCGCAGCCTCGGACACAAACAACTCTTGCACCGGATCGTGGCGGTGGCACGCTCCCCGATAACCTTGCCCATCATCGAGCGAGAGGGTGATCAGATTTTTCAACGGCAAAAATTTATCCGCCTGCAAGGCCGCTTGCTCCTTCCGATCCGGCAAAATGTACAGCTCAAAGCTTAGCGCAAGCAGCTCCAACGCTCGCTCGCGATCTTCCAGCACCTTCGGCGCGTACTCGAACCGGAGGTTCAACCGCTCGCAAGCCTCGCCCAGCTCAAACGGGATCCGCACATGCGTCTTGGAATCCTCAGGAGTGGCGCAGCCTCGTATATCCAGCAAGTTCATCATGTTTTCACCTTTTGTCAGATTATGGGATCGGTCCCACACTGGGAACGGTACCACATGCTTTTATGTTACAAACGAAGGATTAGCCCGATATCATCACTGTGTTAATCTTCTGTAAATGCGGACGTCCTGCTGTCATTGATTTTCACAACACAAAAAGACGACTCCAGCAAAAACATAAGGCCAAAAAATGGCGCTATTCCGGCGGCATCCGTCCATTTTGGGGAAATAGAGGAAAATTATGTCGTTATTCTCTCGAATCGTTAGCAAATGCCGGCATTCCGCCCCATTCATAAGAAAATAAGGACATAAAATTCCGCTATTTTGTTATTATCAAAACACCTTCTTATGCTCCCGATCCTCCTTCCAAATCTCCACCGCCTCGCGGAACCGCAGTAAGTGAATGCGAGTGAATTTTTGAGTAACACCATGTTATCAATGATTTGGTTTGGTGCAATTTTCTAAAACTGTTCCATTTTCATTCCTTTATGTATTAAAATTTGTATACAATTGCTTTATTAATGCCAAAAATAGGGAGTTTCCCTGCCGACACGACGGGTTTATTTGAATCAGTTAAGGGGAGTTACAGATGAGTTTTTTCAAAAAATGGTTTGGCGGTAAAAACAACGGAGAAACGGCAAAGGACGGCACAACGATTTACAGCTATGACGTAACAGAAGATAACGGCTATACGGCGCCGGCTCCAATGATGTATACGGAGGAAATCGTCGAGCATTTCGAACGCGTATTTCCGGGCAGAAACAGCAGCGTGTTTCACGAAATTATCTCCGATATCGTACATATCGATGTGAATATTATGGAGCCGACTGAGCAGGAGCCGTTTTGGATTTTGTATACGACGGGGATGAGCGACTTGCCGATGACACTGCCTGAGTCAATGCTGGAGCAGCTTGAAGACAACTTCGACCGGGCGGAGCTGATCATATTCCTCCCGGCCACATGGGAACTGAACGAACAGGCGTTTAAAGATGACAATAACTACTGGCCGATTCGCCTCATGAAGCAGTTGGCGCGTTTTCCGCATCAATACAACACGTGGCTGGGCTACGGGCATACGATTCCGAACTACCAGGATTACGAGCCGTATGCCGACGGAACCGGACTAAACGGTGTGGTCCTTTATGAGCTTAACGAGGATTTGAGCGTCATTCCGACCAAGGATGGAAACAAGGTTCACACGTATTTCCTGATTCCGCTCTATAGAGAAGAGATGGAGTACAAACTGGAGCATGGCATGGACGCGTTGATGGAGAAGCTGTTTGATTTGGGTAATGATGTGCTTGTTTTAAACCCGAAACGGAGAAATACTTGTGCATAAAGACTGCAAGAAAAACGCCTGATGGCGTCCTTTAATGGCTCTGACTTCTACTTTGGAGCGATTGGAGGGATGGGTTTCCCATTCCCTCTTCTGTTCTTTGAGTAACCTTCCCCTTCTTTCATAAACGCAGCGTCGAGTACCTCGGCCCTTTCCAATCGGTAGTCTACATCCAGTGGACGCTGCTCTAACGGACACCAGCGACCTTATCCGCCCATTTCCCGGGTATTTCCCAGGCTAACGGACACAGGCGGCCCTATTTCGCTCTAAATCGGTTCACCCAGCCGATTTGAGGTAAATAAGGGCTTCCGTGTTCGTTACATTTTGCAATCCTCCGTTTTTCCTCAAATAACGGCTCTGGTGTCCCTTAGCCCTCAGATTCCTCTTCTCCTCCACCCTCTACCTGCGCATCGCCCTCTACCATGCCCGATATTTTATAAATTCTATAATGTGCATATTACGCTCCCGGTCCTCATTACAAAGCGGGAATTCTCACCTTCGTGCCGCTTTTCCCCCTTACTTCAACGTGATCTCTTTTTCCCAGGTCAACTCGTTGTTCTCATCATTCGCGAATGTAAAGATGACCCGGCCTTTCTCGTCCTTCAGCGAATCCGGATAAAAGAAGCCGGAAAACTGGCCGTTGCCGCTAATGTAGAACCCGTCCTCCCCGGTCTGGCCATGTTCGATCGCTTCTTCGTACGTATTGGTGATCTCGTTTTGATCCGAAACCCACTTCATGTCCTTCAACATGTATCCTTCCGGCAATTGCTTCACGATGAAATCAAAGCTGTTCCCTTCGATCGGTTTGGGCATCTGGTCGATGACGATTAATATTTTCTCTTCCGGGCCGGCTGCATTCTCGGCCTGCGGGGCAGTGTTTTCGGCCTGTGGGGCAGCGTTACCGGCTTGTGTGCCGGACTCGGATACCGCGGGCTTCTCGTTGGCGGCGTTAGGGTTCGACCCGGCGCCCGGTTGATTGCCGCATGCGGACGCAAGTATCAGCAGCAGAACGAACAGCGCTGGTACAAGATAGATTCGTTTGTTATTATTCTTCATCATAATATCCTCCGTTTTCCTTCAGGGTAAAATAAAACGCGACGCCCTGATGCGTATTTCTTGCCCCATACTCGCTATTATGGAGCTCCAATATATGCTTGACGATGGCAAGCCCCAGCCCCGTTCCGCCATGAAGGCGATCCCTGGAACGCTCCGCCCGGTAGAAGTGATCCCAGATCCGGCCCAAGTCCTCCTCAGCCAGCGGCGCTCCGATATTTTCGAGGACCACGGTTATTGTCCCTACAGCCGTCCGCTGGATATCGATTGTAATGACGGTGCGCTCCACGGCATGCCGAATCGCGTTGCTCAGCAAATTCAATACGACCTGCTCCAGCCGCCGGGGGTCTGCCGCTACGAAAAATTCTTCCCCTGTCAAGCCTTCCAGCTTAATTTGGAGATGCTTGTTCTCCAACTGCCGGGTAAACGAATCGGCCGCCTTTTGAATCAGGCGAGGAAGGGTTACGCTCCTTGGATGCAAGCGTATGGCCTTGGCTTCGTATTTGGACAGTTCCAGCATATCCATGATGAGATCGTTCATCCGGTCCGTTTCCTTGACGATGAGGGCAAGGTAACGTTCCCGCTTGTCGCTGGCCACGCCGTCCTGCAGCCCTTCCGCAAAGCCTTTCACGATACCTAGCGGCGTTTTCAATTCATGGGAGAGATTCGCGATCAGCTCTTTCCGAAGCTGTTCGGAACGCTCCTTCTCGTTCATATCCTTCCGCAGCTGCTCGTTCGCCGTGGTCAGCTGCTTTAACGTAGCGTCCAGATTACGGGATAATGCGGTCAGACTGCGGGACAGCTCCCCGAATTCATCCTTTGCCCGGATTTCCGGCTGCGCGGTAAAATCCAGATCGGCAAGACGAGCTGCCGAGCGGCTTAGCGCAACTAACGGTCGGGAGATGATTCGCGAATAAAAAAACGACAGCAGCAGCACAAGAACAAGGATGACCGGCGCAGCATAAACGAAATATTGCCGGAGAATGCCCACGGCTTCTCCAACCGGCTGCAAGGAAGCCATGACGAATAAATACCGGATCCCGCTTCCGTCAACCGGTAGCGGCTGAATGATCACCGCGTAGCCGAGACCGCTCCATTGATCTCTCCATTCCTTGCGGACGCTGCGTCCTTCCTGCAGGAGTGCGCTGTTTTGCTCCGCATCCGGCGCCCATTCCTTCAGCGCTTCGTCCGCCAGGGTGTCCTGGTATAGCGGATTGTACGACCGGTTCTCGGGAAGCAGCACATCCGTTACTTTCCCTTGTACGCGAACCAAGCCATCCTCCAAAACGGCATCTTTCCGCCGAATGTATACAGGCTGCATAATGGTGTCTTCTTCATCCATGAAAATCCCGTCAACGACGATTCGGTCCCCGACTTGAATGCCGTACGGAATGTCTTCTAACGTCATGCCTTCCGGCGTAATGGGCACCGTGACGGTTGCACCGGAAGTCAGCAGCTCCAGGAAATAAGGATTTACGGCCTTTCTTTCAAAATTCCCGTTCAGGAAGAAGGCGCTGGCATCGTTATCGTTCATAAAAGCGCCGAGCAGCCGTGCTGCACGCTGTTCTTTGAATGGCGTCTCATTGATTTGCTGCGCGAGTTGTTTCATGTTCCGTTCCAGCGCGCCAATTTTGGACGTCCGGTAAAACCGTTCGAAATACAAACTCTCCGCGAGCATAACCAGGGAAAAAATAATGAGAATCAACAGCGACGTGACAACAAAAAGCTTATATACTACGCTATTCCTTCTCAAGGTACCATCTCGAACTTATAGCCGGAACGGATGACGGTGCCAATATAGCGGCCCTCGTCTCCGAGCTTGGCTCGCAGTTTTTTGATATGGGTATCTACCGTTCGTACATCTCCCAAGTAATCGTACCCCCATACCGCATCCAAAATATACTCCCGCGACAGCACCTTGCCATAGTGCTTTATAAGAAAAAGCAGCAAGTCATATTCTTTCGGAGACAGGTTGACCGGAGTTCCCGTCACCGTTACCGTATGCGCAATTCTGTTAACCGTTAAATCGCCATAAACAAGCAATTCCCCTTCGCGCCCTACGGTTCCTTCCGTTCTTTTCATTAACGCGACCGCTCGGGCGACCAATACCCTGGGGCTGAAGGGCTTTACGACATACTCATCGGCGCCGAGCTCGTAGCCCATAATTTGATCATCGTCTTCGGACTTGGCCGTAATCATAATGATCGGTACGTCCGACTTCTTGCGGATGCTCCTGCATACCGCCCATCCGTCCAGCTCCGGCATCATAATGTCCAGGACTACCAAGTCAACGGATGTCTGCTCAAACGTATTAAGGGCGATCTTTCCATTGCTTGCCTCGTATACTTCCCACTGCTCTCTTATAAAATAGTCCGTTATAAATTCACGCATCAGCGCATCGTCTTCGACTAGCAGAATCCTTCGTTTCATCGCCGTACACACCCCGTATGCTTAATTACCGCCATCCTCCCAAAGCCCTTTCCTAATCGTCTTGAAATGCATGCTCGTTCATGTACGCTTTCACCTCCGACTGCCCTCAAACAGCAGTCTAGAGCAATCCTGTGTCCTTCGTGTGTCCTATTAATAATGTACACTAGAAAACTGTCGGGTCAACAAGGGCCTGTGCTTGCATAGGAATAAAAACGCACTTATCATGGGATGTAAAGGGGCCTGATATATGAATTTCTTTGAACAGCGAATTTTACCTGCGTCGCGGCAGATGAAAGATTTGGAGAAGGCCGTGGCATCATCGTATGAGTATCTGGTGCTGCTGGATGTCCATATCGCCCAGCTCAAGCACGCCTGCGGCATGGTGCATCAAGCGAACAAGAAGTTGTTTTTGCACATGGACCTGATTCAAGGCCTGCAGAGCGACGGGCACGCGACCGAGTATCTTTGCCAGGAGTACCGGCCGTACGGGATATTGTCCACCAAGTCCAGCGTCATTCAAAAGGCGAAGCAAAAAGGCGTCGTCGCCGTACAGCGCATCTTCTTGATCGACAACAGCGCCTTGGAGAAGAGCTGCAAGCTGCTGGAGAACACGCAGCCGGATGTCATCGAAGTTTTGCCCGGCGGCATGCCGAGCGTGATCCGCAAGGTGAAAGACAGAACGAACCTGCCGATCCTGGCGGGCGGATTCATCACTTCAAGAGAGGATGTAGAACTGGCTCTGCAAGCGGGCGCCGAAGCGGTGACCACCTCAAACAAAAATTTGTGGCGGGAATTTGAAAAAAAGTGATTGACAACGTTTACAATTTTAAATAAAATTTGAATCAAGTTAATAATGTTACGGAGACTTGGAGATCTACATTGAACGTGCCCTCATTCCAGCATGGGTGGTTTGGGGCACACTTGATGTAGGTCTTTTTGTGTTCTCTGAACATTCACAATCATTGGGAGGGGTTTTCATGTCAGCGTTTTGGGGAGAGTTGATTGGGACCATGATACTGATTACACTGGGCGGAGGCGTATGTGCGGGCGTATCGCTGAAAAAATCTTTTGCGGCAAATTCGGGTTGGATCGTCATTGCGATGGGATGGGGGCTGGCGGTCGCGATGGCGGCGTATGCGGTAGGTTCGATCAGCGGCGCCCACCTCAATCCGGCGCTCACTTTGGGCCTGGCGCTGATCGGGAATTTCCCCTGGACCGACGTCCCCTTGTATATCGCGGCGCAAATGCTCGGGGCTATCCTCGGGGCCGTCATCGTGTACCTGCATTATTTGCCGCATTGGAAGGCGACGGAAGACCCGGGCACCAAGTTGGGCGTATTCGCAACAGGTCCGGCCGTGTACCATCCTTTCTCCAACTTGATGAGCGAAATGATCGGGACGTTCATCCTGGTGCTCGGGATTTTGGCCATCGGCGCCAACAAGTTTACGGATGGATTGAACCCGCTGATCGTCGGTTTTCTCATCGTCAGCATCGGCTTGTCGCTGGGCGGAACGACCGGGTATGCAATCAATCCGGCGCGCGACTTGGGGCCGAGAATTGCGCATGCGCTGCTGCCGATCGCGGGCAAAGGTGGATCTAACTGGAAGTACGCCTGGATTCCTGTCGTAGGGCCGCTGCTGGGCGGGGCGCTGGGGGCGTTGTTTTACAAAAACGTGTTTTTGGGCCAACCGGACCCGGCCATTTGGGTCGTCGTGGGCATCGCGGTCGTCATCATCGGTATCGCATACATTTTCTCCGGCAAAAGCACCAAATACAGCGTATCAATGTAGGCGTCATCATCTGCTCGATCATACTCAAATTTTTAAAGAGGTTGTTCAAAAAGTCATCTTTTGATCACGAAGCAGGTCAAGAAGCGAAATCGACATCGAATCTTGAATTCAGCCGGGCCTTCCGGTGCTCACGTACCCAAATCGTACGCTACGCTCCTCAGTCCCTTGCTTCATCCAACCTTCTCGGTGCTGAAAACCTGACTTTTTGAACACGCAATTAAAGGGGGAACTTCACATGGAAAAATATATTTTGTCGCTTGATCAAGGTACAACGAGCTCCAGAGCCATTTTATTCAACAAAGCGGGCCAAATCGTCCACGTCGCTCAGAAGGAGTTCACGCAAATTTTCCCCGAGCCGGGTTGGGTAGAGCATAATGCCCTGGAAATCTGGGGAACGGTGCTCGCCGTCATCGCGACTTGCCTGATCGAATCCGGCGTAAAGCCGGGCCAAATCGCCGGCATCGGCATTACGAACCAACGCGAGACGGTGGTCGTATGGGATAAGGAATCCGGCCGCCCGGTCTACAATGCGATCGTGTGGCAATCCAGACAGACGAAATCCATTTGCGACGAGCTGCAAGCCGCAGGTCATGGCGAATTGTTCCGCTCCAAAACAGGGCTGCTGATCGATTCTTATTTTTCCGGTACAAAGGTTAAATGGATTCTGGATCATGTTCCGGGAGCCCGGGAGAGAGCGGAGAACGGCGAGCTGCTGTTCGGCACGATCGATACGTGGCTGATCTGGAAGCTGACCGGAGGCGAGGTGCACGTTACCGACTACAGCAACGCTTCGCGCACGCTCATGTACAATATTTACGAATTAAAATGGGATGATGAGCTGTTGGAGCTGCTGACGATTCCGAAGCAGATGCTGCCCGAAGTGCGTTCCTCTTCCGAAATTTATGGCAAGACGGTCAATTACCATTTCTTCGGCGAGGAAGTTCCGATTGCCGGCGCCGCCGGCGACCAGCAGGCCGCCTTGTTCGGGCAAGCTTGCTTCAAAGAAGGCATGGCCAAGAACACCTATGGCACCGGATGCTTCATGCTGATGAATACCGGCGAACAGCCCGTTCAATCTTCGCATGGTCTGCTGACAACGATCGCCTGGGGCATCGACGGCAAAGTCGAATACGCGCTCGAGGGCAGCGTTTTCGTGGCGGGCTCCGCGATCCAATGGCTCCGTGACGGCCTGCGCATGATTAAGGAGTCGAAGGACAGCGAGCTGTACGCAAGCAAAGTGGATACGACCGACGGCGTGTATGTCGTTCCGGCGTTTGTCGGACTGGGGACACCCTATTGGGACAGCGAAGTGAAAGGAGCCATCTTCGGCCTGACGCGCGGCACTTCCAAAGAACATTTTATCCGCGCCACTCTGGAATCGCTCGCTTACCAGTCCAAAGACGTGCTCAGCGCCATGGAGGCCGACTCTTCGATTGAGCTTACCAAACTGCGCGTGGACGGCGGAGCGGTGCAGAACAATTTCCTGATGCAGTTCCAGAGCGATATGCTCGGCGTGCCGGTGGAATGCCCGCAAGTCTATGAGACGACAGCGCTCGGCGCCGCTTATCTGGCCGGTCTGGCTGTCGGATACTGGGAGAGCCGGGATGAGATTGCGGCGCAGTGGAGCATCGACCGCATCTTTACGCCGACGATGCCGGAAGCACGGCGCAATGAACTGTACGCCGGCTGGGGCAAAGCGATTGAGGCCACAAAGGTATTCAAATAAGGCCGAAAATATGCTACAATTTTTAATAAGTTAATATTTATATTCGGTTGGAGAAGCTTGAAACCGCAATTGCACTTTTGCCCAGGGCTGAGGTGTTATTGCGGTTTTTTTACTTCTATTATGTCGTTTTATGACGAGGGAGGTTATTGGGATGACAGTGACATTTTCCGCTGCAAACCGCAAAGCGATGGTGGAAGCCATGAGGCAACAGCCGCTTGATATTATTGTGATCGGCGGAGGAATTACCGGGGCCGGCATCGCCCTGGATGCGACGACGCGGGGGTTGCATACGGCGCTGTTCGAAATGCAGGACTTTGCCGCAGGCACCTCCAGCCGCTCAACCAAGCTGGTGCATGGCGGGCTTCGCTACCTGAAGCAATTTGATATCAAAACGGTGTCCGAGGTCGGCAAAGAACGCGCCATCGTTTACGAGAACGGCCCGCATGTGACAACGCCGGAATGGATGCTGCTCCCCCTGCATCGCGGCGGCACGTTCGGCAAATTCAGCACGGGCATCGGCCTGCGCGTTTACGACTTCCTGGCCGGAGTCAAGCGCAGTGAACGGCGCCGGATGCTGCCGCGGCAGGAGACGCTGGCTCGCGAGCCGCTGCTGAAACAGGAGGGGCTGCTGGGCGGTGGTTATTATGTGGAATACCGGACGGATGACGCCCGCTTGACGATTGAAGTCATGAAAGAAGCCGTTCGCTACGGTGCAAAGGCCATGAATTACATGAAAGTCGAATCTTTTTTATATGAAAACAACAAGGTCGCCGGCGTGCGCGCGGTCGATCAATTGGACGGCTCGGCGTATGAGTTCCGGGCAAAGAAAATCATCAACGCCGCGGGCCCATGGGTCGACGAGCTTCGCGACAAAGACGGGTCCAAGACCGGGAAACACCTCCAATTGTCCAAAGGGGTCCATCTGGTCATCGATCAGTCGAAGTTTCCCTTGAAGCAAGCGATTTACTTCGATACACCGGACAGCCGGATGGTCTTCGCCATCCCGCGCGACGGCAAGACGTATGTGGGCACGACGGATACGTTCTACAAGGCCGACCCTGTTCAGCCGGTCATGACAAAGGAAGACCGTGATTATATTATGGCGGCGATTCGCTACATGTTTCCGACGATTCGGGTTGCCGAGGCGGACATCGAATCCAGTTGGGCTGGCGTGCGGCCGCTCATTTATGAGGAGGGGAAAAACGCCTCCGAAATTTCCCGCCGGGATGAAATCTGGCAATCTCCGTCGGGATTGATTACGATTGCGGGCGGCAAGCTTACCGGATACCGCAAAATGGCCGAAACGATCGTCGATCTGGTCATGCGGCTATTAAGCCAGGAGGAAGGAGTGGCGTTCGTAGCGGCGAAAACGAAAAACATGCCGATCTCCGGCGGTCATGTAGGCGGCTCCAACGCATTTCCACAGTTTGTTTGGCAAAAAAGCGAGGAAGGCGTTCGCCGCGGTTTGGATGCCGCGCTCGCCGATCGCTGGGCGCGTCTGTACGGCTCCAACGTCGACCGGATCTTCGAACTCGCGGAGCGCCGGCCGGAAGCAGCGGAACAAAGCGGACTGCCGCCGGAAGTGCTCGTCCCGCTCCTGTATGCCATAGACGAAGAAATGACCGTCAAGCCGGTGGACTTCTTCATTCGCCGCACGGGCGCGCTGTTCTTCAACATCCGGTGGGTGCGCGAATGGAAGCAGCCTGTGATTGAATTTATGTCCTCCGCCCTCGGCTGGACCCCGGAACAACGCGATGCATATACGCAAGAGCTGGACACCGCCCTGCATCAAGCGGTCAAACCGCAGCCGGAGTATGGCAGGGAATAAAGCGGCGTAGTAGTGAAGAGTTCGTGCTGGGGAACTTTTTTGCAATCATCACTAATTCGGAGAGCTTATCGTATGTGTCGTCAACTACTAGTAGACGAATCTGGAAATAACGTTAACATGATGGCAAGTGAAGACTTGAGAAAACGGCAAATTAGTCTATTGAAGATCTCGGGTGACAACATAAAGGAAAAAAGGGCGCTATTTTAATGATTTAGTGGCGCGCCGTAGCCGTTTCTAGCAGTGCCACAAATCGACGCCATTTTAGGGGGGCTGTCTAAAAGGGCCGTGTCAGGTTCGTGTCTTGGTGTTCCTGCCTTCTGCGCCTTTGCACGATTATCCCTCTCTTTCAGGGAACAGGAGGTGGGGGCTAGGCAAGGGTTCCAAAAAAGAGAGAGGAAACAGAGATGAGGAAAAAATGGGGAGATTCAGGTGGGATTTCCAGCTTGAAAAGAGAACGTACGTTTGATATAATAAAGTAAATCGAACGCACGTTCGTAAATGTATTGATTCGGGGGCGAGCGAACATGAAGGTCAATGCGGGAACGGAACTTCAATCATTCAGCAACCGTTTTAACAGCGAGCAGGCCTGCATGGAGGCGCTGGTCGCGATGAAGTGGCCAAACGGCTTCGTCTGTCCGCGCTGCGCTCACACCCGGTGCAGTCGTTTGACCTCCCGGCATATCCCCTTGTTCGAGTGCGGAAAGTGCAAGCATCAAACGTCGGCCTTAGTCGGTACGATTTTTGAACGAACGCATCTGCCCCTGCTCAAGTGGTTCGAGGCCCTGGATTTGTTCCTGCTTGAGGGCGGCATCTCGGCGATGCGGCTGAGCCAGGTGATCCGAGTCACCTACAAAACCGCCTGGTTGATGCTGCACAAAATACGCCATGCCGTCGGAGAGTTCGATGCCCAGGAGCTGCTCAGCGGAGACGTGAAGGTGAACAGCGATCTGTATGGGCGTAACCCGTCCCGGTGTCAGCTTTCGCATCCGTATGCCTCGGCGGTCGTAGCGGGCTGCACGGTCACGGAGTCGGGAGAGCCGGAGCAGGTCAAAGTCCGCCTGGTGCCG
>NZ_JBKIAX020000027.1:0-71178 GCF_046567315.2 Paenibacillus lacisediminis | reverse complement strand
GGCCTTATTTCACTCAAATTGGCGTCAAAGTCCGTATTTTTGGCCCAATAGCGTCGTCTGAGTCCGTTAGAATGGGAAATACCCGGGAAATGGGGGGATAAGGGTCGCTGGAGTCCGTTAGGCTGGTTACAGGGGGACAGGGGGGCGAAGGGGGAGACCTCGTGTCGCTAAAATGTCGAAAAAGCGCGATTGTAAGGCTGCGAGGCCTTAAATCGTGCTTTTTGCTGTTTTGATACTTCCCGCAGCACGAATATTTTCGCCCCTGGTCGATCACACTGAAATTGATTGGGGAAGCCCCCTTGGCAAATCATCAAAATATGGTATAATGTGAATAAAGTCAAAGAAAGTCAAAGTCAACAGGAGCCAGGTGGCATCATATGCTGCTGGTAGCTGGTATTACAGTACAGCATGAGTTTTTGGGAGCTTCACGTTTGGAACAATGGAGGATGAGTGAATGCGCAATATCTCAGATATCATTGAAAAATATCTCAAGAGTATTTTGCATGAAAGTCCTGAAGGAACGATAGAAATTCAGCGTAACGATCTTGCCGACCAGTTTTCCTGCGTACCGTCGCAGATCAATTACGTGATCAGCACACGGTTTACGCTGGAAAAAGGGTACCTGGTCGAAAGCAAGCGCGGTGGCGGCGGTTATGTGCGAATTCGGCGGATTGAGCTGCCGGGTCCGACTTCGCTGCACACCCACCTGCAACACACGATCGGGGACGAGATCGGGCAGAACGCGGCCGAAGGGCTCATTTATCAACTGGAAGAAGCCCGGTTTTTAAGCCGCCGGGAAGCGGCGCTGATGCGTTCCGCCATTTCCCGTGACGTCCTGGCGATTAAACTGCCGTACCGCGACCAGATTCGGGCAAAGCTAATGAAAGCGATGCTGATTGCTTTGTTGAGTTAGGGGCAGTGTTAGGTTTAAGTGCATGTTCAAAAAGTTCGGTTTTCAGCACCGAGAAGGTTGGATGAAGCCAGGGACCGAGGAGCGGAGCGTACGTTTTGGGTACGTGAGCACCGGAGGGCCCGGCTGAATTCAAGATTCGATGCGAGTTACTACTTGAATTCACTTCGTGATCAAAAGCGGACTTTTTGAACCACCTCTTTAAGCAGTCTATCCCATAAAGGAGGGACACCTATGCAATGTCAAGAATGCGGCAAGCGCCCGGCAACCCTGCATTTCACTAAAATTGTGAACGGGGAAAAAACGGAGTTTCACATTTGTGAAGCCTGTGCTCGCGAAAAAGGGGAGATGCTCCCGGGAACCTCGGGCGGTTTTTCGATCCATAATCTGCTGTCGGGTTTCCTGGATTTGAGCCCGGCAAACAAAGGCCAGATTTCAGGAACCAAAAGTCCCGAAATCGTGCGCTGTGAAGAGTGCGGCATGACCTATTCCCAGTTCAGCAAAATCGGCCGTTTTGGCTGCAGCTCTTGCTACAAATATTTCAATGACCGACTGGATCCGCTCTTCAAAAGAGTGCACGGCAATACGGTCCATGTCGGGAAGGTGCCGAAACGGACCGGCGGGCAAATTCAAGTAAAACGCAAGCTCGACGATCTTCGCCGCGAGCTGCAGTACCGGATTCTGCAGGAAGAATTCGAGGAAGCCGCAGCGCTCCGGGACCAGATTCGCGAGCTTGAGAAGAACATTTCCGCAGAGTAGGAGGGATGCAGGGTGTCAAAACTCCGTTTTACTGAACAGCCGCTAAGCGAGTGGATGAAACGGGAAGGCAAACAGTCGGATATCGTGATCAGCAGCCGGGTGCGGATCGCCCGCAACTTGCAGCACCAGCCTTTTCCGATGCTGTCCACCAATCAGCAGTCGGAAGAGGTGCTGGAGCAGCTGCAAACCGTGCTGTCTGACGAAAGATTGAAGTCCTACGGCAAACTGCACCCGGTCCTGCTTGCGGACCTCGACGATCTCGACAAGCGGGTATTGGTGGAGAAGCACCTGATCAGCCCCAACCTGGCGAACGAATCGAGAAACGGGGCGGTATTCATCAGCGAAGACGAAAGTCTCAGCATTATGGTGAACGAAGAGGACCATTTGCGAATCCAATGTTTGTATCCGGGCTTCCAGGTGCAGGAGGCTTGGGAAAAGGCGACGGCGATCGACGATATTTTTGAAGCCCATGTCGACTACGCCTTTGACGATCGCCGCGGCTACTTGACCAGCTGCCCGACGAATGTCGGCACCGGCCTGCGGGCCTCGGTGATGATGCATCTCCCGGCATTGGTGCTGACGCAGCAGATCAACCGGATTTTGTCGGCGGTGTCGCAAGTGGGACTGACGGTGCGCGGTATCTACGGCGAAGGCAGCGAAGCGACGGGGAACTTGTTTCAAATCTCAAATCAGATTACACTAGGACAAAGCGAAGCGGAGATTATAGAAAATTTATACGGGGTTGTCCTGCAGATCATTCAGCATGAGAAAACGGCCAGAGAGAAGCTGATCGGGGAATCTCGGCTTCGGATGATGGACCGGGTGATGCGTTCCTACGGGATTTTGTCGCACGCCGCCATCATCGATTCCAAGGAAGCCGCGCAGCGGCTGTCTGACGTTCGGCTCGGCGTGGATCTCGGACTGATCGATTCGGTCCCCACGGAAGTGCTGAATGAATTGAACGTGCTCACGCAGCCCGGTTTTTTGCAAAAGAAATTCAGCGGCAGCATGTCCCCGGCAGAACGGGATATGTACCGCGCCAAACTCATTCGCGAACGAGTGGGTAAATAAAGGGTAGATTAACTATGGAGGTGTAGGAGAAGATGATGTTTGGAAGATTTACGGAACGCGCTCAGAAAGTGCTGGCCTTAGCCCAGGAAGAAGCCGTAAGGCTGGGACATAACAATATCGGCACGGAACATGTGCTGCTCGGCCTCATTCGCGAAGGCGAAGGCATTGCCGCCAAGGCTTTGGTCGGATTGGGACTTGGTCTGGAGAAAATCCAGGACGAAGTTGAAACCTTGATCGGCCGCGGACAAGAGCAGCCAACCAATATCGCCTATACGCCGCGCGCCAAAAAGGTAATCGAACTGTCGATGGATGAAGCGCGCAAGCTTGGCCATACTTACGTCGGCACGGAGCATATTTTGCTTGGACTGATTCGTGAAGGGGAAGGCGTCGCCGCGCGTGTGCTCAACAACCTCGGCATCAGTCTGAACAAGGCGCGTCAACAAGTGCTGCAGCTGCTCGGCAGCAGCGAAGCCGTCTCCAGCCACCACGGTGCGCCAACCAACGTCAACACGCCGACTCTGGACAGTTTGGCCCGCGATTTGACGGCCTCCGCCAAGGAAGGCAACCTGGATCCGGTGATCGGCCGCGGCAAAGAAATTGAACGGGTCATTCAGGTGCTTAGCCGCCGGACGAAAAATAACCCGGTCCTAATCGGGGAGCCGGGGGTCGGTAAAACGGCGATCGCCGAAGGTTTGGCGCAGAAAATCATCAATAACGAAATTCCCGAAACGCTGCGCGACAAACGCGTGATGACGCTCGATATGGGCTCCGTTGTAGCGGGAACCAAATACCGGGGTGAATTTGAAGACCGCCTGAAAAAAATTATGGACGAAATCCGCCAGGCCGGCAACATTATCCTGTTCATCGACGAATTGCATACGTTGATTGGGGCCGGTGGCGCGGAAGGCGCCATCGACGCTTCGAACATCCTGAAGCCGGCGCTGGCCCGCGGCGAGCTGCAGTGCATCGGGGCGACGACGCTCGACGAGTACCGCAAGTACATCGAAAAAGACGCTGCGCTGGAACGGCGCTTCCAGCCGATCACGGTCGACCAGCCGTCGGTGGAAGAAGCGATCCAAATCCTGCACGGGCTGCGCGACCGCTATGAAGCGCATCACCGCGTGAAAATCACCGATGAAGCGATCGATCAGGCCGTGAAGCTGTCCGACCGCTATATCCAGGACCGCTTCCTGCCGGACAAAGCGATTGACCTGATTGATGAAGCGGGGTCCAGAGTAAGGCTCAACACTTACACGGTACCGCCGAATCTGAAGCAGTTGGAAAGCCGGCTCGAGGATATCCGCAAGGAGAAGGACGCGGCTGTGCAAAGCCAGGAATTCGAAAAAGCCGCGGCGCTTCGCGACACCGAACAGAAGATTCGCGAAGAGCTGGAGCTGACGAAAAACCAATGGAAAGAAAAACAAGGCCGTACCGATTCCGAAGTGACGCCGGAGGATATTGCCCAGGTCGTGGCCAGTTGGACGGGAATCCCCGTCAACAAGCTGAAGGAAGAGGAAACGGAACGCCTGCTCAACATGGAGAATATTTTGCATGAACGGGTGATCGGCCAGGATGAAGCGGTGAAAGCCGTCAGCCGGGCGATCCGCCGGGCTCGTGCAGGCCTGAAGGACCCGAAACGGCCGATGGGTTCGTTTATCTTCCTTGGTCCGACAGGCGTTGGTAAAACCGAGCTGGCCCGGGCGCTGGCCGAAGCGATGTTCGGCGACGAAAATGCGGTCATCCGCATCGATATGTCGGAGTACATGGAGAAACACTCCACCGCCCGTCTCGTCGGGGCGCCTCCGGGATACGTCGGCTACGAAGAAGGCGGCCAGCTGACCGAGAAGGTACGCCGCAAACCGTATTCCGTCGTATTGCTCGATGAGATCGAGAAAGCCCATCCGGAAGTGTTCAACATCCTGCTGCAGGTGCTGGAAGACGGCCGTTTGACCGACTCCAAAGGCCGGGTTGTCGACTTCCGCAACACTTTGATCATTCTGACTTCGAACGTAGGCGCCGAAGCGATCAAACGCAATACGCGCCTTGGTTTCACGGCGGTGCAGGATGCTGGAGCGGATTACGACAACATGAAGGGCAAAGTGATGGAAGAACTGAAGAAGAGCTTCCGTCCGGAGTTCCTGAACCGGATCGACGAGATCATCGTGTTCCATTCGCTGGAGCAAGAGCATATCGGTCAAATCGTCTCGCTTATGTCCGACGAGCTGCGCAAGCGGCTGCGTGAATATGACGTTGACTTCACGCTGACCGATAAAGCGAAGGCGTTCCTGGCCAAAGAGGGCTACGATCCCGCTTACGGGGCGCGGCCGCTGCGCCGGGCGATCCAGAAGCATATCGAGGACCGCCTGTCCGAAGAGCTCTTGACCGGCAACGTCAAGAAAGGCGACTCGCTGACGATCGACGAACAGAACGGCGAATTGACCGTAGAGCGTACAGGAACTTTTGTCAAAAATGCGTAAATCCAGGCTGAAAAGTCCTTGACTTTTGCTTATGGCCTAAAAAAGAACCATGCTTAAGCCGATGAAATATATGAAAGGCAGCTTCCAAGCGGTGCTTTGGAGCTGCTTTTTTTCATCCAGTTTCTTTTTTTGCAAAGGCTTTAAAAACTTTACGTGAATTCTCAAAGAATGGTAAAATTTGAACATACATCAGCGGAAGCGGATTTGCAAGATTTGTCATATTTTGCGTCGATGAGAAGGAGAGATAAATGGTTAAAGTAAAAACAAAGTTTTTTTGCGGCGAATGCGGTTACGAATCGCCCAAATGGTACGGCAAGTGCCCGGGGTGCGGGGCGTGGAATTCGATGGTGGAGGAAACGGTGAAGACCGTTAAAACGCAGGGGCTGAATTCCGGGCTATTTCATGCGAAAGAAAAGCCGCTTTCGATCATAAATATAGAGAGCGGCAAGGAGCCACGGATTCAAACCGGAATCGGGGAGTTAAACCGTGTGTTAGGCGGGGGAGTTGTCCCGGGATCGCTGGTGCTTGTCGGCGGAGACCCCGGAATCGGCAAATCGACGCTGCTGCTGCAAACGTCCAATGAATTGGCCCGTTCCGGGCTTAAAGTATTGTATATCTCGGGGGAGGAATCCGTACGCCAGACCAAACTCCGGGCGGAGCGTCTCGGGGCGCTTTCTCCCGAACTGTTCGTTTTGTGCGAAAGCAGCATGGACGGTATTGAAGAGGCGATCGAAAGCGTTGCGCCGGATTTTCTCGTCATCGACTCGATTCAGACGGTATATCTGCCGGAAGTGACCAGCGCGCCAGGCAGCGTATCGCAGGTGCGGGAATGTACGGCCCGGTTCATGCGCATCGCTAAAGGGCAGGGAATCGCCACCGTGCTGGTTGGCCATGTAACCAAGGAAGGCGCGATCGCCGGCCCGAGACTGCTAGAGCATATGGTCGACTGCGTGCTTTATTTTGAAGGGGAACGGCATCACTCTTACCGCCTGCTGCGGGCGGTTAAAAACCGCTTTGGCTCGACCAACGAAATCGGCATTTTCGAGATGAACGAATCCGGCCTGGCCGAGGTCTCCAACCCGTCGGAACTGTTCCTATCGGAACGCCCGCTTGGGGTGGCCGGCTCCACGGTCGTGGCCAGCATGGAGGGGACGCGCCCGATGCTGGTGGAGCTGCAGGCTTTGATCGCGGCCACGCATTTTCCCTCCCCGCGCAGGATGGCGACCGGTGTGGATCATCAGCGCATGAACCTGATCCTCGCCGTGCTCGAAAAAAGAATGGGCATGTTCCTGCAAAATCAGGATGCTTACGTCAATCTGGCCGGCGGCGCCAAGCTGGATGAACCGGCGGTGGACCTGGCGATCGCCGTCAGCGTGGCGTCCAGTTTCCGCGATATACCGACCAAGCCGTACGACGTCATTTTCGGGGAGGTGGGCTTGACCGGTGAGGTAAGAGCGGTATCCCGGGCCGAACAGCGGGTCAAGGAAGCGGCCAAGCTGGGCTTTAAACGGGTGATTTTGCCGGAGAAGAGCATGAAAGGATGGAAAGGACCGCAAGGAATCGAGTTGATTGGCGTAAATACCGTTGCAGATGCGCTAGCTGTTGCGTTAGATTAGGGGGCATTGAATGATGAAAGAAACTACCCAAACGGAAAAAATGAATGAATTGCTGAGGCTTGTTGCTCCGGGAACGGCCTTTCGCGACGGGCTCGAAAACGTGCTTCGGGCCAAAACCGGGGGACTGATCGTCGTCGGCTACAGCCCGGAAGTGATGGAGGTCGTGGAGGGGGGCTTCTCCATCAACTGCGATTTCTCGCCGAACTATCTTTACGAACTCGCCAAAATGGATGGGGCGATCATCCTCAGCGAAGATTTAAAGCGTATCTTGTACGCGAACACGCAGCTAATCCCGGATTCCTCCATTTCGTCGGCGGAAACGGGAATCCGCCACCGCACCGCCGAACGGGTGGCCAAACAGACCGGCAAGCTGGTCGTTTCCATCTCCCAGCGCCGCAACATCATTACGTTGTACCAGGGAAACATAAGGTACGCGCTTAAGGAAATCGGCGTTATTTTGACCAAAGCGAATCAGGCCATTCAAACCTTGGAAAAATACAGGGCGGTGCTCAATCAGGCCTTGACCAATTTGACCGCCTCCGAATTCGAGGAACTGGTCTCTTTGCCCGAAGTGGTGAACGTGATCCAGCGGGTGGAGATGGTGATCCGCATCAAGATGGAGATCAAGCGGTTCATTAACGAGCTGGGGACGGAGGGGCGCCTGATCAGCATGCAGATGGAGGAACTCGTCAGCAATATGGAGGAGGAAGCCTGGCTGCTGTACAAGGACTACGCCAAAGAAGACAGCGATGAGGCGATTCGCGAAATTATTTTGGGCCTCAAGCGGTCGACCGATGACGAGTTGCTCGACGACAATCATATTACTAAGCTGCTCGGTTATCCCGCTACGGCGGCGACGTCCGAGGAGCTTATTTCCCCGCGCGGGTATCGCGTACTGAATAAAATTCCGCGGCTGCCGAACGTGATCATTCATAATTTGGTCGAACGCTTCCATCAGCTGCCAAACGTCATGATGGCCAGCATCGAAGAGCTCGATGAGGTGGACGGCATCGGTGAAGTCCGGGCGCGGGCGATCAAGGAAGGACTGAAGCGTCTCCAGGAACAGGTATTTATTGACAGACAAATTTAAATTCCTTTTCCGGGTCAGCTTCAAAATATCGACTGAGTGCTCCGCCGCAAGCGGAGAGACGCAGACGAAACGGAAGAAATATACCGGCTGAAACACTGAAATATGAAAAAAGGCATGGATCTCCGCCGGGCGGAAGGATCGGTGCCTTTTTAAGTATAAGTATGATAAGCGCTGCTGCGGTTGATTTTATAGCATGAGAAACCGACTCTTTTACCAAATGCAAAAGTACAGTTCATTTATCGTAAATCTCCGTTTTTGGTCGATTGAAATGCAAAAGTACATCTGATTATCGGTAATTTGATAAAAAAGTGATTTTTAACCGGAAATGAACTGCACATTTGCATTTGATGAGCCGATTCCGGGGTGCTTAGGCGAAAATGGCCTGCACTTTTACATTTCGTGGATCGTTAAGTGCCTCAGTTTCGCCAGCAATCCCTTACGATAAATTAAAAAGTCCCAACGTGGCGCATTTCTGGGATTCCCGCTCGATGATCTCGTCCATTTGAATCCCGAGTAAATTGCACAGGGCGGACATATAGAAAAGGTTGCGTCCGAGCTCATTGATGATGGATTCCTTGCAGTTTTCGCATAACTCGCCATGGACATGCTTGGCAATCGTCTCTTTCGCTTGCTGCAAATCCATGCCCGGCTCGAAATCCTGCTTGGTGGCATGCAGCTCGATGCAGCCGCATTCGGTAACGGACTTGGTCACGGAACGTACGGCGGCGGCGTTGGTTTGTCCCATTTTTGACAAAACATCCAGCAAACTGCGGTGACGGAGCAACAGATCGGAAACTTGTTCTTGAAAAGACTGAAGGCTTGGTGCGCTCATTTTCCATCCACCTCAATATTTATGAATTGAATTCATTATATGCCACATTTTCCTCACTTATCAACCAGAAATCCCATAGTGATGGGCTTTCTCCTTCATACCGGCTGTTTTCGTTTTCCAAAAAAAGTTATCCCCAACCGATTACGTCTCCAAAATTTGGATCATACTGGATGATGAAGATAGTTATTCAGGAGGTGAAGAGAGACGTGCTGAAAAAATACTTACGAATCGCAGCTGGCTTGGGCGGCGCTTGGTTCGGGTACACCGAGGGCGGATTGCTGGGTGTAATGCCGGAGCCGATTCGTTCCTGGTTCGACGGAATGAGTCCGCTTGTGGTGAGCCTGATTATGGCGGCGGCTGGAGCTGTGCTGTTCTTGTTCCTGTTTTCGCTGGCTGCAAATGTTGTATCCGCGAGGATTAAATCGTGGATCGCCGCGTTGACCCGGATTCCGATGAATGACATGGCTGCCGGTGCGACCGGATTGACTGCGGGACTTCTTCTTTCTTTAATGGTCTATCCGCTTGCGACCTGGCTTGGATCTCTGGAGAGCTTCGCCCGGTTCGCCGTATCGGCATTGTTTGGGTACATGGGGCTTTACGTAGGTCTTGCCAAAAAGGAAGAATTGTCATCATTCTGGAAATCGGGAAAATGGGGGGGCACCGTCCCCGAGGATGAACGCGGGTCTAAGGAACATAAAATTTTGGATACGAGTGTGATTATCGACGGGAGAATCGCGGATATTTGCAAAACCGGGTTCATTGAGGGCACCATCGTGATTCCCGAATTTGTGCTGGAGGAGCTGCAGCATATCGCTGACTCTTCGGATTTGCTCAAACGCAACCGGGGGCGCCGCGGGCTCGACATTTTGAACAAAATCCAAAAAGAGCTGGACGTTAAAGTCATGATTTATGAAGGGGATTTTGAAGAGATCTCCGAGGTTGACAGCAAGCTGGTCAAATTGGCCAAGGTGCTGCAGGGGAAAGTCGTCACCAACGATTTTAACCTTAACAAGGTATGCGAGCTGCAGGGTGTATCGGTGCTGAATATCAACGATCTTGCCAATGCCGTGAAACCGGTCGTGCTGCCGGGCGAGGAAATTATGGTACAAGTCATCAAGGACGGCAAGGAGCATGGACAGGGCGTGGCTTATTTGGACGATGGCACGATGATCGTTGTTGAAGGCGGACGCGATTACATCGGGATGATTACGGAGGTTCTGGTGACCAGCGTGCTGCAGACTTCGGCGGGACGAATGATTTTTGCCAAGCCAAAACTGTTGGAAAAAGCCCAGTAATTCGGTATGATGGGAATAAAAGCGCTGGGGGTGCCCCCGCGTTTAATTCTGGGCTAAGGTGAGGCAGATAACGATGGCGGCTGAGCAAAAAGGCAGTTTCGGAGCGGTTGTGGTGGCGGCGGGACGGGGGAGCCGGATGGGAACGCGGGAAAGCAAGCAGTATTTGCTGCTTGAGGACAAGCCGATTTTCATCCATACGCTTGAGGCGTTCGACCGCCATCCCGAGGTCGCCGAAATGGTGCTCGTCACCGGCGGGCAGGATGTGGACCGCTGCCGGTCCTGGATTGCCGAATTCGGCATGACCAAACAAGTGCAAGTGATTCCGGGCGGCGCCGAGCGTCAGCAATCGGTATACCAGGGGCTGCTGCAGATCAGCGCGCCCTGGGTGCTGGTGCATGACGGCGTCCGCCCTTTTGTTACGCCGGAACAAATCAGCGCCTGCTGCGCGGCGGCCGTGGAGCATGGTGCATCCGTGCTGGCCGTGCCGGTGAAGGATACGATCAAGCAGGCCGATGGCCGGGGTTGGGTCGCGTCGACGCTGGACCGCCGCACGTTATGGGCGATTCAGACGCCGCAGGCTTTTTGGCGGGACGATCTGCTGGCCGCGCATGAACGAGCCGAGCGGGAGGGTTTTACGGGCACGGATGATTCGATGCTGGTAGAGCGGCTAGGCATGCCGGTCAAGCTGGTCGAAGGCGCGTACAGCAATATTAAGATTACGACGCCGGAAGATCTGGACTATGCGGAGTTTATCCGCAGGAAGAAGCGTCCGGAAGGGCAAGGGCAAGGGGCAATAGACTTGTAGTCACAATACTTTCGGGATTTCCCGCAGTAGTGCATGTTTTCGATGTGGGGCCGGAGGTACCGGAAGCGCCGGAAATCTAACAGTTGCAGCAGCCGCTATTTTGCGAAAAAAGACCATTTTTATATTCTAACGGTTGCCAGCGCCGTTATTTGCCTTAATTTGGGCAAAAAATCCAGGTT
Organism: Paenibacillus lacisediminis; assembly: GCF_046567315.2. Lineage (NCBI taxonomy): Bacteria > Bacillati > Bacillota > Bacilli > Caryophanales > Paenibacillaceae > Paenibacillus > Paenibacillus lacisediminis. The sequence continues at coordinate 60,144 of NZ_JBKIAX020000027.1, read as the reverse complement.
TAAGCGAAATAAGCGTCATAGCATCCGTTAAAGTTTGAAATCAACGTTTTTGGCAGAAATAGCGGCTATGGCAACCGTTAGAAAGTTTTGTCGCTAGAAACGCATCTTGTCAGGTTTACAGCAGCGCGCTAATGCGTCGACAGACGTGTTTCTTACAACTTCGCAGGGAGAGGGATTTATACATGTTTATCGTGGGACAAGGTTTTGACGTGCATCAGCTCGTGGAGGGCAGGCCGTGCATTATCGGCGGGGTGACGATTCCTTATGAAAAAGGACTGCTTGGACATTCGGACGCCGACGTACTGCTGCATGCGGTAAGCGACGCGATTTTGGGGGCGCTGGGGCTTGGGGATATCGGACGCCATTTCCCGGACACTGACCCGGCCTTTAAGGATGCGGACAGCGTAAAGCTGCTCGAACGCGTCTGGGAAATGGCCGTGGGGAAAGGGTACCGGCTGGGAAATCTGGACGCCACCATCATTGCGCAGAAGCCTAAAATGGCGCCTTATATTCCGCAAATGGTGGAAATTATCGCCCGGGCGGTCGGGGCCGACCCGCAGCGGGTCAACGTGAAGGCCACGACGACGGAACAGCTCGGCTTTACCGGGCGGGGTGAAGGGATCGCGGCCCAATGCATCGTTTCTCTTGTCTCCGACGGGGCATCATTATAAGATTATTGAGTTTCATATAGAGTTTTTGAGTGGGACTGTTTATAATCGTATACATCGTGTATTTATTAGGGAGGGGATTGTGATGACAGAGGTTCGCGTGCGTTATGCGCCGAGTCCGACGGGTCATTTACATATCGGAAACGCCAGAACGGCGTTGTTTAATTATTTGTTTGCCAGACACCACGGCGGGAAGTTCATTATTCGGATCGAAGATACCGACGTGAAGCGCAATGTGGCCGGCGGTGAGGAAAACCAGCTGACCTACCTGAAATGGCTTGGCATGGATTGGGACGAAAGCGTCGACGCCGGCGGGGAATACGGACCTTACCGGCAGACGGAGCGGCTTGATCTGTACCGCCCGCATGTGCAGGATCTGCTTGACCGGGGACTGGCTTACCGCTGTTATTGTACGGAAGAGGAACTGGAAAAGGAGCGCGAAGAGCAAATGGCGCGTGGTGAAACGCCGCGTTATTCCGGAAAATGCCGTCACCTGACGCCGGAGCAGATCGCCTCCTATGATGCGGAAGGACGGCCTTACAGCATTCGTTTCCGCGTCCCGGAAGGGCGCACCTTCGCGTTTGACGATTTGGTCAAAGGCACGATTTCGTTCGAGTCGGACATCAGCGGGGATTTCGTCATTGTAAAAAAAGACGGCATTCCGACCTACAATTTTGCCGTTGTGCTGGACGACCATCTGATGAAGATCAGCCATGTGCTGCGCGGGGAGGATCACGTATCCAACACACCGCGCCAGCTGATGATTTACGATGCTTTCGGCTGGGAGCCGCCGGTGTTCGGCCATATGACGCTGATCGTCGGAGAGAACCACAAAAAGCTGAGCAAACGCGACGAATCGGTCATTCAATTTATCGAGCAGTACGATCAGCTTGGCTATTTGCCGGAGGCGCTGTTTAACTTTATCGCCCTGCTGGGCTGGTCGCCGGAAGGGGAAGAGGAGTTCTTCACGAAGGACGAGCTTATTTCGATCTTCGATGCAGGCCGTTTGTCCCGCAGCCCGGCGGTTTTCGACACGAATAAGCTGGCTCACCTCAACAACCACTACATTAAAAACGCCGATCCCGACCGGATCGCCCGCCTGGCTATTCCGCATCTGCAAAAGGCGGGCCGGCTGCCGGAGGAACTGACGCCGGAGCTGGAGGCTTGGGCCCAAGCGCTGGTCGCGTTGTACCAGGAGCAAATGACGGCAGCTTCTGATATCGTGGCGTTGTCGGATCTGTTTTTCCGCAGCGATCTGGAGCTTGAGGAAGAAGCGGCCGCCGTACTGGCGGAACCGCAGGTGCCGGCCGTGCTGAGCGCCTTCCTCGCCAAAGTGGAAGGGCTGAACGAATACACCGTAGAAAATATTGCCGCCGCGATCAAAGAGGTGCAGAAAGAAACGGGCAGCAAAGGAAAAGGCTTGTTTATGCCAATCCGCGTGGCGTTAACCGGACAAATGCACGGTCGTGACTTGAACCAGACGATTTTCTTGCTGGGCAAATCGAAGGTCTTAGATCGTCTTAAGGCGCGGATCGCCAGCCTGTAACCTGCCCTGCGGGTGTTTCTCCCGGTGGGGCGTGCTGTACGTTTGTGCAGGCAGCCCGGCGTTTTCAATCTTGTCAGTTCATGAGCCTTTAGGTAATATAAAGGCAGACATACAACATCATTTAAGGCGGGCCGAGCAACGAAAGAGGAGTTTGGCGGCCGTCTTAATTACCACCGGCATAGATCGGGAGAAGTACGCTTGGAAGCCGTATTCACCAGAGAGGATAACCGGGACCCTTCATGCGGACCGCGCACAGAAGAATCCAGGCTGGAAGTTATCCGGATACGCCCGGCCGAAATGCACCCGGGAGCTGCGGATGCGAGCACGCCTGAACCAGGCGAGGTAGCTACCGCCGTTTCGTCCGCGTTAAGGACGACGAAGAGGGATGGGTTCGCCGCACTGCTTGGCAGTTTTACGGCGGTCGCGCCGTGCGAAGATCAGCTTCGCTTGGGCGAAACGTTGGCGGACGAACGGACCGCAGCTGGCGCCTGTAGAGGCGGCCTAGTGGCGTTTACGCGCCCGCAGGCTGGCGGAAGATTCACGGCCGCCCCATCCGAAGCAGAGTGGAACCGCGCGTAAAGCGCCTCTGCAGCGAAAAGCTGCAGGGGCGCTTTTTCTTGTCCTGTGCGGCGGTTCTCATTGGAAATATCCAATAGAAATGGAAATTTAGTGGCAAATACGGCCGCATGATTGGATATTTCCAATAGATCAGACTTGTTAGATCGCAAAATGGGCGGTTTGCGCAAAATCTATTGGATATTTTCCAATCAGAGTCCCCGATTGCGTTCGATTTCCGTAAATCTATTGGAATTTTTCCAATCGGCTCTCGCGCTCGAGGCACCAATTGTGGATGATCGCCATAGCAAAGAGAAGGTGGGGGGAAGCTATGTTCAAAAGAATCAGATCCGATATCCAGGCGGTGTTTGATAACGACCCGGCGGCAAGAGGCTGGTTTGAAGTGATTTTTACGTATTCCGGCCTGCATGCGATTTGGAGCCACCGGATCGCCCACAGCTTCTACCGCCGCCGCTGGTTTACGGTTGCGCGCATCATCTCGCAGGTCAGCCGGTTTTTCACCGGCATTGAAATCCATCCGGGAGCCCGGATCGGCAACCGGTTGTTTATCGACCATGGCATGGGCGTCGTCATCGGGGAAACTTGCGAAATCGGGGACGATGTGGTTATCTATCAGGGAGTCACCTTGGGCGGAAGCGGCAAAGAAAAAGGCAAACGCCATCCAACGATCGGCAATAACGTCGTTATCGGGTCGGGCGCGAAAGTCCTCGGCTCGTTTAAAATCGGAGATCAAGTGAACATCGGCGCGAACTCCGTCGTCCTGAAGGAGATTCCTCCCGGCAGCACCGTTGTGGGCATCCCGGGGAAGGTAGTCCGCCTGGACGGCAAACGGCTCGACCGCCTCAGCCATCAGTTGCCCGACCCGGTGGTTGATGCGATGCGGGAAATGCAGCGGGAAATCGAATCGCTGCGGGCCGAGGTGCGCGATTTGAAGAAGCGGGTGCGCGAAGAGCAGCCTACGGAGCTTTAAACGCCGTGTGAAGCGCAGGCCGAGCCGCAAGGGCACCGCCGATCGGGGCGTCTCACACGCTCCGTGCCGAGTAAGATTTTGTCGAATAACCTTCAGTCGAAAGGAAAGTGAATATGGCACTGCAGATATTTAATACGTTAACCCGGAAAAAAGAAGAGTTTGTCAGCATCACCCCGGGCAAAGTGAAATTGTATGTTTGCGGACCGACCGTTTATGGTTATATCCATATTGGGAACGCGCGGCCGATGATTTTTTTTGACGTCGTTCGCAGCTATTTGGAAAACCAGAATTACGATGTGAACTATGTCGTCAACTTCACCGATGTGGACGACAAGCTGATCCGCAAAGCCGAGGAGATGGGCAAGACGGTTCCCGAAGTGGCCGAGATGTTCATCCAGGCCTATTACGAAGATTTGGAAGGGCTTGGCATTCGGCGGGCCACGGCGAATCCGCGGGTGACGGAGAATATGGACGTGATCATCGGCTTCATCCGGGATCTGGAACAGAAAGGTTTTGCTTACGAAAATGGCGGGGACGTGTTCTTCCGCACCCGCAAATTCCCGGAATACGGCAAACTGTCCGGCCAGAACCTCGACGAACTGCAATTCGGGATTCGGATCGACGTGGATGAACGCAAGGAACAGCCGGAGGATTTCGTGCTGTGGAAAGCGGCCAAACCGGGCGAAATCTTTTGGAGCAGTCCATGGGGCGAAGGGCGTCCGGGCTGGCATATCGAATGCTCGGCGATGTCCCGGCTTCTGCTTGGCGATACGCTGGACATTCACGGCGGGGGCCAGGATTTGCAATTTCCGCACCATGAATGCGAGGTCGCCCAGTCGGAAGCGGCTACCGGCGAACCGCTGGCAAATTATTGGATGCATAACGGTTATATTAATATCGGCGGCGAAAAAATGTCGAAATCGCTCGGCAACGGGGTTCTCGTCAAAGATTTGCGCGAGAAATACAAGCCTGAGGCGTTCCGTTATTTTATGCTGTCGGCTCATTACCGCAACCCGCTGAACTTTACCGAAGAGACGATGGTTCAGGCGGAGCGCAGCGTGGAACGGATCAGCAACGCGGCGAACAATCTCCGCCATCGCCTGCAAGCGGCGGCGGAAGGCGGCGGCGATGCGGTGACGCCGGATTGGGAAAGCAAGCTGGAGCAGATCCGAGGCGCCTTCCATGCGAAAATGCAGGATGACTTCAATACGCCGGATGCGATCACGGCTGTGTTCGAGTGGGTCAGCGAAGTCAATGCCTTGCTGCAGCAGCCGGAAGTCGGGCGGGCCGATCTGGAAGCGGCGGTGCGGCTGTTCGACGAGATGAACGGCGTGCTGCGGATCGCGCCGGCGCCGGCGGAAGCTGAGCTGCTGGATGCCGACATCGAGGCCCTCATCGCGGAGCGGGCGGAAGCGCGGAAGGCTAAAAACTGGGCGCGTGCGGACGAAATCCGCGACCTCTTGGTTGCGCAGGGCATCTTGCTCGAAGATACGCCGCAGGGCATGAGATGGCGCCGCAAATGACGGGGCCGGGCCAAACGGACAAGGACCGCCCGGCCGGCGAGGCGGCTGCGGCTGGCAGTGCGGGTGCCGGCACGGAGGCTTCCGGCCGCGCAGGCACCGCCTCCGCCGGAGCTCCAGCCGGCACCGCAGCGGGTACCTCCGCCGGAGCTCCAGCCGCAGCTGTTTCAGCCGCCAGTGGCGCTTCCCCCGCGGCGCCCTTGTGGTTCCCCGACGCGCCGTCCAAACCGGCGCGCCTGCTGCCGCCGCTGGCGCTTGCCTACATCGGGGACGCCGTCTTCGAGGTCGCCGTCCGCCAGCATGTGATGTCCCGCGCCAACCTGCGGCCGCATCATCTGCACCGGGAGTCGACGAAGTACGTCTCGGCCAAAGCGCAGGCGCAGCTGCTCGCCTTGCTGGAGCCGCAGCTGACCGAGGACGAAAAGACAATCGTTCGCCAGGGCCGCAACGCCAAGTCGGGGACGACTCCGAAAAACGCCGACGTGCTGGAATACCGGCATGCCACCGCCTTCGAAAGCCTGGTCGGTTACCTGTACTATACAGGCGCCCACGACCGGCTTCGTCAACTGGTGGCTCAAGGCTTTGCGCATCTGGAAAGCGAACGGCGCGCTTAACAACAAGGTTTATTTTCATAACAACGGGAGACTTATGCGCTCCCTGGGAGGATTACGATGGAGGATCAAGAATGGATCGGCGGTAAACATTCGCTGCTTGAGGCCCTGAATGCCGGCCGCACGATCAACAAAATCTGGGTGGCCGAGGGAGCCCAAAAACACCTCACCCAGCCGATTTTGGCCGAGGCCAAAAATCGCGGTATCGTCGTCCAGTTTGTGGACAAAAGAAAGCTGGACCAAATGGTGCCGGGGCTGCAGCATCAGGGCGTGGTCGCGCAGGTTGCCCCTTATGCCTACGCGGAGGTCGACGATTTGCTGACCGCTGCCGGGGAGCGGGGAGAAGCGCCTTTTTTGCTGATTCTCGACGAAATCGAAGACCCGCATAACCTGGGTTCCATATTGCGGACTGCCGAATGCACAGGCGTGCATGGCGTCATTATCCCCAAGCGCCGTTCGGCCGCCGTGACGGCTACGGTATCGAAAACCTCGGCCGGGGCGGTGGAATACGTTCCCGTCGCGCGGGTGACGAACCTGGTGCAAACGATGGAGCAACTGAAGCAAGCGGGGATTTGGATCGTCGGCACCGACGTGAACGCCAGGGAAGATATGTATCAAGGCGGCGGCGTGCTGAACGGACCGGTGGCGGTCGTCATCGGTAATGAGAACAAAGGGATGGGGCGCCTCGTTCGCGAAACCTGCGACGTGCTGCTGAAGCTGCCGATGAACGGGAGGCTGAACTCCCTGAACGCTTCGGTGGCCGCGGGAGTCATGATGTACGAAGTGCTGCGCAGACGACGCGCCGAAGGTTAGCTGCTATGCGCGATCTGCGCGATGTGCTGCTGGTTGACGGTTACAACATGATCGGCGGGTGGCCCGAGCTCTCCGAGCTGTCCAAGCGGGATCTGCAGGAAGCCCGCGACAGGCTGCTTGAGCGGCTCGCCGATTACCAGGCATTTTCCGGAAGGAAAGTGATCGTCGTATTCGATGCTTACCGCGTGCCCGGACTCGGCAAATCCTATGCCCAAAATAAAGTGGACATGTACTTTACGAAGGAGAAGGAAACGGCCGATGAATGCATCGAGCGGCTGGTCGGCGAATTCAGTCACCGGCGGCGGCAAATTTATGTCGCGACAAGCGACATGGTGGAGCAGCATGTGATTTTCGGTCAGGGCGCACTGCGCATTTCGGCCCGGGAATTGTTGACTCAGGTGGAGCAAAGCGAAAAGGAAATCCAGCGCAAAATCGCCGAACGAAGCGAGAGCTTAAGCCGGAATACGCTGGATGCCAAGCTGAGTCCGGAAATGCGCCAGCTGTTTGAAAAATGGCGCAGGGAATAAAAGGGCATTCTTTTATTCTCCTCCCAAATACCCTTGACAAAGTTCGACTTTACATCTTTTGGTACTTTTGCTGTTGACGCTTTTATGGACCTTCATATATACTGTTCGTATTACTTGACTGAGTGACGGAGTACCGTGCGTTGCAGCCGGAGGGATTTGTGGTGAGTGTCAAACTCGAATCATGGGTTAGGTTTGACTATGAGATCCAAAATGACGAAGACATTGTCGAGGCGGTCCGCGAAGGCGACAGCGACGCGCTCGAGTACTTGATCAACAAGTACCGGAGTTTCGTGCGCGCCAAAGCCAGGTCTTATTTTCTGATCGGGGCCGATCGCGAGGACATCATTCAGGAAGGCATGATCGGACTTTACAAATCGATCCGGGACTTTCGGGGCGATAAGCTGGCTTCGTTCAAAGCGTTCGCCGAACTGTGCATTACGAGGCAGATTATTACGGCGATCAAGACGGCGACCCGGCAGAAGCATATCCCGCTAAATTCCTATGTCTCCTTGGACAAGCCGATCTATGACGAGGAATCCGACCGCACTTTGCTTGACGTGATTTGCGGTTCTCAGGTGAGCGATCCGGAGGAGCTGATCATTAACCAGGAAGAGTTCAGCGGACTGGAGGACAAAATGTCCGAAATTCTCAGCGACTTGGAGCGGAAGGTGCTGATGCTGTACCTAGACGGACGTTCTTACCAGGAGATCGCCGTGGATCTGAACCGTCACGTCAAATCGATCGACAACGCATTGCAGCGCGTCAAGCGTAAGCTGGAACGATATTTGGAAGTTCGCGACGGAACTATTTGAAAACGGGAACTAATTATTTTCATATAGGAAAGAATAGAGAAGGGCGCCTGTCTGTAGCAGCGGGAGCCCTTTTTTTGGAAAAGCCCGTCCGTTCGCAGATCCTGCCCTTTGCCGGGAGCGGATCGAAATACCGTAATTAAGCGGTTCTACTCTATTGGCGTTGCGCCTGGAAGAGAAAGACCGATTTAACCGTACAGGGTTTATCTTCCAAAATCGTGACCAATACTATAAATATTCGTAGGGGTTGGCTTGTTGTCTCGTTGACACGACTATAGCCATGTGATAAAGTGTTTTAGGTAGGCCTAAATTTGTGCTTGCGTTTTTTTGAATGCCGAATTTTAGGTCAATAAAGAGACGCTCATAAGAATGTCTTCGGGAGGTGCACATCATGCGGGTAATAATTACGATGGCTTGTACGAACTGTAAACAAAGAAACTACACGACAACGAAAAACAAGCGTAACCACCCCGACCGCATGGAGATGAAGAAATATTGTAAGTTTTGCAACGAGCAAGTTCTTCATCGCGAAACCAGATAGCCTTTGGAGGTGTAGTCGCGCATGAAACGCAGTTTCAAGTCGTTTTTTTCTTTTTTCTCGGAGAGCTGGGCTGAGCTTAAAAAGGTTCGCTGGCCTAATCGTAAAGAGCTGACTAATTATACGCTGATTGTGCTCGGTACAATTGTCGTTGTGGCGATTTATTTTTGGGTTCTGGATATCGGCATTTCTGCTGTGATCGAAGCGATAATTTAAGAAGGGTCCCTAGGTGGCTTGATATGGAAAAAAGATGGTATGTCGTTCATACCTATTCCGGGTATGAGAACAAAGTCAAAGCCAATTTGGAGAAGCGCGTTGAGTCCATGGGCATGGAAGACAAGATATTCCGCGTACTTGTTCCGATGGAAGAAGAAGTGGTAAACAAAGACGGCAAGAAGAAAACCGTCATGCGCAAAGTTTACCCGGGATATGTCTTGGTGGAAATGATCCAAACCGACGATTCCTGGTACGTTGTCCGCAATACGCCGGGAGTCACGGGTTTTGTCGGCTCCACGGGTTCCGGTTCCAAACCTACTCCGCTGCTTCCTGAAGAAGTGGAGCAGATCCTGCATCATATGGGCATGGAAGAGCCGAAGCCGGTGATCGAGTTCGAACTCAAGGAATCCGTACGCATCAAAGTTGGCCCGTTTGCTAATTTTGTCGGCTCGATTGAAGAGATTTTGACAGACAAGAGCAAGGTAAAGGTTCACGTCAACATGTTTGGCAGAGAAACCCCGCTTGAGCTGGATTATACTCAGGTGGAGAAGATATAATTAGGTGTTCAAAAGATGTTTTTTTGAACTACTTCTAAAGGTTTCTTATGGTTTCAAAGTGGGAGGAACTAAGTTCCGTCTACCACTATTAGGGCAAGGAGGTGTTTTACATGGCGAAAAAAGTTATCAAAGTGGTAAAACTGCAAATTCCTGCGGGTAAAGCGAACCCTGCACCTCCGGTAGGTCCGGCGTTGGGTCAAGCGGGTGTCAACATCATGGCATTCTGTAAGGAATTTAACGCACGTACTGCCGATCAAGCAGGTTTGATCATTCCGGTTGAAATTTCGGTGTTTGAAGACCGTTCTTTTACTTTCATCACCAAAACTCCTCCGGCAGCCGTTCTGCTTCGCGTTGCAGCGAAGATCGAGAAGGGTTCCGGCGAACCGAACAAGAAAAAAGTGGCTACCGTGAAGCGCGACACCGTTCGTCAAATCGCGGAGCAAAAAATGCCTGACCTGAACGCAGCATCCGTTGAAGCGGCTATGCGCATGGTTGAAGGTACCGCCCGCAGCATGGGCATCACGATCCAAGACTAAGGCTTGGAATGGATGAATTACTATGTTGCGAAATGCTTTAACATAGCAATTCATCTCCGGATGGAGTTTTATAAATGATCGAAGCATATTTATAAAATCCATCCCTGGATGAAATTTAATAATGCTTGTTGCATATTATCAAATTTCATCCTAAGTGGGAGGATATTCCGCTAATACCACAAAGGAGGACGAATTTATGGCTAAACACGGTAAGAAATACCTGGAAGCCGCTAAGCTGATCGACAGCGAAGCGACTTACGAGCCTTTGGAAGCCGTTGAACTGGTGAAAAAGGCGGCGACTGCCAAATTCGACGAAACGGTTGAAGCAGCAGTTCGTTTGGGCGTTGACCCGCGTAAACAAGACCAAGCCGTCCGCGGTGTGGTTGTCCTGCCTCACGGCACAGGCAAAACCCAACGCGTACTGGTATTCGCCAAAGGCGACAAAGCGAAGGAAGCGGAAGCTGCCGGAGCTGATTTCGTTGGCGATCAAGACATGATCAACAAAATCCAACAAGGCTGGTTCGAGTTCGATGTCTGCGTAGCTACACCGGACATGATGAGCGAAGTTGGTAAACTCGGCCGTCTGCTCGGCGGTAAAGGCCTTATGCCTAACCCGAAAGCAGGTACCGTTACGTTTGACGTAGCGAAAGCCGTTCAAGAAATCAAAGCTGGTAAAATCGAGTACCGCCTGGATAAAGCAGGTCAAATCCATGCGCCAATCGGGAAGGTTTCTTTCGGTGCTGAACAACTGAATGAAAACCTGAAAGCTCTCATTGACGCGTTGAACCGGGCTAAACCGGCTGCGGCCAAGGGTGTTTACTTGAAAAATATCGCGATTTCTTCGACCATGGGCCCAAGCGCTCGCGTTAATACGGCAACTTACAGATAATACCTGCGCTCTGACGGGCGCTAAGGATTGACAAGAAAGTGAATCCGCTGGTATACTGTAATGGTTGTTTTGATGTGAGACTGACATGTGAATATGCTTACCGTAGACAGTAGGTGCCGCAAGGCTTAATTTCCTACCGAGGTGTTCTGATAGAACGTGATTTCATGCGGATTCCCACGTGAAATGCTTCATTCAAGCCTTCGTGATTCTACGGAGGCTTTTTTAGTGGTGTTAAAGGCTCATGCAATTCTAATAGGAGGTGTACAGTTTGGCAAACGCAAAAGTCATTCAAGCGAAACAAGAAGCGGTTGACGCTTTGACTGCGAAGCTGCGCGAAAGCGCGACGACCGTCGTGGCGGACTATCGCGGGTTGAATGTTGCGCAAGTTACCGAACTCCGCAAACAGCTTCGCGAAGCTGGCGTGGAATTCCAAGTGCTTAAGAATACGCTCGTTCGCCGTGCAACCGCTGCTGCGGAACTTTCTGAACTGGACGAAGTGTTGACCGGTCCGACGGCCATCGCATTCAGTACGGAAGACGCAGTAGCTCCGGCAAAAATTTTGAGCGATTTCGCCAAAAAGAACGATGCATTGAAAGTGAAAGGTGGCGTGGTTGAAGGCCGTGTCGTTGGCGTCGACCAAATCAAAGCGCTGGCGGATCTTCCGTCCCGCGAAGGTCTCCTTTCCATGCTCCTCAGCGTGCTGCAAGCTCCGATGCGCAACTTCGCGCTCGCGGTCAAAGCCGTTGCCGAGAAAGAAGAGGGCGGCGCAACCGCGTAAGCCTCTTCGGCAATTCGTGATTTGAAGTACCACAAACAACAAATTATTAAAATAATGGAGGTTCAACCATGAGTAAAGAGTCCATCTTGGAAGAGATTAAAGGTATGACCGTTCTTGAACTGAACGATCTTGTAAAAGCGATCGAAGAAGAATTTGGCGTGACTGCAGCAGCTCCAGTAGTTGTAGCAGGTGGCGGCGGCGGCGGTGCTGAAGCTGCTGAACAAACTGAATTCGACGTGATCCTGACTAACGCCGGCGCATCCAAAATCAACGTTATCAAAGTGGTTCGCGAAATCACGGGCCTCGGCTTGAAAGAAGCTAAAGACCTGGTAGACAACGCACCAAAACCGCTGAAAGAAAAAGTGGGCAAAGAAGAAGCCGACGCTGTAAAAGCAAAATTGGAAGAAGCAGGCGCAACTGTAGAAGTAAAATAATTGCTCCTTCTCCTCTGGCAAACCCCTTGAACCTGATTCAAGGGGTTTGCTTTGCTACGAAGACCTGCATTTTTGAGGCCCAAAATAGAAAACGGTGTTTGGCAGCCGGGAGTGCCGGATGGCAAACCGTTGGCCTTCGAAATAGCGGAACTTTATGTACTTATTTTCCAGAGCCTAGCGTGTTCATCCCCATTAGCGACATAATTTGTCCTTATTTTCCTATGTATGGCCCAAAACACGGGTATTTCCTGTCGACAGGAGGAAATAGCGACATAAATTTCCCCTATTTTTTCAAATGAACGGATATCGCCAGAATAACGGCATTTTTTACCCTTATTTTTTGAGGGGGCTAGAGTTTCTCAGACAGCCTGGTTTTAGATTGTTTGTCAAGCGCCGTTTTTGGTTTTGAGCCCATATGTTTCCCGGGATGGACCGCGCTGGCTTAAAGGCAAGCGGATCGGCTAAAATAGTGGGGTAGGCGTTAACCGCGCAACGAATTCATCGATGTATCGGAGGAACGGTATCTATGTCGGATCACTATTATTCCAGCAACCCAACGGCCCAGCATGACCGCAAAGTGTGGGATACGATGCTGCGGGGGCAGGCTTTCCGCTTCGTGAGCGACGCGGGAGTGTTCGCTAAAGGCGGCGTCGACTTCGGCAGCCGCACCCTGATTGAAGCGATGGAAATTCCGCAGGATGCCAGAGTCCTTGATGTGGGCTGCGGCTATGGACCGATCGGACTTGCGGCGGCGAAACTGGCCAGCGGGGGGCATGTGACAATGATCGACGTTAACGCCAGAGCCGTGGAATTGGCCAAGGAAAACGCGGAGCTAAACCGGGTCCGCAATGTAACGATTCTGGAAAGTGATTTGTTTGCGTCTTTGGAGGACCAAAAGTTTGATGCGGTGTTGACCAATCCGCCGATTCGCGCCGGCAAAGACATCGTGCACGCAATTTTTGAAGGGGCTCATGAACGCTTGAAGGCGGGCGGAACATTGTGGATCGTGATTCAAAAGAAACAGGGCGCCCCATCGGCGAAGGTGAAGTTGGAGTCGCTTTTTGCGCGGGTAGAGGAAGTTACCAAGGATAAGGGGTATCGAATCTATAAAGCGGTCAAAGCATGAATCTCAGATTGAGGCTTGTAAAAAAAACGGATAGTTGACTTGACAAATTCGCTATGTTATTATTATAAAATGTCAGCATTAGGATGCCCTCCGTGGCTTTAGTTGCCGAAAATGTCAATAGTTATGCGTAAACAACGCATAAAAGTCGGCTGTTTTACGTATAATATGCACATTTTGGGTAAACTATTGAATACGGGGTCATCAGGGCAGATAGACACGGATAAATGATGCTCTTTTTTCGAAAGCATTCGATAAGGGCTTTTCTTTATTTGTGGATGAATCCGTATGGTCCTATTATAAGGGCACAAACACGGGTTCGCAATGAATTTTTAAGTGAGTAGACATGAGGGGTGAGTTTAAGTTGGCAGGACATCTTGTTCAATATGGTCGACGCACTCGGCGCAGTTATGCGCGAATTAACGAGATACTCGAAGTTCCGAACCTGATCGAAATCCAACAGAAATCCTACGAGTGGTTCTTGGATGAAGGCCTGCGGGAAATGTTCCAGGATATCTCGCCAATCCAGGATTTCACCGGGAATCTGGTGTTGGAGTTCATCGATTACAGCCTGGGCGAACCGAAGTACACGGTGGATGACGCGAAAGAACGCGACGTAACGTATGCGGCGCCGCTGCGGGTTAAAGTCCGGCTCATTAACAAGGAAACCGGGGAAGTCAAAGAGCAGGAAGTATTCATGGGAGATTTTCCGCTGATGACCGAAACCGGCACATTCATTATCAATGGTGCGGAACGGGTTATTGTCAGCCAGTTGGTTCGCTCTCCTAGCGTCTATTTCAGCACAAAAGTGGATAAGAACGGCAAGAAGATGTATACCGCAACCGTTATTCCTAACCGCGGAGCCTGGCTCGAGCTGGAGACGGATGCGAAGGATATTATTTACGTGCGGATCGACCGTACCCGCAAAATCCCTGTCACCGTGCTGCTTCGTGCGCTCGGATTCGGCACGGATGCCGAAATCCTGGATTTGCTGGGCAACGACGAATACATCCGCAACACCCTTGACAAAGACAATACGGACTCGACGGAAAAAGCGCTGATAGAAATCTACGAACGACTTCGTCCAGGCGAGCCGCCAACGCTTGAAAACGCGAAAAGCTTGCTCGTGGCGCGCTTCTTTGATCCTAAACGTTACGATCTGGCCAATGTCGGCCGTTACAAAATCAATAAAAAGCTGCACATCAAAAACCGTTTGTTCAACCAGCGTCTTGCCGAAACGCTGATCGATACGGCCACGGGCGAAATCATCGCCGAAGCCGGCCAGATGGTGGATCGCCGTTTGCTGGATGAGATTCTTCCTCATCTGGAAGATAGCGTTGGCTTCCGAGATTGCCATGTGACGGGCGGCGTGCTGGATTCGGAGGATATCCCTCTGCAAACGATCGATGTGTTCTCGCCGATCGAAGACGGCAAAGTGGTGAAGGTCATCGCCAACCGCAACATTGATAAATCGGTGAAGCATATCACCCCTGCTGATATTATTTCTTCAATCAGCTATTTTATTAATTTGCTGCACGGCATCGGCAGCACGGACGACATTGACCATCTCGGCAACCGCCGTCTGCGTTCGGTAGGCGAACTGCTGCAAAACCAATTCCGGATCGGCTTGTCCCGGATGGAACGCGTCGTGCGTGAAAGAATGTCGATTCAGGACGCCAACGTGATTACGCCGCAGGCGCTGATCAACATTCGTCCTGTGATCGCTTCGATCAAAGAGTTCTTCGGCAGCTCGCAGTTGTCCCAGTTTATGGACCAGACGAACCCGCTTGCGGAGCTTACGCATAAACGCCGTTTGTCCGCGCTCGGTCCGGGCGGTTTGACCCGGGAACGCGCCGGCATGGAAGTGCGTGACGTTCACCCGTCCCACTACGGCCGGATGTGTCCGATCGAAACGCCGGAAGGTCCGAACATCGGTTTGATCAACTCGTTGTCCACGTTTGCGCGGATCAACGAATACGGCTTTATCGAAGCGCCTTACCGTTGGGTTGATCCGAAGACCGGCACAGTTACGGAGCAGGTAGCTTACCTGACGGCGGACGAAGAAGACAACTATGTCATCGCCCAGGCGAACGCGAAGTTGACCGAAGACAACAAGTTTGAGGATGAGTTCGTTATCGTCCGGTACAACAAGCAATCCGATAACATTTTAACGATGCCGAGCAATCGGGTGGATTACATGGACATTTCGCCGAAGCAGGTCGTGTCCGTGGCGACGGCGCTCATTCCGTTCCTGGAGAACGATGACTCCAACCGCGCGCTCATGGGATCGAACATGCAGCGTCAGGCGGTACCATTGCTCATTCCGAAGGCTCCGCTCGTCGGAACCGGCATGGAGCACAAATCCGCCAAGGACTCCGGCGTCTGCATCGTCTCGAAATACGACGGCATCATTGAACGCTCGGCCGCCAACGAAATTTGGCTGCGCCGCGTGGAAGTGGTGGACGGCAAGGAAGTCAAAGGCGACATTGTCAAATATAAGCTTCACAAATTCATGCGTTCCAACCAAGGAACCTGCATCAATCAGCGTCCGATCGTCAAACGTGGCGATATCATCAAGAAAGGCGACATCCTCGCCGACGGTCCGTCGACGGAAATGGGCGAATTGGCGCTTGGACGCAACGTGGTCGTGGCCTTCATGACTTGGGAAGGTTACAACTATGAGGATGCGATCCTGCTGAGCGAGAAGCTGGTTAAGGAAGACGTATACACCTCCATCCATATCGAGGAATATGAATCCGAAGCCCGCGATACGAAGCTCGGACCGGAAGAAATTACCCGCGATATTCCGAACGTAGGGGAAGAGGCGCTGCGCAATCTCGACGAACGCGGCATTATCCGCGTCGGTGCGGAGATCGCCGCCGGCGACATCCTCGTCGGCAAAGTTACGCCGAAGGGCGTAACCGAGTTGACGGCGGAGGAGCGCCTGTTGCATGCGATCTTCGGCGAGAAGGCGCGCGAAGTCCGTGATACGTCGCTGCGCGTACCACACGGTACGGACGGCATCGTCGTTGACGTCAAGGTGTTCACTCGCGATAACGGTGACGAGCTGCCGCCAGGCGTGAATCAGCTTGTCCGCGTCTATATCGCCCAAAAACGGAAAATTTCCGAAGGCGACAAAATGGCCGGACGCCACGGCAACAAAGGGGTCGTAGCCCGGATTCTGCCGGAAGAGGATATGCCGTTCATGCCGGACGGAACGCCGGTACAGGTCGTGCTCAACCCGCTCGGCGTGCCTTCGCGGATGAACATCGGGCAGGTGTTGGAAATCCACCTTGGGATGGCTGCCCTGCAAATGGGCATCCACGTCGCTACGCCGGTATTCGACGGCGCGAACGAAGAAGACGTATTCGACACGATGGAAGAAGCCGGCATGCAGCGCAACGGTAAGACGATGCTGTACGACGGCCGCACGGGCGAACCGTTCGAACGGGAAGTTACCGTCGGTGTCATGCACATGATCAAGCTGGCGCACATGGTTGACGATAAAATCCATGCCCGCTCCACCGGACCATACTCGCTCGTTACGCAGCAGCCGCTCGGCGGTAAAGCGCAGTTCGGCGGACAGCGCTTCGGGGAGATGGAAGTGTGGGCGTTGGAAGCTTACGGCGCCGCTTATACGCTGCAGGAAATTCTCACCGTCAAGTCGGACGATGTGGTCGGCCGCGTGAAGACGTACGAATCCATCGTCAAGGGCGAAAACGTGCCTGAACCGGGCGTCCCGGAATCGTTTAAGGTTTTGATCAAAGAGCTGCAAAGCTTGGGGATGGACGTCAAGATCCTGACCGAAAACGAAGAAGAGATCGAGATGAAGGAAATCGACGACGAGGAAGATGCCTCCGGCGATAAACTCAGCCTCAACCTGGAAGGTTCCGAAGTCGGAGTAGAATAGAGCGTAGAAAGTCAATATCAGGACTTGGTTAAGGAGGGATGCTCCTTGTTGGACGTCAACAACTTCGAGTTTATGAAAATTGGGCTTGCTTCCCCAGACAAAATTCGTTCTTGGTCCCGCGGAGAAGTGAAGAAACCAGAAACGATCAACTACCGCACGTTGAAACCGGAAAAGGAAGGGCTGTTCTGCGAGAAGATTTTTGGCCCGACCAAAGACTGGGAATGTCACTGCGGCAAATATAAGAGAGTTCGCTACAAAGGCGTAGTCTGCGACCGCTGCGGCGTCGAAGTCACAAGAGCGAAAGTGCGCCGCGAGCGGATGGGGCATATAGAGCTGGCCGCGCCGGTGTCCCACATTTGGTACTTCAAAGGGATTCCGAGCCGCATGGGCCTTGCGCTTGACATGTCGCCGCGCTCCCTGGAAGAGATCATTTATTTTGCATCTTATGTCGTGACAGACCCTGGTGAAACGCCGCTGGAGAAAAAGCAGCTTTTGTCCGAGAAAGAATACCGCAGCTATCGCGAGAAATACGGCTACGGTTTCCAAGCCGGCATGGGTGCGGAAGCGGTGAAAAAACTGCTCCAGGATCTCGATGTCGACAAAGAGCTCGATTTCCTGAAAGAAGAGCTGCGCACGGCTCAAGGCCAACGCCGCAACCGGGCGATCAAACGCCTTGAAGTCATCGAAGCGTTCAAGAGCTCCGGCAATCAGCCGGACTGGATGATCCTTGACGTGCTTCCGGTTATTCCGCCGGAACTCCGTCCGATGGTTCAACTCGACGGCGGACGTTTCGCCACGTCGGACCTGAACGATCTGTATCGCCGCGTCATCAACCGGAACAACCGTTTGAAACGGCTGCTTGATCTGGGCGCGCCCGATATCATTGTGCAAAACGAAAAACGGATGCTGCAGGAAGCGGTGGACGCCTTGATCGACAACGGCCGCCGCGGCCGCCCGGTAACGGGCCCGGGCAACCGTCCGCTCAAATCCTTGAGCCATATGCTGAAAGGGAAACAAGGCCGTTTCCGGCAAAACCTGCTCGGGAAACGCGTTGACTACTCCGGCCGTTCCGTTATCGTCGTAGGCCCGTACCTGAAAATGTATCAGTGCGGCCTGCCGAAGGAAATGGCGCTGGAGTTGTTTAAGCCTTTCGTGATGAAAGAGCTGGTCAACAAAGGCCTGGCGCATAACATCAAAAGCGCGAAGCGCAAAGTCGAACGCGTAAGTCCCGAAGTTTGGGATGTGCTCGAAGAGGTTATTAAGGAACATCCGGTTCTGCTAAACCGTGCTCCTACGCTTCACCGTCTTGGCATCCAGGCGTTTGAACCGATCCTCGTCGAAGGCCGCGCCATCCGTCTTCACCCGCTCGTATGTACGGCTTACAACGCCGACTTCGACGGCGACCAGATGGCCGTTCACGTGCCGCTGTCGGCGGAAGCCCAAGCGGAAGCGCGCATTTTGATGCTGGCTTCCGGCAACATTCTGAACCCGAAAGACGGCAAACCAGTCGTTACGCCTTCGCAGGATATGGTCCTCGGCTCCTACTATCTGACGATGGACAACAATGAAGCCGCAGGCGCAGGTATGATTTTGTCCTCGGTCAACGAAGCGGTGTCCGCATATCAACGGGGGACGGCTTCCTTGCATGCGCGGGTGGCTATCCCGGCGAAAGCTTTGGGCAAAACGAGCTTTACGGAAGCGCAGCAAAACGCTTTGCTGATCACTACGGTCGGTAAAATCATTTTCAACGAAATTTTCCCGGCCAGCTTCCCGTACATTAATGAACCGACCCGTGTGAACCTGTTCCAAGGAACGCCCGATAAATACTTTATTCATGAAAAAGGCGCGGATGTCGCGGATCGGATCATGACTGCACCGCAGGCGGGCGGGGTCGGCAAAGAATACCTCGGGGAAATTATCGGACGTTGCTTCGAGATTTACCAAACGACGGAAACCTCCGTTATTTTGGACAGAATCAAGCAAACCGGCTTTACTTACTCCACGCGTGCGGGCGTAAGTATTGCGGTGGCGGACGTTATCGTTCCGAAGGAAAAACAAGACATCTTGAGTGAATCCGAGGAAAAGGTACGGGTAGTCACCAATCAATACCGCCGCGGTCTGATCACGAACGAAGAACGCTACGACCGCGTTATCGATATCTGGTCCAAGTGTAAGGATCAAATTACCGATGTTTTGATGAAGTCGATGGATCGCTATAATTCCATCATGATGATGGTCGATTCCAAGGCGCGGGGCAACAAGTCGCAGATCACCCAGCTCGGCGGCATGCGGGGCCTCATGGCCAACCCGGCCGGCCGCATCATCGAACTTCCGATCAAATCGAACTTCCGCGAGGGCCTCACGGTCTTGGAATACTTTATTTCGACGCACGGCGCGCGGAAAGGTCTGGCCGATACCGCGCTGCGGACGGCGGACTCCGGTTACTTGACCCGCCGTCTCGTCGACGTGGCTCAAGACGTTATCGTGCGCGAGGAAGATTGCGGTACGGATAAAGGCTTTACCGTCAGCGTCATTCAGGACGGCAAAGAGGTTATCGAAAATCTGTACGACCGGATTGAAGGGCGTTACTCGTTCGAAACAATCCGGCATCCGGAAACCGGCGAGATCATCATTCACCGCAACGAGCTGATCGATTCCGACAAAGCGCATGAAATCGTGGACGCGGGAATTGCGAAGCTGCAAATTCGCTCCGTACTCAGCTGCCGCGCCCGTCATGGCGTCTGCAAGAAGTGCTATGGCCGCAACCTGGCCACAGGCAAACACGTGGAGATCGGCGAGGCTGTCGGCATTATCGCCGCGCAGTCGATCGGCGAACCGGGAACCCAGCTCACCATGCGTACGTTCCATACCGGGGGCGTTGCGGGCGACGACATTACCCAAGGTTTGCCGCGGATTCAGGAGCTGTTTGAAGCCCGGAATCCGAAAGGTCAGGCCACCATCAGTGAAATAGACGGCGTGATCAAGGAAATCCGCGAAGCGAAGGACCGCCGCGAAATCGAGGTGCAAGGGGAAGCGGAAACGAAGGTATATTCCGTAACCTATGGTTCCCGCCTGCGCGTAAGCGAAGGCGATCAGATCGAAGCCGGCGACGAGCTGACTGATGGTTCGATCGACCCGAAAGAAATTTTGCGCATCAAAGGGATTCGCGGCGTGCAGAACTACATTTTGCAGGAAGTTCAGCGCGTATACCGCAACCAGGGCGTAGAAATCAACGATAAGCATGTCGAGGTTATGATCCGCCAGATGCTGCGCAAAATTCGGATTGTCGATTCCGGCGATACGCCGCTGCTGCCGGGCTCGTTCGTCGATCTGCATGAGTATGAAGTGGCGAACAAGGAAGCCATTTTGTCCGGTCAAGAGCCCGCCGTGGCCAAACCGGTTCTGCTCGGGATTACGAAAGCATCGCTCGAAACGGATTCCTTCCTGTCGGCCGCTTCCTTCCAGGAAACGACGCGCGTGCTTACCGACGCTGCCATCAAAGGCAAAGTGGATAAGCTGCTCGGCCTGAAGGAAAACGTCATTATCGGGAAGCTGATTCCGGCCGGTACCGGCATGAACCGTTACCGCAGCCTCCAGTTCGAGGAGTCTGAACTGGACGAGACGAGCGAGGAAAACCTTGAGCCTGTTTCCGTTGAATAGGTGATATGAAGTGCAGCGCCGATGCGGTCCCTATGGTTATGGTAGATTAACCTGCCGGGTGCATCGGCGTTTGTCTTTTGAAACTACGAAACGAGAAATAATATGCTTGACATCGCCTATTGTGGAGTGCTACTATATCATAGTGCGTGAGTACGGATACCCTGTGCTTTGGAGGACGTTTAGGATGTCTAATGATAAAGGACTGCGGGACGCACCTGTGAAAATCGGCACCAAGCAAACCATGCGAATGGTTGAACTCGGACGTGCCGTGGAAGTTTACGTGGCTGAAAATGCTGATCCACGTCTTACATCGAAAATCATCGCCTTATGCAATGAGCGCGGCGTCAAGGTCACACTGGTGGACACGATGGCGGCTCTCGGCAAAGCCTGCGGAATTGACGTGGGAGCGGCGATGGCTGCGATTGTAAAACCATAGTTGATCGAAATGTTTTTGCACTCGGGTGGAAGCTCGCAGGCAAAAACTTTTCCTTTGTTCTTTTATGAACCGCCTGGGTCTGTGGGCTTAGGTAAACGGTTTGTAAAAAACATGAATTCTGAGGAAGGGGGTGGCAACAACATGCCAACAATTAACCAATTAGTACGCAAAGGACGCCAGGAGAAGGTGTACAAATCCAAATCGCCAGCGCTGCAAAGAGGGTTTAACGCTCTGAAACGCGAAGCTACGGATTTGAGCTCTCCGCAAAAACGCGGCGTCTGCACTCGTGTAGGCACGATGACTCCGAAAAAACCGAACTCCGCGCTTCGTAAATATGCCCGTGTTCGCTTGACGAACCGTGTAGAGGTGACGGCTTACATTCCGGGTATCGGACATAACCTGCAAGAGCACAGCGTTGTGCTGATCCGCGGCGGCCGGGTCAAAGACCTCCCAGGTGTACGTTACCATATCGTACGCGGAGCTTTGGATACCGCCGGCGTTAACAACCGGATGCAAGCCCGTTCCAAATACGGCGCAAAACGTCCGAAAGCGAAAAAATCCTAAGGCGCGACCTGTTTCGTGATCCGAAGATGACTTTTTGAACTACCGTTTCAATGGAGGTTCAAAAAGTTAGGTTTGGAGTACCGAGAAGGTTGGATGAAGCTAGGGACTGAGTAGCGGAGCGTAGACAGATCTACGTGAGAAACGGAAGGCCCGGCTGAATTCAAGATTCGATGCCGAATAACCTTCTATGTATATTTTCGTGATCCGAAGATGACTTTTTGAACTACCGCTACTAGGTTTGAATTATTGCAGAAAGGGGGATAACTATATGCCACGCAAAGGTCCAGTTGCCAAAAGAGACGTGTTGCCGGATCCGGTGTATAACAGCAAGCTGGTTACTCGCTTGATCAACCGCATCATGATCGACGGTAAACGCGGTGTTGCTCAAAGTATTCTTTACAACGCGTTCAACCTCATTCAAGAACGTACGGGGAACGACCCGATGGAAGTATTTGAAGCAGCACTTAAGAACATCATGCCTGTTCTGGAAGTTAAAGCTCGCCGTGTCGGCGGTGCGAACTACCAGGTTCCGATCGAAGTTAAGCCGGAAAGACGTACATCCTTGGGATTACGTTGGCTCGTAAACTACTCCCGCAACCGCGGTGAGAAAACGATGGAAGAGCGTTTGGCTGCCGAGATTATCGACGCATCCAACAACACAGGCGCTTCCGTGAAGAAACGCGAAGACACGCACAAAATGGCGGAAGCGAACAAAGCGTTCGCACACTACCGCTGGTAGGATTTCGTCCGTAATTCAAAACTTCTATTTTGAAGGGAGACAGATTCATGGCAAGAGAGTTCTCCTTGAAAAATACACGTAATATCGGGATCATGGCGCATATTGACGCCGGTAAGACAACCACGACGGAACGGATCTTGTTCTACACAGGCCGTACGCACAAAATCGGGGAAGTTCACGAGGGTGCTGCGACGATGGACTGGATGGAGCAGGAGCAGGAGCGCGGAATCACGATTACGTCCGCTGCGACCACCGCTCAATGGAAAGGTCACCGCGTAAATATCATTGATACTCCGGGACACGTCGACTTCACCGTTGAAGTCGAACGTTCCCTTCGTGTATTGGACGGGGCTGTAGGGGTATTCAGTGCAAAAGAAGGCGTTGAGCCTCAGTCCGAAACCGTCTGGAGACAGGCTGACCGTTACGGCGTTCCGCGAATCGCCTACGTCAACAAAATGGATATTATCGGTGCGGACTACCTGAACGTTGTAAATGATATGCGCGATCGTCTGCAAGCGAACGCAGTTGCTATTCAACTGCCGATCGGTGCGGAAAGTGATTTTGTCGGAATCATCGACATCATCACCAAGAAAGCCTACTTCTATAAAGACGATTTGGGTCAAAACATCGAAGAGGGCGAGATCCCTGCGGATCTTGCCGATAAGGTAGATGAACTCCGTGCGGAACTGGTTGAGAAAGTTGCCGAGCTGGATGAAGACTTGACGATGAAATACCTCGAAGGCGAGGAAATCACCGTTGAAGAATTGAAAGCTGCACTGCGCAAAGGCGTTTGCGAAGTGAAAGTTTTTCCGGTCGTTTGCGGGTCTTCCTACCGCAATAAAGGGATTCAGCTGATGCTGGATGCCGTCATCGATTACCTGCCTGCACCGGTTGATGTACCGAATATCCAAGGTCACTTGGAAGACGGTACGGAAGTTGAACGCCACTCTTCCGACGAAGAGCCGTTCTCGGCACTGGCATTTAAAATCATGACTGACCCATATGTGGGTAAACTGACGTTCTTCCGCGTATACTCCGGTATTTTGCAATCTGGTTCTTACGTGCTGAACGCGACCAAAGCCAAACGCGAACGGATCGGCCGTATCCTGCAAATGCATGCCAACAGCCGTCAAGAGATCAACGAAGTATACGCTGGTGACATTGCGGCGGCTGTAGGTTTGAAAGATACGGGCACGGGTGATACACTGTGTGATGAGAAGAATCCGGTTATTCTCGAATCGATGAACTTCCCGGATCCAGTTATCGAAATCGCCGTTGAACCTAAGACCAAAGCCGACCAAGACAAATTGGGCGTAGCTCTCGGCAAGCTGACGGAAGAAGACCCGACGCTTCGCGCTTATACAGATGAAGAAACTGGCCAAACGATCCTTAAAGGTATGGGTGAACTTCACCTCGATATCATTATCGACCGGATGCGCCGTGAATTCAAAGTTGAGACGAACGTAGGTAAACCGCAAGTTGCTTACCGCGAAACGTTCAAAGCGCCTGCGCGCGTTGAAGGTAAATTCGTACGTCAGTCCGGCGGCCGTGGTCAATACGGTCACGTCTGGGTTGAATTCGAACCGCTGGAGCCAGGTACAGGCAACCAGTTCGACAGCAAAATCGTCGGTGGTGCCGTGCCGAGAGAATATATCGGTCCTGCACAACAAGGTATCGAAGAAGCTATGCAGAACGGTGTTCTTGCCGGCTTCCCGGTAGTGGACGTGAAGGCGACGATCGTCGACGGTTCCTACCACGATGTCGACTCCAGTGAAATGGCGTTTAAAATCGCCGGTTCCATGGCCCTTAAAGCGGCTAAGGAAAAATGTCAGCCGGTTCTGCTTGAGCCGATTATGAAAGTCGAAGTAACGGTACCGGAAGAGTACATGGGTGACGTTATGGGTATGCTGAACTCTCGTCGCGGACGGATCGAAGGTATGGATTCCCGTGGCGGCGCGCAAATTATCCGTGCGAAAGTGCCTCTCTCTGAAATGTTCGGTTACTCGACCACGCTTCGCTCCGGTACGCAAGGACGCGGCGTATTCTCGATGGAACTTTCTCACTACGAAGAAGTTCCTAGAAATATCGCCGAAGAAATCGTGTCCAAGAACAAAGGCGGAGAATAATTAGTTGTACTTGCTGATCGGAAGAATCATTCTTCCGGTCGGTCAAACATAACAATCCATATTTTAAGGAGGAACTGTTTAAAATGGCAAAGGCTAAATACGAACGTACAAAACCGCACGTTAATATCGGTACGATTGGTCACGTCGACCATGGTAAAACAACTCTGACTGCAGCCATCACGACTGTATTGTCCAAAAAATACGGCGGTGCTGCCGTAGCATTCGACCAAATCGACAAAGCTCCGGAAGAACGCGAACGCGGTATCACAATCTCGACGGCACACGTTGAGTATGAAACTCCGAACCGCCACTATGCACACGTTGACTGCCCAGGGCACGCCGACTATGTTAAAAACATGATCACCGGCGCAGCTCAAATGGACGGCGCAATCCTGGTTGTATCCGCAGCTGACGGCCCAATGCCGCAAACTCGCGAACACATCCTGTTGTCCCGTAACGTAGGCGTACCTTACATCGTCGTATTCCTGAACAAATGCGACATGGTTGAAGACGAAGAGTTGCTTGAACTGGTTGAAATGGAAGTTCGCGACCTGTTGAACGAATACGAGTTCCCAGGCGACGACACTCCGATCGTCCGCGGTTCCGCTCGTGAAGCCCTGCAAAATCCTGATGGAGACTGGGCTCAAAAAATCGTTGAAATGTTCGAAGTTATCGACGAGTACATTCCGCTTCCGGAACGTCCGATCGACAAACCGTTCTTGATGCCTGTCGAGGACGTATTTTCGATCACTGGCCGCGGTACCGTTGCTACTGGCCGTGTAGAACGCGGTACGGTTAAAGTCGGCGACGAAATCGAAATCGTGGGTATCCACGAAGAAACGAAAAAATCCGTCGTTACCGGCGTTGAAATGTTCCGTAAATTGCTGGATTCCGCTGAAGCGGGCGACAACATCGGCGCATTGCTTCGCGGTGTTGACCGTAAAGAAATCGAACGCGGTCAAGTATTGGCTAAACCGGCTTCCGTTAACCCGCATACTGAGTTTACCGCTCAAGTATACGTATTGACGAAAGAAGAAGGTGGACGTCATAAGCCTTTCTTCACTGGCTACCGTCCGCAATTCTATTTCCGTACAACGGACGTAACAGGTGTTATCAACCTGCCGGAAGGTACTGAAATGGTTATGCCTGGTGACAACATCGAAGTTACGGTTCAACTGATCTCCCCGATCGCTATTGAAGAAGGAACTCGCTTCTCCATTCGCGAAGGCGGCCGTACAGTTGGATCCGGCGCTGTAGTATCCATTAGCAAATAATAAGGCGCTTTTAAGCGGCCTTAACCGAAAAGGGCTTCTTCCCGGTTTACCGGGGAGGGGCCCTTTTTTAAGATTTAAGTAAGTATAAGTTTCTGAGCCTCGGCTTCCTTTTATCGCAAGATATACTACCGTTGAACGCAGTCTGGCTTCTTTGAAAGTACGTCGATAGGCGTTTTTTTACGGCTCAACCTAAAGATCGGTTCTTGATGGCTGACAATGGGAACGGGAGTCTTCATCCCAGGGCTTGCTAAGGGACCGAAGCGCCCTTATTTGCCGAAAGAGCCGGTGTTTTATTTTTTAACGGACAGGAAAGACCTTATTCGTCCGAAAACAGCCCAAAATGTGTCTGGAAAGACCAAATAAGGTCGATAGGGTCCATTAGGCTGGGAAATACCCGGGAAATGGGCAGATAACGTCGCTGGAGTCCGTTAGAGCAGCGTTCCTAGCTTTAGAAAGGGCCGAAGTACTCGGTGCTTCTGATGATAATAGAAGGGGCAGGGTATTCGGAGTAGAACAGAAGAGGGAATGGGCATGGAGTGGAACCCCATACCCATCCCTCCAATCGCGCTAACGTAGAAGTTAGAGTCGTAAAAATACGCCGGCAGGCGTTTTTCTTATGCCATCGCTTGTAAGGAAGCAGAAATTATCCACCGGAATATCCAAGCATTGCGGAAATAGTTTTCGAGCTGCTGAATATATATGGTTCAAAAGCTTGAAAGGATGTTGTCCATGACAAAAACAATGCTGAAAGCTCCGCTTCTCCTGCTGCTTACGGCATGGATCGCCGGTCTGCTCGCCGGATGCGGCGGGCCCGCGCCCAGTCAAGGATCGACTGGGAACACGCCTCAACCTGCTGCCGGTTCCGATGGGGACCAAGCCAAAGAACCCGTTACGCTTCAGTTTTGGACCATTGCTTTGCAGCCCACGTTTAATGATTACTTCAACGAATTGATCGCACGCTATGAGAAAGAAAACCCTCACGTAAGCATCGATTGGCAGGACTACCCGTTTGACACCGTCTCGCAAAAACTGCTGACCAGCATCGCCAGCAACAAAAGCCCGGACGTGGTGAACCTGAATACCGAATTCGCCAGCCAAGTCGGCAGCAAAGGGGCGCTTGTCGATTTGGAGCAGTACCTTACCCCAGAGGAAAAAGCCGCTTTTTTTGAGGGGATCTTTAGTTCCACCATTCTTGACGGGCACGCTTATGCCCTGCCGTGGTATACCGGGACCGAAGTGCTGTTTATGAACACGAAGCTGCTGAAGGAAGCCGGCTTAGATCCGAGCAAGCCGCCGCAAAGCCGCGAGGAGTTGGCCGATTGGGCGCGGCAAATCAAAGCGAAAACCGGCAAAAACGGCTACGCAATCCAGCTGATTTCCAAACTGTATGCGATCGATGGCATTCCGTTCGTCAACGAAGACAAGACGGCCGCCGCCTTTAATACACCGGAGGCGGAAGCGATGCTGCAGAATTTACGGCAGTTGATGGAGGAAGGTGTGATCATCAAGGATGATGCGAAGTTTGACAAGCAGATTCAGTATTATTCCGCCGAGCAGGTGGCTTTTGAACTGGCCGGTCCTACCTTTATCAACTTCCTGAAAACATCGGCCCCGGATGTGTACAAAAATACGGTAGCCGTCCCTCTGCCCACGGGCAAAGCAAACCTGCGGCTGTCCAACTCGATGAACGTTGTGGTGCCGGAGGCTTCCAAACATGCGGAAGAAGCCGTCAAGTTCGCGGTTTTCGTAACGAATGCCGAAAATCAAACCTCTTTTGCCAAGTTGGCCAATACGCTCCCCTCCACCAAAGCATCGATCAAAGATCCCTTTTTCACCGAATCGGACAACACATTAGAGGCGCAGGCGAAAATCGCTTCCGCGCAAAGCCTGGATAAAGCAACGGACTTTATGGTTGGTGTGCCCAGCGCGACAGACATCAATGCCGCATTAGGGCGGGGGCTGCAGGAAGTGCTCCTGAACGGCAAGGATATCAAGAAAACGCTGGATAGCGTAGAAAAGGAAGTCAACGGAATCTTAAAAAAGTAGCGCCTAACGGTATTGCGGGATAGGAGGTGAACGCCTTGAAGAAATGGAGCCATTCGGAAACCTGGGCCGCCTGGGTGTTTATGATGCCCGGCCTGCTCCTGATCGGAATATTCGTGTTTTGGCCAATCCTCTACGGGATCCCGCTGTCCTTTACCGATTATTCCGTCATTGCCGAAACGAAATACGTGGGTATGGACAATTATACGGCCGCTTTTCACGACCGGAATTTTCTGATCTCGCTGTGGAATTCGCTGAAATACGTGTTGATCGTTCCGTTCATCCAGATCGCGTCGATTCTGATGGCCGTGCTGGTGAACAGCCGCCTTCCCGGGGTGAAGGCTTTTCGGACCGCGTATTATATCCCGGTCGTCACCTCGATGGTGGCCGTGGCGCTGATTTGGAGCTGGCTGCTCAGCAACAACGGAGTCGTCAATTACATTCTGATCCGGGTTGGGATCATCAGCGAACAGATTACCTGGCTGGCGGACAGCAGCACGGCCCTATACGTGCTCATGTTCATTACGCTGTGGAAAGGCTTGGGGTACTACATGGTGCTGTACCTTGCCGGGCTGCAGGGGATTCCCGCAGAACTATACGAGGCGGCCAAAGTCGACGGAGCCGGGGTGTTCCGGGCCATTTACCGCATTACGCTGCCGCTGCTCCGGCCGCATATTCTGTTTTGCAGCTTGATTTCCCTAATGGCCGCGATCCGCGTGTTCGATGAGGTGTATATTCTGACCAAAGGCGGACCCGGAACGGCGACCTTGACCTCGAGCGTGTATATTTTTCAAAAAGGGCTAGAGCAGTTTAACTTCGGTTATGCTTCGGCGCTTGGGCTGATCGTTAGCGTCATCATTGGGGCTCTCAGCGTCCTGATCTTTTATGTCAACCGGAAAGGAGGCGTCAATCCTTACTGATGATCAAACCTGCTAATCCCAAAAGAGCATTTCGGCCGGGAGTGCTCATCCGGTACGTCATCATCTATGTTCTGCTGGCGGCGCTGGCGTTATTTATGATGGGACCGTTTCTCTGGCTGCTCAGCGTGTCGCTGATGCCCGGGAAAAACGTGTTTTCGGTGCCGCCGGCTATTTTTCCGAGCTTTATCGACTTTGCCAATTACGCGGGTGTTTGGAGATTTATGGACTTCCCCAAATATATATTGAATACAGTCGTCATTACCGCACTGGGGATTGCCGCCAATGTCATCTTGTCCAGCATGACCGCCTATCCGCTCGCCGCCTTCCGCTTTAAAGGGCGAAACCTGGTGTTCGGCTTGCTGATTTCGACGATGATCATCCCTTCCTCGACGGCGATGATCGTGCATTATTTGACGATTCAGACTTTCCGCCTGGGGGATACTTATGTTGGCGTCGTATTACCCGCAGCGGTGTCGGTGTTCAACATTTTTCTGATGCGGCAAACCTTTATGTCCGTCCCGGCGGATATGCGAGATTCCGGGAAAATGGACGGCGCCTCCGAGTTCCGGATTTTTTGGCAGCTGATGCTGCCCCTGGTGAAGCCCGGCCTTGCGGTGATCGCTTTGCTGGAGATGATGGCGTTCTGGAACAACTTCCTGTGGCCGATCGTCATTCTGAACGATCCGTCCAAATATCCGCTGGCGGCGGCTTTAACCTATCTCAACGGGCAATTCGCCTACAACTTCGGCTGGATTGCCGCCGGCACGATGATTTCCGTGCTCCCCATCATCGCCGTTTTTCTGCTCACCCAACGTTATTTCATTGAAGGTATATCGGGAGCGCTCAAAGGATAAAAAGAATCCTTGTCTTCAATCCATAGCTGAAGGAGATGCCTGATCATGATCAAAATCGTTTATGTGCCTTTGGACGAACGGCCGTGCAATCTGCTTTTTCCCCCGGCGCTGGCGGCCGGGACGGAGTTCGAGGTGGTGGCGCCTCCCGTAGAACTCCTGGGAAACAAGAAGCGGCCGGCCGATACTGAGGGTTTATGGGAATGGCTGCTGCGGGAGGCGCGAGGGGCGGATGGTGCCATTTTGTCATTGGACACTTTGGTGTATGGGGGAATCGTGCCTTCCCGGCTGCACCGGCTGCCGTTTGAGGAGTGCAAACACCGGCTCGGCCAATTAAGAAAATTGAAGGAAGACGTTTCCGGGCTGCAGGTTTACGCCTTGAATCTGATCATGCGCTGTCCGCAGTATTCCAGCAGTGACGAAGAACCGGACTATTACGGGGAATGGGGCCGGGAAATCTTTCGCCAGGGATACATTCGCCACCGTTTGCAGCTCGGCATCGCCGCTGAGGCCGAGTTGTTGGAGAAAAAGCATATCGACGCGCAGCTGCCCGCCGGCGTGCTGAACGATTATTTGCAGCGGCGGGCCGTTAACGCCGAGGTCAACCGTCGCGCTGTAGAGTTGGCGAAGGAGGGCGTCATCGATTTCCTCGTCATTCCGCAGGACGACGCCTCCCCGTTTGGATGGACCGCCTTGGATCAGCAAAAGGTCCGGGATACCGTTAAGGAGCTCGGCGCTTCCCTGAAGGTATACATGTATCCGGGCGCCGACGAGGCGGGCTGTACGCTGCTTGCCCGCATGATCAACCAATTCAAAAACTCCGTCCCCCGCGTGTATCCGCGGTTTTCCAGTGTCCACGGGCCGTTTGTGATTCCGTTGTACGAGGATCGCATGTTGTTCGAAAGTGTAAAGTACCATGTGTTGGCGGCCGGCGGTTTGCTGTGTTCCAGCATAAGCGAGGCGGATATCGTCCTGCTGATTAACGCCCCGGGGGAAACGATGATGGAAAGCGCGTCACAGCATCATCCTAACGTGGGATATAACGTGATGCGAAACACCGCCGAACTGATCGAAACCGCAGATTATCTCATCGGCCGATTAAGAAAACCGTGCGTGATCGCGGACGTGGCTTTTGCCAACGGGGCAGACCTTGAACTGATCCGGTCGCTGCGGGAGAAGAAGCTGCTGTTTCGATTGGCGGGCTATGCAGGCTGGAACACCAGCTCCAATACGCTGGGCACCTGCATCGCCCAGGGCATGACTTACCATCATTACGGTTTAAGCCAGGCTCATCTTGATTTCTTGTCCCTGCGGTATACCGAGGATGCCGGCTACTGCGCCTTCGTACGGCAGTCCGTCAAGGAGAATAAGCTGCCCGGGCTCGGGATGGATTATTTTTCGGTCGACCGGCCGCGCGGCCTGGCCGCCAGCCTTGTCCGGGAGGAGTTGGAGCGTTTCGTGGAGCGGTATATTAATGATGAAACTTATCGCGTCAGCATTGATGATGTTTTTTTACCATGGAGCCGGATGTTTGAAGTGGGGCTGAAAACGCATTTGCTATCGTCATAAAGATCCCGGGGGCTACCTGTTAAATAGGAGAATGATCATGACGGAAACGAATAAAAACGCGCAGTTTGCCAAAACCAGAAACCCCATGGATTTAATCGCGGAAATCGGCAGCTATTACCCTTCGCTGACGAAATCGGAGCAGAAAGTCGCCAGACGGGCGCTGAATCATGCGGATGAAGTGCTTTATTCCTCCATTACCGAGTTCGCGGAAGCTTCGGGCGTTGGCGAGACGACGGTGATCCGCTTTTGCCGCAAAATCAAATTCAAAGGCTATCAGGAGTTCCGGCTGGCGCTGGCTCAGAGTCAAACACTGCGCAAAATCGAGGAAAACCAACTCGAAGACCGCGAGGTTCACTATATTGAACGGGTATGCGGCAACGCCGTGAAGGTGCTTCAGGTCAGCTTAAGCCTGCTTGACCGGGGTACGCTGGAAGCCGCCGTTGATATGATCGATCAAGCCAGGCACATTCAGTTCATCGGCGTCGGCTCCTCCGGCATTACGGCGCTGGATGCCAAAAACCGTTTATTGCGGCTTGGCAGACGTTCCGAAGCGGCCTTCGACAGCCATATGCAGGCGATGAGCGCCGTGCTGCTGGAGGAAGGCGACGTGGCCGTCGGTTTCAGCGTTTCCGGGAGCAGCAAAGATACGAACGATATCCTGGCGAAAGCCAAAAGCGGCGGAGCCAAGGTCATCGCCGTGACGAACTACGCCAAATCGCCGATTACAAGCATTGCGGACCTCGTGTTGCTGACGGCGGGGAAAGAATCGCCGCTTGAGGGGGGCTCCATGAGCGCGAAAATATCGCAGCTGCTTGTCATCGACCTGCTATGTGAAGGCTTATCCTTAAAGGATCTTGAACGAGCGAAACAAATGAAAGAAAAGACGGCCCGCGCCGTCATCGATAAAATCTACTGACAGGCGGAGGGATGCAGGGGCATGGAGAAGGAAAGATCAGCGGACGTTGTCGTGCTGGGCGGAGGGCTTGGCGGCTGTATGGCCGCTTTGGCCGTCGCCAAGGCGGGTTATTCCGTCATCCTGACTGAAGAAACGGACTGGCTGGGCGGTCAGTTGACGAGTCAGGCGGTTCCGCCCGATGAACATAAATGGATCGAAAGCTTTGGCTGTACCGGAACGTACCGCGAATTCCGAAACCGGGTAAGGGAGTACTACCGGCAAAATTATCCGCTGACCGAACAGGCGATGATCGATCCGCTGTTAAACCCGGGCAACGGCTGGGTCAGCCGGCTGTGTCACGAGCCGAAAGTGGCGCTGCGGGTACTTGAGGATATGCTGGCTTCCTATATGAATAGCGGCAGAATATCGGTGATGTATCATGTCCGCGCCGTCCGGGCGGAGACGCATGGGGATACGGTAAAATCCGTTACCGTCAGAAGGCTGCACCAGGATAAGGAATGGACGCTCCGGGGAGCGTATTTTCTCGACGCTACCGAATGCGGGGACATTTTGCCCCTGACTGGAGCCGAGTATGTAACTGGAGCGGAATCCAAGGCGGACACCGGGGAACCGCATGCGTTAAACGAAGCGAGGCCGCTGGACGTTCAATCGTTTACGCATGTGTTTGCGCTTGATTATGTTCCCGGCGGGAACTATACGATACCGAAACCAGAAAGCTATGATTTTTGGCGATGTTATGTGCCGCCGAATTCACATTTGCCGAAGCTGGGCTGGATCGTAAACGACGGGGTGGACCCGGATAACGACCGGGAATTTACGCTGTTTCCGGACGACACTGGGCTGCCGTCTCTTTGGACGTACCGCCGCATTATCGACCAAAGCCTGTTCTGCGGCGGGCTCTATCCAAGCGATATATCGCTGATCAACTGGGCGCAAAACGATTACGGCTTGGGCATGATCTATGAAGTGTCCGAAGCGGAGCGCCGGCGGCATTTGGAAGGAGCGCGGCAGCTGAGCTTGTCCTTGCTTTACTGGCTGCAGACGGAGTCGCCCCGGCGAGGCGGCGGGAGGGGATACCCGGGCTTGCGGCTGCGCGGGGACGTGCTCGGAACGGAAGACGGCTTGGCCAAGTACCCCTACATCCGGGAATCCCGGCGCATTAAAGCCCTCTATACGATTACGGAGCATGACGTCAGCAAGGAGCTGCGCGGGGAGCTCGGCATCAAGCGGTACGAAGACAGTGTTGGAGTAGGCAGTTACCCGCTCGATTTGCATGCGACGACCCAGTCGCGCCGCAGCTTTTATATTCCGAACTACCCGTTCGAGATTCCGTTGGGTGCGCTCTTGCCAGTACGGGTCCACAATTTGCTGCCCGCCTGCAAAAACATCGGAACAACGCAAATTACGAACGGCTGCTACCGGCTGCATCCGATTGAATGGAACATCGGCGAGGCAGCCGGGTATATCGCGGCGTATGCCCTGAAACATTGCATCAGGCCCCGGGAGATCCGGGAGCGGAGACACCATTTGAAAAACTTTCAGGCATGGATCGAAACCCAGGGAATTCAGCTTCACT
The DNA here is from genome assembly GCF_046567315.2 of Paenibacillus lacisediminis. Classification (NCBI taxonomy): domain Bacteria; kingdom Bacillati; phylum Bacillota; class Bacilli; order Caryophanales; family Paenibacillaceae; genus Paenibacillus; species Paenibacillus lacisediminis. The sequence continues at coordinate 26,449 of NZ_JBKIAX020000027.1, read as the reverse complement.
GGCCCCCGGAGATCAATGATGAAGTATTAATCTGACTTGGCGCGATACTAACGTCGAAACCACTTGTCCTCACGGGGATTAGTGGTTTTATGTTTTAAGCGCGTGTTCATATGCTTGGCCCGGCTGAATTCAAGATTCGATGCCGAGTTACTTCCTGATTCACTTCGTGATAAGAAAAACATCTATCGATGTATATTCTAGGGAGACAGACCGCGTTTAGCGGTTGTTTTTCTTGACCCTACGGAATTTATAAAATTCCGGTCATGGTAGAGGGCGATGCGCCGGTAAAGATGGGAGGGGAAGAGTCTGGGAGCTAAGGGACACCGGAGCCGTTATTTTCGAAAAAACGGAGGTTTGCAAAATGTAACGGACACAGATGACGTTATTTACCTCAAATGGCCTGGATGAACGGGTTTTGGAACGAAATAGGGTCGCCTGTGTCCGTTAGGCTGGGAAATACCCGGGAAATGGGCGGATAAGGTCGCTGGTGTCCCTTAGAGTAGCAACGCCCAAAGTAGAAGTCAGAGCCACTAAAGGACGCCGACGGGCGTTTTTCTTGCGATATAAGGAAGCCGATGTTTTGTAGTCCACTCTTCCTTATATCTTCAAGAGAACTTTTTGAAAAACATCTTTAAAATAATTTCTTGCATTCCGCCTACCTTTTCTATATAATAGTGAATGTTGTTCTGTGACGTTGCGATGATGTGAGAGGTTACTGACACACCCGGCCCCTTTGCCATGGGAGGGCGTCAGAAAATTTTCACGGAGTATGTCCGATACTAAATTGGGCGATAGAAGGAGGGACTAAAATGGCAAAGCAAAAAATTCGTATTCGTTTGAAAGCTTACGACCACAGAATTCTTGATCAATCCGCAGAGAAAATCGTTGAAACGGCAAAACGTTCGGGTGCTGGCGTATCCGGGCCGATTCCGCTTCCTACGGAAAAGCAAGTCATTACCATTCTCCGTGCGGTGCACAAGTACAAGGATTCCCGGGAACAATTCGAAATGCGGACGCACAAACGTCTGATCGACATTGTGAACCCGACTCCACAAACCGTGGATGCCTTGATGCGCTTGGACCTGCCGTCCGGTGTAGATATCGAAATTAAATTGTAATACCTTGCATTTCGTAAGGTAATCAGGAAAGGAAAAGAGGTGTCAACATGAAAGGTATCTTAGGAAAAAAACTCGGAATGACTCAAGTATTTACCGCTGAAGGGAATGTCATTCCCGTAACGGTAATCGAGGCGGGCTCCAATGTGGTTCTGCAAAAGAAAGACGTGGAGAACGACGGTTATGAAGCCATTCAGATCGGCTACTCCGACAAGAAGGAAGCCAGAGCCAACAAGCCGGAAGTTGGGCATGCGAAAAAAGCAGGTGCAACGCCTAAGCGCTACGTTCGCGAAATTCGCGGTGTTGATTTGGCAGGATACGAAGTTGGCCAAGAGGTCAAGGTTGATATTTTTGCTGAAGGCGAATTTGTTGACGTAACAGGTATTTCGAAAGGTAAAGGATTCCAAGGCGTAATCAAACGCTGGGGACAAAGCCGCGGTCCGATGGCGCACGGCTCCCGTTACCATCGCAGACCGGGTTCCATGGGTTCTATCCAGGCGAACCGCGTTCCGAAAGGCAAACGTCTTCCGGGGCACATGGGGCATGAAACCGTAACGATTCAAAATCTCGAAGTTGTCCGCGTCGATGCAGAGCGCAACGTACTGCTCGTAAAAGGCTCCATTCCGGGTCCGAAGAACAGCTTCGTCAAAATCAAACAAACCATTAAGAAATAATAGCCCTCAAGAAAGGAGGAACAACAAATGCCAAAAGTAGCACTTTTCAATATTAGCGGTAGCCAAGTAGGCGAAGTGGAATTGAATGACGCGGTATTCGGGATCGAACCGAACACGCACGTTCTTCATGAAGCTGTAGTCATGCAGCGCGCTTCCCTGCGTTCCGGCACCCACAAAGTCAAAGGACGCTCCGAAGTTCGCGGCGGCGGCCGTAAACCTTGGAAACAAAAAGGTACGGGACGTGCGCGCCAAGGTTCCATCCGCGCTCCTCAATGGGTAGGCGGCGGTACCGTGTTTGGTCCGACTCCGCGCAGCTATGCTTACAAACTGCCGAAGAAGGTTCGCCGCTTGGCGATCAAATCGGCCTTGTCTTCGAAAGTGATCGATCAAGACATCATCGTGCTTGACGCGCTGAGCTTGAATGCTCCGAAGACGAAAGAGTTCGCAGCGATTTTGAACAACCTGAAAGTGGATCGCAAAGCTTTGGTTGTAGCCCCTAGCTACGACGACAATGTGGCGCTTTCCGCACGCAACATCCCGGGCGTCAAATTCGTGGCGGCAGATGGCATTAATGTTCTTGACGTGCTGACGCACGACAAACTGATCATTACGAAAGAAGCAGTTCAGAAGGTAGAGGAGGTGCTCGCGTAATGAAAGATCCTCGCGATATTATCAAACGTCCGGTGATTACGGAACGTTCGTCCGAATATATGAATGACCTGAAATACGTTTTTGAGGTTGATATTCGCGCCAACAAAACCGAAATCAAGCAAGCTGTAGAGTCGATCTTCGGTGTGAAGGTTAAGAACGTAAACACCTTGCGTGTACCAGGGAAGCTGAAACGTTACGGACGCTACTCCGGATATACTCCTGAATGGAAAAAAGCGTTTGTTACACTGACCGCTGACAGCAAGCCGCTCCAATTTTTTGAATCGGTATAAAATCGTTTAAAGTAAGGAGGGAAATCTCGTGCCTATCAAAAAGTACAAACCGACATCCCCGGCAAGACGCGCGATGAGCGTGTCGACATTCGAAGAAATCACGACGGATCAGCCGGAGAAATCTTTGCTTGCGCCGCTGAGCAAAACGGCCGGCCGCAACAACCAAGGTAAAATTACCGTTCGTCACCATGGCGGCGGACATAAGCGCAAATACCGCATCATCGACTTCAAACGGAACAAAGATGGAATTCCAGGCCGCGTTGCTACGATCGAATACGATCCGAACCGCACCTCGAATATCGCTTTGATCCACTACGCCGATGGCGAGAAGCGTTATATCATCGCTCCTAAGGGCCTGAAAGTAGGCGACGTGATCGAATCCGGCGCAGGTTCCGACATCAAAGTCGGGAACGCTCTGCCGCTTGAGAACATCCCGGTGGGTACCGTAATTCACAACATTGAGCTGAAACCTGGCAAAGGCGGACAATTGGTTCGCGCAGCCGGCACGGAAGCCCAATTGCTCGGTAAAGAAGACAAATACGTAACGATCCGCCTTTCTTCCGGCGAAGTTCGTAAAGTTCTGAAAGTTTGCCGCGCGACGATCGGTTCCGTTGGCAACGGCGACCATGAGCTCGTTAAAATCGGTAAAGCGGGACGTAACCGCTGGCTCGGCCAACGTCCGGAAGTGCGCGGTGTCGTAATGAACCCGAACGATCACCCTCACGGTGGTGGTGAAGGTCGCGCTCCGATCGGCCGTAAATCTCCGTTGTCGCCTTGGGGCAAACCGACCCTGGGTTACAAAACGCGCAAAAAAGGCAAAGCTTCTGATAAATATATCGTTCGCCGCCGTACGAAGTAATCCGCATCACGCGGATCACTTCGCGGCTTGTGGATAAACCGGCGGATTTTGCAGTCAGACGAAGGGAGGATAAATGAATGGGTCGCAGTCTGAAAAAGGGGCCTTTTGTTGATGGTTACCTGTTGAAGAAAGTGGAGGAAGTGGACGCGTCGAGCAAAAAAGTCGTGATCAAAACTTGGTCCCGCCGCTCCACGATCTTCCCGCAATTCATTGGTCATACGTTTGGTGTATACGACGGACGCAAGCACGTTCCAGTATACGTTACCGAGGATATGGTCGGACACAAACTGGGCGAATTTGCGCCAACCCGTACCTACAAAGGTCATACGGATGACGATAAGAAAACGAGACGTTAATATCGATAAGTTCTTCGTTTGAGAGGAGGTCATTACACATGGAAGCTAAAGCACATGCAAGATCTATCCGTATTGCTCCGCGCAAGGCTCAGCTCGTAGTTGATCTGATCCGCGGCAAGCAAGTCGGCGATGCGATCGCGATTCTGCGCCATACGCCAAAGGCGGCTTCCCCGGTCGTGGAGAAGCTTTTGAATTCGGCGATTGCCAATGCTGAACACAACTATTCTATGGACGTTAATAAATTGGTGATTACGCAAGCGTACGTCAACCAAGGCCCGACGATGAAACGTTTCCGTCCGCGGGCTATGGGTCGCGCTAGCCGGATCAACAAACGCACCAGCCACATTACATTGGTGGTATCCGAAAAATAAGGAGGGAAAACGTGTGGGCCAAAAGGTAAATCCGGTCGGACTACGAGTAGGGATTATCCGTGATTGGGAATCCAAATGGTACGCCGGCAAAGATTTTGGTGATCTTTTGCTGGAAGACGTTAAAATTCGTGAACACCTGAAAAACAAACTGAAAGACTCCGCGGTATCTCGGATTGAAATCGAGAGAGCGGCAAATCGTGTGAACGTAACAATCCACACAGCCAAGCCGGGTATGGTTATCGGTAAAGGCGGTTCGGAAGTGGAAATCCTGCGGGGCGAAATTACGAAAATCGCAGGCGGCAAAAAAGTTCACATTAACATTTCGGAAATCAAACACCCTGATCTTGACGCGATTCTGGTCGCAGAAAGCATCGCACAACAATTGGAACGTCGCGTTTCTTTCCGTCGTGCGCTGAAACAAGCGATTCAAAGAACGATGCGTTCGGGAGCGAAAGGGATTAAAACGGCAGTCAGCGGTCGTCTCGGCGGTGCTGAAATTGCCCGTACGGAAGGCTACAGTGAAGGAACTGTTCCACTTCATACGCTCCGCGCCGACATCGATTACGGTACGGCAGAAGCGCATACGACTTATGGCCGCATCGGCGTAAAAGTATGGATCTATCGTGGAGAGGTTCTTCCTACGGCTAAGAAACAACAAGCTGCTCAGGAAGGAGGCAACTAATCATGTTGGTACCAAAACGTGTAAAACACCGCAAGCAGCAACGCGGTAATATGAGAGGCCAAGCTAAAGGCGGCACCGAACTGAACTTCGGCGAATTCGGCCTGCAGGCTCTTGAGCCGACTTGGATCACCAACCGCCAAATCGAAGCAGCGCGTATTGCAATGACGCGTTACATCAAGCGGGGCGGTAAAGTATGGATTAAAATTTTCCCTGACAAGCCGATTACTCAAAAGCCTCTTGAAGTCCGGATGGGTAGCGGTAAAGGTAACGTGGAAAAATGGGTCGCAGTTGTGAAGCCTGGCAAGATTCTGTTTGAGCTTGCTGGTGTGTCGGAGGAAATCGCACGCGAAGCTATGCGTCTTGCCGCCCACAAACTGCCGATCAAAACGAAGTTTGTGAAACGTGAAGAATTGGGTGGTGAAGCAAATGAAAGCTAATGAACTTCGCAACTTAACCACTGCAGAAATCGAACAAAAAATCGCCGGGTTTAAAGAAGAACTCTTTAACCTCCGTTTCCAGTTGGCTACCGGCCAACTCGATAACCCGACTCGGATCCGTGACGTGCGCAAGGAAATAGCTCGTGCTAAAACCGTATTACGTGAAAGAGAACTCGGGATCATCAGTTAAGAAGCGCCTAAACGTTAAGTGAAACGCCAAGTCCAGGAAGGAGGCTAACCATGAGCGAACGTAATAGCCGTAAAGTGCAAATTGGTAAAGTCGTCAGCGACAAGATGGACAAAACGATCGTTGTTGCTGTAGAAACCTACAAAAAGCATGATCTGTACCACAAGCGCATTAAATACACGAAAAAATTTAAAGCGCATGATGAGAACAATACCGCGAAAATCGGAGATACCGTAAAAATCGCCGAAACTCGCCCGCTGTCCAAAGACAAACGCTGGAGACTCGTTGAAGTCGTAGAAGAAGCGGTTATTATCTGATAGCGAAAGGCTACAGGCTGAAAGGAGGAAATATCGATGATTCAACCATTTACACGTTTGCAGGTTGCCGACAACTCCGGCGCGAAGGAATTGATGTGCATTCGCGTTCTGGGCGGTACCGGTCGTCGTACGGCACAAATCGGAGATTTGATCGTTTGTTCCGTCAAACAAGCAACACCAGGCGGCGTTGTCAAAAAAGGGGACGTAGTCAGAGCGGTTGTCGTTCGTACGAAACGTGCGGTTCGCCGTAAAGACGGTTCCTACATCGCATTCGACGAAAACGCGGCGGTTGTTGTCAAAGAAGACAAGAGCCCGCGCGGAACGCGTATCTTCGGACCGGTTGCTCGTGAACTTCGCGACAAGGACTTCATGAAGATCGTTTCCTTGGCTCCGGAAGTTATCTAAATAAACCCCTACCCGATTTAACAGGAGGTGTAAACCAAGTGCCTAAACTGAAAAAGATCCTTGAATCTCATAACAATAAGCTTCACGTTAAGAAAGACGACACGGTCATCGTCATCTCCGGTAAAGACAAAGGGAAGAAAGGCCGCGTCATCGCCGCTTATCCTCGTGAGAACCGCGTGCTTGTGGAAGGTGTGAACATGATCAAAAAACACCAAAAGCCTAACCAGCTGAATCCGCAAGGCGGCATCATCGAGAAAGAAGCTCCGATTCACGTTTCGAACGTTATGCATGTTGATCCGAAGAGCGGAAAAGTAACCCGTATCGGTTACAAAGTATTGGACAACGGCAAAAAAGTTCGCGTAGCTAAGAGATCCGGAGAAGTAATCGACTAATCCAGGAATGTAAGAAAGGAGGTCCATGATTCATGGCAGCAAGATTAAAAGAACGTTTTTTGAGCGAAGTGACGCCTGCTTTGGTTCAAAAATTCAACTATACAACCGTAATGCAAGTGCCTAAAATCGAGAAAGTCGTTATCAATATGGGTGTCGGCGAAGCCGTGGCCAACTCGAAGGTGCTCGATTCCGCAGTGAACGACATGCAGCTGATCGCTGGTCAAAAGCCGGTTATCACGCGTGCGAAGAAATCAATCGCCGGTTTCAAACTTCGTGAGAACATGCCGATCGGTGTGAAAGTAACGCTTCGCGGCGACCGCATGTACTACTTCCTCGACAAACTGTTTAACATTGCGCTTCCTCGCGTGCGCGACTTCCACGGCGTATCGACGAAAGCTTTCGACGGACGCGGCAACTATACGCTTGGCCTCAAGGAACAATTGATCTTCCCTGAGATCGTATACGACCAAGTCGACAAAGTGCGCGGTATGGATATCGTTATCGTGACGACGGCAAAAACCGACGAAGAGGCCCGTGAGCTGTTGACGCAAATGGGCATGCCTTTTGCAAAGTAACCAAGTCGTTATTCTCCGAAACTATCTGGGAGGTGTCAGGCTAAAGTGGCAAAAACTTCGATGAAAGTTAAACAACAACGTGCACCGAAATTCAAAGTGCGGGCGTACACCCGCTGTGAACGTTGTGGTCGTCCACACTCGGTATTGCAAAAATTCAAAATTTGCAGAATTTGTTTCCGTGAATTAGCTTATAAAGGCCAGATTCCTGGCGTGAAAAAAGCAAGCTGGTAATTTATCAACAACGGGAAGGAGGTTTACACGTATGACTATGTCAGATCCAATTGCAGATATGCTTACACGTATTCGCAACGCGAACACAGTGCGTCACGAAACGGTAGAACTGCCTGCTTCGACGATCAAGAAACAAATCGCTGAAATCCTGAAGCGTGAAGGTTTCATCCGCGATGCAGAATATATCGATGATAACAAGCAAGGGATCATCCGTATTTTCCTGAAATACGGCCCTAACAACGAACGCGTTATCTCCGGTTTGAAGAGAATCAGTAAGCCAGGCCTTCGCGTGTACACGAAAAGCAATGAAGTTCCTCGTGTCCTCGGCGGTTTGGGTATCGCGATCATCTCCACATCCAAAGGAGTCATGACCGACAAGGAAGCTCGTCAGTCCAAAGCCGGCGGCGAAGTTGTTTGCTACGTTTGGTAATTAACGTCTTATCACAAGGAGGTGCAAATACATGTCTCGTATTGGTCGCAAACCAATTACAGTACCAAGTGGTGTGAACGTCACACTCGACAACACCGTGATTACGGTAAAAGGACCAAAAGGTTCTTTATCTCGTGAGCTGCATAAGGACATCAAGGTAACGGTTCAAGACAACGTGATTACCATTGAACGTCCTTCTGATAATAAATTACATCGTTCTCTGCACGGCACGACCCGTTCGGTAGTGAACAACATGGTCAGCGGGGTAACGGAAGGCTTCTCGAAGTCGCTTGAACTGGTCGGCGTCGGATACCGCGCAAGCTTGTCCGGCAAAAAACTCGTTCTGAACGTTGGTTACTCCCACCCGGTTGAAATCACTCCGGAAGAGGGCATCGAATTTGAAGTACCTTCGAATACGAAGATCATCGTTAAAGGGATCAATAAGGAGCGCGTAGGCGAATACGCCGCTAAAATCCGCTCCGTCCGCGAGCCTGAGCCTTACAAAGGCAAAGGGATCAAGTATGAAGGTGAACGCATCATTCGTAAGGAAGGTAAAGCCGGTAAGAAGAAATAAGTTTCTGCTTAGCGGCCCTGTCCTTCTGGCGTCTTGAAGGTAAAGCGAAGGGAGTGAAAGGAAAGTCATGATTACAAAAGGCGATAAGAACAAAGCTCGTCTGAAAAGACATCTGCGCGTGCGGACGAAAGTGCAAGGTACGGCTGAACGTCCAAGACTGAACGTATACCGTTCTTCCAAACATATCTATGCCCAACTGATCGACGATGTGGCAGGCGTAACGCTGGCCAGCGCTTCGACTGTGGACAAAGAGCTGAGCGGATCGATCGGCAACGGCGGCAACGTGGAATCCGCCCGTAAAGTTGGCGAACTGATCGCGAAACGCGCTGTAGATAAAGGCTACAAGAGCATTGTGTTTGACCGTGGGGGATACCTGTACCATGGACGGATTCAGGCGCTGGCTGACGCAGCCCGCGAAGTAGGCCTGGAATTCTAAAATATTCACTAAAAGGAGGTTAACGACTTGCGTGTAGATCCGAACACTTTAGAACTGACTGAAAGAGTTGTAAATATTAACCGCGTAGCTAAAGTAGTTAAAGGCGGACGTCGTTTTAGCTTCAGTGCGCTTGTGGTTGTCGGCGACGGCAAAGGTTGGGTTGGTGCCGGCATCGGTAAAGCGGGCGAAGTCCCTGATGCCATTCGCAAAGGGATTGACGATGCGAAGAAAAACCTGATTCACGTTCCGCTCGTAGGCACGACGATTCCTCACCTGGTTACCGGACATTTCGGTGCTGGCCGTGTGCTCCTGAAACCGGCGTCCGAAGGTACCGGGGTTATCGCCGGCGGTCCGGTTCGCGCCGTGCTTGAGCTGGCTGGCGTGGGCGACATTTTGACAAAATCTTTAGGTTCTTCGAATTCCATCAACATGGTCAATGCGACTTTGGAGGGCTTGTCCCGTCTGAAACGCGCTGAGGATGTTGCGAAATTACGCGGTAAAACCGTCGAAGAACTTCTCGGTTAAGGAGGGAATCTCATGGCTAAACTGCAAATTACCCTCGTGCGTAGTTTGATCGGTCGTCCGGAGAACCAACGTACTACCGTGAAAACCTTGGGTCTTCGCAAAATCAATCAAACCGTGGTTCACAACGATAATCCGGCCATCCGCGGCATGGTGAATCAAGTAAGCCACCTGGTTTCGGTTAAAGAAATCGAAGCCTAACAGGTTTTGAGTATTTTATATGTGCCAACAATAAATAAGGAGGTGCAACGAAGATGAAGTTACATGAGCTTTCTCCAGCTCCTGGATCCCGGCACGAGCGCAAACGCGTCGGCCGTGGTACAGGTAGCGGTATGGGTAAAACGTCTACCCGTGGTCACAAAGGTCAAAACGCTCGTTCCGGCGGTGGTGTCCGTCCGGGATTTGAAGGCGGTCAAAACCCGTTGTATCGTCGCTTGCCGAAACGCGGATTTATTAATCCGACGCGGAAAGAGTATGCGATTGTCAACATCCAAGATTTGAACAAATTTGCGGCGGATACGGAAGTAACTCCTGAACTGTTGTTTGAACAAGGGATCGTGAAAGACGCGAAGAGCGGCATCAAGATTCTCGGCAACGGCGAAGTTACTGTCAAATTGACAGTGAAAGCGAACAAGTTCTCCCAATCTGCGGTAGAGAAAATCGAGGCTGCCGGCGGTAAAACCGAGGTGATCTAATGTTTAAGACCATTAAGAACATATGGCATGTTCAGGACCTGCGCAGCCGTATTCTTTTTACGCTGTTTATCTTTCTCATTTACCGGATCGGATCTTTCGTTCCGGTTCCGGGCGTTAATGCGTCGGTATTTCAGTCGGTAAACGAATCGGGAAATAATCTGCTCGGGCTCTTGAACACCTTCTCGGGAGGCGCACTTAAGAACTTCTCGATTTTTGCCCTCGGGATTATGCCTTATATCACGGCTTCCATCATTGTGCAGCTCTTGTCCATGGACGTTGTTCCGAAGTTTGCGGAATGGGCTAAACAAGGGGAGCACGGGAAAAAGAAGATGGCCCAGGTAACCCGTTACGGTACGGTTATTCTGGCAATCATCCAGGCGTTTGCCACATCGATTGGATTCAATCGGTTGTATGGCACGCAGATGGTGCCGAATGCGACCTTTGCGGATTATTTGGTTATTGCGATCGTGTTGACCGCAGGTACTTCGTTCCTGATGTGGCTCGGCGAACAAATTACCGATAAAGGCATCGGCAACGGGATCTCGCTGATCATCTTTGCCGGGATCGTTGCGTCGTTTCCTTCGCATATCACAACGATCGCCCAATCGGAATTTATCGTTGAAGGGCAAGCTTTCATGAACGTGGTGAAATCCATCGCGATTCTCCTCGTGTGCGTGCTGATCGTCATCGGTGTCATTTACATCCAGCAGGCTGTACGGAAGATTCCGGTGCAGTACGCTAAACGCGTCGTCGGCAACAAGATGTACGGCGGACAGAATACGCATATTCCGCTGAAAATCAACGCCGCGGGCGTTATTCCGGTCATTTTCGCGATTTCTTTGCTGCAGTTCCCGGTTGTGCTCGCCAGCTTCTGGTCGACACACACCTGGGCCCAATGGGTTACCCATAATCTGTCCACGAACGCGCCGCTCGGGATCGTGCTTTATGTGGTCATGATCATCGGCTTTACGTTCTTCTATACGTTCGTTCAGATGAACCCGCAGCAAATGGCCGAAAATATGAAGAAAAACGGCGGATATATTCCGGGAATTCGCCCGGGGAAGGCAACCGAAACTTATCTCACACGGGTTCTGACCCGCTTGACGATGACCGGCTCCATATTCCTCGCGGCCATCTCCATCCTGCCTATGGGCCTTGGCGCATTGGCAAATCTGCCGCGTACGGTTCTTATTGGCGGCACTTCGGTCCTGATCGTTATCGGCGTTGCGCTGGATACGATGAAGACGATCGAAGGTCAACTGATCAAACGTCACTATAAAGGCTTTATCAATAAATAGGCGATAGGTACCAGGATCGGGCTGCTGCTGGGCTCGCCTGGCACCTATTGTGCTGTTTATTGTCATGGTGTGATTTTTTGGAGGGAGTGAGAGACATGAACCTGCTTTTCATGGGTCCTCCCGGAGCGGGAAAAGGAACACAAGCCGAGGCCATCGTCAATGAATTCGGTATTCCTCACATCTCCACCGGCGATGCGTTCCGCCTGGCTATTAAACAGGGAACGCCCGTAGGGGTGAAAGCGAAGGAGTATATCGATAAGGGCCTTCTGGTGCCTGATGACGTTACGGTGGGCATTGTCCGCGAACGCCTGCAGCAGTCCGATTGCGAAAAAGGTTTTTTATTGGACGGTTTTCCAAGAACCCTTTCGCAAGCGGAATCGCTGGAGGAGCTGCTTCAGGAAATGGGGCGCAAACTGGACCACGTCATCAACTTGAAAGTGGACCGGAACAAGCTGCTGGCGCGGCTGACCGGACGCCGGATTTGCAAATCTTGCGGCGCCACTTATCATGTGATCTTTAATCCTCCTAAGCAGGAAGGTGTCTGCGATAAATGCGGCGGCGAGTTGTACCAGCGCTCCGACGATACGGAAGAGCACGTAGGTACACGGCTGGACGAATATATCAACAAAACGGCGCCGCTTCTGAAGTTTTACGAAGAAAAAGGCCTGTTGCGCCAAGTAGATGGCGAACAGGAAATCGATGCGGTCTCGAAAGAAATCGTGTCTTTACTGCGAGGTTAGGTGTAATGATCATCTGTAAATCCGAAACGGAACTGGGCTTTATGCGAGAAGCTGGGCGAATCGTAGCGGAAACGCACAGGCTCATGGCACAATCGATTGAGCCTGGAATTACGACGGGGGAACTCGATCAGATCGCCGACAAATTTATTCGCAGTCAGGGCGCCGTGCCGTCCTTTAAGGACTACAACGGTTTTCCTTACAGCATTTGCGCTTCGGTCAACGAAGAATTGGTACACGGATTTCCCGGCAAACGCAAATTGAACGAAGGCGATATCATCAGTCTGGATATCGGCGCGGAGTATCGCGGTTACCACGGCGACTCGGCGTGGACCTATCCGGTGGGCGAAATTTCGGCGGAAGCCAAGCGATTGCTTGAAGTCACCGAAGGATCGCTGTATGCGGGCCTTGCGCTCGTGAAGCCGGATGTTCGCTTGTTCACAATTTCGCATGCGATTCAGCAGCATATTGAAGCTGCGGGTTTTTCCGTCGTTCGGGAATATGTCGGACACGGCATTGGATCCAAGCTGCATGAAGAACCGCAAATTCCGAACTACGGCATGCCTGACCGGGGGCCGCGGCTCAAACCCGGGATGGTCCTGGCGATCGAACCGATGGTTAACATGGGGAAAAGGTATGTCAAAACGCTGGACGACAATTGGACGGTCGTTACGGTGGACGGCTCGTTGTGCGCTCATTTTGAGCATACGGTGGCCGTAACGCCTGACGGTATGGAAATTTTCACGAAGCTGGACGCGTAGGTGATGAATGTGAAACAACGTTCGGATGCCCAGCCGGGTCAATTGGTGAAAGTTCTTAAAGGCCGGGATGCCGGAACGGTGAACGTGATCGTTCAGATCGTAGACGACAGGTTCGTTCTGATCGCCGACGGGGACAAACGCAAGTTTGACCAGCCGAAGCGAAAAAACGTCCAGCATCTTGAGCTACTGCCCATGGTCAGCAGCGAGGTTGTTCATAGTTTGCAGGAGAGCGGCCGGGTTACAAATGCGAAGCTGCGTCACGCCGTGCTTGTCTATTTGAAATCCGAAAGTTCCGAGGCTGAAGAGAAAGGAGACTGACTGTGGCTAAAGAAGATGTCATTGAAGTCGAAGGCACGGTTATTGAACCGCTGCCGAATGCAACATTCAAGGTTGAGCTGGAAAATGGCCATCAAATTCTCGCTCATGTTTCCGGAAAGCTGCGGATGCACTTCATCCGTATTTTGACCGGGGACAAAGTGGTTGTCCAATTGTCGCCTTATGATTTGACAAAAGGCCGGATCACTTACCGTAAATAGTTAGCTCTGGCATGTGCCGCTGTTTTGTGGTACAATATGCAGGTTGAGTTGTTTCAAACCAATGCTGACGCGAAAGTTTTACATCCGTAAAACTTAGTTTATCCTTACGAAGAGAGTTTTGCTTCGCAAAACTAAGCTCGTACTTTCGAAGTTAGTTTTACTTTAAAGTAAAACTTTTAGGAGGTAATCAACATGAAGGTAAGACCTTCTGTAAAGCCGATTTGCGAAAAATGCAAAGTCATTCGTCGCAAAGGCAATGTCATGGTGATTTGCGAAAATCCGAAACACAAACAAAAACAAGGTTAATAGAAGGGGGTGTAGCGTAAAATGGCACGTATTGCTGGTGTGGATTTGCCACGTGATAAACGCGTTGAGATCGCCTTAACTTACATTTTCGGAATCGGTAAAACGACTTCCCAGAAAATCCTGAAAGAAACAGGCATCAATCCGGACACTCGTGTTCGTGATTTGACGGAAGATGAGGTTAGCAAACTACGCGAAACGATCGACAAAACGGTCAAGGTGGAAGGCGACCTGCGTCGTGAAATTTCCTTAAATATTAAACGTTTGATCGAAATCGGCTGCTACCGCGGTGTGCGTCACCGTCGCGGCTTGCCGGTTCGCGGACAACGTACGAAAACGAATGCCCGTACTCGCAAGGGTCCTCGTCGTACGGTAGCGAACAAGAAGAAATAAGAAGGGGGGATAACAGACAATGGCTAAACCAAAAAAAGTCGTACGCACGAAACGTCGTGACCGGAAAAATATTGAATCTGGTGTGGCACATATCCGCTCCACCTTCAACAATACGATCGTTACCATTACGGATCCGCACGGAAACGCGATCTCTTGGGCAAGCTCCGGTAATCTCGGCTTCAAAGGCTCCCGTAAATCGACGCCGTTTGCCGCGCAAATGGCTGCGGAATCGGCTGCGAAAGCGGCTATGGAGCATGGCATGAAGACTGTTGAAGTTATGGTCAAAGGTCCTGGCGCCGGCCGTGAAGCCGCTATCCGCTCGTTGCAAGCGGCAGGTCTTGAAGTTAACATGATTAAAGACGTGACTCCGATTCCTCACAACGGCTGCCGTCCTCCAAAACGCCGCCGTGTTTAATGAAGCCGTACTGAATGTGGTATAACAACAGCGCCACTTGGTAACAATGGTTGTTTAGGCATACTACATGATCGACTTCAGCAAACAAGGCAGTTTCAAAGGAATGACGTTTTGAAGGAGGGGTACTTCGTGATAGAAATCGAAAAGCCAAAAATTGAGACCGTGGAAGTTAACGAAGAAGGCACCTATGGGAAATTTGTAGTAGAACCACTTGAGCGTGGATATGGCACCACACTGGGCAACTCGCTTCGCCGGATTTTGCTATCTTCTTTGCCGGGTGCTGCGGTAACCTCGGTCCAAATCGATGGAGTTCTGCATGAATTCTCGACCATTCCGGGCGTCATGGAAGACGTTACGGAAATCATCCTGAACCTGAAAGCTCTCTCGCTGAAAATCCACTCCGATGAAGAGAAAATTCTCGAAATCGATGCGGAAGGCGAAGGCTTGATTACGGCAGGGGATATCCGTGCGGACAGCGACGTGGAAATTTTGAATCCGGATCTGCATATCGCAACAATGGAACCGGGTTCGAGACTCCACATGCGCATTTATGCGGGCCGTGGTCGTGGTTATGTTCAGGCAGATCGGAATAAACGAGATGATCAGCCGATTGGTGTCATTCCCGTCGATTCGATCTATACCCCGATTACTCGCGTCAATTATGTGGTGGAGAACACCCGTGTTGGCCAAGTGACCAACTATGACAAGCTGACGCTTGAAGTTTGGACCGATGGCAGCATCAAACCTGAAGAAGCGGTTAGCCTCGGTGCAAAAATTTTGACCGAGCATCTCTTTCTGTTCGTCGGGCTGACGGACGAAGCGAAGGACGCTGAAATCATGGTTGAGAAGGAAGAAGACAAGAAGGAAAAAGTGCTTGAAATGACGATTGAAGAGCTTGATCTCTCCGTTCGTTCCTATAACTGCCTCAAGCGTGCCGGCATCAACACGGTACAAGAGCTGACGACGAAAACCGAAGAAGATATGATGAAGGTGCGCAACCTTGGACGCAAATCTTTGGAGGAAGTTCAAGAGAAGCTCGAGGAGCTTGGTTTGGGATTACGCACTGAAGAATAAAGAACACTTGAATCGTTTTAGCGAAGGAGGGAAAACTCATGGCATACCAAAAGTTGGGCCGCGATTCCAGCGCACGTAAAGCTTTGTTCCGTGACCTGGTAACGGACCTGTTCTTATACGAGCGCATCCAAACGACGGAGGCGAAAGCGAAAGAAGTTCGTTCGATCGCTGAAAAGCTGATCACCAAGGCAAAACGCGGAGATTTGCACGCCCGTCGTCAAGTGGCAGCTTACGTTCGCCGCGAATCGATCGACGGTGAGCAGGATGCAATCCAAAAGCTGTTCAATGAACTGGCAACTCGTTATTCCGCGCGTCCAGGCGGATATACCCGTATCTTGAAATTGGGACCTCGCCGCGGCGACTCCGCTCCTATGGTTTATCTGGAACTGGTAGACCGGGCGTAATTTACGGGGATCTCCCCAAACAAAGCGTGTAAAACTCTCTGTCGGCTCGCCTTATGGCTAAGCTTTCGGAGAGTTTTTTTATGTGTAGAATGAGGAAGGTGGGAAAGCGGCGATGCGCAACTTGTTGATGACCGTCAGTTACGACGGCACAAACTATTACGGTTTTCAATCCCAGCCAGGCGGCAACACCGTACAGGACCATCTGGAAACGGCGATTTACAGGCTTACCGGAGAACAAGTGAAAATCTGCGGTTCCGGGCGTACGGACGCCGGCGTACATGCCCGTCAGCAGCCGTTTAATTTCCCGACGGCGGCAAAAATACCGCTGGAACGCTGGTGCCTGGCGCTGAACAGCCGTCTTCCTTCCGATATCCGGGTGACATCGGCCAGAGAGGTTCCGCTAACCTTCCATTCCAGACGGTCGGCCAAGCGCAAAACATATCGTTATACGATCAACGGGAACCGTTTTCCCGATGTGTTCCAGCGGAACTACCAGCTGCACCATTACGGCCGGCTCGATATTGAGGCGATGCGTTTGGGGCTGGCCTTTTTGGTCGGTACGCATGATTATACTTCCTTTGCCTCGCGCTATTCCACTAAACCGAGTCATGTTCGCACGATTTATGATGCCCGCTTGGAAGTGGATACATCGCCGGATGCTTCCGGCAGCGAAGGGCAGGGAATCATTCACTTCTATTTTACCGGCAACGGCTTTTTGCAGCATATGGTTCGCATCATTGTGGGCACGGTCCTGGAGATCGGCGAGGGCAAACGCAAGCCGGAGGAGATTCCGCTTATTCTCGAAGCACGTAACCGCGCAGCGGCTGGCCCTACGGCCGAAAGCAAAGGGTTGATACTGTGGAGCGTCGAATACGAAGAAAATAATTTGTTGTTGTGAAACCCCGTTTGGACTCATACGTAACATATTTAAAAATGTGATTAATAACATGAGCCCAAGGAGGTTTTTCGTATGAAATGTCCGGTATGCAATGATGTGCGTATGAGAGAAGTGGAGAAGGATGGCGTCTTGATCGATGTTTGTCCGGATTGCAAAGGGGTTTGGCTGGACCGCGGAGAGCTGGAGAAGCTGATGAGCGAAGTGCGGGAAATCCGGCCTGCTTTTAACGAGTGGTACGAGCGGGATTATGACCGGCCAAAGCCGAAGTCCAAAAACGAAGGGCATGACAGCTATCCCCGGAAGGAGTACGATCACGATCCGCGCTACTCGCAGCATGGTTATGACAAACACTATAAGCATAAAAAGAAGAAATCAGTGCTTGATGTGTTTGGCGATCTGTTTGATTAACCGGGAAGCGGTATTTTAGCGAGAAAGCTTTAAAAAAAGCTTGCGTATTATTTGCCCTTCCTGTAAAATAAAAGTTGTGTTTTCTTGATGGCTCTCCCACAGCCCCCAGTCAAGAAAGCCGACCAAACAAGCATTTGAGATTTACTAACTATGAATGAAACGATCGAAGATAAATGTGCTGGAAAAGGTCAGGCGACCTGAAGAGCAGGATCGTTTTCAGCAGGATTGAAACGGACGAATTTGAAGGAGGATCATTACATGCGTACCACTTATATGGCGAAGCCGGGCGAAGTTGAGCGCAAATGGCATATCATCGATGCCGAAGGCAAAACGCTGGGCCGTCTGGCAAGCGAAGCTGCCGCTCTCATCCGCGGTAAACATAAACCACAATTCACTCCACACGTTGACTGCGGTGACTTTGTTGTCGTCATCAATGCGGAGAAAATCGCCCTGACCGGCAAAAAAATGGATAACAAAAAGTACTATCGTCATTCCCTGCATCCGGGCGGTTTGAAAGTGACTACAGCCAAGGATTTGCTGAGAACGAAACCTGAACGTGTAATCGAGTCCGCCGTTCATGGCATGCTGCCAAAAACTCGCCAAGGCGAGAAAATGAAGCTGAGATTGAAAGCTTACGCTGGCACTGAGCATCCACATGCGGCACAAAAACCTGAAGTTTACGAACTTCGCGGATAATTAAAAGGGAGGACAGTTTCATGGCACAAGTACAATACTATGGGACAGGTCGTCGTAAACATTCGGTAGCTCGTGTTCGCCTTGTACCGGGTGAAGGACGCATTGTCATCAATAAACGCGATATCAACGATTATTTCGGTCTGGAAACGCTGAAACTGATCGTAAAACAACCTCTGGCTTTGACGGAAACGATCGGTAACTACGACGTGATCGTCATCGCTCATGGCGGCGGTATTTCCGGTCAGGCCGGCGCAATCCGCCACGGGATCTCCCGCGCTCTGCTCAAAGCAGATCCGGAATTCCGTCCTGCGCTGAAAAAAGCAGGCTTCCTGACTCGTGACCCACGGATGAAAGAACGTAAGAAATACGGTCTCAAAGCCGCTCGTCGCGCGCCTCAGTTCTCGAAACGTTAATATTTGCAAGCTAAGCCCTTTTCCGGCCTCCGGAGAAGGGCTTTTTGCTTTTTCGTACATAACTTATAAGGCCAAAGCTTTTTTTCAAAATGGATTTTTTATGTTGACTTATCATATTTATGTTTTATACTTAAAAATATAATTCTAATCTGATTAGTCGGTTTTATTCCATCCATAGGCATTCCTAATTGGGAGGTTGAAATCATTGAATTTATTGGAAAAAGAACAGCTGATTCACACGAAGGCGGAGGAGTTTGAAACTTCCACCCCGCAGGAGATCATTGCCTGGGCGGTTGAGGCGTTTCCGAACATCACTTTCGCCTGCAGCTTCGGTGCGGAAGATGTCGTGATCGTTGACATGCTGCAGAAAATCAGTCCATCCACTGACATTTTTTATTTAGACACTGATTTTCACTTTAAAGAAACGTATGAGACGCGCGATGCGATTGCGGCCCAATATAATTTGGAGTTCGTACGTGTCTCTCCGCTGCTAGCCCCCGAGGAGCAAGCGGAGAAGCACGGAGATGAATTGTGGAAATCCGATCCGAACGCCTGCTGCAATATTCGCAAAGTGGAGCCCTTAACCCGCGTGCTTGGCGGTTACGAGGCTTGGATTACGGGCATACGCCGCGATCAGGCGCCAACCCGGGCCAATGCCAAGAAGGTCGAGTACGACGTTAAATTCGGCTTGGTCAAATTCAATCCGTTGGCAGATTGGACGTCGGACGACGTATGGAATTACATCCGGGACAATCATCTCATTTACAACCCGCTGCATGATCGGAATTACCCAAGCATCGGCTGTGAGCACTGCACGCGGCAGGTTATGCCTGGGGAAGATCCCCGGGCAGGACGTTGGGCCGGCACGGAAAAGACGGAATGCGGTTTGCACAAATAAAACGCTAAGGCAAAAGCTACAACCGAATTGGAATTGGGGGAGATCAAATGACGGCGATTTTACCGCATGGAGGCAGTCTGGTAAACAGGCTCGTGACTGGCGAGGAACGTAATGAATTGTTGGGATTGGCGCGGGAACTTCAGGCGATTTCCATCAATGCCTGGACGATATCCGATTTGGACCTGATTGGGGTCGGCGCTTTTTCGCCGCTAACCGGCTTTATGAATGAAGCGGATTACCGTTCCGTGGTGCAGCGAATGCGGTTGGCTGACGGTACTGTATGGAGCATCCCGATTACCCTTTCCGTCAGCAAGGAACAGGCGAAGCAACTGGCTGTCGGGGAAAAGGTCGCACTGACCGGGGAACAGGACGGCGTCATTTACGGGTTGCTCGAAATTGGCAGCATCTACGAGGTCGACCATGCGAACGAAGCCACAAATGTCTTCAAAACCGACGATATCGAGCATCCGGGCGTAAGAAAACTGTTTGAGCGTTCGCCGTATTATGTCGGCGGTTCGGTACAGGTGCTGAATCGGCCGCAGCCGGCCCGCTTCGCGGAGTTTTACTTCGATCCGGCGGACACGCGCCGTATATTTGCCGAGAAAGGCTGGAGGACGGTCGTTGGCTTTCAGACCCGCAACCCGGTGCACCGGGCGCATGAGTACATCCAAAAGAGCGCGCTGGAGATCGTCGATGGCCTGTTTCTGAACCCGCTAGTCGGTGAGACTAAGTCCGACGATGTTCCGGCAGATGTGCGGATGAAGAGCTATTTGACGCTGCTCGAAAATTATTATCCCCAAAGCCGCACATTCCTGGGCGTATTCCCGGCGGCGATGCGCTATGCAGGGCCGCGTGAAGCGATTTTCCATGCGATGGTGCGGAAAAACTACGGCTGTACGCATTTCATCGTCGGCCGTGATCATGCCGGGGTCGGCGATTACTACGGAACGTACGAGGCGCAGGAGATTTTTGCGAACTTTACCGCCGAGGAGCTTGGCATATCGCCGCTGTTTTTTGAGCACAGCTTCTTTTGCACGAAGTGCGGCAACATGGCTTCCAGCAAAACCTGCCCGCATCCGAAGGAGGATCATTTAACTTTGTCCGGCACTAAAGTTAGGGGGCTGCTGCGCGAGGGCGTCTGCCCGCCGCCGGAATTTACCCGCCCCGAGGTGGCCCAGGTGCTGATCGAAGGGATGAAATCGCAAGTGACAAGTTAACAGCCAGTCATATTTGTCCACCTTGTCCCATATCATGGTTAATGTCATGAAGGGGAGAAAGGTGGCTTTTTTATGGGCGAAAAAGATAAGGTAACGCTATGGATATCCTTGAACCATATTAAAAAGGCGCTGATCGGCGTCTGCCTTGTTGCTCTGCTCATCGGCATAGCGTTATATCAAGCCCCTGCGCAAAAGGTGTGGAAATACTGGAGCCTTCCGCTTGCGGGACGGGTGATTGCGCTTGATGCGGGGCATGGTGGTCCGGATGGGGGGGCGGTGAGCCGGCAAGGGCAGATCGAAAAGGACATTAATCTGGCCGTATCGCTGTATTTGCGCGATTATTTGCAGCAGGCCGGGGCGGTTGTCGTTATGACGCGGGAAGAGGATAAGGATCTCGCGAATGAAGGGACGCGTGGGTTCAGTAAACGCAAAACGGAGGATTTGAAGCGCCGCGTACGATTTGTCGAGGAAAATCAGGCAGATCTGCTGGTGAGCATTCATATGAACAGCATTCCGTCGCCGCGCTGGCGCGGGGCGCAGTCGTTTTACTACCCCAATCATGCGGACAGCGCTAATTTGGCGGCACTTGTTCAGGAAGAGCTGAAACGCAACCTGGAAAATACGGACCGGGTCGCCAAGCCGTCGGATAAAACCGTCTATTTGCTGGAGACGGTGCGGATTCCTTCGGTGCTCGTGGAGGTTGGTTTTTTGTCCAATCCCGAGGAAGCCTCCCTGCTCGGCAGTGAAGCTTATCAACGTAAAGTGGCCGCGTCGGTTTATCAAGGTATATTGCGCTATTATTCCGGCGAAAAACTCAAAAGCCCGGCAGACGGCGTCAGGTAATGCTATAATAAACATCATAATGAACCAGCCAACTATCTGATGAAGTCGAGGTGCTTTCATTGTTAACGAAGGATGAACTCCAGGCTGCATTGCGTCCCGTTGCCGAACCGGCGACAAAGCGAAGTCTGGTGGAGATGCAATGGATTCGCGATATGATGATTAAAGAGGATCGGGTCGCTTTAACCGTAGTATGCATGGACAAGGAGAGCGAGGCGCAGGCGGAAGTGGAGCGGGAAATCCGCTACCGTCTGGCCGAGGCGGGCGTGCCCGACGTACATATTCGTTTCCGCGAAGCGTCCGAGCGGGAGCGGGAAGAAGCCCGCGGCGGCTCCGGCGGCGGTGCATCCGAGCCGGCGGAGGGCGGCAGGGAACTGAAGGGCCACGGCGCCGGATTGGAGCGCCTGCCGATTCTTGATCCCGCGTCCGGTGTGCATTTTATTGCCGTGGCCAGCGGGAAGGGCGGAGTCGGCAAATCGACCGTCACGGTCAATCTGGCGGTCGCGCTTGCGCGCCAAGGCAAACGGGTCGGCTTGATCGACGCGGACATTTACGGGTTCAGCGTACCCGATATGATGGGTATTGAAGAGGCGCCTAGCGTGGAAGACGGGGTGATCGTCCCGGTTGAACGGTTTGGTGTAAAAGTCATGTCGATGGGCTTTTTCATTCAAGACAACAATCCCGTGATTTGGCGGGGGCCGATGCTCGGCAAGATGCTGCGCCAATTTTTTAACGATGTTCATTGGGGCGAACTGGATTATCTGCTCCTTGATTTTCCGCCGGGGACGGGCGATATTGCGCTCGACGTGCACCAAATGATCCCGCAGAGCCGGGAGATCATCGTAACGACACCGCATGCCACGGCGGCCTTCGTCGCGGCCAGAGCGGGGTCAATGGCGTTAAGAACCGAACACGAGGTGCTGGGTGTCGTCGAGAACATGGCGTATTACGAATGCTCAAAATGCGGGGAAAAGGAATACATCTTCGGCAAAGGCGGCGGCGCCCGGCTGGCCGAATCGCTTCATACCGAGCTTTTGGCGCAAATTCCGCTGGGCGCGCCGGACAATCACCCGTCCGAGCCTGACTTCTCCCCTTCCGTATATAAAACGGACACTCCGGTCGGCAAATTGTATGATGAGCTGGCTGGCCGAATCGCCGATAAATGCGAAAAAGACTGACCTCTGGCCAGTCTTTTTTCGTATTATGCGCGGAGTTTATGACGTACCGCCGCCACCGCCGCCGCCTTCGTTGCTTTGTCCGCCTTCGCCGCCCCCTTGATCTTGACCGCCTTCACCTTTCTTCTGCGTCGCTTTTTCAACCTTCGGCTGCAGTTCTTCCTGAACGACCGTTTTCAGCAGTTCCCGGACTTCCATGCGGAACAGCGGACTTTGCATCGATTCCTGCATAATGGTCATCGTTTGCTTGCGGTAATCCGGAGTTTTCGTCAGATCGAAAAACATCTTCGTGACTTCCGGCGATTTCAGCATGTCGGTCATCGATTTCTGATACGTCGGATCTTTGATTAACTTCATATGGAGCTCTTTGTTTTGCGAACTGATGGCTTTGGCAAAATCCCCGGCAAATTGAGGATCGGTCATGATCTTCTCGATTTCCTTTTTATATTCCGGAGAAGTGATCGTTTCTTTAACAGCCATCCGCACATCGTTGGAGGTTTGTGACGGGAGGATCATTTTGACGCCAAACGTTCCGCTCCCGCCTCCGGCGCCGCTTCCTCCGCCTGAACCGGAGCCCGATTCGGAATCGGAGCTCGATCCGTCGCCTCCGGCGCCGCTGCTTGGGGAACTCAGCGCTTCATATATTGCCTTTTTGCCTTCGTCCGTTTTCAGGATATCGATCACCATCGATTTCGTTTCTTTATAACCTCCACCACCCTGGGAAGAGGAGGAGCTTTGTTCAGAACCGCAGGCCGCCAGCGGAAGAGCAAATGAGCATAATAAACATAAAAACCAACGGGTACCCCGCAATTTCATGGTTCCCTTCCTCCTTATCATCATTATTGCTGGTTTTAGTATGCAGCTTCAAAACGGAATTATCCCAATGAAAAGGCTGAAAAGAATGGTTTTTTGCCGGGAACGTTGGTAAAATATTTCGATAGTGGGGGTGTAGGGGCTTGAACCTGAAAAAGTGGCTTTATCTGTTCTCGACTTCTTTGGGCGTAGGCGCGGCCGTATCGCTGGTCGTCGGCTTGCTGCTGCAGTGGACCGATACGGTAAAATATAACGGCATTGCCGATATTTTCGTGAATATTGGCATTTTGCTCGGCGTTGGCATTATGGTTAGCGTTTACTCGCAAATGGGTTTTTTTGCATACCTGATGATCAATTACATGGGGACCGGCGTATTTTCCAGAAGATCGTGGCAGTATGTACAGCTGGTGCTTACGGCATTGGCGTTGCTGGAGCTGATGTTCTTCCGGATATTCGTGGGCGGGGACAAAAGCGGGGTTTCCGACATCGTTCTCGGCGTCATTATACTCGCAGTGGCCATCGTAACCGCCTATTTTAAGGCCAAGTTCACGAATGGAACGGCCTGGATTCCGACCTTGTTTTTTATGGTGGCGGTAACGATCGTGGAAACCGTAGGAGTGCTGAAAATTGGAGTGGCCGAGGCGACGGCCTGGATCGTTGCTCCGCTCATCGCCTGCAATGCATATCAGATCCTGATTTTGCACAAAGTTCTGAAGTCGGAGCGTTAAGGGGAGGATATACAAAAAAAGGCCCAGCAATGCACTGGGCTTTTTTTTATATCGTATATGGCTTCAAAAGCCGGCAGCGAAGTCCAACTGCTCTTGCAACCAGGCTTGATCACGCACCTCATTGCCCTTCACATTTGCTTCCTGGAGCAGATCAGTGACCGTAACGAATTCGTAGCCTTTTTTACGCAGCTCATCGATGATGGCCGGCAGCGCTTCATGCGTTTGCTTGACCGAATCGCTGGCATGAAGAAGGACGATATCTCCGGGGTGGGCTTTGTTGACAACGCGATCGACGATCGTCTGTACGCCCTTGTTCATCCAATCCTGAGAGTCCGTATCCCATTGGATGACTTGATAGCCTTGGCTGGCAGCGATTTTCAACACCCTTTTATCGAAATCGCCGTTAGGCAGTCTGAGCAGTTTTGGCGGTTGTCCGGTTACCTCGGTAAGAATGGTATGGGCAGTCGTAATTTGCTGTGATATCTCTTCATCGGTAAGGCCGCTGTAGTTGACATGTTTATACCCGTGGCTGCCGATTTCGTAGCCCTGCTGCTGAATCGCCTTTACGAGCTCCGGATGGGTTTTGCTCCAGGGGGCGGAAAGGAAAAAAGTCGCTTTTTGCACGTTTTTATCCTTCAGCACTTTGAGGATCGGTTCGGTGCGTTTATCTCCCCAACTGATATCGAAGGTCAGGGC
The DNA here is from genome assembly GCF_046567315.2 of Paenibacillus lacisediminis. Classification (NCBI taxonomy): domain Bacteria; kingdom Bacillati; phylum Bacillota; class Bacilli; order Caryophanales; family Paenibacillaceae; genus Paenibacillus; species Paenibacillus lacisediminis. The sequence goes on along the minus strand of NZ_JBKIAX020000027.1, from coordinate 1,547 downwards.
GATGACTTTTTTGCTCGTGGAGACACTATATATGGCCGAAGGCGTGCTTTCTTCGGAAAACACGGTAACTTGGCCCCGTTCCACGTAAATGACGCCGGCGGCAAACAGGGCCGCAGCGAAAACAAAGAAAAAACGTTTGATTTTCTTCCCGTTCAGGACATAGAAGAAATTGTTCATGAGCAATTTAGCCCCTCTCGTCATCAGAATGAAATGATCAGAACTGATCCGCTTGTACCAATGTATGCTTTTCCCGCTGCTTTATGACGCCCTTGTCCCTGAAATTTAAGGAGGTTACCTATGTTTTCCTTTAAAAGATTTGTGATGGATTTGATGCATTACCGCAAGGCGATGCTGATTTCCTTTTTGATTTTTGCTGCGGGAGTTGCGCTTGGGGCCGCTAACGCCGATGCGCTGACGCGGTTGATTCTGTCGGACCTTGAGAAATTGGGAGAATACAGCCGGCAGTTATCGCAAACCGAGACGCCGGAGCTGCATTTTTTCATATTTATTTTCTTGAATAATGCTTTAAAAAGTGTAGCGATCATGGTTTTAGGCGGGCTGCTGGGGCTGCTGCCAGGTATATTTCTGCTGATGAATGGAGTCGCGCTAGGGTATGTGGTGGCGGCGGCCGGCAGCCGGGGGGAACATGTGCTGGATTTGATCGTTCGCGGGCTGCTTCCCCACGGCATTATTGAAATCCCGGCGATTCTGATCGCCTCGGGATTTGGCCTGCAGTTCGGCTATTTGGTGATCAAAAGCCTGGGCGAGCTGGGCGCGAGGGATCCGGGGGAAAGAACGGTCGATTGGCGGGGATTTTTTAAGGCTTTATGCCGTGGAGCGTGCTGGGTTGTCCTGCTTTTGGTCATTGCGGCCGTTATCGAAAGCACGTTGACTTTTTATTTGGTTGGATCATAATTTTCCCAAAAATTGTGCATAACATTAAAGCGCCGTTGGCGAGCTTACGTGAACGGTGCATCCCCTAATTCAGCCTTTGAATATCTATGACGAAAGAGGAGTTGTTCTGTCATGCTGGGAATGTTATTCAGTGAAAAAGAATGCAAGGAACTTGATTATGTACTGCGAAAAGAGCTGGATGAAATGCTGCTGGATATGAGTGACCATCGGCTTGATCAGGATATCCGGCACGCGATCGCCAATCGGTATAAAACGATATTTAGAATGTACGCCCGCTTTGCGCCTTCCAAGGAACTGTCCAAATACGCCCGCCGGGCCCGTTTTCCGCAAGTGAAACAATAAGAGAAAGTTGGAGTTGACGATAGGGGGCGAATTATGTTAAATTATCATTCGTCCCGTTATTAAGGGATGTGTTGCAGCGACTCGGGTTTGAATGACTGGGTTAAAGTGGAAACAAAAAAAACTACAAAACCTCTTGCAAAAACCCAACGCACTGTGATATATTATAAAAGTCGCCGCTGAAACAACGGCGATGAACGAAAGCGAAGTTGATCTTTGAAAACTGAACAACGAGTGAGTATTAAATGAGAATTAAAATTCTCGTCAGTAACTGATTGAGCTAATCGCTCTTT
>NZ_JBKIAX020000026.1:0-75268 GCF_046567315.2 Paenibacillus lacisediminis | reverse complement strand
AGCCGATCGGAGCTTCATCGTGTCGGATCGCAAAGTACTCCTCAACAAATGCAGTCGTCGGTTGCGGCTCATCGTCTTTCGCGACGAAGAAGAGAAGGAGTATTTCCTGATTACCAATTGCTTTGAGGTCCCCGCAGTGGAAATTGCACAGATGTATAAGTATCGCTGGCTCATCGAACTGTTCTTCAAATGGATCAAGCAGCACTTGCGGATGGTGAAGGTGTTTAGCTACTCACCACAGGGCATCTGGAATCAGTTGTACTTGGTGCTCATTGCATTTGCGCTCTGCACGCTCGTTCGCCTTCAGACCGCGACCTCAAAGACTGCATGGGAGGTCCTTAAGCTGATACGCATCTATGCCCATTATCCGTGGGCGGCGTTACTACAGGCGCTAGAACGAAAACCGTCGCGCACCTCTAAAGGCAGGCAGCGCTTGCCGGCTCCCCGTGAGCCGCAACCGGTTCAAAAGAAAGTTATCGTGCGATAGGTCGAACTGCATATTTCCATTAAAAGGAAAACTGTGCCACTTCTCCACGGACATTCTCCTTTTTGAATCTAAGACCGAAACAAACCTGTAAATATATTTCATTAATTACCAAAATAGTAATTGGACCATAATTTCAACTTTTCATGTCAGGTTGTTTGCATGGCTAGTGTGAATAAGGTCGTCTGTGTCCGTTACATTTTGCAATCCTCCGTTTTTTCGCAAATAACGGCTCTGGTGTCCCTTAGCCCCCTCCAGGTCCCTCTTCTCCTCCCCTCTCCATCGTTTAAAAATACGGCGGCGGCAATCGAGCCGTCCGTATTTTTAGACGCAACTGAGCGCACGACGTTCCGGCTTGAAGCAGACGAAATACGCAGCGCCTCGGGGCGGATGACTTTGCTGAAATGGGCCAACGAATAATAAGCCAGCGTTAGTCTGCTGCGAATTTTTGTCCAAGCTAAGAAATACCACTTGCATTTCCTTGAGCGATACCATATAATCAATTTTGCACGCTAAAATTGCGATTTGCGCCCGTGGTCCAATGGATATGACGTAGGCCTCCGGAGCCTGAGATCGAGGTTCGATTCCTCGCGGGCGCGCCATACTTAACCGACAGCTAAATAACCAAACGCTGAGTTCCAACGCCTGAATGACTGTATCAATGACATTGGGCTTTTTTTATCCTCTGAGTTTGACTATCTTTGACTTTTGCTAATAAATTGTTTATGATGAGGTTATAATCGATCGTTTCCGTCAATTCTGATGATTGATCGAACCGATTTTAAAGCAATCTCATCCCAAGCGAGAAGCTGCCGTGCAAGCGATCCGGGTGAAGTGGCCCATACATACGCCGGAAGCCGGATAACTGCCCGCAGCCACTCCAAATTTAAGGAGGTTTTATCGGTGAGTTATATTCCTATGGTCGTTGAACAAAGCAACCGCGGCGAACGCGCCTACGACATTTATTCCCGACTGCTGAAGGACCGGATCATTTTCCTGGGCTCGCAAGTCAACGACGTCGTAGCCAACTCCATCATCGCTCAAATGCTGTTCCTGGATGCGGAAGATCCGACGAAAGACATCTCCCTCTACATCAACAGCCCCGGCGGATCTATTACCGCAGGCATGGCCATTTTCGATACGATGCAGTTCATCAAAGCGGACGTCTCCACGATTTGCGTCGGCCTTGCCGCTTCCATGGGCGCGTTCCTGCTGAACGCCGGCGCTCCCGGCAAACGCTACGCCCTGCCGAACAGCGAGATTATGATCCACCAGCCGCTTGGCGGTGCGGAAGGCCAGGCAACGGACATTGAAATCCGCGCCCGCCGCATTCTGAAAATGCGCGACAAGCTGAACCACATTCTCGCGGAGCGCACCGGCCAGCCGCTGGAACGGATCGAAAAAGACACCGACCGCGACTACTTCATGAGCGCTCTCGAGGCCAAAGAATACGGCCTGGTTGACCAAGTCATCGAAAAAGTAAATCCGGCGAAAGCTTAAAGCCGGTTCTGAGGTGAAGGCTGCCCCAACGACAGGACACTGTTCGTAGGGCAGCCTTTTTTGTTATGATTAGGCTTAAGAGCTGGCTATATAAGTTGAAATAGAGAAATGTGGGAGTTAGGCAAGAGTGTGAAATGATTCTGAAGAAACGGCAGTGGTCGCCTTTGTGACCGGATTTCTACCTTGTATGAATCTGCTTAATCATAGAAATCTGGGAGCAACAGCGATCGTAAGAACATTTCGCACGGCTGCCCTTATCCACACAATCAATAGTTCAACTTAGAATAGTAATATCAAAGAGAAAAGGAGTGAACCGGGGAATGAAACCTGCTGCAAGAAATAAGCTGTATGAAGTCAGCCGGGTTTTGGCGGAAGTGGCCATCGGGAAAAAGAAAGCCGATTTGGTCGTCAAAAACGGCACTTTAGTTAATGTATACACCGGGGAGTTGCTGCCGCATACGGATGTCGCCGTGGCCCAGGGACGTATCGCCTACGTCGGGGACGCCGGGCATACGATCGGCGAGGAAACGGCCGTGATCGACGCCGCGGGACGTTACATCGCCCCAGGTTTGCTGGACGGTCATATGCACGTGGAAAGTACGATGCTGTCGGTGACCGAGTTTGCCAAGGCCGCTTTGGCCAAAGGGACGACCGGCGTGTTTATGGATCCGCACGAGATCGCCAACGTGTTCGGAGCCGAAGGCGTGCGCTGGATGCACGAGGAAGGCCAGGGGCTGCCGCTGAAGGTGTTCACCACGTTCCCGTCCTGCGTACCGGCCACCGACCACCTGGAAGACGCCGGGGCGGCGCTGGAAGCCAAGGACATCGCCGAAGGCATGACCTGGGACGGTGTGGAGGGGCTGGGCGAAGTGATGAACTTCCCCGGCGTCGTGTACGGGGATGCGAAAATGAGCGGAGAGATCCGGGCGACGATGGAAGCGGGCAAAACGGTCACAGGCCATTTCCCCAGTGAAGATGAGCGCATGCTGCAAGCGTATATCGCCTCCGGCGTCACCTCCGACCACGAGACGGTCACGCGGGAGCAGGGGCTGCTGAAGCTGCGCCTCGGCATGCATCTGATGATCCGCGAGGGCTCCGCCTGGCACGATGTGAAGGAAGTGATCAAGGTGGTGACCGAAGATCATGCGGATACGGCGAACATCATGCTGGTCACCGATGATGTGTACCCGCAGACGCTGATCGAAAAAGGCCACATGAACCATGTCGTGCGCCGCGCGATCGAGGAAGGCGTGGAGCCAGTGACCGCGATTCAAATGGGCACGATCAACACGGCCCGTTATTTCAAGGTGGACGGCGACGTGGGCGGCATCGCTCCGGGAAAATGCGCCGACCTGCTGCTGATCGGCGATCTAACACGGATGGAGCCGTCCACCGTGATTGCGGACGGAACCGTCGTTTACGATAGCGGCGAGCTGCGCGTGCCTTTCCCGGCGTATCCGTATCCGGAGCGCGCGCGCAATTCGGTGCATTTGGCCCGTCCTTTGGAGCCCGGCGATTTCTTGCTGGCCAGCCAAAGCGGGAAGGCCGAGACGAAAGTTCATGTCGTCGACGTGATCGAAAACAGCGCGCGGACGCAAAAAGGAACCGCCAGCCTGAAGGTGGCGGACGGTTTCATTCAGCCCGATCTGGCGCAGGATGTCCTTACGCTGGCCTGCATCGACCGCCATCACGGCTCCGGCGATATTTCGCTGGCGTTTGCCCGCGGGTTTGGGCTGAAGCGGGGCGCCGTCGCCTCCACGGTGGCGCATGACAGCCACAACCTGCTCGTGATGGGCGCAAACGCGGAAGACATGGCCTTCGCCGCGAACGAGCTGGCCAAGCTGGGCGGCGGCATGATCGCCGTGCAGGACGGGCAAGTGCTGGCCGCCGTGCCGATGGCGATCGCCGGCCTGATGTCCGATCAGCCGCTGGAAACGGTGGCCGCGCAGGTCAAGCAGCTGGAGGCCGCCTGGCAGCAGCTCGGGTGCACGCTGAACGCGCCATTCATGACGTTTTCGCTGATCGCCCTGCCGGTCATTCCCGAGCTCCGCATCACCAACCGCGGACTCGCGGACGTGAATGAATTCCGGCTGATCCCGGTGGAAATCGTATAAACCAATGCGGACGGCCACCCCGGCCGTCCGCATGTTTAAATCTCCTTCCTTCTCCGTTCTTCTACTCCGGAAAAGCAAAATACCGTTTGGCATTATCATGGCAAATATCGGTCACCATGGTGCCGAGCAGCTCGAAATCCTTCGGCGCTTCGCCTCGCTCCACCCACTCGCCGAGCACATCGCAGAGCAAACGGCGGAAGTACTCATGCCGCGTATAGGACAGGAAGCTGCGCGAATCGGTCAGCATGCCGATGAACTGCGCCAGCACGCCGAGATTGGCCAGCGTCTTCATCTGCTCGAGCATCCCATCCTTGTTGTCGTTGAACCACCAGGCCGTGCCAAACTGGATTTTGCCGGGAACACCGTTGCCCTGGAAGCAGCCCATAATGCTGGCGAGCGCCGGATAATCGTTTGGGTTCAGCGAATACAAAATCGTCTTCGGCAGTGCCCCGTCACGCTCCAGCGCGTTCAGCAAGCCGGCCAGCGCGGCGGCGACGGGACCGTCGTTGATCGCATCATACCCGGTATCCGGTCCGAGCCGTTTGAGCATCGCGCTGTTTGTGTTGCGCAGCGCATGGATATGCAGCTGCATCGCCCAGCCCCGCTCGGCGTACTCCTTGCCCAGGAAACGCATCGTGAAGGACTTGTACTTCCGTTCTTCCGCCGGAGTGACGCTGCCCTTCTTGAGCGCCTTGTCGAAAATGGCCTCCACTTCACTCAGCCTCGTCTCCTGGTACTCGATCGTGTCCAAGGCATGGTCAGACACGCGTCCTCCCGCTTCATGGAAAAACTCAATCCGCTCCCGCAAGACGTCCAGCAGCGCGCTATAGCTGGCGATCGGCTTGCCCGCCGCCGCTTCCAGCTTGGCAAGCCACGGTTTGAACGTGTCGCGGTTAATCTCCAAAAATTTATCCGGCCGGAAGCTCGGCAGCACCTTCGTGTCGAAATCCTCCAGCTCTTTGATTTTAAAATGATATTCCAGCGAATCCGCCGGGTCGTCGGTGGTGCATACGACGGTTACCTTCGATTTCTTGATCAGATCCCGTGCGCCAAACCCTTCACCCTGCAGCAGGGCGTTAACCCGCTCCCAAATCGCCGGCGCCGTGCGTTCGTTCAGCAGCTCATCAATGCCGAAAAACCGCTGCAGCTCCAGATGCGTCCAATGATACAGCGGATTTCCGAGCAGCCGCGGCACCACTTTCGCCCACGCGAGAAACTTGTCGTAATCGTCCGCCCCGCCGGTGATCAACTCCTCGTCAACGCCGCAGGCGCGCATCACCCGCCACTTGTAATGGTCGCCGCCCAGCCAAGCCTCGGTAATGTTGCGGAATTTCTTGTTCTCGTAAATCTCCTGCGGGCTCAGATGGCAGTGATAGTCGATGATCGGCAGTTCCTTGGCGTATTGATGATACAACTCCTTCGCCGTATCGCTGTTCAGCAAAAAATTTTTCCCCAAAAACGTCTTCGCCATTTCCCCGTGCTCCCTTCGGTTTTCAACCTGATAGATTTCATAATATAAAATGGATGTTAACGTTAACATGAGTAGTTGATTTTATTGTAATCGTTTTATTCCGAAACGCAAGAACAAACTCTCCCAGGACCGTTCAAACGGATATGCCCCGCCATAAGAAAAACGCCTGACGGCGTCCTTTTTATTCTAGCTCTATTAATGGCCCTTACTTCTACTTTGGAGCGATTGGAGGCTCTTCCTAAACTTTGGACACTGCTCTAACGGACACCAGCGACCTTATCCGCCCATTTCCCGGGTATTTCCCAGCCTAACGGACACCAACGCCCCTATTTCGCTCTAAACCAGTTCTTCCAGGGCCATTTGAGGTAAATAAGGTCTTCCGTGTCCGTTACATTTTGCAAACCTCCGTTTTTTCGAAAATAACGGCTCTGGTGTCCCTTAGCCCCCACGTCCCTCTTCTCCCCCCCCTCTCTACCACCGCATCGCCCTCTACCATGCCCGGAATTAAAAAAAGAACAGCGCCACGGTCCCCGCCTCGGGAAATCCATGACACTGTTCCTATGTGTTCCTATGTTAACCGTTACTCGCGGCCGCTCTTCAATTCCGTCCAGTAGCGGTCGTAAACCTGCAGCTTGTCACCCACATCGCCGAGCCACTCGGTGCGGGACAACTCATCGTTGGTCAAATTGATCATCTTGTCGTTCATATATTCCTGGCTGTGGAATTCCGCCGCTTTCGTGTTCGGGTCGCTGTAGCCGATCGCTTCGTAGTTTTTCGCGCTGACTTTCGGATCCAGCATGAAATTGATGAATTTCTCAGCCAGCTCCTTGTGCTGGGAGTCCTTCGGAATCGCGTAGTTGTCCGACCAGATCGTACCGCCTTCCTTCGGCACCACGTAAGCGACATCCGGATTGTCCTTGGCGATGTAGGAAGCGTCCCCGGACCATACCGTCGCGATCCAGCCTTCCTCCTGAATCATCTTTTGCTTGATGTTGTCGGTATCGAAGGCCAATACGCTCGGCAGCAGCTTTTTCAGCTCATCGACAGCCGCAGTGATTTCCGTTTCATTGGTCGAGCTGTTAGAGTAACCGAGCTTTTTCAGCGCCATGCCGATAACTTCACGGTTGTCATCCAGCAGGATCACCTTGCCCGCGTATTTGGGGTTCCACAGGTCTTCCCAGCTGTTGATTTCGTCTTTCACATATTTCTTATTGTAAGCGATCCCCGTTACGCCGGAAGTATACACGATCGAGTATTTATTCCCGGAATCGAATGACGGATTCTTGTAGGCGTCGGATACGTTCGCGAAATTCGGGATGTTATCCATGTTCAGCGGAGCCAGCAGGTCCTGCTTGATCATTGTGGACACCATATAGTCGGAAGGCTGAATCAAATCGTAGCCGCCCCCGCCGGCTTTGATCTTGGCCAGCAGGTCCTCATTGTTGGCGAACACGTCGTAATTGATCTTCACGTTGTATTCCTTCTCGAATTGCGCCAGCACTTCCTCATCGAAGTTGTCCGCCCAGCTGTAAATGTTCAGTGTCTCCTTAGACGAGCCGCCGCCGCAACCGGCCAGCAGCCCCACCATCATCGTTACCGCCAGCAGCAAGCCGGCCCATTTCATTTTTTTCAATTCTCAGTCTCCTTTCTCCTTCTTTCATCATGTTATTGTTGCTGCATTACTTTTTGCCCAAGATTCCCCGGAAAAGCTTCCCGGAAATCTAACGGTTGAAACAGCGGCTATTTTCCGAAAATAGACCTTTTCTAAATCGTAACGGTTGTGAGCGGCGTTATTGTCCTGAATCTAAGCAAAATAGCCAGATTTAAGGGAAATAAGCGCCAGGGCAACCGTTACAATCTGAAATCAACGTTTTTGGAACAAATAATGCTTGTGGCAACCGTTAGAATATTGTTGTGGTTAGAAAATGTATCTCCAATGTCGTGACTACGCCCTTAGCGACATCTCGCCTCCAAAGTTCGCCGGGGCAAAATGTGTCCGCACCAGCAAGCCCCTTTGTCCAGTGACATCAGCCAGCATCTCCAGCGCTTCCTAAAACGGCAGCACCGACTGCTTTTTTTGCCCCTTGCCGCGGTTCAGCGCAAATTGAGCCAGGAAGATCAGCGTTACCGTAACCAGAATCAAAATCGTACAAAGCGCGTTAATTTCCGGGGAAATACCCCGTTTCACCTGGCCATAGATATAAATCGGCAACGTTGTCGAATTCGGTCCGCTGACAAAAAAGCTAACCATAAAGTCGTCCAGCGACAGCGTAAAAGCGATAAGCGCTCCAGAGACAATGCCCGGCAAAATTTGCGGCAGGGTCACGTGGCGGAACGTTTGCCAGGTTCCGGCGCCCAAATCCTGCGCCGCTTCCTCCAATTGGCCGCCCATGCCGGACAACCGGGTCGAGACGACGACGTAAACATATGACAAGCTGAACGTAATGTGTGCGATCATAATCGTTATTTTGCCCAGCGGCATATGAAGCTGAGTAAACAGCACCAGCAAGGACAAACCCATAATAATATCCGGGACGATAATCGGCATATACAGCAGCCCGCCCATACCGGCCTTGGTCCTTCTGCCGACCTTACGCATCGCCAGCGCGGCCATTGTGCCCAGCAGCGTGGAAACGATCGTGGAAACGACCGCTACGGTCAAACTGTTGCTGAGCGCCTCCATCACATGCCGATTATCGAACAGGGACACGTACCAATCGAACGTAAACCCGCTCCAATCCGCGGCCAGCCTGGAGCTGTTAAACGAATAGGCGACAATAAACGCGATCGGCACATAAATGAAAATCATCATGATTAGGGAATGGATGCCCAGCAGCGGATGGCTTTTCGTCTTCATGAGCCCACCTCCCGCACGGTCTGATACCGTGAAGTCATCGCCCGGTTAAACAGCGCAATCAGAATCAGCGAGGTGATGACGAAAATCACCGACAGCGCCGAGCCGAACGGCCAGTTGCGCGCCCCGAGGAACTGGCTTTGAATGATGTTGCTGATCATCGCCGACTTCGCGCCGCCCAGAATATCCGTGACGACGAACATGCCGGTCGTCGAAACATAGACCAGCACCGATCCGGTCATAATTCCCGATTTCGTCTGCGGCAGCGTAATATGCCAAAACGCCCGCCAACGCGAAGCGCCCAAATCACTGGCGGCTTCAAGCAGCTTCTTATCCATCTGCTCCAGGGAAACGTAAATCGGCAGCACCATAAACGGAATAAACGTGTATACCATGCCGAGCAGCACCGCGCCCCGCGTATATAGCATCTGCAGCGGTTCGGCTATCAAGCCGAAGTCCAGCAGCAGTTCATTGACAACCCCTTGGGTACGAAGCAGCAGCACCCAGGCGTAAGTGCGGATCAGGAAATTGATCCAAAAAGGCACCGTAATCAGCACCAGTCCCCAAGTTTGCATGCGCGGACCGGCGTTGGCAATATAATAGGCCAGCGGATAGCTCAGCAGCAGACAGAAGACGGTCGTCAGCACGGACAAGACGATCGTATCCCAATAAATCCCCAAATAAAGCGGATCGAAAAACATGGCGTAGGCGTCGAATTTGAAGTCCAGCACCACATTGCCCAAACTGTCGCGGCCCATGAAGGAAATGCCTACGACGATCAGCATCGGAACCACCAGAAACAGGCTCAGCCACAGCAGAACCGGGAGCAGGCTCAGGCTCGATTTTTTCATGACCCGATGATCACCTCGTCCTCCGGCTTCCAATCCACCCCGATTTGCTCGCCGACTTGATAAGGATGGTCATCCGCCGCGTCCAGCACGATCGAAACGGTCATCGGCTCGTTATCCAGCTGGACGATCAATTTATGAACGCTCCCCAAATAAAGCACATCCTGCACTTCTCCGTTTCTTTTGGCGCTGGCGATGCCGTTGCCGCAGACGGTCCGGAGTTTCTCCGGCCGCACCGCAAACAGCCGCCCATCCAGCGAAAAGATATTGTTTTCGCCGACAAAAGTAGCGGCGAACAGCGTTGCCGGCGAAGCGTAAATTTCCCGCGGCGTGCCGATTTGCTCCACTCGGCCGCTGTTCATGATGACGATCCGGTCGGACATCATCATCGCTTCCTCCTGATCGTGCGTTACATACACGAACGTAATACCCAGGCTGCGCTGCAATTGCTTCAGCTCGGCCTGCAGGCTTTTGCGCAGCTGCAGATCCAGCGCTCCAAGCGGCTCGTCCAGCAGCAAAACGCGGGGCTTGTTGGCGATCGCCCGGGCGATTGCCACCCGCTGCTGCTGCCCGCCGGACAACTGGTGCGGGTAACGTTTGACGAGTGCGGTCAACTGCGTCATCTCCACCGCCTCTTGAATGCGTTCCTTCTGCTGCTTAGCCGGCATTTTTTTCATTTTCAAACCAAATGCAATATTCTCCTCTACCGTCATATGCGGGAACAAAGCGTAATGCTGGAACACAAGGTTCAAATCCCGGCGGTTGGGAGGCAGATTCGTCAGGTCGGTCCCATCCAGCAGGATTTTTCCCGACGTCGGATGTTCAAAACCCGCTATCATGCGTAAAATCGTCGTCTTGCCGCAGCCGCTCGGGCCCAGCAAGGTCAGGAATTCCCCTTCCTTTATGGTGAGCGATAGCGGATGCACGACAACCTGACCCGCAAAGTGTTTTTCCACCGCAGCCAGTTCAATCATCGATGCATCAACTCCTTTAGTCATTCTGTCATGGGAAAAACGCCCCACAGCGTGCTCCCATAGGAGGTAAAACCGCGTTTAGCGGCACTTTTCTTATGATAAAAAGACGTCGGCAACTTCGAAGCTTACACTTATATTTATCTTAAGAAAAAAAAGCCATATCCATTGGTATGGCTTCATCAGGTTCACCGATTCATTTTTTGCATATTCACTATACCTTGTTTTGGCGCGGGTTACAACACTTTTCTGGGGATTTTACAACGAGGGGGTATAAGTCGATTATTGACGGTTAACGTTGGCGTCAGGAGCTTTGTCCGCTACAAGATTCAAGACGACATTATGTTCAAGAAACGCCTTAAGCCCGCAGAGCACAATTGTGTACCCTCCTATATCGCCAATAGCTCTATTTACGATATCATCTCCGGTTCCTGTATACCCTGAGTTTGTGATCGTAACAAAGGTTTGGTCATCTGTTCGGGGAGTAAATATCCACTCGGTTTCGGTGCTGTCGGACCATTTGATTCTAATTCGTTTATTTTTCTCGAGTTCTTCTACATAAATGTCATCCGAAACACCATACATCTCCCAATCCCATCTGACATGACTACCCGTTTCTAATCTGCCGCTGCTTTTGGTGAACCAGAATTTTGTGGTGATTGCAGGGTTGGCAAAAGCTTCAAAAACCTCTTCAACAGGTCTTCTAATAAGCATTTCTGCCTTAACAACGGGTATATGATTCAGAGTTGTCATCTTGGCTGCTCCTTTCGTTGTTCTAATATCTCTTTTACTATAACATTTCCGTTTAAATTTACGGTAAACAAAGAAGGAGCAACCAACATATTCTAATCGATGAATCCAACCCAAAGATGAGGGTTCCCCGGTCCGTCGAATCTCTCACACAATAGCCCCTTGCACCTGCAACTGCTCCCGGAGCAGCGCTGCATCCACTTCCGCCGCGGTGATCCCCGCCTTGCAAGCAAGGGCTGCCGCCGTGCCCGCTGCCTCTCCCGTAGCCATGCAGCTTGGCGTCAAGCGCGTGGTCGCCAGCGCTTCGTGCGTGGTGGATATGCAGCGTCCCGCCGCGAGCAGATTCACCGGCCCTTGGGCCACCAGGCAGCGGTAAGGAATGCTGTAAGAGCCGTCATTATCGATGGTGGCCGCCATAACCCCTTTGCCTGACGGATCATGGAGGTCAACCGGATAGCCGCTCTTGGCAATGCCGTCCTCGAATTGCCGTCCCGCCACCACATCCTCCATCGTTAACCGATACAGACCGTCGATCCGGCGCGATTCCCTGATGCCGATTTGGGGCGCGACCGAAGAAATGGAGGCCGCGGCGAACCCGGGCACCCGAGCTTTCAAAAATTCCGCCATCATCAGCACCTGCCTGCGCCCTTCCTCCTCCGCCAAGGTCAGTTCCTCGACATCGGTCGCGCTTAAGCCTTGAACCCGTGTGCAGTTGATCAGCACCTCATCCTTCTCCGGCCCGATAAAAAACAGAACCTGATCGCGGTTGATCGGCACCCCGGCAGCCTTCCACTCCTTATAAAAGCCGGAAACCCCCGTGAGCGGAATACGTCCCATCTCCAGTTCGGCAAATGGCGTCTTATGGTAAAAGTTTTCGGGATCGGCCAGCATCGCCTTCCGAATCGCCTCCACATCAACGCCCCGCATCCGGAACTTCATCGTCATCGGCTGCGACAGCCCGTCGCCCTCGCGCCCCTGAAGCGTCGGCGCTCCCGCCAGATAGGCGACATCCGCGTCTCCGGACGCATCGACGAACATCGCCCCGTCTACCTTGATCCGCCCCGATTTTCCGGTAAGGGTCACGGACCGGATGTATTCGCCCTCTCGCTCCACCTCGTCGACAAAACTGTGCGAGACAAGCTTCACCCCCGCTTCGCGCAGCATATCAACGGCCAGTACCTTATATATCTCTGGATGGTACGGCGTTAACGTATGCACGAAACCGACGGTATCGCGCAGATGGCCGGGCGAGCCGCCGCGCTCCATCAGGCGTTCCACAATCTCCTGGGCGATGCCGCCAATGACCCGTTCCCCGCGCTGCGTGTGGAAGGTCATCCAAGGATAAACCCCGGCGGCCGTAGACATCCCGCCAACGAACCCGTACCGTTCGATCAGGATGACGCTGGCCCCCTGCCTCCCCGCAGCGATGGCGGCGGCGATGCCCGCCGGCCCCGCTCCAGTAACCACTACGTCCGCTTCCATCATCCGAGTCCTGCTATCCATCTCTATTTGCCTCCCTGTAGTCGTTTTTAGTATACGGAACCGGCCTCCCCGAGCTATTCCTTCAGCCCCGTCATCGACACCCCTTCAATAAACTGCTTCTGCGCGAAAAAGAACACGATCAGCAGCGGCAAGGTCGCCATGACCGAAGCGCTCATCAGCAGATGCCACGACGTCCCCGACTCGTCGGTAAACAGCGATAACGCCAGCGGCAAGGTCATCAGCTTGCGGTCATTGATAAAAATCAGCGGATCAAAAAAATCGTTCCAGCTCGTCAAAAATGTGAAAATGACCAGCGTGGCGATCGCAGGCTTCGCCAAGGGCAGCATGATCGTAGAATAAATCCGCAGCCGCGAGCAGCCGTCAATCATCGCCGCCTCCTCCAGCTCTTTCGGAATCCCCAGAAAAAACTGGCGCATCACAAACACCCCAAACACGCCGCCCGCGCCAAACACAGGCAAAATAATTAACGGCAAATGCGTATTGATCCACCCCAGCTCCCGCATAAACAGAAACATCGGAATGGCGATGACCTCGTTCGGAATCATCATCGTGCTGAGCAGCAGCAGAAACACCAGGCTTCTCCCCCAAAAAGGAATCCGGGCGAAAGAATATCCGGCCATCGAGGAGAAAAGCACGGTTCCCGCCGTGACCAGAAGGGCGATATACACGCTGTTGCCATAAAACAGATGGAACGGGATCGTCTCCAGCACCTCGGCATAATTCGCCCAGCGTACCGGGGACGGTATCAGCTGCGGCGGAAATACAAACACGTCAGCCGGCTGCTTAAGCGAAGTGGAAACCATCCAGACGAACGGGGTCATCATCACCACCGACACGGCGAGCAGCAGCACATAATGGAATAGGTTCCCGCCTGCCGCGCTATTTTTTTTGGCGAATAGACTAGCTTTCATTCAGAACCCACCTTTTTCTCATCTGCCATTGTACCAGCGTAAGCAGCAGGGTAATGACAAACAGCACATAAGCCAGCGCCGAAGCATATCCGAACTCGAACAGCTTAAAGGCTCTTTCCCATATCGTGTAGACCAGCACCTTGGTGCTGCCGGACGGTCCCCCTTGCGTCATGACGTAAATTTGTCCGAACACCTTAAGCGAACCGATAATCGTCATCATCATGGTCAAAAAAATCGTCGGCGTGATCATCGGTACGGTAATCCGGAAAAAGATCCGCATTCTCCCGGCCCCGTCGATCCTAGCGGCCTCGTAGAGCTGGGCCGGAACCTGCTGCAGCGCGGCAATGAACAGCACCATATTCAGGCCGACATTTTTCAGGAGACTGGTCACGATAACCACGGGCATGGCAAGCCGGGTATCGTACAGCCAGGCCGGTCCGGTAATGCCGATCATGCTCAGCAGTTGGTTAATGAATCCGGAATCCGTCGCAAACATGTATTTCCAAACAATCGACCAGACCACCAGCGAAGTCATGACCGGAATAAAGATCAAGGTCCGGAAAAAGCCCGCCCCGCGTATATTTTTCGATAGCGGAAGCGCAAGCAGCAAGGCCAAAATAATGTTCAGCGGCACAAGCCCGGCGGCAAAGTAAAGCGTATTGCCCAACACCCGCCAAAATTCCGCGTCCCCCGCGATAGCGCGGTAGTTCTCGAACCCGATGAAGTTAGCCTCGCCCAACAACGGCCAATCGGTAAAGCTCATATAAAGCGCCATAATTAACGGGACAAACAGCAGCAGGACGAACCCCAGCACCATCGGCAGCACAAACAGCCAGCCCGCCAAATTGTCCCCCCGGTTTAAAGACCCGGCCTTCCTTGCCTTCCTCTCCTTCCTTCCGAACGGACGGCCGGGCCTTTCCGGTTTTATCGTTTCAAGTGTCGTCATGTCGCTTTTCCTCCTGTTTTTCGGAGCCTCGTGCATAGCAGCCGCAGTATGAGCGCCCTCTACAGCCGATCAATCGCATTTCGCAAAGCGGCAATTTCCCGGCGAATTCCTTCCGCTTCATTGCCCGTAACCACCGCTCCGACCAACAGCACCTTTACGCCGCTATCGGCCAAGGCTGGGATATCCTCCGGGCCTATTTTACGCTGGGTCGGCACAATGACCGGCAAACCGGTGTGTGCCGCGAGCCAGCGGTAATGGAGCAGATCGGAAAGGGTCAGCCTGGTTCCATATTCATTGCCGGGAACGATGGAAGCCTCAAGCGCGCTCACACCAAAAGCCCGGCCCCCTTCCACGATGCTCCGGTCGAACCCGCTGTCGATCGCAAACGTTTTTGCCAACCCCGGAGCCCGCAGCAGAAAAGAGGGATGGTGAAAGGCGTAGATCGAGTAAAAGTCAATGCCAAGCTCCGGGAGCCGGGTTATCTCCTCCGGGTTTACCTCTTCCACCGACCCTCCGGGGACGATCCCGAAGGGCCCGTCAAAGTGGGAGCGGATTTCCTTGAAGATGCCGGCATAGCTGTCCAGCGCGCCGAAGCGATTGCCGCTGGCCCGGTGCCCCACGTTGATATGCACTTTCAGACCATCGGCCCCCGCGGCCAACGCCGCCTCCGCAAGCTTGATATCGTTGGCCGGGAGGCTGACGAACAGCTGCAGCCCCGGCTTTCCGTTTAATGCTTTATCCAAACGATTCATGCCCGTTCCCCCTATGCTCAAAAACTGCCTTTATTTGCTCAGCAGGGCATCCACCTTGCTTTTTACCTCATCCTGAATTTGCTGCGGCTCGCTCCGCCCGGCAAACAGCGCGTCAAAGCCCGTCAAAATCTCCGTGTCGATGTTTTGCCAGCGGATATGCCCCGGCTGCACGACCGCTTTAGGCATCTCGTCGATGACCGCCTGCTTAATGTGCCCGGCGTCCGGATTGCCCTCCACGTTCAGGAACTCCTCCGAGTTCAGCACTGATTGGCGCGGCGGTACGAAGAAAGCCGAAGTTTTCTGCACGCCCTCTTTGCCGGCCAGGAATTTCAGCAGCTCCTTGGCTTCTTCCGGATGTTTTCCGTCTTTAAACAGCACATAGCCGGCCTGACCCATCATCGGAACGCTGCCCTTGGAGCCCGATGGCATTGGCGCAATGCTCCATTGGAAATTTTGAATCTCTCTGGCCTTGGAAACAAAGCTATAGTTGTCGAAAATCATGCCGATTTGCCCGGATTCAAAATTAACCTGCTCTCCCGCCTTCGGATGCGAGCCGTCCGTGAACATCATGCGCTTCAGCATCTCCAAGGTGGCAACCCCGTATTGGTCGTTCCAGGTGTATTCCGTCATCTCCGGATTAAACGGCCCGCTTCCGTTTGACCAGGAATACGAAGCAAGGATAATCCATGTCTTCCAATCGCGGAAAAAGTTAGCCCCGTAAACGTTCGGCGAGGCAGCGCTCGTCTTGATCGCTTTTGCGGCTTCTTCAAACTTCTCCCACGTCCATTCTCCTTTTTCCGCAAGCTCGTTTGGCGTACTTAAGCCCGCTTGCTTGAACAAATCTTCGTTATAGAACACCACGCTGGGCGGAGTGGAAAACGGCAACCCGTACAGCTTGCCGTCCTGACGGAACAGTTCAAGCGTCGAAGGGATAATGTCAGCGCTGTCAAAAGCCTCATCCTGAACGATATCCGAGACATCGGCCAGAATGTCGTTAGCCATAAATTGCGGCACCATCCGCTCCGATACCCAGGCAATGTCGGGCAGTTCCCGGCCTGCCGCCAGCACGGACATTTTTTGCTGGTAGTCCGCAAACGGGATTGTGTCGATTTGCACCTCAATATTCGGATGCTGCTGCGTAAAAGTGTCGGTCAGCCCTTTGTACAGCTCAAGCTGCGCCGGATTTCCCCAAGTCGCAAATTTCAACAGCACCTTCTCGCCGCCAGCGCTTCCGGGCTCTTCAGCCGTGTTATTCGGCTGTTCTTGTCCGGCGCAGCCGATCAGCCCCACCCCAAGTGTCAATGTCAACAAACCGGTCAACCATTTTTTCATATACCGCTTCCCCCTCTGCATGGTTCATATTCGTATTCAAGTTCTAAGGTTAATTATATTGACATGTGAACATATAAAAAATCACTAAACCTTCAGAAAAGGTACGATATTTTTAGGTTATTTAGGTTTTTGCCCATAAAAAAAAGAACTACATAACACAATATGTTACGTAGTCTTACATTCCTTTCTGTTCCCGATAGGTTCCGGGCGTCATTCCGGTATGCTGTTTAAACACTAACATAAAATGCTTCGGGCTCTGATATCCAGATAAACGGGCAATGTCGTAAACCTTAAGTTTCGTTGTCTCCAGCAGTTTGCAAGCGCGCCGGATGCGCGTTTCGGCGATATAATCGGACAAATTCCCGCCTTCCTCTTGCTTAAAAAGCTGGCTAAGATAAGAGGGATTCAGATGCACCCGCTCCGCCAACGTCTGCAGGCGCAAATCACCGTCGGGGTGTTCGGCGATATAGGTCTTCAGCTTGCGGATAATCCTGCGCCCCTCGCTGGATGGCGGCCCCCCGTCCGCCTGGCTTTCCGGTGCAGCTCCACCCGCATCTCCATTTGAAGGATTCAAGGTTAGCCGAATCTTGTCCAAAGCAGCCGCAAAATCCTTACGGTCTATGGGCTTCAGCAGGTAATCGGCGATTCCGAATTGCAGCGCTTTTTTCGCATACACAAAATCTCCGTAGCCGCTGACAATGACAATCGGCATCCCCTGGCCCGCAGCCCGCAGCTTCTCCACCATCTGCAGCCCGTCCATCTCCCGCATCCGGATATCCGTAATAATGGCATCCACCACATTGCGTTCCAGGTAGGCCAACGCTTCCTTGCCGTGGGCAGCTTCGCATACGACCTCAAAATCGGGGGCCGCGCGGCCGATCAAATCGCGGATCCCTTTACGGATAATATCCTCGTCCTCCACCAACATGAGCTTGATCATTTGATGCCGACCTCCTGCTCCTTTTGTGTCACGAATGGCAGTGTTACGGTAAAAGCCGTACCTTGCCCCAAGCTTCCATCAATTTCGAGATCGCAGTCGCTGCCGTAAATCAACAGCAAGCGTTGTTTAATATTTCTAAGCGCCACTCCATGACCGCGCATTGGCAGCGCCGGCATGTTTGCTGCGTCATCTGCGGCTGCCTCCTCCAATGAACCCCGAAGAGCCGCCAGCTCCTCCTCCGACATGCCCCGCCCGTCATCGCTGACGGTCAGCAGCACCACATCCTCAAAGCGTGCCGCAGTTACGTAAACCGTCCCCCCTTGCTCACGGTCTGCGATCCCGTGCATAATCGCATTTTCAATCAGCGGCTGCAGCAGCAGTTTCGGGACCAGGCACTCCTCCAGCCCTTCTTCGATATCAAACATGGCCCGCAGCCTGGAACCATGGCGCATTTTTTGGATGCGAATATAGGATTCGGCTGTCTCAAGCTCCTCGCCAAGCCGAATCAGGCTTAGGTCCTGCTCCACCGCGCTGCGGATCAGCCTGCCCAAAGCCGTGGCCATTTCCGAGACGTCCTCATTACCACGCTGCCGGGCAAGCATGCTGATCGACTCCAGCGTATTATAAATAAAATGGGGATGGATCTGGCTTTGCAAGGCAGCCAATTCCGCCTCTCTTTCTCTCATGCCAAGCACGTATACTTCATGAACAAGCCGGTCGATTTCTTCCACCATGCGGTTGAAACCGGAGCCAAGCCGGCCGATTTCATTCTCGGTTACCGCCGGCACGCTCTGTTTGAAATCGCCGAGCTCCACAAGCCGCATTTTCCTGACCAGCGTTCCAAGAGGTTTGGTTAGACGATAAGAGAAATAGGTGGCAAAGGCCCCGGCCAAAACAAGGCAGACGATACCGGCCAGAAGCGTAAAATTGCGAAGTTCCTTCGTCTCCACTAGCATGGACGCTACTGGAATATAACTGACGATATTGATATCGGAATATTTTGAATAGTTGGAGACGACCAAATACTCGTTCCCCTCCATATGCAGGAGCTGGCTGGCCGTTTCCGAACGTCCGGAAAGCTCGCGGATGCGATCCGGCAGCAACTTGGCCGTCTCCGTGTCTTTCTCCGCAGGCGCCGTGTAGAACAGTTCTTCCCGGCTATTTTGTACCACGATCCCGCCGTTTTCCTCCATCCGGGCATTATCGACAAGCTGCTTGAACAGCGTCTGCTTCAAATCGATTTTGACTAACCCAAGCGTCCGATTTGTATTAGGCTCACGGATCAGTCGGGCTACGGAAAAATAACTTTGATTGCCATCCAGATAGTAGGAGGGCCGATGTGGCGGAAGCAGCACCCAGGCGCCCCTCGCTTCCTCGACTCTGGAGTACCAAGGCTGCTGTTCCACATCCGTGTATGCAGCAATCGCGCTCGGCGCCAGGCTGGAGAAAGTATAGCCATTTCCCGCAAAAATCTGGATGCTGTCGATTTCCGGCCTGTCGAAGGTCATGCTGGCGATATAAAGCTGCATTTTGGAGCGCTCCTCCACCGTGGGCTGCTGATGCAGACTGTCCTCCCCCCTGTACTTGCGCAAGATGGACAACACCCCCGAATCGTATACAGGCATTAACGTTAATCTCTGCATCTCCATCAGCGTCCGGTCTAAATTCCGGTTGATCTGGTCTACCAATTGCGCGGTATAATCAGAGGTCCTCCGTTCAATGGAGCTGGAGAAATCCACGTAGGTCGCCACGCCCTGCAAGCTAAGCGGAATCGAAATGAGCAGCAGAAAGATCAGCAAAATTTTAGCGCGAAGACTCCAAGATTTAAGCGGTTTCAACCGGATGAACACGCCCCACAACACCCCTTCCGCCGGTCCTGTTCATTTTCATTCCATTGTACAGGAACATGGTGGGGATGACTATGGGATGCTTTATTAGAGTGCTGTAAGAGCTGATACCGCCCAGGCTAGAATCTCTCAAATTAAAGCCGCACATTTTATCATCTCTTTTATTGATTTCTCCATGCAAAAAAAGCTCACTCCTAACTCATAATCTTAATTGGAATAAGCTTTTGAAAGTTTATCAAGTATGTTTGTCAAGTTTTTAAATGGAGCTTCTGCATAATGCTTATGGATCAATATATCCCTCAAGCAATTCAATAATACGATCTTGATTGCAGCGTTCCGCCAAAGTAATTGCATCCATATTTTTCATGAATTCATTTGTATATTTTACGTTAGCATCTATTCCATATTCCAACAACATCTTAGATACATCATAATTACCTTTACGAATAGCAGTAAAAAGCGGATTTAATTTGGGAGTACTCACATCAATCATAATATTATGGGTTAACAACAGTCTAACAATTTCAATTTCAATTTCAATTTCATTTTCAGATTCAGCAACTGCATTATTTAACTCAATTCCACTGAACTTATTTAAATCGGACCCTAATAAAATTAAATCTTTTACCAATTCTACATTTCTTGATTTAATTGCAACATTTAATAATGATCCGTCCTTTGTAATTATGTTACAAAAAGCAGAATAATCATAAATTAATTTTCTATCATTATTTAAGACACCGTTCCTTAGTTTTTCAGAGATAACCACTATATCATCTGGTTCCCCCCATAAACAATCAATATTGTAACGTTTCTCATATGTTTCATACTCGTTCGATCCTGGCTTGGGTCCATTAATTACGGCACTTATAAATTCTTCTGGAGGGCAATAGTTATGATCAATTACATAATGAAGGATCATGCTGGGGGCTGCAAATTTCTGTTTACCATCTTCAGTGATTACTCGAATTTCAGATGATCCTAATGCAGTGAAGTCAGTTGAGTTTGATTTTATGGGAACCATTCTTATTTCGTTAAAAGGATTTTTTACGTACAAACACAAGTTTTCAATAAATTCACTTGATACATTCCCTTTACAATAATCATTTGCTTTATTTATTCATCCAATGTTTTGTGCATTTTCAAAATGATGAAGAGAATAAAAGGTGAAATCTCTGTAATACTCAGCCATCTATAACACTCCGGTTATAATTTTGATCAACTACACTATTTCTTTGTCGCCCAGGTTTATAATGCCACACTTCTCTCTGTGCTGCCCCCTTACACTCACATTCAACAGTTTTTTGAAAAAAAGAACGAAAACCCTTTATGATGGTTGGACTATCATTTTCTAGCTCTCCGTTGACCAATACAGCTTCTCCAATTAACTCATTCTTCTTGCAAAACCATCCGTAGCCCCTTATTTGGTTCTTTTGATTAAAAGATACGGAAATCCAATAACCATTTAATGATTCGGGCCAATATATTGGTTTTATATCATTAATCGCAAGCAATTCAACTTTACAAGAACTACTGACAGGAATAAATACTTCTCCGTCCATAGCATTGGATGCTGATTCATCTAAAGTAGCTGGTATGACATCCGAGAGATAAAAAGCATCCTTAGATTCAGGGGCTGGTTTTATGTGTCCACCAAAATTTAAAACGCGGACTCTTGCGCCACTTTTCATCCCAATATAACAGTTAATTTCTAGTCTTTCTTTATCCAAAGGAATAATAGTTGCTGGGATAACTTTATTACCACGCATTCTACAAGGACGTAATGAATGCTCTAGCAAAATAAACACTTGCATCCCTCCTCTACTTGTACATTTTAGTTAGCTAAGCATTTACTCATTGTCAAGAATATAATCTAGCTCGTCTAGCTTATGTTCATAAATAAATCTTTGAATTTCCAAAATCAAACTTTCAGTATCAATTTTATTGTCAAATAAATAACCTTTTCTTCCGGCAACCTCTTCAATTTGTGTTGGCATATCCCAATATTCCATATCATCTTCAAATTGCATTAAGCTTAGCATTGTCCAAATATTTTTTCCTTGCTTTTCAATAAATACAATATTATTCTCTTCATCATAATTTTGTACTATTATGTCGATCAAATTACTCATCTACTTCACCTTCCAATAAAAAAGGAGGTTTATAACCCCCTAGCGTTAAGCTGATACATACTCTATCTTCACAAGATATCCCATATGAAGTTAAATTTCCTTGAAACATAAGTTTTTTACCATAAAGACAACATCAGCACTTCCTTTTTTTCACAAAAATATTTGACTGCTTTATACAACATATTACGTTCTGCCTCTGTTGTTTTTTCTTAATAGTAGCCGTGAATTCTCAACTATAGTTTGATTGCTCCAAAATCTTATTAATACGCTCGGTTAGTTGCTTTTTTTCTACTTGAAGAAGTTGATCTTTTGTATCGTTAATATTGAAACTTTTTATTTCTGCAAGAATTTCCTCTGGAATTATAAAAAAATGCGATATGAGTAGCTCTCCCAAAGTTGTATATACAATCATTTTTTCGCTGAGAGTATTATTGCAATCACGATTAAACCGACTAAATATATCTCTTATAATTTGTTCTACATTCATATCATTACGTTTAATATCTAAAAAATATCGATTCACCTCTTCTACTAATTCTTCATAATACCATCTTGCTAAACGACAAGTATCTAGCGGCATTCTGTTAATTTTTTCTATAACATCATTGAATTTAGACTGTAATTCATCATATTGCTCTACAGTGAGCTTCTGCTCTTGCTTAATTGTCATAAAATCTATACTATTTAACTTTTCTAATAGATTATCCCTTGTATTAACCAACACTCTTGATTGTTCGGAAACAATTAGTTGACCATAAAAAATAAGAATAATGGCTTTCTCAGTTTCACTACGATACATTAAGCCCTCAAAGTCATACAAAGTTCTTGCAATTGCTTCTACCGTACTTAGTTTATCTTCATTTTTGTAATCATCATAACATTCATTGATCTCGGTAATGTAGTCTTCATACAACATCTTCATCATTTATCCTCCATTGGCTCAATCAATTTTCTGCTATACCCGGTCCTCCAATTTATAAAGCAAAGAAAGCTACAGTGAGCCAATTTCATATGGAAATAAATATTGATCCCAGTAACTGCCCTCCGCTAAAGCTTCAGGCTCAATTAAAACAAACTTTTCCTTCATTCTAGAAACTGCTGCCATCATTTCTTTTTCTTCGTACGCTTTTACTTTATAAAACTCTGAACGGCAAATTTGCTCAAAAATAATATAATTACGAATAGATAAATTAATGTATACTACATTACTACCATCAAGAACAACAAACTCATCCGTCTCACATTTAATACAATAATAGTCACTTATATCTTTTTGCTCCCCAACAATAATATACTTTTCATTGTTTATAATTTTTTCATCAAAATTTGTACTATCATAGAAATATCTATTTATTCCGTTATTTCCCAATATTTCCTCATTAGGTAAACCTACATCTGTTAGAAATGATATAGTTTCGTTAGAAAGGCCAAACTTTTGAAGGCTATTTTCCTCATATTTTATAAGGTTTTCTTCCCAGAATTCTCTGATAACTTGATTAGATACCAACATTTTATACTACCTCATTTTTTCGTGTTTTATGTGAAAAATGCTGCGTCCCTCACCTTATTTTCTCTTGTTTAATCAACGGGAATTTGCATTTTGTAATCACAATAAGAAAACTATAGAAAAACAGGTCAATCAATGGTGGTATTCTAACCATTATCGACCTGTTCAATGCAATTCAATTTCATCATTCAGAGCTAAGATTAAAGCATTTGATGTACGTACAAACAAAATGACGAAATCTAATACGGGTGTTACATGGGTTAAGTATGCTATTTGTTAAAAGATGGACTCATTCGGTAATGAGTAGCCCTCATCATAACACTTTCAATGGAAAATATATTACGCTATATTATGAATACCACTCATCGTCAGAAAATGTCTCATCATCTTCACTAGGCTTTAAATTGTTTATGTCTATGAATCTTTTTATTTCTGACCTCATCAACACCTGATCCTTACTCTCGATCACAAACCCCCTATGGTTATTCCAATTCATATCAACCTCTAAATTTATATCCAACTCCCGACACCATTCGATAAAATCATACATGATCATTGTAAAACAAATATTGAATTTATGTATCGAAATCCAAATACCTACTCTTCCATCTCCAAAATCATGTTGTCGTAATTTTAAATCTCCACTTAAGAACCACTTAGTATGTTGATGTTGCTTCTCCTCAAACATTAATTTGTATCCTCCTATTGTTTGTATAATCCTGTAAGTACATCCATAGCTGGACTGGTTCTTACCGACCCCAAAATGACCTCTTCCCAAGAACCATTTTTCACAAATAATTGTTGAGGAGTTGGTCCTTCTGCTGCTGGTCCACTTTCATAAGTGCCATGTCTTCCATCGTCTTTCCTTCATTAGTTATTTAACACTGAATCTATCCGTTGACTTATGTCGGACATAAATGTACAATACTTATGTCCGGCAAAAGTAGGAGGTGAGTGTTTGGCCGACAAGAAAATGGGTCGTCCAACTGACAATCCAAAGCCTAACAAAATTACCATCAGAATGGACAACGATACGCTTGAAAAACTGGATAAGTACTGCAAAAACAATAATATTGAGCGTTCAGAGGGTGTTAGGCGAGCTATTCATAAGTTGGACGATAAAAAATAAAAGGAAGCGGCGCACTCTCGACAAAGAACCACGCCACTTCCCACCTGCAATCACCTAAAAGGCAGACTGCATAAATATCCTATCATGTGCAGTCGGTCCTTTCAAGGAATTGTAAATATAAAAGACTGAAAGGATGACGTATATGAAAAGTATTTTGGAAGAACTTTTTGACGGGAATATAAACCCGGCTGAACTAATCATTCCAAGAAATCCAGAGTATCGTCCTTTAAATCGTAAAGTATCCGATACAATACTTATGTGGAAAGACAAGCTGTCTGAACATGATTTTCAAGAGCTCGAAGAATTGTTGGACTTACGCTCTCAATCGGATTCCATGTATGCCGAAGCATCCTTTGTATACGGTTTTAAGCTTGCCTTATGGATCATGATTGAAGTAATGACCGGAGAGACGGAGCTTGTGCGTTAGTAAGATTAAAGCCTACACGTACACAGGGATCTGATAAATAGAGCCGCCTTCGACGTACACACAGAGGCGGCTCGACTATCGCTAATTGAAAGGGTGAAGCCTCATGACTAAAAAATTAGGTCAGGATTTTGCGGAATTCATGGATGAAGCCAACCAAATTCCGAAGGTTAAAGAATACTTAACTTCTTTTTCGGCAGTTTTTGGCTGGCTTGCCGGCTGCAGCTAAGCTAATCAAGTCTTTTTTTTGCATGAGTTATTGGTTGAATGATGGTTTTAACCGTCACTAAGTAGCCTACTCAATATTGAGATTATACGTTTTCACTTCATCAGTGTACGTTGCTTCAATCACTGTGATACCACATGCATCTTAGACTTTGACAGAATAAGAGTAAACTATCATACACTCATCCTTTTATAATCCTTCATTTATTTGTTGAAGTAATATTTTTAATTCTTCTTCATCAAATAAATCTTGATTCTCGGGTACTTTTATCAATAGTTCGGGAAAACGTCTAATAAATGCTTTTCTTTTTTCCATCTGTTCGTCTCTTTCTAAAGGCCAATTTCCCGTCTCCGCATAAACCATTACTTTATAAGCATCCTGGTCTGACTTTAGTGCTTTCTCCATATTTTCTTTTGAAATATCGTAAAAAACAGGGTCCCCATATGGGCCTTGCGGCCACGTAATTTGAATTTTATCACCCTTCTCGATAATGGCAAAACCATTCCCCTGGTGTATTCTCTCCATAAATAATTCCTCCTTCAAATTTACTGTTTAGGATAAACATCAGATATTGTATATCCTCCTGATTGAATCTGATCGACCACAGCCTCTGGAACACCACCACTCGTGTATCCACCTGGAATCCAGTACTTAGGCCATGCACCTGCTTCATTTCCTGATGGAATCCTAATATTAGATGGATTATTTATCTCTAATATGATTGGATGTTCTCCTAAATAACCCGGATCTAGTCCTAAAAGATCCTCCAAAATTCGAGGATTACCATTAGATGCCTCTACAGCCTTGTTAACGACACTTTTCGGAAGTACAAACGTACCCGTTTCAGGGTCTCCGATATTGCTCCCATACAATTGTATTGCTTTTTCAAATGATTCCTTGCTTTGTATTCGTACTGCCCCATCATCAAATAATGATAAATGTCTTTTTATTTCTGAACTACTCATATACACACTAGGATCAGGTTTCTGTCCTTTAGGTATCCCAATAATCTCGCCTTTCATTTCTGTTGAGATCTTGGCATGAGGAAGTTTGGCCATTTCCTCAGTAAAATCTTCTACAGAATACTTCTTCAAAGGGTTACCCGTATCCTCAGCCCCCCTATTCGGCGGCTCCTCTACTTCCGGTTGACGATTAATCTCCAACTCATCGACATGAGGCTGTTCTTTCAACCTGAGCGGGTCAACCTTAGTTCCCTTTCGGAAAAGACCAAATACAGCAGTTCTCAATGGCTTGATAGCTGCTAAGAATACACTGGAGACCGTAGCGGCTAGAAGGCCTGAAGCTAGTGCTTCTGTAAACTTAGGTCTACGCCCATTGATCGATTCAAACAATGTATAATCAGTATACCCAGCAGCAAAATTAGTAGCAACATATGTTGTAAGACCTCTCGTTAGCTGACTTGTAGTCAATGGAGCTAAAGATGTAGATGCAGCTCCAGCCAAGGGGCCGAAGATTCCACCCGTAACTGCTCCGACAATCCCCCCTGTTACCGCACTCCTGAGGTAGGTGGCACCGCTGCTCAGTTCGCCGCGGGCCAAGTCGCCGATGGCGGTTGCACCCACGGCCGCAACGGCTCCGCAAGCCGCGCCCATTAATATGGCTCCGGCGACTCCGCCGGTCACCACAGTAGCGGCGACCACCAAAGCGACGACCACGACAACGGCCACGGCAGCCAAAACTGTATCGAAGAGGCCCCATCCCTTCTTTTCTTCCTTCTGCGGCGTATAGGTCTGAATATCGTCATCATATTTGGCATAGCTTGTCCGATCGGCTCCAACCAATTTGACCTGGCTTCCCAATACATGGTACTCGCTTTCCAGCGTAAACCCGCTCTGCTTGCTTAATTTTTTGGCCAAAATCATGTTGGTCGTCCGGAAAACGACTCGTTTGGGCGTATATAGCGAAATCTCCTCACCGGCGTTCATCATAAGCTTCCGATGGCTCGTCAGGGTGACGCCTGCCGCGTCGTCAAAGCTAATCTTTAACGGCTCTTTGGAGCCGCTCACGATATTGATCGCGGTCGGCGTCATTTCAAGCTCGCTGCCATGCTCGGTGCCAAAATAGCGGTTTTGCGGATTCCCCGTTTTGCTGCAGTCCTCTCCATTGGTACGCACACACCCGGTGACTTTCGCCTTACTTCCGGCATCATCCGGAAAGTAAAGACTGGCCGTCGTGCCCTTCTGGGGCATCGAATACATCACATTCCCCGTCGGCGGAGCAAAAGGAAACCAATACGCCGCAGCCGGCGGCTGTTCTTTATCGATTTCCAAATGCAGCTTGACCTGCTGCCCTTTGACATCGAGTACCTTGCCGTTCAGCGAGACGCCAACCAGTTGACGATTCCATATCCGGTTTTGACGAATGCCCTCGCTTCTCGATAACCGGTAAGTATAGACCAGTTGGCCTTGATCCATCCCGGCTTTTATTTCGCTGATCACCAGCGGTTTCTCGCGAAAAAGAACCTCATCGCCAATCGAGTAACGCTCCCCCGTTCTTACCTCATAAGTAAAAAAATCCGTAGAATGCAATGGGGATGACCCCGCCGCCATAGCCTCCTGATAGGCGAGCAAGTCTTTGCTTGCCGTATACGGCAAATCATCCGGAAGCCGAAAGCTATTCCTGCTGGGCACCCCGATATAAAGCCGCGGTTTGGCCTCGGAAATGTCACTGAACAAAACCGTCTCAAAATGACTCGCCATCCGTTTCAGAAACTCCCAATCCGTCTCGTCATACTGGACAATCGGTGCGCCAATAGGTTCTTTATCGCCGATCAATTGAATCACATCGGACCCGGCATAGCCTTTCAACACATTTCGTACAAGCTCGCCGTAGGTCATCCGGGAATCCTGAAAAGACCTGCGCCGCTTCTGGACATCCAGTTGGCTTGTGCCGGAAACGCCCTCCACCTCGACCACATAAACCCCGTTGTGATGCTTGGTCTGTACGGCGGAGATCAGGCCGCTAAAAATTTTGCCCTCCCCCGATTCCTGGCTTGCAAAAACCTCAATCCGATCCTCCGCAGAGGCTTTGAGCACCGCATTCGCCTGGTCCTGATCATCGGCAACACCGCGGATGAACAACCGCCCATGCTCATTGGGCTTCCACTCCATTTGCATATCTTGAACGATCTTAATCCGGTACGGCGATGCTACTCTAAGGCTTTCATACCCTACCATTTCCACTAGCCCCCGATCGCATAACTTGTCACGCTGTCCGTCGCCTCCGCTTGTACGCTGAATGTTTGCTGCGTTATATTAATCCTTTTCCTGTTGGCCGCTGCTGTTAAACCGGATCGTCCCGCCTAACGAGCAGTGTAATTCCGACTCCGTAGTCAGCGCCGGTTTCCCATCGACCTTGGCCTGCTCCTTGGTTTTCTCCCATTTTCCACCAGATAATAAAGCGAATTTACAAGGTTTCCCCTGAATTTCTTTACCATCCATTGAGATTAAATAAACCGTCTCGCCGCTCTCATTTTTCGGACTGTCGCATGTCCCGAAGCTCGAAATATTCACCTCGGGAACGCAGTCCGCTTCATTCATCATCGGCTTGTCGTTAACAAAAGCCCCATGGCTTTGCGGTAAATTCAACCTCCGGACATGCGAACCGCATTCGCAAAAAATGTTTGCGCCGCGAACCGCATACTCGTACTTATCCATCATTTCTCGCCCCTTTCACACCAGTATTTAGTTCACTCTACGGCAACCTTCTTCAAGCTGACCCCGACCAAATCCCGCCGCATGATGCTCTCTGCCACATCCAAGCGGACAATGATCAGCGGTTTCTCGCTTTCCCGCACGCGGAAAATGCGTTTCTTCACCACCTTATCGCTTTGAAGCACCAGCTTCTTGATAACGCTGCGATCCGCATTAAATTCACTACGCGGACTTAGCGCTTCCACTTCCTCAAAAAAAGGCAGAAAGTACAGGGTTTGCTTGCCGTTAAAATGATCCATAAGCGGAATATGCTTGAACATGCAATCCGGCTCGTACATGGCAATCAGCTTCTTCAATGACTCTGACACCAGGAAGAGCTGATCGCTGAGCAGATCCGGGTACTCGGTCTCGGAAGTGGCCTGCACCTGAAAGATGGTCGTATCCGCGATGTGGTGGACTTGCAAGCGATTCATATGGCGGATATCGATTTTTTGCCGAATATGTTGTAAGACGGGCACATCGGCATAACGTTCATCCTGTTGCATCACAAAGAAATCCATGGCTTGCCTCCTCCTATCACGGCTACTCCGCGTCCCCTGCTTGTCCGGCTTCCGGCTGCCCGTAAATGATCTCGCTGCGATCCCGATATTCTCCCGCAAAGATGCAAAGATTTGGCTTCTTCGCCAGCCGCTTGTAGCCTTCACAATCGAGAACCGCCGGAACCATACTTCGCATAAACTCGATAGCGACCAGATGATAACGCGCCGCTTCCATTTGCAAAATCCGCTCAATGTCCATTGACGATACTTTCCGGGCATAGCTTGATTTGAGCTGGTCCAGCTCCCGCATTCTGTGAAATAATGGAGCGAAAATGAACTCGGCCTGCCAATTCAAAGAACATTCCACTGGATCAAAAAACCAGCGTTCATCATAAAGGTCGATCCGGTAGTCAGCCTGATGCTCTTTTACACTTGTACGCAGTATAGAAAGGTAGATAAACTGGATTTCTCCCTTCACTCCCGTATCTTGAAACCCGGCGCCCTTTCGGCAAACCGCGTCCATAACGCCGGCGAATCCCGCTTTAATGGAATCTTGATTTTGAATAAAGGTCTCTGAAATCGTCTCCAAGTCTCCCTGCCAACGATCCAGCACATGATTCTCCAAAAACAAACCCAACGCCTCTTCACGGCTCATGACCGAACTCATTTGATATTCACCCGGCCCCCGGTAAACGTCACCTCGTCCTCCACTTTCAGCGACGTGTTCCCTTGAATGAATTCAATACCCGACTCCCCTTGAATCAGAATCTTGGCGCCGCCGGTAATTTCAATATCCTCCATGGCCGATAGCGAAATTTTCTTGTCGCTGTTAATTTCGATCCCGCCTTCGTCGGTGAGCCTCATCAGCAGTTGGCCTCCGCCGATAATTTCAACCGCACCGGGTTTAAACACAATTTCTTTTCCGTATTTGGTGCTGATGCTCTTCACCGCCGGATCGCTTCGTTTTTGCGGATTTGCCGAATCCGTATCGACTGAGCTTGCAGCAAAAGCATGTTTCTCCTGCTCATCCGGAAAATAAAGCCGCACCTCGTCCCCTACTTCCGGCATGCAATACCAGCCGCTCCCGTCCGGTGAGGAATAAACCGTCGAATAAGCAAACCACATGGCTTCATTTACCGGCTGATTCTGATCGATATGCAGCTTCACCTTCACCTTATCTTTGGACACGTCAAGGATCGTTCCAAATAACGACGTTCCCGCAAGCGCATAAGAATATTCCGTGCGGCAGCGCAAGCCTTTGGCATCTTTTAAATCATATAAACTGCTCAGCACGCCGTTCTCCAGCTTCGTCTCCACCCGGCCGACATACCATGTCCGTCCCTGAAACGTTACGGCATCGCCCAACTCCAGCAGCTTGTGGCTGGCTACCGTGTAACAGATGCTGTCTTGCTCCGAAATATCCTCGACACCGTTCTCGGACTTCAGTTTGTAGTCTTGCAAATTTTTTTTCATGGAGTAGTTATATTCATCCAGCTTCCGGGGATTATCGCCGCCCGGCACTCCCACATACAGCTTAACGCCAGGCTGGGAGCTAACCGGAACCAGAGAAGCATGAAAATGCGAAGCCAATCTCCGCAAAAACGCCCAGTCGGTCTCTTGGTATTGAACCAGCAATCCGCCGATGGTTTTGCCTTGAGACGCTTCATCGATGAGGTCCGAATCGGGATAGCTTGCGATCAAGCGGTGGAATAAACTTTTATACGTTAACGTTTTGTTCTGAAAAGATCGGGTCTGCTTGCGAATGTCCATCAGGGCGGAGAGACTATGCGCCTCTATGGTAATGCTTCTTACTCCCCTAGCGGCCTGAACGGAAATATTTGTAATGACCCCGTAAAACAGCGTGATTGGTTTGTCCTGATCCTGAACCGCCACCTGAATGGTATCGCTGGCCTCCGCTTGTTCTATGTACTTATCCTTCAGGTCTTCGGAAATAATGCCGCTGAGGAGAAGCTTCCCATGGTCATTCATCGGTTTATGGATGACGAGCTCCGTAATTCTCTCGAACTTGTAATGGGACACCACGATATGGGCCGACGTATAAACCGCTTCACTCATACTCGCGCCCCTCCCTCATCCTCCGCCTTGACCGTAATGCTGCGAACGGCCTGATATGCGATATCTCGCCAATCCGGGTAGTCCTCATACCGGCAGCAAAAAGTTCCCATCAGGATCTTGCCGGCAAATTCCAGGAAATACATGATATTAAACAGGGCACCGTCAATCACCATATTTTTGAACTCAAAGTATCCCAACGTTTTCCCGCCGACGGTCTCTAACCCGCTGTTATAGAAAATATGGGAAGGATTCGATTTTTGAATCATCGTTTTCATGTCTGCTGTGAGCTCTTCGACCATCTCATCTTTGAGGTCAACTTTGACCCGATTCAGCGTAAAGTTTACGGCCCCCGCCTCGTCGCTTCTTATAATTTCGGGCCGCTGCTCATACGGATACTTGATGGAGCGGAATTCCTGGGGCATCTCTTCAAAGTCAGCAGGAAGGTAGAGGGAAAGTTTATCCTCATAAAAAGACTGCAGCGTAAATTCATAATACCGCTTGCCGATTTTTACCGGTCCGTCCGTAATCGAGCGGGGAACCATGGATTGCTCCACCTCATTGATCAGTTGGGTAATCTTTTCATCCATAAACGACATCCCTTTTCCTCCTTCTACTTCCGAAGCATCAATTTTGTGAAATTAGACCATCTATCCCTATATTTCGGAAATATCCTCCGGTAAATTAACCCAGGACCATACAAATAACCCCAAATAGCAAAAAAATCACCCTGACCGACGAAGCTTCCGCTCCGGAGTTAGCGTGATTTAGACTTTATATGGATTCCGATCTTTTTTGAAATTCTACAGACGGAGTACGAATAAAATCTTAGCCTTGACAAAGCTGCAAACCACTGCGGCCTATTTATTTCGCCCTTTCAGATGGCGGGCAAAAGTACTTGACCGGCTGGGCGCTGACCATTAATTGCAAATCGTACAACTAACTTTACATCCATTTCCCGAATCATTCGTTTAATTGCATTTCATACATATGGACCAAGAAAGAATGGATGGTTGTTTTTTGTCATAAAATTTTCCAATATATATTTAAAATCAAATTAACAATTCGTAGCTACAGATCTATATTTATCTTGTAGCTACGAATTGGAGGTGATATGTTGGTAGCTAAAAAGAAACCGGGGCCAAAAACGGACAATCCTATGGATACTATGCTGCGTGTTCGGGTAGATAAGATTACATTGGAAAAACTGGATGACAGCGCAAAAAAGTTAAATACTTCACGTTCAGAAATCATCCGAAAAGGTATCCATAAGATCCATGACGACCTCAAAAAATAAAAAGAAGCGGCGCACTCTTGACATATGAAAAGCATTTCGGAAGAACTTTTTGACGGGAATATAAACGCCTTATGGATCATGAATGAAGTGATGACCGGAGAGACGGAGCTTGTGCATAAGCAAGATTAAAGCCTGTATTTACCAAGAGATTTATTTAAAATGGAGCTGCCTCCGGCAAACACACGGAGGTAGCTCCAGTTATCGCAGCCTTGCTTCAACTCATGTTTTCAGAACAAGGGAAGGAGAATTCACGCGATATTGCTTATTTATATCACGTGTGGTATATTCATGGCATACATTGAATTTGCGTTTGATGAAAATGGTAAGCAGCCAGTGCTGGATCACTTAATGCAACTTCGGCAGCAAGCAGCTACTGGAGATTCGGACGCCGTTTGGCTACTAGCTCGAATTGCACGGGCATTAAATTTTATCCAGCGTCACGGTATTCCAGGTTCGATAGGACAAACTTTAATCGCCAATGATGATAGTGGCTTTCCATTCACCTTGGTAGATCCAGTGAAAGAGTTAGTGTACCATCAGCCGTTATTAGAGCTTAGAGTGAACAAACCCCGACGCACCGGGGCGTATAGAGCTATTTTCTTCCCGTTTGAGCATATAGGCAATCAAATATTGGTGTTTACTCGCTCTGTCATTAAGCAAAGTACAGCATCGCCCGACTTTGAAGCGATCGTTCAGGAAACCAAAGCCATGTTGCCTGACTTTAATCAGAACCCGAGCAAGTACATTCATCTCTTGAAAGGGTGAACCCTCATGACTAAAAAATTAGGTCAGGATTTTGCGGAATTCATGGACGAAGCCAGCCAAATCCCGGAAGTTAAAGAATACTTATCCTCTTTTTCGGTGGTTATTGGCGACCTCGTTATGGCTCGCCGGCTGCAGCTAGGCTGGACACAAAAACAACTTGCCGAAAGAGCCGATACCACCCAGGCTAGAATCTCCCAGATTGAAGCCGCACATGAAGGCGTGAAAATGGGAACGATTAACAAGGTGTTCAAAGCCCTCGGCCTTTCCAATATCAATCCGGAATATCGCGAAGACGCCGCAGGGAAGCAGATTGTAGGCATCTAATTTATCTAAAAAAGGAACCGCCTCCATCAAACACACGGAGGCGGCTCCAGCTATCGCAGCCTTACTTCATCTCATAAACCACGTTCACCGTTGTCCGCACTTCGATTTCTCCTGCTTCTACGGGCGTACTTCCCGCGCTGTCCATGGCAGCCTCGTTAACCGCCTTGTACTGCACCGAAATGCTCGGCGTGCTGGCGTTTTCCAGGCTGATGCTTACCGCCTGGCCCAACGTGCGGCCGGCGGCTTTGGTAAGGATGCCCGCTTTCCGGCTTGCATCGGCCATCGCTTTTTGGATGACTTGCTCTTCGTATTGCTCCGGTTTCTCGGTGCCAAAGCGAATGTCGTCGATTTGATTGGCCCCCGCAGCGGAAGCCGCATCCAGGAGCTCTCCCACCTTATCCAGGTTGCGGTAGGTCACATCCAGCGAATAACGGGCCGTATACCCGCTGATGGATTCCGCTCCCGTTTTATCGTTATACGTATAATCCGGGCGGACCGAGAATTGGCCGGTTTGGATGTCTTTTTCGTTAATGCCCCAAGTTTCCTTGAGCAGTTTGGTCAGTTTGGCGGCTTTCTCACCATTCGTTTTTTGCGCTTCCTGAGCTGTTTTCGCTTTGGTGACGACGCCGACGGACAAATAGGCCACATCCGGCTTCACGGTAATTTCGCCTTCTCCTCGGACGCTGACTACGTTGGTTTGAATACTGCTCTCGGCGGCATTGGCCGTTCCGGCCAACCCCCATGAACCGTTGACGTATGCCCCTCCCATCAGCAAAGAACCGGCAATCAAAATGGACGCAGCAGGCTTTAACCACATTTTCATAACTTATGACCTCCAATGTTGGTTGAATTTAACTACTAAACGCGCCCCGCGGACAAATGTTGCAGCAAATAAGAATAACTGTCAAATAAATTTTGTTCCGGCGGCCCTTTGAATTGAAAGCCCTTACTTTTGCGGATATAAGTGCAGCTCCTTTAAACGAGGTCGAGCGAGGCCGACATTCTAACGGTTGTGATCGCCGTTATTTCGTTAAAATGCAGGGGGAAATAAATTTAACGGTTGCGGCAGAGCTTATTTTGCCTTTTTGCTGCGGATTCGAGCCCTTTTCGCCCGAATAAGCGTGATTACAACCGTTAGAAATTGGAATCCCGGCTTTTTGGCTAAATAAGCGCCATTACAACCGTTAGCGAAAAATTGAAAGTCCGGATGCCCAACTTCCGTTAGCTCCAAACGAACGGGTTGACCTGCTGAACTTGTGGCCAAGCGCCGATTTCCAACGCAACGACAAAAAAAGGATGAATCCGCTTCGCGAGCGGAACCATCCTTTTGTTTCCGAAGAAAATCCGGTGATTACTGATTTTCCAATTCCTCTTTGCTGACCAAATTGATTAAAGCGTTTGCAGCCTGTTCTGCATCCGCGCCTTCGGCACTAATGTAAATTTCAGTTCCGGTGCTGATGGCCAAACTCATAATCCCCATGATGCTCTTGGCGTTCACTTTTTTATCGTCTTTTTCAACGAAAATTTCCGAAGAATATTTATTCGCTTCCTGAACGAAAAGCGCAGCCGGCCGAGCGTGCAGTCCCGTTTTCAAACGAACGGTAACCGGGTTTCTAACCATGAAAACTTACCCCCTATACGAATTCAATCATCACGTTACAAATTCGTGGTCATTATAATTTATATCATTATATCATACACAACGTGCAACACACTAGCAAAACCGCTTTAGCCCCCGCGAATTTTTTCCGCCAGTTCGTCAATTTTGCGCAACCGGTGGTTTACTCCGGACTTGCTGACCGTTCCTTTCAGCAGCTCGCCCACTTCTTTCAAGTTCATATCGGGATGGGCCAAACGGACTTCGGCGACTTCGCGCAGCTTATCCGGCAAATTTTCCAGGCCCACTTCCTTTTCCAGCAGCTTGATGTTGTCGATCTGACGAACGGCGGCGCCGATCGTTTTGTTCAGATTCGCGGTTTCGCAATTGACGATACGATTGACCGAGTTGCGCATGTCGCGCATGATCCGCACATCCTCAAACTTGAACAGCGCCTGGTGAGCCCCGATGATGCTGAGCAGCTCGATGATCTTCTCGCCTTCCTTGATGTACAGGATAAAGCCTTTTTTCCGTTCGATGCAGCGCGCGTTCAAATGGAACTCGTTAGCCAACTCGACCAGGGCTTTGCAGTGTTCCTCATACATGGAGGCGATCTCCAAGTGGTAGGAGGAGCCTTCCGGATTGTTAACCGATCCGCCGGCCATAAACGCCCCGCGCAGATAAGCCCGCTTACAACAGTTTTTCCGGGTGAGCTCCGGATTAATCCCCGGCGTGAAAACAAATCCTTCGGAAACGATTTTCAGCTCATTCAAAATTTCTTCCACACGCCCGGGAATCCGCACGATGTACACATTGTTTTTCTTGAGGCGCATTTTTTTGCGCACGAGCAGCTCGGTGTGAATTTGAAAATGCTTCTTAAGCAAAGAATAAATTCGCCTTGCGATCGCGGCGTTTTCGGTCGAGATGTCCAGCACGACCTTTTTGTTGGAGACCTGGACCGAACCGTTCATCCGGATCAGCGCCGATAACTCGGCCTGCTCACAGCAAGCGGGGCCTTCGACCATGGTCAGCTCTTTTTTCGTTTGCGCCGCAAATGACAAGGGACTCACCTCTTTCGCAAAATCCAGTCCTGGACCAGTTGATATATATGATGGCTTAATTTGTCGGCATCATGCCGCAAATATCGGCGGAACAGCACCAGCGTGTCCGCAATGACCTTGTAGCCTTGACCGGTGACGTTATCCCAGTCGACTTGTACCGGTTTAGCCCCTTTTTCGGCGTAAAAATCCTGCACCTGCGCTGGAATTTCCCCGTCGTTGACGATGACATAATCGAATAAGTGCTTGCCGACATGGTTGTAGACCGCCTGCAGATGATCGCTCACCGTATAATCGTCCGTTTCCCCCGGCTGGGTCATGACGTTGCATATAAATATTTTGATCGCCGATGTATTTTCCAATATCGCCTCCGCCAGCTTCGGCACGAGCAAATTCGGAATAATGCTGGTGTACAAGCTTCCCGGTCCGATCAAAATAGCGTCCGCCTCTCGGATCGCTTCGACCGCCTCAGGCAGCGGCTCCACTTCTTCCGGCTCCAGGAAAATACGCTTGATTTTCCCCCGGACTTCGGGAATTTTCGATTCGCCGGTGACGATCGTTCCGTCTTCCATCTCCGCATGCAGCACGACGGCCTGGCCGGCGGCGGGCAGCACGCGCCCGCGTACGGCAAATACGCGGCTGAGTTCGCGGACCGCTGTCACGAAATCGCCGGAAATGTCCGTAATCGCCGCTAAGATTAGATTGCCCAGGCTGTGCCCGGCTAGTCCCGAACCGGCCGCAAACCGGTAGTTGAGCATATCCGACAGCAGCGGTTCAACGTCGGCCAGCGCTGTCAATACGTTGCGAATATCGCCCGGCGGCGGCATCTGCAGCTCGTTTCTCAGAATTCCCGAGCTGCCTCCATCGTCGGCTACGGTTACGATAGCCGTGATATCGAGCGGTTTCTCCTTCAATCCGCGAAGCATGACGGATAGACCGGTTCCCCCGCCCATCACGACGATCCGCGGGACCCTTTCTTCCTTGGCCCGATGTATCACTAATGGTTCACCTCTTAACTTGAGTCCACGCCAGTGGGAGCTCTCTTAATGCCGATCCCGTCCTTCGTCCCGGTGGCTCACGCGAACCGTCTCCGTTTCACTGGTTCCGAGCATCCGGCCCAAATATTCGGCGATCGCCACCGAACGGTGTTTACCGCCGGTACAGCCGATCGCGATGATGATCTGGCTTTTGCCCTCTTTGTGGTATTGCGGCAGGAGGAAATGCAGCATATCGAGCAGCTTGCTCAAAAACTGCTGCGTCTCCGGCCACTTCATAACATATTCATATACGTCGCTGTCTCGTCCCGTGTGTGGGCGAAGCTGCTCAATGTAATGCGGATTGGGCAAAAAGCGGACGTCGAACACCAGGTCGGCGTCGATCGGGATGCCGTATTTAAATCCAAACGAAGTAATGTTGACGGATA
This sequence comes from Paenibacillus lacisediminis, assembly GCF_046567315.2. NCBI lineage: Bacteria > Bacillati > Bacillota > Bacilli > Caryophanales > Paenibacillaceae > Paenibacillus > Paenibacillus lacisediminis. The sequence continues at coordinate 37,877 of NZ_JBKIAX020000026.1, read as the reverse complement.
AATTGCTGCTCTCCAGGTGGGAGAATCGGGAAATGATCTTCTCTTTTAGCTGGGCAGGCTTCATGTTGCTGGTATCGATCACCTGGGTAGCCGACATCCGCAGCTCATTCAGCATCTTGCGCTCCAGCTTGATCCCGTCGAGCGGCATGCCTTCCGGCGCCAGCGGGTGGCGGCGGCGGCTCTCCTTGTATCTTTGGACGAGAACCGAATCGGTGGCATCCAAAAATAGGATTTCGCACTTGATGGTGAAGTGGTTTCGAATGTAACCAAGCGACTCTTCAAGCGCTGTAAAAAACTCCCGTCCGCGCAGGTCAATCACAAGCGCCACCTTGGCGATTTTCCCTTTGGATTGCTCAATCAATTCAGCGAATTTAGGAATCAGAACCGGAGGCAGATTGTCTACGCAGAAAAAACCGAGATCCTCCAAACTCCGTACGGCAAGCGACTTTCCCGCACCCGACATGCCCGTAATAATGATCAGGTTGGCAACTGGACTCGTTTCAATATCCGGCATCGTTATTCCCTCCCGCAAATTCTCCATATCCTGAAATCCTATAATCTATATCGGCTTAACAACCAAATCCGCTTAAGAACGCAGGAACAGGCCGGCGGCGCCAACCATGCCGGCATCGTTCCCCAAGGTGGCCGGGACGATTCTCATTCCCCGCTGCACCGGCTCCGGCGTCAGCTTGGCAAATACGCTGCGGATTTCGTTAAACAGAATATCGCCCGCCTTGGACACCCCGCCGCCGATGATAAACAGCTCCGGATTGAGCACCACGGCCACGGCCGCCAGCGATTTGCCCAGATAGAAAGCGGCGCGGTTGACGATGCGGATCGCTGCTTCGTCGCCGGCCTTGGCCGCGTCAAACACGTCCTTGGCCATGATATTCTCCACCTGCGCCAGCGAGGTGAGGTCGCCGCGGGCTACGGCGTCCTTGGCCATGCGGATAATCCCGGTGGCCGAGGAGACCGTCTCCAGGCAGCCCATTTGGCCACAGCCGCAACCGATCGCTTCCAGGTCGGGAACGACCGACATATGTCCCAGCTCGCCGGCCATGCCGGAGAAGCCTTGATAAATTTTACCGTCGATGATGATGCCGCCGCCAACGCCGGTTCCCAGCGTATAGCAAACGCAGTTGTCGACGCCTTTCCCCGCGCCGCCCCAGGCTTCGCCCAGCGCCGCCACGTTGGCATCGTTGTCTATTTTGATCGGCTTGCCCAGTCGCTGTTCCAAAATCTCGCGAATATGGAAATCCCTCAAACCTACATTCGGCGCCAGAATAATGATGCCTTCGCGGACGTTCGTAAACCCGGCGACCCCAGCGCCGACACCGGCCACCTGATCCCAGGAGAACGGAGACTGTTCCACGATCAGCCGGACATAACGCTCAATGTTGGCTACGATCGTATCGGCGCCTTTTTCCGTTTCCGTCGGGCCTTCATAGGTATGAAGGAGCTGTCCTTCTTCATTGCAAATGCCGACTTTTATGGCCGTACCGCCCAGGTCAACACCAATGTAGATTTTTTCAGACATTTCACAAGCCACCTTTATCATAAATAATATGCTGCCAGAACAACGGGTACGCGCATGCCGCGCCCGTAGTATACTCCTACGTACCAACTATAAGCGAACCCTCCCTTTCGGTCAAGTGAAGGCAAGAAACGCCAAAGCCCCGTCGAGACAAGGGATTTCGGTGTGACATAGCTCATGGAAACCGGGGGATTGTACTTAAGAAAAACGCCTGACGGCGTCCTTTAGTGGCTCTAACTTCTACTTTGAAGCGATTGGAGGCTCTACCTAAACTTAGGACGCTGCTCTAACGGACACCAGCGACCTTATCCGCCCATTTCCCCGGTATTTCCCAGCCTAACGGACACACATGACCTTATTTCGCTCTAAACCAGTTCATCCAGGACGATTTGAACTAAATAAGGGCTTCTGTGTCCGCTACATTTTGCAATCCTCCGTTTTTCCACAAAATAACGGCTCTGGTGTCCCTTAGCCTCCAGATTCCATCTTCTCCCCCCGCTCTACCTGCGCAGCACCCTCTACCATGTCCGGAATTTTATAAATTCTATATTAGCGAAATACCGAAGCCTCGGGATGCCGAACCATTTATTCCAACTAAATGAATTGGCCGGTTAACCTTGTAGTCAAGCGCCGATTTCGAGGTTGGGCCCTTTTTTACCGTCCCACGACTTCCACGGCCCCCTTCACCTCCATAAATCTGCAGGCCGCCTGCTCCCCTCTAACCAAAAAGCCCCGGCATTCGCGAAGGCGAAACGTCAGGGCTTCATCGTCAAGCTATTATGAACAAACCTTACCCAAGGCGGCTTTAGGACAAAATCCGTTTTTGCCCTTCCAAAGCGCGGATCGGGGCGATGTTTTGCGTAAACTCCAACGTGCCCAGGTAACGCCCGTCTTCGCTTCTCACCGCAAAATACCGGATATATACGAACTTGTCTTTGATCGGGATCCAAAAATCCTCGGCGTCTTTACGCCCGGCCTTAAAATCCGCCAGCAGTTCGTTGACCACATGTACGCTTTGCGGCGGGTGGCAGTTTTGCACGGTGCGGCCGATCACGGCTTTAGTCCGGGCAAAAATCCGCTCTTTACCATGGGAAAAGTACCGGACAACGTCGTTCTCGTCGATAAACGTCAGGTCAACCGGCAAATGGTTCATCACCGCTTCCAGCTGCTCCATGGACAGGATGCCGGTGTCGAATTTGACAAATCCCTGCGGCACGCCATGTCCCTGCTCCGCCAACGCGCCGCCCTCCGGACCGCCTTCCCCGGCCCCGCCGTCACCGGACTCCAGCGGTACCCTTTCCGGGACCCATTCCTGCTCGGGCGCCGTCAAACAATACCCGATCACATCGCTTTCCTGGGCGATTTTGACCCATTCGTCTTCGGTCAGCTTCTCCAGAGCCATCGGGAGCAAAATATTTTCTTCCTTAAAGATCATTTCATTTACTTCCTTGATGATCCGCTCCAGGTCGATGCAAACCGTCTCTTTATCAGCGCTCCCGTTCGCCAGCTTGGCTTTGGTTTCCTTGATCATGGCGCGGATACCGTCATCGACGCCCCACATCACCTTGGTCGGCCCGTAGATCCCGTACTTCTCCAGATAAGGGAACAGCAAGTTTTCCTTGCGGCTGTAATGTTTGTCCAGATCCAGCAGCAGGTTCAAATCGTCCAGCAGTTTAAAAACAAGCTCCTCCTTATCCTCCTTCCGGAATTTATCGAGATGGAGCTGCAGCTTGAAATTGACCAGCCGCTCAACCTCGCGGTTTTCCAGCTTGAAGGTATGCACGGGATGGCCAGGCTGCTCCTCCGGTTTCGCCGAGCGGTGGATTTCCTCGATCGAGCCTTTAAAAATCGCCGTATGCACCGAGCAAAGACGCTGCACCTCCTCCACCGGAATGCCTTCCTCTTCCATCAAGGCATGCTCCATCGCCGATATTTCCGCGACCGTCACATCGCCGACCGCTTCTTCAAACCGCGCCTTTACTTCCTCCACGCTTTTCCCCTGATGCAGCTCTTTAATGATTTGCTTCAGCAGTTCCTGCCGGCGGCGCTGCTCCGGCTCGCCCTCCCCCCCGTTCGCGGCGTATTCCCGGTTATTGATCAACTCGCTCATCTCCGGTTCCTCCTCTTCTTTATTTAAATCAGCCTGGCTGTTTCAAATTTTAGTGATAAACATTCTCACAACTAAAAAGTAACACGCGGCCAAGCCAACCCTTGTGACTCAAATCACAAACCGCTAAAAGAGTAACGATGTTTCTTTTTCGGAGCGATTTTGCCACAATAGAGACAGGAGGGGTTTCGATGCCAAATGCCAATTTACTATACATAGAAGATGATGTTGAAATCGGAAAATGGGTTAGCCAAAACCTGCAGGAACGAGGCTTTAAAGTCACCTGGCTGACCAGCGGGGAGCGGGCGTTGGAGCAAGCCGAAGACTGCCAGCTCGTCATTCTCGACGTGATGCTGCCGGGGCTCGACGGCTTCACCGTCGGCAGCCGGCTCAAAGAGCGGTTTCCGAACCTGCCGGTGCTGATGTTATCCGCGCGCACCTCGATCGACGACAAGCTGCAGGGGTTGCGGTTCGCGGACGATTATTTGACCAAGCCGTTTCACCCGGATGAGCTGGCCGCCCGGATCGAAGTGCTGCTGCGCCGCAGCGGCAGCCCGGCCGAAGAAACGCTGAAGCTCAAACATCTGCTTGTGTATGAAAAAGAAAACCGGATCATCAACGAGGACACCGGCGAGGAAATCGTTCTGACCGGCAAGCAGTTTCACATTTTCACCTATCTGCTCCGCCATCTCGGGCAGATTATGACCAAGGAACAAATTTACGAGGCCGTCTGGGGCGAACCGTATTTCGACGGGGATAAAACCCTGATGGTCCATATCCGCCACCTGCGCGAGAAGCTGGAACGCGACCCGGCCAATCCCCAAGTCATCGAGACGGTCCGCGGCATCGGCTACCGGGTGAGAGCATGAAGCTGCACCCCATTCGAAAATACAGAAAATCGCTGCTGAACAAATACATCCTGATCTTGATGCTGGCCTTCGTATTCATTCCCGTGCTCATTCCGCTCAGCTTCATGGCTAGCTGGGGCGTCAACATTTTGCTGTATCCTGCGCATACCGGTGAATCTACACGCCCCTATTACGGCAGCGGACTCGATATTGAAACGGCCTGGCACAAGGAAGCAGCCGCGCTGCGGGATGCGGCCCCGGAGACGATCGACGCCCGGCTCGAAGCATGGAAAGAGCAATACCCCGACGCCGCGCTGTACTGGGTGGATTCGTCCGGGACAACCCGGCGGCAAATCCCCAAGCAAGCGAATGTGCCGGCAAAGTGGACCCTGGAAGATACCATCGCCTTCATGAAAAAGCGGATCAATGCCGACCCGTTTACCGTTGTGGCCTTTATTGGCGGGGACGAACAAGCCAAGCAGGGGTTTATGGTGTTCGAGCTCCCGCGCAAATTCATGACGAGAGACCTATCGGAGCGGAACGACGGCCGGTTTTACGGCGTGTTCCTTGGGATCATGCTGGCCATTTTCGTGCTGCTGTCGTATTTGTTTTTTCGCGATATCCGCAAAAGACTGCTGCGCCTGGAAGCCGGGATGACGCAAACCGGGCCCGCCGGGCTGCCGTCCCCGATCGAGGAAGGGCGGCCGGACGAAATCGGCCGGCTTGAGCAAGCGTTCAACCATATGGTGTACGAGCTTCAAGACAGCCGACAGCGGGAGCACGCGGAGGAGGAGCTGCGCAAAAACCTGATCAGCCAGCTGTCGCATGATCTGCGGACGCCGCTGACCGTGCTGGGAGGCCATCTGTATACGCTGCGCAAGGAGCCTTTGACCGAACAAGGCCGGCAATCTCTGGCCCTGATGGAAGCCAAGTTAAGCGACCTGTCCGGCCTGATGGATCATTTGCTGTCCTACAGCCTGCTCTCCTCCGGGAGGTACGCGATGTCGCCGGAAAAACTCGATGTCCTGCGGCTCGTGCGGGAAAGCGCGGCGGCCTGGTATCCGCTTTGGGAAAAAGAAGGCATCGCCGCCGACATCGAGCTGCCGGATCAGCCTTTATACTGGAACGTCGATGCGCAGGGTTTCCGCCGCGTACTGGACAACCTGTTCCAGAACCTGGTGCGGTACGCCCGCTCCGGCGGTTATGTCGGCATCTCCTTGCAGCCGCGCAGGGAGGCCATCGCCCTGGCCATCAGCGACCGCGGCCCCGGCATGAACGCCGAGTCGCCCTCCGGAGGGGCCGGACTTGGCCTGCAAATCGTCGACCTGCTGCTCCGGGAAATGGGCCTGGTGCGGGAGACGGAGTCTTCCAGCGCGGGGACACACGTATACATTTTTCCCGGCCGGCCGCTTCCGCAACTTTTAAACAAAACTTAAACTTGCCCCACCTTCCCGTTTAAACTCATCGCAGTATGATTTATCCCGAGGTGATAAAACGTGGATGAACTGATCATTCAAACGGAAGGTTTAACGAAAAAATACCGCGGCCGCGCCGCGGTGGACAATTTAAGTCTGAAAATCGCCAAAGGCGACATCTACGGTTTCCTTGGGCCCAACGGGGCCGGGAAAACGACAACGATCCGGATGCTCCTCGGACTGATTCAGCCAACGGCCGGTATGATCCACATGTTCGGCAAAGACCTGCGCAAGGACAAACTGGCGATTTTGCGCCGCATCGGTTCGCTGGTGGAGTCGCCGTCTTACTATGGACACCTAAGCGCGATCGACAATCTTGAGGCCATCCGCCGCATTCTGGAGGTGCCGAAATCGCGCATCGACGAAGTGCTCGACATCGTCTCGCTGCGCGGCGAAGCGCGCCGCCCGGTCAAGGGCTTCTCGCTCGGCATGAAGCAGCGGCTTGGCATCGCCGCCGCCCTGCTGGGCAGCCCCGAGCTGCTTATTTTGGACGAGCCGACGAATGGCCTTGACCCGACCGGGATCCACGAAATCCGCGAGCTGATCAAAAACATGCCGAAGCAGTACGGCATCACCGTGCTCGTCTCCAGCCACCTGCTCGGGGAAATGGAGCTGATGGCGAATACGGTAGGCATTATCCGTCAGGGCCAGATGGTGTTCCAGGATACCATCGACAACCTGCGACTCACTACGGCCCACGATATGGAGCTGGTCGTCTCCGAGCCCGACGCGGCCCTGTGGATCGCCCGCGATTTGGGGACGGTAGGGAAGCTGCAGGACGATACGCTCAAGTTCCCCGGCCTGCCGGACGCGCAGGTCGCCCGTTTGGTGAAAGCCCTGGTGGAGAACGGACACGCCGTCTACCGGGTCGAGCAAAAGAAAAAGTCCCTGGAGGACATCTTTATGCGGATCGTCGGGGAGGGAAGCTCCCTATGATGCTGCGCGCATTGTCGGCGGACTTTCTGAAAATCCGCCGCAAAGGCATATGGCTCCTGATCTTTCTCGCACCGCTCGGGCTGGTGGCCATGCAGGCGCTGAATTTCGGACTCCGCTTCGACTATTTGATGAAAAAATACGCCGACGACCCTTGGGGCGGCCTGTTAAAAAACATTTCCGAGTTCGTCCCGATCGCCCTGTTTCTCGGCTGCACGCTGGTCAGTTCCCTGGTGGCGAATGTAGAGCATCAACTAAGCTCCTGGAAACAGCTGCTGGCCTTGCCGGTTTCCCGTACAGCCGTATTTGGCGCCAAGTTTCTGCTCTGTTTGCTGCTGCTGTCCGTTTCCTGCATTTTGCTGCCCATCGCTACGGCGATCCTCGGCCTGGCCTTTGGCTTTGCCCCAAGCGGGATGCCGCTGGCAGATTTGGCGCGAATCGGTTTTTTCCCGCTGTTTGCGGCGCTGCCCTTGCTCGCATTGCAGCTCTGGCTTTCGCTCACTTACCGCAACCCGTCGCTGCCCGTTTCGCTTGGCGTGGTTTTGTCGCTCGTCTCCCCGTTCACGCTGGACCTTTCCGAATGGTTTCCCCTCAACTGGCCGGTATTCGGGTACGAAGGTCCGCACCGGGAATGGTTCGTGGCGTTAGGCATCGCCATCGGTGCGGTGATTTTGCTGGCCGGACTTGTTCATTTCAACCGAAAGGATGTGGATTGACATGAAGACGTTTCTCAACGTGCTTGCCGCGGAACGGCTCAAAATGTCGCGTTCCCGCCTTTGGCTGGTATTGCTCGCCAGCCCCGTGCTGTCCACCCTGATCGGCCTTACGATGAATCTGCCGGACGGGGCCGCGGCCTGGCCGGCGCTCCTTGGCGGGATGTCCATGCTGCACGGCTTGCTGTTCCTGCCGATCATGGCCGGGTTGTTTGCTTCTTTCATCTGCCGCTACGAGCATACCGGCGGCGGCTGGAAGCAACTGCTTGTCCTGCCCGTTTCGCGCCCGGCCGTATATATGGCAAAATTTACCGTTGTGATTTCATTATTGGCCGGGACTCAGCTGCTATTTCTGATCATGCTGCTGATCGTCTCCCAGGTACAGGGCCTCGTTTGGCCGATTCCCTGGAGCATGATCGCCGTAAGCCTCATCGGCGGCCTGGTCGCCTGCTTGCCGCTGGTGGCGCTGCAGCTCGGCGTCTCGCTGGTCTGGTCCAGCTTTGCCGCCCCGCTCGCCGTCAACGTCTCGCTGACGATTCCGAGCCTGCTGATCGTCTACTCGGACAAAATCGCCCCCTTTTACCCTTGGACCCAGCCGGTGCTGGCGATGATGCCGAAAGGGGAAGCCGATTACGGCGCGTTTAATTTGCCCATAGAAAACCTGCTTATCACCGTGCTGGGCAGCTTCCTGATTTTTCTCACCGCGGGCATGCTGTATTTCCGCCGGAAAGCCGTCTGAGAGCGGCCTCTTAAACGGCAACCTTACTCAGCACTTTTACTGACAGACCTGCTGCGGCGATCTTATGACAGACCTGCTGAGGTGTTAGCACACGCCAGCTTGCTTCTCCATACCATACCTTCCTCCATAAAAAAATCTTCCCGGCCACACCACATGGCCAGGAAGATTTTTTCGGCTTATTTGTTACTTTAAACGTTCAATCGACAGACTGAGCTTGTAATTGCCAAATACCAGCAAGCTGTTCAGCAGCTCATTTAAAGCGGCCTGCGTGCCAACCTGTACCCGCAAGAGGTAACAGCCCTCCCCGCCGACCCGGTGCGCTTCGGCAATGCTGCCGTTTTCGGCGACGAACCGCTGAAACTTGGAATGGGTCGAGCCCGAAGCCATAAATACCGTAATAAAAGCATGGACCGCAAGGCCGATCCGCTCCGGATTCCAGCGCAGGGTGTACCCTTCGATCACGCCGAGGTCCTGCAGCCGGCGAACCCGGGCGCCGATGGCCTGACCGGTCAGATGCACCGAACGGCCGATATCTTTAAAAGATAAACTCGCATCCTCAAGCAAAATCCGCAATATTTGCAAATCCGTTTCATCCAGTTCCGGAGTTGCTGCCGTCATCATCCCATCATTCCTTTCATCGCGAAAGCGCCCCGCACCATATACTTTCATCAGGTTATGGGTAGCCTGCTCGCGCTCCTTTACAATGGAATTGTAACAAATAACCCTTGGGGAAATAAGAGGTGTTTTTGATGAAATTGCAGTTAGTCCGTCACGCTACCCTATGGCTTGAATACGCAAATCGCCGGTTTTTGATCGATCCGATGCTGGGCGACGCCGGCTCCAAACCGCCGATCGACAATACGGCAAACGAGCGGCGCAATCCGCTCGTTCCGCTGCCCCAGCCGGTTGAGCATTGGCTTCGTCCCGACCTCGACGCCGTTATCGTCACGCATCTGCATCCCGATCACTGGGACGAAGCTTCCGCGGAAAAGCTGCCCAAGGACATCCCTGTCCTCTGCCAGCCGGGAGATGAAGAAGCCTTGCGCTCCAGCGGATTTACCCGGGTAACGGCTATTCAGGATCGGCTGGAGCTGGAAGGCGCCGGAGTCTCCCTAACGCGCACAGGCGGCAGGCACGGGACCGGTGAAATCGGACAGCGGATGGGCCGCGTATCGGGCTTTGTGTTCCGGGCCCCTGACGAACCTTCTCTATACTTGGCCGGAGACACGATTTGGTGCGATGAGGTGAAGCAGGCGTTGGATCGGCATCATCCGGATATCTCGATCGTCAACGCCGGAGGAGCGCGGTTTAACGTCGGGGGGCCAATTACAATGGACGCCGGGCAAATCCTCGAGTTATGCCGCTACAACTGCGACACGCAGGTCATCGCCGTGCACATGGAGGCAATTAACCACTGCCTTGTGACCCGCAGCGATCTTCGGCGGCGCCTCGAAGCCGAAGACTTGCTGCAACGCGTGACAATCCCCGCAGACGGGCAATGGGTGTAACAGACAGCTATTGAGAAGGACCTGGCCATAACGGCCAGGTCCTTGGTAACCAGAGGTTATGCGCAAGAAGCCCCTCACCCCCACGAAATGCAAAAGTGCAGTTCGTATGCGCCCATATGCCCCAAAAATGGTTCATCAAATGCAAAACTGCAGTTCATTTCCGGCCAAAACACCCTTTTTTATCGAAAAGCCTCAAATCAGATGCACTTTTGCATTTCAACCGCCCTAAATTAGTAATTTACCGCAAATAGAATGCACTTTTGCACTTGATCCAGTCAAGTCGCCTCTCCTTCTACTACTCCCCGGTTTATCCACGTAGGAAAAACGCCTGACGGCGTCCTTTAATGGCTCTGACTTCTACTTTGGAGCGATTGGAGGCCATTCCAAGACTTTGGACGCTGCTCTAACGGACACCAGCGACCTTATCCGCCCATTTCCCGGGTATTTCCCAGCCTAAACGACACAGGCGGCCCTATTTCGCTCTAAACCCGCTCATTCACGCCGATTTGAGGTAAATAAGTGCATCTGTGTCCGTTACATTTTGCAAACCTCCGTTTTTCCGCAAATAACGGCTCTGGTGTCCCTTAGCCCCCACGTCCTCTTCTCCTCCCCTTTCTACCTGCACATCGTCCTCTACCACGACCAAAATTTTACAAATTCTACAAGATCAAAAAAGACGCCTAATGGCGCCTCTTCTTAAATCCCGCTCTTCTTAAATTTCACTTTTCTTAATTTCACTCTTCTTAATTTCCGCTTTTCTTACATCTCGCTTCTCCTAGTTCCCGCTCCAATCGTGCACCATGCTGCCTTCGAGGAACTTCTCGCAGTCCATCGCGGCCATGCAGCCCGAGCCCGCCGCCGTAATCGCCTGGCGGTAGCGCATGTCCTGGACATCGCCGCAGGCGAACACGCCCGGCACGTTCGTTTCCGTCGTTCCTGGCTTCACCACTATGTAGCCGTGATCATCGGTTTCGATCGCCCCGCCCAGGAACTTCGTGTTCGGCGTATGGCCGATCGCCACAAACACCCCCTGCGCCTCCACCAGCTCCTCCTGGCCGGCCGCGTTGTTGCGCACCTTCAGCCCCTTCACGATCCCGGTCTCGTCCGTGACCACTTCAAGCGGCGTCCGATCCAGCGACCAGCTGATCTTCCCGTTGCCCCTGGCCCGATCCTGCATGATTTTCGAAGCGCGCAGCTCCGCCCGCCGATGCACCACCGTCACCTCAGTGGCAAACCGGGTCAGGAAATTCGCTTCCTCCATTGCAGAGTCGCCGCCGCCTACGACGATGATTTTTTTACCGCGGAAAAAAAATCCGTCACAAGTCGCGCAGGTGCTAACGCCGCGCCCGACATTGTCCTGTTCGCCCGGGATGCCCAAATATTTGGCCGAAGCGCCCGTGGAGATAATGACCGACTCCGCCTCTAGCTCTTCCCCGCCTTCGAGCTTCACTTTAAACGGACGTTTCGAGAAATCGACCTGCTCCACCCAGCCGTTTCGGAATTCGGCGCCAAAGCGTTCCGCTTGCTTGCGCATATTGTCCATCAGCTCCGGCCCCATGATGCCCTCCGGAAAACCGGGGAAGTTCTCCACCTCCGTCGTCGTGGTCAGCTGCCCTCCCGGCTGCGTCCCTTCAATCACGACAGGACTCAGGTTGGCCCGCGCCAAATAAATCGCCGCCGTCAGTCCGGCCGGACCGGTGCCGATCACCATCGTTTTACGCATATCTTCGTCTACCTCCTTGGTTCCCTTAGAAATAAAAAATCAATCCGTCATGCTTGCCATACATGCCATTGATTCGCCATTACAAGTTTTCCCCAAGTTGGACCGGCTTACCCCCAAAACTACCGCACCGACGGAAAAATCGCCTCGATTTTCTCCTTCACGCCGCACACCTCATCAACACGGGAGGCGTACCGGCGGGCCGTCGAAGCGGAAATATTGTATTTACTCGCCACCTGCTCATAGGTTACGGACCGCCGATGCATTTTGGCCGTCAAATACTCCAGCGCCGCCGCCCAGCCTTCCAGGTGGGTGATTTTCGGCGTATCCGGATAAAGCCGGGTCAAAAAATCAACCCACAGCGTCTCCATATCATGCTGCTGCTGGAGATCATAGCTGGGCCGCATCTGTCTCATCGCCAGGTTGATCACCGATTGCCACTCGCGCTCCCAAACCGGCAGCTTCGTCGTGACACGGCTTGGATCGACCATCGTCGTGGCCCCTCCGAAGCGGACCGGAAGCATTTTGCTTACACCCAAACTGCGCAGTACAAAAAGAGCCATTTCTTTCAAATACTCGTCTTCCTCCGGCTCCAGCAAAAAAGCCTGCAGCGCTTCCTCAACCTCCTGGTCGGCGATCAGTCCCAGCGCTTGAATAACCTGCAGCTTCGTTTTCGCATCCCCGTGGCGCAGCGCCCAGAAGAACGAGGAGCGGACAAGCGGATTATCCTTGAGATCGGCAGGGATGCCGTCCTCGGACTGCTCCCAACGCTTAAGCTGCTCCTCAAACGGCAGCAGATACTGATAATTGACCGAAAAAATCCCGGACACACCAGCCTCGCCGCCGCGCTGATCCATCTGCGCCAGATAAAAGTCGGCCACGGAAGAGTCGGGATCGAGCCTTTTCACGTGCTGCCACAGCCTGCGAGCCTCAGCATACCGCCCGGTGTAATAAGCGGCTACAGCCGCATAATGTGAAACGCTTGGTTCGCGGCGCATCTCGTCGTTTTGCAGCAGGCGCTTGAAGTGCCCGAAAGCGGCTTCGTGCCGGCCCAACATGCCCATCGTCGTCGCCAGCTTGAACACATGCTCCTGGTGAAACGGCACGATGTTGCCCAAGCGTTCCGCCAGCTCCTCCAGTGCTTCCTCGTTCCCCTCATGCTGGTAAAACACAGCCAGATTGCACAGCCCGTGCAAATTGCCGGCATCCTGCGCCAGCACCTCATGAACCGTATCCATCGCCTTATCGAACAGCCCGAGATAGTAATAGCCAAGCGCCAGGTTGTTGCGGGCGGCCAGAAAGTCGGGACGGCCTTGCACCAGCTCCTCCAGCAGCTTCACCGCCTGGTTGAACTTGCCTTCCTCAAGCAGGGCTCTGGCCTGGTCATGCTCGTACAAGCCCTCCCTCGACTTAATGCTTCTCAGCTTGGTCGGACGATCCAGCTCGTATTGGAGCAGATCCATCATCTCTTCCGCTTCGGCCAGAAAATGCCCGCCGGCATCCTCCTCCAAATACGTCACCAGCGCTTCCTCCGCCGCTTCGAACAAATCCATATTGGCGTAATTGTTGGCCATGTAGAAATAACATTCCGTCATGGTCGGATCGATTTCCCGCAGCACGGTGGCCAGTACCTCGTTGGACGCCTCATAATCTCCCATCTCCGAAAGAATGCCCGCCATATTGCAGTGGTTCACCGGATTTTCCGGCTCATATTCCACGGCTTTGCGAAAATATTTCAATGCCTTGTCATAGTGATAGCGGTCTAACGAAGAGACGGCTCTCTCAAAGAAAAAGCCCGCATCCATCGAGAGCGGCAGCACTTTTCCGCGCGTGTCCCCGGACGGTTGTTTTTTCTCGTGCAAGCAAGGCACCTCCTCTGGTTTTTAATTTATGCGCTCTATTTTAAGATCGAATCGTCAGCTTAGTACGTGGTCGTAAACTCTCCACCACACAGTATACCATAGGTAAAGCTGTCCTCCCATGGGAAATCAGGGCGGAAAATAACGGTTTTTCGAAAGCAAGAGGAAAATCGGAGAAAAACGCAGAATTAGTTGGCAGAGTTATTATTTAGAATGAGGCAGAATGAGGGGATTTTTTGCGAAACAGAATCAGAGCTTTTGTAGTGGCTGCCGTATTGGTGGGCGGCGGCATGCTGAGCGGGTGCCTGGGTCAGGACAAACCATCCGTGCCTAGCGTTTTGGAGATACAGATTTACAACAGTAACGAAGCGGGCTATGAGAAGATTGAAGAAGGCGCATATGAAGAAGCCTTGCCATTTTTGAACAAAGCCATAGAATACGTCTATGAACTCGACCCGAGCCTTAAAGATTTGAAACAGGAGGTCGAGCGCTCGGAGCTAATCGACTCTCCCTTTAGCAATATAAGCTGGGCTTATTACGAACTCGGCGATTATGCCAAAGGGCTGGACTATATCGAGAAATCCCTGTTGATTCTCCCCAATACCGATGAGGAGTACATCAACAAAGGCAACTTGCTGAACGGTCTGCACCGGAGCGAGGAGGCGATGGACAGTTATAAGCAGGCTATTGCGTTGAACAGCCAGAGCGCTAATGCCTATTACGGCTTGGGGCTGATTTCCTACGAGGAAGGCGACTATGAGGAAGCGCTGGCGCAGTTCAAGAAATACCTGGATCTCGTGCCATCCGATACCGACGCGGCGGAGATGGTCATCGACTCCCTTTTGGCGTTGGAGCGGGATGAGAAAGCGGTTAAGTTTGCCGATTCCTTTTTCGAGAAATATGAGGATAGTTATGACGGATACATGATCAAAGGATATATGCTGGAAGTAACCGCAGAGTACGATGAAATCGAACGATTCTACAAACAGGCAGGAGAAAAATTTCCCGATCTTCCGGAAGCCCAACTAAAGCTGGGCGAGTTGTATTACGATAACGGCGATTACGATGCGGCGGCGGACCATTTTAACCGGCTGCTGAATAAGTTCCCGGACGACCTGAAAGTGTACAAATGGCTGATCTGGACTGCCAGCGCCCAGGGGGATTTGGACCAAGCCGAGACGGTGTACGCGAAAAGCCCGGACCTGCCGGAAATCCATAATGCCATGGGCAATGCCTATCTGGATCAAGGGTTATACATGGAAGCGGTCCCGTTTTTCGAACGGGCGATCAAGCTGGCTCCGGCCGACGAAACCGGTTATACTTACAAGCTCAAAGCGCTGAATTGGGGTAAAAGATATTACCAGTGCGTCGAGTTCGGCCAAAAGCTTGACGATCTGGCGGTCACGGACCCTGATATTCCGTGGTACATCGGGCAATGCCAGCTTGAGCTGGAAAATGATGAGGAGGCTATCCCTTATTTCGAACAAGCGGTGAACCTCAATCCCGAAGATTATGAAGCCCTGTCGCAGCTCGCCTACGCTTATTTGCTGCTCGGGGACGATGCGAAGGCCAAGGAGTACAGCGACCGGGCGTTGAAAATCTATGACGAAGACGCGACGGCCCTTTATGTGCAAAGTTCGCTTGAAGAGAATCAGGAGCCGCTGGGCGAGCGGATCCGCCAGTTTTTCCTGGACAACTATCTGTACCGGAAGAATGGCGATCAATTGGAGCGGGCTTTGGAGAAGCTGAAACAGCCCGGCTTGTCCATTGAACAGATCGGACGAGTGATTGACAACGCCAAGCTGGCGGACGACAGATTTACCTTTACGATCTACGGAGACGCGTACGACCAAATGACGGCCTCACAGGACGAAATTATCACTTATAAAGAAAAAGGAGATCTGTACTACTTCGCCTTCGACAGCTTTGCGGAGACGACCGATGATCAATTCATTCAGCTCCTGGACCGGATTCCGAATCCCGGCGACAAGACGTTGGTCATCGATCTGCGCGGCAACGGCGGCGGTCTGTCCTATAGCGCCAATGCCATGCTCGACGTGCTGCTGCCCGATTTGGTGACCAGCACGATCATCTATCAGGACGGCTACACCAGCAGCTATTACTCCGACGCTTCGCATACCGAATTCAAGAAAATCTATATTTTCGTCGACGAAAATACGGCCAGCGCCGCCGAGCTTTTGACCCTGGGGCTCAAAACCTACCTGAACAACGTCACCATCGTCGGCCGCGACACCTTCGGCAAAGGCGTGGGCCAGGTAGTATTCGAAGACAAGCGAAACCGCATCATGGTCTACGTCGTAAACCACTATTGGAACGTCAAGCAGAACAATATCATGAACACGCACATCAAGCCGGACATTTACGTCAAGGGCAATAAACTGGACGACTTTATGCGAGCGGTGAAGTAGGCCGGTCGAAGATAAGGAGGCGGGATAATCGATGACTTTTGTCTGGGAAAATACGATCATCAGCCTGCTGTTTATCTTATTGCTGGTGATTGTGATGTGGATGGCGGTCAGGTCGATTAGGAAGAAAAAATAAGACCCCGGAAAGGGGCGCCTAAGGAGGACTTATGGAAGGAAATAAGCCGACATTTGCCACAATTGATGAATATATCGCCCAATTTCCGCCGGACGTTTGCGGCAAGCTGCAGCAAATCCGCAGTACGATCCAGGCAGCCGCGCCGGACGCCGTCGAGAAAATCAGCTACCAAATGCCCACCTTTACGCTGGCCGGCAAAAACCTGGTGCATTTTGCCGCTTTTAAAAACCATATCGGTTTTTACCCGACCCCCAGCGGGATCGAAGAATTCCGGGAGGAGCTGTCCTTGTATAAAAACGCTAAAGGCTCCGTGCAATTCCCCTTGGACGAGCCGCTGCCGCTGGAACTGATCGGCCGCATCGCCCGATTCCGGGCCGCCAAAAATATCGAACAGGCCACAGCCAAGCGGAAGAAGCGTAGGGAGTCCACCGATATGCCCTGCGGTGCTCTTTACAAAGAACATAAGGGCAAAAAAGGGCGTTATTCCGTCGATATCCCCTTTCAAAGAGAAATAGAGGTAATTTGTGTCGCTATTTTCTTGAATCGCAAGGAAATGCCCCCGTCCTGGACCATTCATGGGAAAATAAGGGCAAAAAATGCCGCTAATGAGGTGAGCATGCCAAGGCACCGGTAAATAAGTACATAAAGTTCCGCTATTTTGAAGGCTGGCGGTTCGTCGTTCCAGTTTCACGCTTATTCCAAGTCAAATCCCGCGATCTTTAAACAAAGCGGCGATGGACCCGCCTTCCAGAATGAAATGGATAGCCTTCGCCAGCATCGGCGCAACGGGGAGCACTTTAAAGTGGGGGAGATGCTCCGGCTGTGCGATCGAGTCGGTCACCACGACCTCGCGGATGTTTTCGTGCTGCAGCTTTTGCAGCGCCTCGCCGGAAAACAATCCATGCGTGGCGCACACGTAAGCGTCCTCCGCCCCCCGCTCCTTCAGCCCTTCCACGACGTTGACGATGGTCGACCCGGTGTCGATCAAATCTTCGATAATGATCGGGGTATGTCCCGCCACATCGCCAATCACATGCGTGATGACCGACTGGTTGTGGGCCGGACGCTTTTTGATCATGATCGCAAACGGGGAATCGAGTCCGTTGGCCAGCTTTTCGGCCATCGAAGCCCGTCCTGCATCCGGAGACACGATCACCGGACGCTGGATATTCCGGGATTTCAAATATTCGGTCATCAAATCGAGCGCAGTGAGATGATCGACCGGGATGTTGAAGAAGCCCTGGATCGCCGGGGCGTGCAAGTCGATCGTGACCACCCGGCTGGCCCCCGCCGTCGTCAGCACATCGGCTACCAGCTTGGCCGAGATCGGCTCCCGGGGCGCCGACTTGCGCTCCTGGCGGGCGTAGCCGTAATACGGCAGGATCACATTGACCGTCCGGGCGGAAGCCCGTTTGGCCGCGTCGATCATCACCAGCAGCTCCACGAACAGCTCGTTGATCGGATGGGACAACGCCTGAACCAGAAACACGTCGGAATTGCGGATGCTTTCCTCATAATGGACGTAGATTTCTCCGCTTTTGAACCGTGAAAGCTTGATTTTCCCGGGCTCCACGCCGAGCCGCCCGCAAATGTCCGCCACCAGCTTCGGATTGGACGAACCGGAGAAAATTCGCATTTTGCCTTCCATAACATCCTCCCGGAATATCGATAAATTAGGCTGAAGCGCCCGAGCTTCTGATTTCTATAGTGTTCCAATTTCGCGGCATACATGCCTAATTCCTGCTCCAGTTGGCCTTGGGCCATCCTACGGGTGAAGCGGCACCATCGTTCTTTGGCGCCCCGCAAACGTCGCCAGCTCGCGAACCCCCAGACGGTACAAAGTCGCCCGCGCCGTATCCAGATGTTCGCTCAGTTTGTTCGGATCATGCGCATCCGATCCTAATGTCAGCGGAATCCCCAGCCCGATCGCCGTTTGCAAAATCCGCTCGCTCGGGAACATTTCCGCGCAAGGTTTGGACAACCCGGAGGCGTTTAGCTCCATGGCCACCCCGGCTTCCGCCACCGCGGTCAGCGCCTGTCGCTCCAACTGCACATTCGCCTCCTGCAGCGCGGGCTCCGGTTTATATCCAAACCGCTTGATCACGTCCAAATGGCCCATAATATCGTAAAAGCCCGTTTTTGCCGCCTTAGTTACGGCATCGTAATACCGCTCATAGACCGCAAAAACGTCCTGGCCTTCCCAATGGTGCACTTGGCGGAAATCCGAAACATCCCATTCCCCGAGAAAATGCACCGAACCGATCACATAATCCCAAGGATAACCGCGAACGATGCTTTCGATACGTTCCTCCCAGCCCTCGATGTAATCGGCCTCCAATCCGACCTTTACCTCGATTTGGCCGCGGTATTTCTCCTTCAGCGCCAAAGCTTCCTCCACGTAGCGCGGCAGCTCGTCAAGCGGCATAGCCATCTCCGGATAATAATCGGCCGGATCGACATGCAGCAGCGGCATATGATCGGATACACCGATCTGGGACAAGCCGATTTCAATCCCCCGCCGGATATATTCCTCCAGCTTGCCGACGGCGTGGCCGCAGCGTTCATGATGCGTATGGTAATCGATCAGCATCTTAAGGCCTTCCTCCCCGCCTAGTCGCGGCGCGGACGCTCATGGCGCCGCTCCAGTTCCTGCATGATTTCCTCCAGCGGCAAGCCCCGTTCGCGCAGCAGCACGAGCAAGTGGTAAATCAAATCGCTCACCTCGTACCGCAGCTCGTCATTGTCGCCGTTTTTCGCAGCAATGATCGACTCGGCCGTTTCCTCGCCGACCTTTTTAAGGATTTTGTCGAGCCCTTTCTCGAACAAATAAGTCGTGTACGCCCCTTCCGGCCGCTGCTCGTAACGCTCAGCAATCAGCTGCTCCAGCTCAGCGAGCACCGCGAACCGGCCAGCGCCGTTTGGCTTGGTCTCCGGGCCATCTTCGGTGCGGGCAGAGCCGCCTCCGGCGCCGATAGATCCGTCCGTGGAGCCCGCAACCTGAGACGCCGCCAATGACACCGCTGACACCGTTGCTCCCCCCGCTGTCCCTGCTCCTGCCGCTGTTCCCCCCGCATCCACCGTCGCCGCCGTACGGTAAAAGCAAGTATTTTCGCCGGTATGGCAGGCTGGACCGTTCGCATGAACCTCCACCAGCAACGTATCGCCATCGCAGTCGTAACGAAGCGTGGAAATCCGCTGCGTGTTGCCGGAAGTCGCTCCTTTGTTCCACAGCTCCCGGCGCGACCGGCTCCAGAACCAGGTTTGCCCCGTCTCCAGCGATTTGCGCAGCGACTCGCGGTTCATATAAGCCAGCATCAGCACCTCTTTGTCCGCCGCATCCTGCACGATCGCCGGGACGAGCCCTTGGCTGTCCCATTTGATCGTTTCCTCTAGTTCCTCTATCGAACACGTATATTGCAACGGTTGATTTTCCGTCATCGTATCTCCACCCCTTTGGCTTTCAGATCTTTTTTCAGATCCGGAACCGCAATTTCTTTATAGTGAAAAATCGTCGCCGCCAGCGCCGCGTCCGCCTGCCCTTCGGTGAACACCTCGTAAAAATCGTCGATATCCCCGGCCCCGCCCGAAGCGATGACCGGAATGCCCACCGCGCTTCCGACCGCCCGGGTCAGCGGCAGATCAAATCCGTCCTTGGTGCCGTCAGCATCCATGCTGGTCAGCAAAATCTCCCCCGCGCCAAGCTTCTCGGCTGCCCGCACCCAAGCGAGCGCCCGGATGCCGGTCGCCTTGCGGCCGCCATGAGTGTACACTTCCCATTCGCCCCACTCGGGATTATATTTGGCGTCCACGGCCACCACGATGCACTGCGAGCCGAAACGGCGCGCGCCGTCCGAGATCAGCTGCGGGTTCAGCACCGCCGCCGTGTTGATCCCGATCTTGTCGGCCCCGGCCCGCAGCAGGCGCTTCATATCATCCACCTGAGAAATCCCCCCGCCTACCGTAAACGGAATAGCAATTTCTCCGGCCGTTTGCTTTACGACCTCGACCATAGTGGCCCGCCCTTCATGCGAGGCAGAAATGTCCAGAAATACAAGCTCATCCGCTCCCTCGCGGTCATACAGCGCCGCCAGTTCCACAGGATCTCCAGCATCGCGGAGATTCACAAAATTGACGCCTTTGACGACCCGGCCGTCTTTGACGTCAAGACAGGGGATAATTCGCTTTGCGAGCATGGTGATTCGACTTCCTTTCTATTTCAACTTAAATCCAACTTGAAACTTGGATCGGATGGCCTTGAACCCGGCTGCTGCATTCTACTTCAAAGCTTGAATCGCGGCAATTGCCTGCGCCAGCTCGATGTTGCCGGTATACAGCGCTTTGCCGACGATCGCGCCGCCCACGCCCTCGTTCGCATGCGCGGCCAGGCGGAGCAGATCGCCCTGCACCGTAACGCCGCCGGAAGCGATCACCGTTTTGCCGGAAGCTTTGGCCAGCGACAAAATCGCTTCGACATTTGGCCCCTGCATCATCCCGTCGCGGGAAATATCGGTAAAAATAAATGTCTCCGCCCCTTTGCCCGCCAGCTCTTTTGCCAGCACTTCGGCCTGCACCTCCGACGTTTCCAGCCAGCCGCGCGTCGCCACCAACCCGTTCCGGGCGTCGATGCCGATCGCCGCTTTGTCCCCGTAGGTGCCCAGCACCGCTTCCGTAAAAGCGCGGTCCTCGATCGCCGCCGTGCCGAGAATAACCCGGCTGACGCCCAGCGCCAGCAGCCGCTTCACGTCCCCCAGCGAGCGCAGCCCGCCGCCTACCTGCACGGGCACCTGCACGCTGCGGGCGATTTCGCCGATCAGTTCGTCATTGACGGGATGGCCGGCCTTGGCCCCATCCAGATCGACCACATGGATAAACGCCCCGCCCTGGGCTTCCCAGGACTTGGCCACTTCCACCGGATTGGCGTTATACACGGTTTCCCGGTCGTAATCGCCCTGCACGAGACGGACGCACTGGCCGCCCCGAATATCGATTGCCGGATATATAGTAAATAATGACATCGGATTCTGTTCCCCCCGCCGCACATAATTTTTCCCGAAAAATAAAGGTAATTTACGGCGCTATATTGGCACTTTTCCGAGATTGGCCCGAAATAGCGGACATTTTTGTCGTTATTTTCTCAAACGCGAGCGATTAGGGTGCTTTTGAGGCGCTTTGGTGAAAATAAGACCAGTTTTTACCGCTATTTCAGCCAGGCCGGAAATCGAGCCCATCTAAGGCCAAAAATTACCGCTAATGAGCCTGCAGCGATCCACTAGCGCTGCATCTACTCTAGCTCTATAACTCTTACACAAAGACAACTAGTTGCCCTGATACCTACTTTCCATATCTCCCGCCAAAACTCAGGTTTTCGAGCCAATATTATCACCCGCCGGAAATCTAACGGTTGTAGCAGGCGCTATTTTACGAAAAAAGACCTTTTCCAAACTCTAACGGTTGCGAGCGCCGTTATTTCCCTTAATCTAGGTGAAAATGACCGGGTTTCAGCGAAATAAGCGCCATGGCAACCGTTACAATTTGAAATCAACGTTTTGGGCACAAATAGCGGTTGTGGCAACCGTTAGAATCATTTTATGCAACTTTACTTTACTGCCAGCGCGTAGGACTTGCCCCCGCAACCCGCCACCGATCACCAGCTCGCACACCGCTTCCGCCGCCTGCGTTCCAGCCCGTCTGGGCCGTGTCCGCTAGCCTCCGCTGCGGCCTACCGCCGCAGGCTTCCCGCGCCGCCGCCTTACGGCCGTGCGACCCGCACGCTTTCGCGCTTCCGCCGCCTGTGCTCACCGCCCCGCCTGGGCCGTGGTCGCCAGCCCTCGCCGCGGTCTACCGCCGCAAGCTCCTCGCCGCCTCCTTAGGCCGTGCGACCCGCACGCTTTCGCGCTTCCGCCGCCTGTGCTCACCGCCCCGCCTGGGCCGTGGTCGCCAGCCCTCGCCGCGGTCTACCGCCGCAGGCTGCCCGCGCCGCCGCCTTACGGCCGTGCGACCCGCACGCTTTCGCGCTTCCGCCGCCCGTGCTCACCGCCCGGACCACGTCCGCCAGCCTTCGCCGCGGCCTACCGCCGCAGGCTACCGGCGCTACTGCCGGCCTGGCGCTGCACGAGCGCCAGAAAGTTCCGCAGCAGCGCCATCCCGAGCTGGCCGCTTTTCTCGGGATGGAACTGCATCCCGTACACGTTGCCGCGGCCGACGATCGCCGTGACCGGGTGGCCGAAGTCCGTGACGGCCAGCAGGTCCTCCCCCCGCTCGGGCAGCACATGGTAGGAGTGCACGAAGTACACATGCCCTTCCTCCAGCCCGGCGAACAGCGGGTTTTCCGGCTGCAGAAATTCCAGCCGGTTCCAGCCCATGTGCGGCACCTTCAACCCCTCGCCGCCCGCAAAGCGCACCGCCCTGCCCGGCAGCAAGCCCAGGCCCTCGTTCCGTCCATGCTCCTCACTCTCGTCGAAGAGCAGCTGCATCCCGAGGCAGATGCCGAGCAGCGGTTTGCCGCTCGCGGCCGCCTGCCGCACCACCGCGTCCAGGCCTGACGCGCGCAGATGCTCCATCGCGTCGCCGAAAGCGCCGACGCCCGGCAGCAGCACGCCGTCCGCCGCCAAAACCCGCGCCTCGTCGCCGGTGACGATCCCCTCGTAGCCGAGGCGTTCCACCGCTTTGCCCACGCTGTGCAGGTTGCCCATGCCGTAATCGACGATCGCGAGCTTCATCGCTACAGCACTCCTTTCGTCGACGGCACCCCGCTGACGCGCGGATCGATGCCTGTCGCCTCATCCAGCGCCCGGCCGAGCGCTTTAAACACCGCTTCGATCATATGGTGCGTATTTTGCCCATAGTGGACAATGACGTGCAATGTGATCCGCGCTTCCAACGCCAGCTTCCACAAAAACTCGTGCACCAGCTGCACCTCAAAGCTGCCGACCCGGTCCGACGGATACTCCGCCCGGTACTCAAAATGCGGACGGTTGCTGACGTCGATCACAACCTGGGCGAGCGCTTCATCCATCGGAATAAAAACGCTGGCATAACGTTTGATTCCTTTTTTGTCGCCGAGCGCTTCCCGGATCACCTGACCCAGGCAAATGCCGATATCCTCAACCGTATGGTGGTCGTCGATCTCGATGTCACCGTTAGCCCGCACCGCCAGATCGAATTGGCCATGCTTCGTAAACAAATCCAGCATATGGTTCAGAAACGGCACATCCGTCTCCAAACGAGTCTGACCGCTGCCGTCCAGGGCAAATTCCAACTGAATGTCCGTTTCATTCGTTTTCCGGCTCACCCCGGATTTTCGTACCGTTCCCGCTTCATTGTTTGCCGCCATCTTGATTCCCCGCCTTTCCTTCCTTATTCAGCCGGATTTCAATCGCCCGGGCGTGGCCTTCCAGCCCTTCCCGGCGCGCCAGCTCCATAATCGTCGCCCCGTTCGTAAGGAGCGCTTCTTTACTGTAGTAAATCAAACTCGATTTCTTAATAAAATCGTCCACATCGACCGGCGAAGAGAACCTTGCCGTCCCGTTCGTCGGAATGATATGGTTTGGACCGGCGTAATAATCGCCCACCGGCTCCGAGCTGTACGGGCCGAGAAAAATCGCCCCGGCATTTTCGACCAGGCCGAGATAATTCATCGGATTCTCCACGATCAGCTCAAAATGCTCCGGCGCCAGCCGGTTGATCGCGCCAATACCTTCCTCGACCGAACCGACGAGGATGATCGCCCCGTACTGTTCAATCGCCGCTCCGGCGATCTCCCGCCGCGGCAATTCCGCAAGCTGCCGCGCGATCTCCGCTTGGCACGCTTGCGCGAACACCTCCGACGGCGTCACCAGGATCGCCGACGCCATTTCGTCGTGTTCGGCCTGGGACAGCAGATCCGCCGCCACATAGGCGGGATCGGCGCTGTCGTCGGCCAGCACGGCGATTTCGCTCGGACCGGCGATGCTGTCGATATCGACGGCGCCGTACACTTCGCGTTTGGCAAGCGCGACGTAAATGTTGCCCGGCCCGCAGATTTTATCGACGGGCGCGATCGTGTCCGTGCCGTAAGCGAGCGCGGCGATCGCTTGCGCCCCCCCGACCCGGTAAATTTCGTGCACGCCGGCCTCGGCGGCGGCGACGAGGATGTACGGGTCGATGCCCGCTTTGCCGCCCGTCGCCGGTGGCGTCACCATCACGATCTCCGGGACGCCGGCCACCTGCGCCGGGATGACGTTCATCAGCACGGAGGAAGGATACGCCGCTTTCCCGCCGGGAACGTACACGCCGACCCGCTTCAAGGGCCGGATAATCTGCCCCAGCAAGCTTCCGTCCGGCTGCAGATCCATCCACGAATTGCGTTTCTGCCGGACGTGAAAACGGCGGATGTTGTCCGCCGCTGCCGCGATCGCCTGAACGAACGACGGCTCCACGGCGTCGTACGCCGCCTTCAGCTCCTCCTGCGTCACCCGCAGCGAAGCGGCGTCAAGCTTCATACCGTCGAACCGCTCTGTGAACGCCAGCAACCCCGCATCCCCTTGCTCTTTGACCGCTTTGACGATCGAGCGCACCGCTTCGTTTTGCTCCGGCGAACCGTATTCGACTTCCCGCCGTAAATCAAACTCCTGGGCCGACACTATTTTCATTCGCCATTCCCCCCGCCTCGTTTATCCTTCTATAATATTGACCCCTCTTGCCTACTTCCCGTTCTTATCTTTAGCTCAACTTATGCCGGTCTTTATAACATTCGCGATTCGCGGCCTGCGAAGCTCAAGCCTTCACTTGATCCCGTACGATCACTTTAGCCAGCGCATCGCACACCGCCTGAATTTCCGCGTTTTTCATCCGGTAGCTCACCCGGTTCGCGATCAGGCGGCTGGTGATGTCAAAGATCCGTTCCAATTCGACCAGTCCGTTTTCCTTCAATGTTTGTCCCGTCTCCACCATATCGACGATGCGGTCAGCGAGGCCGATCAGCGGCGCCAGCTCGATCGAGCCGTTCAGTTTAATGACCTCCACCTGCTGACCATGCTCACGGAAAAACTGCGACGCCACGTTCGGATACTTCGTCGCCACTCTTTGCTGAATGCCGGGCTTCCAGTCGGGCAGCGCGATCACCGACATCCGGCAGCGGGCGATCCCGAGATCAAGCAGTTCGTACACATCCCGGTTTTCTTCCATCAGCACGTCTTTGCCGACAATGCCGATATCGGTCACCCCGTACTCCACATAAGTCGGAACGTCCACCGGCTTTGCCAAAATAAATTCCATGCCGATCTCCGGCAGCGGAATGACCAGCTTGCGCGTCTCGTCGACGTCATGCGGGATATCGATCCCCGCTTCGCGGAACAGTGCCGCCGCCTTTTTATAAATACGCCCTTTGGGCATCGCTACTTTGATAATTTGTCCCATGTCCATGGCCCTCCTTTCTTGCCTTTGCTTGTGAAGCAAGTCCGTTCAAAAGCTCGTGACCGTGCGGACTTCGCCGTACAACGGACCAAGCGGCCCCGTACGGACGCGCTCCGCCTGATCGTCCCCCGGCAGCAGCTCATTCGGCGCGCCCACATGCCGCATCAGCACATTGCGCCCTTCCTGGCGCAGCCGCTCCGCTTCGGCAAAAGCCCGCTTCCGGTTCGGCGCATCGTATTGCAGCAAGATCGGCAGTTGCCGCTCGGCCGAAATCCCGTCGACGCCGTCCAAAATCCGGTTCGTTTTTAGCGAGAAGCCCGTCGCCGGTGCCGGACGCCCGAACTGCTGCAGCAAATTGTCGTACCGCCCGCCGCTGCATACCGGGAACCCCAGCTCGGCGGCATACCCTTCAAACGTCATGCCCGTATAATACGAGAAATCCCCGATCATCGTTAGATCAATCATTACATGCTCGGCCACGCCGAAATCCTCCAGCGCATCCCAAACGAGGCTGAGATGCTCTACCGCCGCCTTAGCGGTCGGATTTTCGCTTAGCTCCAGCGCCTGGCCGCAAACCTCCTTGCCTCCGCGCAGCCGCAAAATCCCTTCCAGCACGGTATGCTGCCGCTCCTCCAAAGCAAGCCCGGCGAGCGTTTCACGGTAGCCAACGAAATCACGGTGCAGCAGCCCGCCTTTGAGCGCATCGCGGATGTCCTCGCGTCCGGGCACCGCCTCTTCCAGCAACCCGTTCAGAAACCCGACATGCCCCAAAGCGATCTTAAACGACTTAACTCCGGCAGCCTGCAATGAAGCTACCGCCAGCGCGACCACCTCTGCATCAGCGTCGGGCGAGTCATCGCCAACAAGCTCCACGCCGGTTTGATAAAACTCGGCTTCCTTCCCCGCCTCTTCTTCGATCGCCCGGAATACGTTGGCATGATAAGACAATCTTAAAGGAAGCGGCTCTTCCTTGAGCAGCGAAGCAACGACCCGAGCGATCGGAGTCGTCATATCCGAACGGAGAACCATCGTCGTTCCCCGATTATTCAACAGTTTAAACAGCTTCTGATCCGATGTCGAACTGGCCACGCCCACCGTATCGTAATATTCCATCGTTGGCGTCATGATTTGCCGGTAACCCCAGCCCCCCATGCAGTCGAGGACACGCCGCTCGATCGCCCGCAGCTTATCTACGGCGAATGGCAGATAGTCACGAACGCCGGCAGGCTTCTCAAATCCTTTTGGTTTAGACAACACCTTCACCTCACCCGTTCAAAACTTACTTTATTATATTAAAGTGCTAACAAATTAAAGTATATGGCCTATCTTATCATATCTTTTTTGAAACCGTCAATGCGCCGCGGCCAGTTTCAAAGCAATGCACCTGGTCTCTTCATTATTCCCGAATCCGCACAAAAAGAAAGCCCGGCCATCCCGGGCCGGGGCTTTGAAGCGTATCACATATTCGTGTTAACCGATGGAGTTTGACCGCTGTCAGATTGTTTCGGCAGTTTCTTTTTACGTAAGGAAGCGGGAACGTTCCCCAGGAACACCCAGGCAAACGGCACTCTGCGGAAGCAAAATTGCACGAAAGCCCAGGAGATAAACAATGCGCACAATGACCCGCCGATAATGTAAGGCAAGTAGAACGGCGAATCGCCAGGCAGATTTTTATTCGTTCGGAATACCCGGTATACGAGCAAAACCGCCGGATGGAACAAGTAGATGGCAAACGACAGCTCGCCCAATCGGGTCAGCGCTTTTACCCAAAACGCCGAACCCCTGCGTTGAATGAGAAAGGCCACCCTCATCAGCACCATCGCCGCGAACATCGCCTGCACATTCCAAGCCAGTTCGAACCAAAACGTGTTGGGCCTGCTTAGTCCTAGGCGGTAGGTATGCCACAGCTGGATATGGGTAAAAGCGACCGCCAGCCAACCGAGCCACATTGCGGCCGTTAATATCCGCTGCGATTTGGCCATATCCCGCCAGTCCGTCTGCAGCCACCCCTTGATCCGGTCAAAGCAAATGGCGACCACGGCCCCCATTAAGTAGTACGCCATATAAGTCGGAGCGTAACTTCCCTTATTCGGCAAATGAAGCTGGTATTTGTTCAAGAACACGAAACCCCATTGAATGGCCAGTCCCGCCGGCAAAATCAGCCCAATCAGCACCTTATTGTTGCGGAACGACTTGAACAGCCAGAGCAGGAGCGGGAACAGGATATAAAACTGGATGCTGATAAATACGAAATACAAATGGGTGTAAGATGTACCCGTTAAGAGTCCCTTGATCAGTTTTTGCAATTCATACATTTTCGAGTTGTTGATTAAATCATGACGCTGGATCGCCACCACCAAAAAATAACAACAGGAAACCAAAATGTACGGCAGGATAATATTAAGCAGCCGTTTCTTGTAAAACCCGCCGATTAGCTCTTTATTGAGCGGCCGGTCATAGTAATTATAGAAAAGAACGAAGCTGCTCAAAAATATAAACGTGGGAGTACCAAACTTAAAAAAAATGTTCATCCAACTATAAAAATAATAAATGGGTGAAGTCAGCGCTTGCTCCGCAGCCGCAAATGAAGAAGAATGCACCTGAATGACTGCAAAGATGGCAATTGCGCGAAATAGGTCGAGCTGCGGCAATCGCTCCTTGACCACTTTGTTCACTAGATCAACTCCTAATCGTTATGTAAAAAATACGTTTACCCATGAAATTAGACGCGCATTTGCATGAAAAGGTTACATGCACCGCCTTATTTACTATACTCGCATCTCCCCGTGTTTTCAAAACCTCTTTTCAAATTGTCAAACATTTTTCTTCACTTCAACTTTTAATTAAAACCGTTTATTTCCTTGCGGCGTCTTTATATAGAGCGTTGAATTACCCGGCCGGGATGCTTCGGCGCTTCAGGAACTATCAGTAGGAAGGGAAGGAGCCCGCTTGTGGAAGAGAGAGAATGGGCCACCGCTGCTTGCAAAGGGGACGAACAAGCCTTTTGCCGACTGATCGCCGCGCATCAACGAAAGCTATACGGCATCGCTTACAGCTATTTGCGCAGCGAGCCGGACGCGCTTGAGGCGATTCAGGAGACCATGTGCAAAGCTTGGGTGAAATGCCGGAGTTTAAAGGATCCTGATGCATTTATACCCTGGCTGATCCGTATCCTGATCCATTGCTGCATCGACGAGCTGAAAAGACGGAAACGGGTTCTTCCGTTCGTTTCGGCTCCGCCGCAGGGAAACGGAGAGATGGTCAGCGTATACAAACTCGATTTGGATTCGGCGCTGGACCGGCTGAAACCGAAATACCGCCATGTGATCACCTTGAAATATTACCAGGACATGACGTTAGCGGAAATAGCGCGGGTGCTGGATTGCCCGGAAGGCACCGTCAAATCGTGGCTTCATCAAGGGCTTAAGCAGCTCCGCCGCCACATGAGCATAGGAGGTGAGTTGTATTATGGTCGAAACGAGGGAAAATCAACTGGTCCGTTATTTTGACGGCGCTCGTCTGGCAGAGCAGCAAGTATCCGAAAGCGCTCTGGCATCCGCTATTGGGGCCGGTCTTGCCCGCGGCAAGGCCGCTCGCCGCAAGCGGGCGGTGCGGTGCGGGGTGGTCGCGGCCGGAGTGTTGGCTTGCTGCCTGCTAATCGCGGCCGTTTGGCCGGTCTGGCCCATGCCCGGTACATCTATCGTCATGAGCAGCCAACCCGGGATTCCTGATTACGTCTTAAGCCAAATGACGACTCCGATGGAGCAAGCCGCGGACCAAGGCTTGTACCAGCCAATCAATCAGTCGGCGGAAACCGAGGGCTATAAGGTTACCGTGGACGGGGTGTTGGCGGACAACCAAACCATGATCTTATTTTATACGTTGGAAAATTTATCAGGTGCAGGCGAGTCCAAAGATATATATATCGATTTCCTCGATGCGAATGGGAACCTCCTGTTGGCGCCCGATATTTGGAAGGTGAGTTCTTATTCCGTAAATAATACAGAACGTGTCAAACACGGCTATACTAGACTAACCTTTTCAGACGCTACACCTAGCCATATCATTTTCACGGCCGGTTCAAAGTTTATTCCTGCTGCTGAATCCAGCGTTAAAATTCCCATCGAGTTGGATACCAGCCGATACGCCGGTTTGGAGCGAACCGTTCCTGTGAATCAATCCGCGAAGATCGACGGACGGCATATTAACATCGGCGACGTGATCCTTCGGCCCATAAGCACAACCATCCGGTTTGATCCAAAAGTTACCGTCAGCATTTATGAGGCAGTGAATATGCAAGCTAAGCTTTACTTGGGAGAAAAAAAGGAAAAGCAGTTCCAATATTACATCAAATCGAGAACCGCAATTTACAGTGGCGGTCAAAATGAAGCAGATGCTTTATTATCAGCCATCGTATTTGACAGTCTATATTACGAGGATTGGAACGAGGTCACCCTGCAAGTCGACGGCTGGGAGACAAGTGACTATCAGCCCAAGGAGTTCAAAATTAAATTAAAATAACGAAAGGTGCCGCCCTTTAGCGAGGCCGTCATTGTAACGGTTGCCAGCGACGTTATTTCGATAAAATGTAGGGGGAACCAAATTTAACGGTTGCTATAGAGCTTATTTTGCCTTATTTCTATGAATTCGGGCCTTTTTCACCCCAATAAGCGCACCTGCAACCGTTAGAAATTGAATTCCCGTCTTTTCAGCTAAATAAGCGTGATTACAACCGTTAGCGAAAGACTGGGGATCCGGGGTGCCGAGCGCCGATTTCCACGCAAAAAAGCCGACTCAAGACAGATTGTTATCTGACCTTGAGTCGGCTTTTTTCGATCTGGATTTCTTGAGTATTACTTCCCCTCAGGGTCCGGCCCCTCCGGGCTTTTCCGCTCCAGCAGCCGCAGCGGGTTGCCGCCGGCAAAAGCGCCTGCGGGCACATCCTTATGTACCACCGACCCGGCGGCGACCACCGCGCCGTCCCCGATCGTCACGCCCGGCAAAATCGTGCAATTGGCCCCGATCATCACTTCGTCGCCAATATGCACTTCGCCCAGGCGATACTCTTTAATCAAGTACTCATGCGCCAGAATGGTCGTATTGTAGCCGATGACCGAATTCCGTCCGATCTTAATCAATTCCGGGAAAAACACATCCACCATCACCATCAGGCCAAAAGCGGTGTGCTCTCCCACCTTCATGCCGAGAATGCGGCGATAAATTGCATTTTTTAAGGATAGCACCGGACAATAACGCGCAAATTGGATAAAAATAAAATTCCGCACGCCCTTCCACGGACTTACCGTCCGGTACAGTTGCCACAATGCGTTTGGTCCTTCGACCGGATAACGCGTCACCTTTCTCACGGGTTCACGGGCTCCCAACCTAACACACCGTACAAATCGGTCATGTCTTTCAGGATATAATCCGGCTCGTATTTTTGCAGCTCCTCCACGCCTTTAAGCGACCAAGCTACACCTGCCGAAAGAACCCCGGCGGCATGCGCGCACTGCAGATCGGCCGCGCTGTCCCCGACCATTAATGTCCGCTCCGGCTTGGCCTTAAGCTTCTCCAGCGCCGTCAAAATCGGCTCGGGATGAGGTTTCGGATGCTCGACATCCTCCACCGTCACAATCGCTTTCATGTACTCAAGCAGGCCGAACCGTTCCAAGGCGAGCATGGCCGTCTCCCGGATCTTCGTCGTCACCACGCCAAGCGTAATCCCCTGGTCATGGAGCTTACCGATCACTTCCTTGACATACGGAAACTCCCCGACCAGTTCGTCGTGGCGCTCCCGGTTGTATTTCCGGTAATCGGCGACCAGGTCCGCAACCTCTTCCCGGCCCGAGAAGACTTGCAGTTGATGCTCAAGCGTCATCCCCATGTACGGGATGATTTCCTCCCTCGTGTGAGGACGCAACTGATTTTTCTGAATGACATGCAGAAAAGTCGTAATGATCAATTCATTGGTATCGATAATTGTTCCGTCGAGGTCAAATAACACCGTGTCAATCATGCAGCAGCTACTCCTTCTTCTCTTCTGGGCTGTCCGGCAGTTCCTCCGTTTTATCGGAAATAGACTCGGCTTGCTCCGGTTCGGCCGACTCCATCGCCGACAATTTTTCCGCCGCAGCCGCTTTGGTCGAAACAATCGGATCGCTGTAATGCGGCAAACCGCGCACGGTTCGGCGGCGGATAATCATAAACGCCACGGCGGCCACCACAATAAGCAGGGCAAGCAGCTGTGAAATTCTCACATTGCCGTAAGAAGGTGCAAGATATCCCTGTTCAAATCCGAGCCAAGTCATCGGCGCCCACAGACCATTAACGAACGCAGCCAGCCAAGCCGCACCCTGAAACGCCAAGCTGTCCGTGCGCAATGCTTCGATGAAGAAGCGGCCGATGGAATACCAGATGAAGTAGGAGGCAAACAGCTCCCCGGCCCGCAAAAATTTCTGTCTGCGCAAAATCAGCAGCAAAACGAGGCCCGCCAAGTTCCACAACGATTCATATAAAAACGTGGGATGATGATAGGTCCCGGCCACATTCATCTGATTGACGATAAAAGACGGCAGGTGCAGATGGTCGCGCAAAAAGCTTTCCGTCGTCGGTCCGCCATAGGCTTCCTGGTTCACAAAGTTGCCCCAACGTCCAATCATTTGTCCGATGATCAGGGAAGGCGCGCAAATGTCGGCAATCCGCCAAAAGTTGTACCCGCGGCGCCGCACGAAGATGACCGCGCAAATTATGGCGCCGATCAGCGCACCGTAGATGGCGATGCCGCCATTCCAGATTTTAAAAATATCCCACAGGTTGTTTTTATAGTCTTCCCACATAAACGCGACAAAATAAATTCTCGCACCGATAATGGCCGACGGTACGCCAAGGAGCAGCAAGTCCATAAAAAACTCCTGGGGAATGCCAAAGCGCTTCCCCTCGCGGATCGCCAGCAGAAGTCCGACCAAAGCGGCGCTCCCCAAAATCAGGCCATACCAATGCACATTCAAAGCACCGATAGAAAAAGCTATCGGGTCCAATAACAAGGTTCCCATTGTTCACGCTCCTAATCCAAATCGTCGATATCTTCAGCAATGGTCTCCGTAAGTTTCGTCGTAAATTGCAGCGCCGCATTATACCCCATCCGTTTGAGTCGGAAGTTCATTGCGGCAACCTCGAGGATTACCGCGAGGTTCCGTCCGGGCCGCACCGGAATCGTAGCCAGCGGCACATCGGTGTCGATGATGCGCGTCGTTTCCTCATCCAGTCCCAGCCGGTCATACTGCTTCTCCTGCTGCCAGGCCTCCAGCTTAACGACCAGCTGTATCCGTTTGTTGTTGCGGATCGCCCCGGCGCCAAACAACGTCATGACGTTGATGATCCCGACACCGCGGATTTCCAGAAGATGCCGGATCAGCTCGGGCGCCGAACCGTGCAGCTGGTTATCGGACGTTTGGCGGATTTCTACGGCATCGTCGGCAATCAGACGGTGGCCGCGCTTCACCAGCTCCAGCGCCGTTTCACTTTTCCCGATGCCGCTGCTGCCGGTAATGAGCATGCCGACCCCGTACACATCGACAAGCACCCCGTGAATCGTTGCCGTAGGCGCCAACTTCCGCTCCAGGAAGCTGGTAATCCGGCTTGACAGGATCGTTGTTGCCATGCTGCTTCGCAGCACGGGGATTTGCTTAATCGAGCTGATTTGAATAAGCTCCTCGGGCACTTCCCAGGAACGGGTGACGATGATGCAGGGCGTCTCGTCGCTGCTGCACAATCGTTCCATCCGTTCCTTTTGTTCGTTCGCCGGAAGCATTTCGAAGAAGGCTAATTCCGTCTTCCCCAAAATTTGCACCCGCTCCGGCGGATGATATTCAAAATAGCCGGCCATTTCCAAGCCTGG
Organism: Paenibacillus lacisediminis; assembly: GCF_046567315.2. NCBI lineage: Bacteria > Bacillati > Bacillota > Bacilli > Caryophanales > Paenibacillaceae > Paenibacillus > Paenibacillus lacisediminis. The sequence continues at coordinate 4,589 of NZ_JBKIAX020000026.1, read as the reverse complement.
GCGGTACAGATCATCCACCGTAATCGCCCGTTTTAATCCCTGCTCTCCAGAAACGACCTCGAGCCCGAATTGGTTAACCAATTCCGACACCTTTACTTTTTTAACCATGTTGTTCTTCCTTTCCCCTGCACGCGGTCCAAACTAAACAGTCTGTCCTAGTCTTCAGTACCAATATCCAGTGTAAAACAACACAAATTCACCATAGGCTTAGATCTTCCAATGTATTCATCGTAATGGAAATTGCAGCGTAAATCAATCATCGCAGCAATATCCCATTTTCAGGTCATCGCCATTCGCTCGCAGCACGCTATTTCCGCCGGCTTTCACAACGGCATTTTTCCGATAACAGCAAAAAACCGCCCCGAAGGACGGTTTCTTAGTTGTCTAACGAATTAGCCGAAAAATACGTTGCGTTCCGTTTCTTTGTCAAAGATATGAATTTTGTTCATATCGATGGCCAGTTTCACATTGTCGCCTTCACGCGTATTGGAGCGGCCGTCCACGCGGGCGATCAAAGTGTCGCTGCCTGCGCCGTTCAGGTACAATTGCATTTCGTGACCCAGGTTTTCCGTCAGGTACACATTCGCGGTGAAAGCCGTTTGCGGAGAAGCTTCCAGGAATACTGGCTCTTCATGAATATCTTCTGGACGGATCCCCATGATCACGTCTTTGCCGATATAACCTTTATCTTTCAGAATGGTGGCTTTGCCTTGAGGCACAACCACATCCAAATTAGTCGATCTGAAGCGAACGGCACCGGCTTCTTCCACCAAATTGCCGTTTACGAAGTTCATCGTAGGCGAACCGATAAAGCCAGCCACGAAAATATTCCCTGGTTGGTTGTACAGTTCTTCCGGAGAAGCGGCTTGTTGGATGATACCGTCATGCATAACAACGATCCGGTCGCCCATCGTCATAGCTTCGATCTGGTCGTGTGTTACGTAGATGCAAGTCGTTTCCAGACGTTTAACAAGCTTCGTGATTTCGGCGCGCATTTGACCGCGCAGTTTAGCATCCAAGTTGGAAAGCGGTTCGTCCATCAGGAACACTTGAGGATCGCGGACGATAGCGCGGCCCAAGGCAACCCGTTGACGTTGACCACCGGACAGAGCCTTCGGTTTGCGGTCCAGCAAATGCTCGATATCGAGGATTTTTGCCGCTTCGCGAACGCGACGGTCGATCTCGTCTTTCTTCACTTTACGCAATTTCAAACCAAACGCCATGTTTTGGTAAACGTTCATGTGCGGATACAAAGCGTAGGATTGGAATACCATCGCGATGTCGCGGTCTTTCGGAGCTACGTCGTTCACGACGCGGTCACCGATGTACAGTTTGCCGTCGGTAATTTCTTCAAGCCCGGCGATCATCCGAAGGGTCGTGGATTTACCGCAACCGGACGGTCCGACCAGCACGAGGAATTCTTTATCTTTAATGTCGAGGTTGATGTCTGCTACTGTTGCCTTATCGGCACCCGGATATTTCTTGAAAATGTGTTCTAAGCGTACGCCTGCCATAGAATTTTGCCTCCCGTTAAATGAATTTAGTATGATGCTATCAGTTTCATGTAATCGGATACATTTTATATTTATATATTAATCGATAGGAGGCAGCCCATCCATCCACAAACTGCACAAAAAAACTACCGGGATTTCGTCACTTTATACAATAAGAGCTCCAATTTCACTAAAACGGCGTCACGAAACGTCCGGACATCCAGTCCCGTTTCCTGTTTGAACTTATCGATCCGGTACAGCAGCGTATTCCGGTGAATATATAAACGCTTCGCGGTTTCGCTGACATTGCAGTCCAGATCAAAAAAAGTTTCCAGCGTCGTCAGCGTCTCCTCATCTTCAAACACTTTGGCGTGATCTCCGTTCCCTTCAATAAAATGCAGCCGCTCATCTTCCGGAATGCTGTATACCAGCTGCTCCAGCTTTAACTCCCACGGCAGGTGAATTTTATTCGTAACATTAAAAATGCGTCCCAGGGTCATGGTCTGGCGCAGCGCCAATGCGGCCGAAGTCAGTTCCCTTTCTCCCACCAACGCGTTGCCTGCGGCGATATGAATACCGCCAACCCATTCATTCGTAATAAGTTCGTACAGTCCCTGACATAACGCTCCGAGCATATCCCTTTCCGTTTCGGCGCCCTCTTCGCTTTCTTCGCGCAGACTCGTCAAAAGTTCTTCCCCAAGCAGGATCAGCCATTCCTCTTTAAGCGGAACCAACACAATATCCCCGCCAAAATAACTGCGCAGCAGTTTATGCAGCTTGGCAAATGATACTGTCTGCCCCTGGCCTGCGTGGTCCCAACTTAACAGAAAGGGAAGCATGCATCCTTTTAACCGGGACTTGATCGGGAACGGGTCCGGAACGGAAAGGTTGATTTCATGACGGCTCATGCGTTCGAGCAACCATTCCCCAAACTGGATACTCCGGGATTCATCGTCCTGTTTTAAAGGGGCGGTTTGAGACCGCTGATCGCGCGCCGCAGATAACAACATTTGAATCAGCATCGCTTCCGCGTCCGTCACTTCTCCCGCATCCGCCTGCAACACCTGAACGGCGTCCGCCTTCGTGTTCCAATGCCAAACAACCCGGCCATCCTTGCGTACAGGCCCGTTTCCCAAAGTGCCGCCGGCTTCCACGGACTCGCGCCAAACTTGAACGTCCCAAGTCGACTCTGTAATTGAAGTGCCGATGATGCTCTCCACCTGCTGCATTAGCTTTTTGATCTCCATGATTACGCCTTTCCCACTATCCATTTTAGCGTTTGCCATTCTATTTTATCATAACCGGGCTTTTAACTATAAATTTGCGCAGCGGCCCCGTGCAATAAATATCTATTTCGAAAATTTCACATGTACAGATAATTCCCGCAGTCTGACTGACATAACGTTCTGACTATGCTCTGATTGGAAATATCCAATTGATTTGAAAATTCATTGGAGATCCATCGGCTTGATTGGATATTTCCAATAGATCAGGAGCGGAGAGCATTAAACGGGCGATTTGAGTAGATTCTAATGATATTTCCAATGAAGGTTCAAAATTACGTTCGATATCAGCCAATCTATTGGATTTATCAAATTGAAGGGGATTGAAACAACTTCTTATACAATAAGCGGTATCATGATCTGGAGTTGACACTGGATCAAAGGAGAAAGCTATTCCCGGTTTTCGCGGCGACTTCGTGAATCATCTTCAGCAGCAGATATAGTAAAGCGATCATCCCACTTAAACGTACCTGTTCCTGCTCTAGCTTTCTTGAGGTCTATTGTTGAATGGAATAGCTGCAAAATACACCGTTACTTATCCGGAAATGCTGCTACATCGCTCGATTAAGTGTAAAACCTGCAATTATTCCGCTATCTTTCGAAGAAGGGGCTAAAAAAAACGAGGAAATACTTGTATGAAATGCAATTAAACAAATGATTAGGTAAATGGATAAAAAGTTAGTTGTATGATTTACAATTAATAGTCAGAACCAAGGCGACTAAACTCTATCAACTAAAAAGCCGCCAACCCAAAGGTCAACGACTTTTGATGAGCCATGAAGGACTCGAACCTTCGACACCCTGATTAAAAGTCAGGTGCTCTACCAACTGAGCTAATGGCTCATAAAAACTGGTGGAGGCTGATGGATTCGAACCACCGAACTCGTAAGAGAACAGATTTACAGTCTGCTGCGTTTGGCCGCTTCGCTAAGCCTCCATGTAATATATGCTGCCCTTTTAGACCGGTAACGATCCAAAAGGGGGCATAAAAATGGCTCGGGACGGAATCGAACCGCCGACACGAGGATTTTCAGTCCTCTGCTCTACCGACTGAGCTACCGAGCCGTATGTAATTGGCCAAAAAAATAAAGCGGTTAAGTTGGTAACTTTCCCACTTCATTGTGGAAATATTCAATGATGTAATGGCGGAGCCGACGGGATTCGAACCCGCGGTCTCCTGCGTGACAGGCAGGCATGTTAGGCCTCTACACCACGGCTCCGCAATAAAAAGACTTCATGGTGCCGGCGAGAGGACTTGAACCCCCAACCTACTGATTACAAGTCAGTTGCTCTACCAATTGAGCTACACCGGCACAGTGCAAAAGAAAAAAATAATAGTTCATGGTGGAGGCTGAGGGGATCGAACCCCCGACCCTCTGCTTGTAAGGCAGATGCTCTCCCAGCTGAGCTAAGCCTCCAAATCAAAATTGTTGGTAGCGGCGGAGGGGATCGAACCCCCGACCTCACGGGTATGAACCGTACGCTCTAGCCAGCTGAGCTACGCCGCCATATAATAAACTTGTACAAATGGCGGAGAGAGAGGGATTCGAACCCTCGCACCGCTTACGCAGTCTAACCCCTTAGCAGAGGGTCCCCTTATAGCCACTTGGGTATCTCTCCAAGCCATAAATTCAAGGTGTTAATCCTTGAAAACTGGATACGAAACTAATTTGCATTTTAGATGTTCATTTGGATAAGCCCTCGACCGATTAGTACCTGTCAGCTCCATGCATTGCTGCACTTCCACCTCAGGCCTATCAACCTCGTCGTCTTCAAGGGGTCTTACTAGTTGGGAAATCTCATCTTGAGGGGG
>NZ_JBKIAX020000025.1:0-75336 GCF_046567315.2 Paenibacillus lacisediminis | reverse complement strand
CGACGTTATTGGGTCGAAAACGAGGGGTTAGAAATTCTAACGGACTGAGCGGGCCTTATTTCACTCAAATTGGCGTCAAAGTCCGTATTTTTGGCCCAATAGCGTCGTCTGAGTCCGTTAGAATGGGAAATACCCGGGAAATGGGGGGATAAGGGTCGCTGGAGTCCGTTAGGCGATACTATATGCAGTTCGTTAGGTGGTATTGCAGCATGGCGGAGTGGCCAGTGAGTGGCAGTTTCCGATAAAATGCCGCTAAGCAATAGAGACGCGGTCTGGCTTCCTTGAAAGTACGTTGAGCGACGGTTTTCTTACTTTTTACTTTTTGTTATGGGGTCAATTTAGGCGATTGGCGATGGTGAGTCCCTTGTTCATAGCTGTAGGCCAACTTGATTAGGGTCCCTTCGTCAAAGGCCCTGCCCAGGAATTCAATGCCGACCGGTAAGCCGTCTGTGGTAAATCCAGCCGGGACGGTAATGGCCGGGAATCCGGAGAAGGGACTGAGCCGGTTGTTGGCGCCGGACACCTGATTCTCGCCGATAACTGCTGCCGGTTGTGTCGTAGTCGGGTAAACGATCGCATCCAAGTCGTAATCGGCCATCACTTTTAAGAGGGCATCACGCGTCAGCTTGGTCCGGTGCAATAAAATATCTTTGTATTCCTCGGTTTCCAGTGTTGCACGGGCCTCGCGGGCTTTCATGGACTGCTCCTGAGCCTTATCATATTCTCCCGAGGCGATAATTTCCGCCAGGATGTGATAAGGTGCAGCGTCTCCCAGCTCTTTAAGGTACTCGTTGAGTTGAAACTTAAACTCATATCCGCTAAGGCTAGGGTATTTGTTGATTTCGGCCAGGTTCGGAATGGTGATTGGAATGGCCGCAGCCCCCAGCGCCTTCAGCTCATCGACCGCATGGTAAACGACGTCGGTGACGGACTTTTCCTGATCATTGCCGTTCTGAAACAATTCGATGGCGACACCGATGCGGGCACCTTTTAAACCATCGGCATCCAGAAAATCGGTATAACTTGCGGGAAGATGCCCAAGGCTGTACGCGGTGGCGATATCATTCGGATCATAACCGGCGGTGGCGTCGAGCAAAATGGCAGCATCCTCCACCGTTCGGGCCATCGGGCCGCCGACATCCTGTGTTAATGCCAAGGGGATAATGCCGTCGCGGCTGGATAATCCGATCGTAGGGCGAATACCCACCAGGCTGTTGAAGCTGGACGGGATTCGGATCGATCCGCCCGTATCGGTCCCGAGGCCTGCTGCGGCGAAGTTGGCCGCGATCGCTGCTCCGGTGCCGCCGCTGGAACCGCCGGGATAATGGCCAGGTGCGTACGGGTTTTTCGTTTGCCCGCCAAGCGAACTGGATGTCGTGATGCCGAAGGCGAACTCATGCAGGTTGGTTTTGCCCAAAATAATGGCGCCGGCCTTTTTTAATCTGGCGATTTGATCGGCATCCTTGTCCGGAATGGAATCCTTCAAACATAAGCAGCCTGCGGTGGTTGGCATGTCGGCTGTATCGAAATTGTCCTTCACTAAAATAGGAATGCCGTGAAGCGGTCCGCGTGGTCCTTGCGTGGCCCGTTCTTGATCGAGGGCTTCGGAAATGCTCAATGCTTCAGGGTTTAAGGTTAGGACGGCCTGCAGCGAGACGCCCTGTTCATCGTATTTGGCAATGCGGTCCAAATACATTTGAACGAGTTGCTTGGAGGTCAGCTTGCCCTGATCCATCGCTAACTGCATATCGGCGATTGTTGCTTCTTCGAGCACGAACGGTTTCAGGGGACTCACGACTCGACCGTGTAAAACCGGCAAATCCCCTGCCGGTAGCGTTTGCCCTGGCAGACCTTGGGCTGCAGCGGTCCTGACACTACTTGCTGCTGCAGAGGCTGAAGCGGCCTCCACTTGCGGGCTGCCGCCGGTCCATAACCCTGCCGTTAGAACCCCGGTTAATAGCAGGGCACTGCTTTTTTTCCAATTCCAGAGATGTAGTTCCATCTTATTTTGCTCTCCTCTCCTGAAATCGTATGTAAAGTTCTGGTTATAATCATAAATTGATGTAAGGTATTATGACAAGGATACTTCAGTTGAAAGTAAACGCATACATAATTGATTTTATTTATATTTCTTTATATTTCTCATGAATTCTTGTGATCGGAAAATAAACTAGTTAAAAATCAGTGTAAAATAAAATAACATTTTACTTACATGAGAATTCTGTTCCGGTATTGCATTTTGAGATATACGGGGTTACTATACTTAGAGCCTATCAAAAAGAATGTAACCTTTTTGTTACCGACAGTGGCAAGTCAACCGTTATAATTATACTGATATGTCAAGGCATATAGCCTTCCGTAATCTATATCAGGTATTGACAACATGGGATAACGTTTTCAGCATATAGGCAGGGTAAGGAGGAATGGATCATGCGGCGAAAAGGAGTGGGATATTCCTTATGCTTCATGTGGGGAGTCTTGATGATGATGTTCGTCATCGCGGGCTGTGCGTCTTCCGAGCCTTCATGGACAAATTACGTAGGGGCGGCTGTAGAAAAAAGCTTCCCGGTGCCAAAAGAAGCCAGTCAGACGGATAACGCATTAAATAACTCGAAAATGGACTATATTCACTACTCTATGAAAGGGTTAAGCGAAAGCGGCGGCGTACCTGAGGCTTATGAAAAGGTCATAGAGGCATGGGGCTGGACCGAAAAAAAAGAGGAAAGCACCGGCTCAACCCGAGTTTACGAGAAAGGCAAGAAAATCGTACAGTTGACGATTCACGACGATTCGTTTACGGTGCTTGTCCCAAAACTGGAAGATAAGGCGGTGATTCAAGGTCTGGAAAGCAGTCCTTGATTCGCCCGATCGCAAGCCGGCTAATTTCAGATGGATCACCAGCCTGTTCCCTTTACGGGGAACAGGCTTTTTGAGAGGTCAAGGATAATAATGGTGTGGCGGGAATAGAGGATTTTGTCAGTCGGAAAGCAGTCTGTTTTCTTTGAAAGTACGTCACTGCAGGTAATAGGAAATATCGAGGCCGGTGATTTTCAGCATGCCGTCTTTACGTTGGCCTCTAACACAGGCAAGGACGAGCAAACGCGGGCCGATCAGCCAGAAATGCCAGAAGAACAAGGCCAGCACAAAAGAAGCCGGAGACCACGGAATGATGACCGCTATGATGCAGCAGCCGATCCAGGCGGCATGCAGGTGAACTCTGCGAAACACGGAGTAAGCCACGTATTGTTCAGGCATATAACCGATCCAGGGCAGCAGCCGGGAAAAACGCCAGCGTTTGCGGTAGGAATGGCTTAAGATGATCAGGACCGACCGGGAAATGACAAATTGAATCCATAACGCAATGGGCGCGGCAATAAGAAAGAAAAAAAGGCTGGTCCAGGATAGAAAAATCATCTCGGCGGCAAGCCAGAGAAAAGGAAGCGTTGCGAAGCTGTAGATCAAGGCTTTGGGCAATACGACCTTTTTTAGCAGCCGGTAATGGTAAAACGTCGCATTTGTTTCAGGATCAGCGGATTTCACCCATCAACCCTCCTATAAATTACGTTTAGTACGTGTTCAAAAAGTCGGCTTTTCAGCACCGAAGTGTATGCTTCCGATGTGCGTTTTTTCAAAACGCTTTAGGTTGAATGAAGCTAGGGACTGAGGAGCGGAGCGTACGTTTTGGGTACATGAGCACCTGAAATGTTTCCGTAGGAAACATGCTTCGTAAGCATATGCTTGGCCCGGCTGAATTCATGATTCGATGTCGAATCCTCTTCTTGAGCTGCTTCGTGATCAAAAGATGACTTTTTGAACTACCTCTTTAAAACTCGGACATACCTATATTACTATATCGGAGCAAGCTACCGATAATTAAAGATGCGGCGTACAAACACAGCCACGGGCAATGTGGCATAAGATAAAACAGGTAGGGGACTATGAAAAGGTTTAAAATAATAGAATCTGTGTCATACTGATAGTAAAACAGACAAGGTGGGATTCGGGCATGGATGAGCGGACCGAAAGAACCTGCATTATTTGCGGGGAGCCAAAAACCGAAGGCATTCATATCGTATCGGAATTTATTTGCGATTCGTGTGAGGCCGAAATGGTGCATACGGATGTTCAGGAGGAAAAATACCATTTCTTTATTCATCAAATGAAGCAAATTTGGATGCAAAAAAATGCATAAAACGTATAAATTGATGAGGTGACAGGGCCTGTTCTTTGGGAGAACGGGTCCTTTTCTGTAGGCTTTATATTGCCCATTCGGGGAAAGAAGCGGTAAAATGAAGCAATGATATTTTCCGCGAACTAAGGTTGAAGCGGTGTGGAATGGGTAGCAGGATCATAGCCGGAAGGATTAGGATAGAGATGCCGGAACAAGCTAATCGGGCTCCATTATATGAAGCTTTGATGCAATATATGAAAAAAAGCGATGTTTCCTTTCATGTGCCGGGACATAAAAATGGACAAGCCCTGCGTGGCGGAATGCCCTGGGAGCAGAATCTGCTGTCCCGGGTGATGGAGATTGACGCCACGGAAATTACCGGGACGGATGATCTGCATCATCCGGAAGGAGTTATCCGTGAGGCGCAGCAACTGGCCGCCGCCCAGTTTGGGGCGGAGGAGACGTTTTTTCTTGTCGGCGGCAGCACCGCCGGCAATTTGGCGCTCGTCCTGAGCGTGTGCACCGCTCCGGGCGATGTGCTGCTCGTGCAGCGGAACGTGCACAAATCCGTCATTCACGGATTGATGCTGGCGGGCGCGCACGCGGTGTTTTTGGCGCCGCGGCTCGATGCGCGGAGCGGCCTGGCAACCATCCCGTCGCCGGAGACGGTGCGTGAAGCACTGCGCCGGCACCCCGGCGCCAAAGGGCTGCTGGTCACGCACCCAAGCTACTACGGGATGGGCGCATCGCTGCGGCCGCTGGCCGAGCTCTGCCGCGCGCACAGCGTGCCGCTGCTCGTCGACGAGGCGCACGGCGCCCACTTCGGCCAGCATCCGGCGCTGCCGGAGAGCGCGCTGGCCCAAGGCGCCGACGGCGTTGTGCAGTCGACGCACAAGATGCTCACCGCGCTTACGATGGGCGCGATGCTGCATGTGCAGGGCGGGCTGCTCGACCGCGCGCTGCTGCGCCAGCGGCTGGCGATGCTGCAGAGCTCCAGCCCGTCCTACCCCATCATGGCTTCGCTCGACGTGAGCCGAAGCCTGCTGGCGGCCCAGGGGCCCGCCCTGTTCGCAGGCGGGCTGGCCGCGGCCGCCGCGGCGCGCCGCGGCCTTGGCCAACTGCCGCGCTTCGGCGTCGTCAAGCCGCCGGGCGCGAGCGGAGGGGACGCTGCATATACTATTCAAGACCCGTTTAAGCTTGTAATATACGATGCAACAAACAAGTGGAGCGGCTACGAGCTGCAGCAGCGGCTTGAGACGGAGGGCTGCGTGCCGGAAATGAGCGATGAGCGGTACGTGGTGCTGGCGTTTGGACCGGGGACGACGGAGCGGGATGCCGAGCGGCTGCTTCAGGCGCTGGAGCGCATCGCAGCTGCAGCGGAAGCGGCGGAAGGTGCGTCGGAGAAAGCGGAAGAGAAGGCGACAGCAACGGCAGTACAGGCGGCAACGCAGGTGGCGGAGAAAAGGGAAACGGAACAGGATTGTTCCGGAGCCGAAAGCGATCCGTTTTCAGAACTTTCCACGTGGAACATTTCGCCGAACCCAAAACCGGCAGATGCCGCAAAAAGAAATGTTGAAGCCCGATCCCAAGCCGATGCCGGTATAGTTGTGCAAGTAGCCGGTACGCTTACAGACACGGAACCTGCCGATTCGGGCACAGACGCAGATCAGACCGGCGTCCTTCCCGGCATCTCGGAGCCGGTGGCGTTTTCTCTGGCTCCCTTATCTCCGGAGGAAATCGAAGCGATTCCCGTAGAGGACAGCGCCGGCCGGCAGGCTGCGGAGATGATCATCCCTTATCCTCCGGGCATCCCGCTGCTGTATCCGGGGGAGACGGTCACGGAAGAGACGAAACGCCGACTGCTCCGGCTGCGGCAGACCCAGGCGAAATGCCAGGGGGCGGCAGATCCTTTGCTGCTCACCATCCAAGTGAAGAAGTTAATCAAGAAAGCAGGGAATGAACCACATGAACGGTAAAGCGAGAGGACTATTTATTACGTTGGAAGGCGGTGACGGTTCAGGCAAAACGACGGTGATGGCCGAAGTGGCCAAAGTGCTTGAAGAACACGGCGTTGCCTATATGACCACCCGTGAGCCGGGGGGGATTGAGATCGCCGAGAAAATCCGCGACATCATTTTAAACCCGCAGCACACAGCGATGGACGCCCGTACAGAAGCACTGCTCTACGCGGCGTCGCGGCGCCAGCATTTGGCCGAGAAAGTGGAGCCTGCCTTGGAACGCGGCGTCAGTGTGCTGTGCGACCGGTTTATCGACAGCAGCCTGGCTTATCAGGGGTATGCGCGGGGACTCGGCATTCAAGAGGTTCTGAACATCAACATGTTTGCGACGCAAGGGCGTTTTCCGGACATTACCTTTTACCTCGATATCGAACCGGAGGCTGGCTTGGCCCGCATCGCCGCAGGCCAGGGGCGAAAGGTCGATCGTCTGGATATGGAAAGCATCGGGTTCCACCGGAAGGTTCGGGAAGGTTATTTGCAGATTGCCGAGATGTATCCCGAGCGGATCAAGCGAATCGACGCTTCGCAGGGCAAAGACGAGGTGGCTGCCGACATTCGCGGCCAACTTTCCGCATTTTTAAAGGAATTCAAGGCCTAGCTGTCAAATAATAAGGTGTGGTACATTTTTAATATAACGAGGAGGGACTGCAAATGAAGCTGATTGTTGCGATTATCCAGGATAAAGACAGCAACCGGCTGTCCAGCGCGCTTGTCAAGGAAAACTACCGGGCAACCAAGCTGGCCAGTACCGGAGGGTTTCTTCGGGCGGGGAACACGACGTTTATGATCGGTGTCGACGACCACCAGGTGGACGCGGTGCTGAACGTCATCCGCAACAGTTGTAAAGTTCGTGAGCAATTGGTTACCCCGGTAACGCCGATGAGCGGTACCACCGATTCGTATTTGCCGCTCCCCGTGGAAGTGCAGGTTGGCGGAGCCACTGTATTCGTTCTGCCGGTAGACCGGTTTGAACATTTTTGAGAAAACACGATTAAATAGAAATATACGTACGTTCAGTCAGTTGAGTAAATTCCAAAGGTAGGCGGTGATCGAAGATGAAAATTGATCCGGGATTCCGGCCGCTCCAAAGCGGCTTAGGAGTGACTGACGGCCCTGCGAAGCCGGTCCAGTCCAAGAGCTTTGCCGATGTCATGCAGCAGCATGGCGAGCAGGCGTCGCAGGAAGAGCTGGGCCGGCGGTTTAAGGAGATTCAAATGCAGGGAGACCGGCTGGCCCGTTCCATGACCATCCGGGAACTGAAGGCATACCGGCTTATGGTCAAAAGATTTCTCGAAGATACGGTCCGCCGGGGCGTCCTTATTAAGGAGGTCAAAGGATGGGATCGCCGCGGCCGGGGGAAACGTTACAAGCTGCTGGACGAAGTTGACGCCGCTTTGCTTGCCATGGCCGATGAACTGCTGGAAACCGAGCAGGGAAAAATCGAGCTGCTGCAAAAAATCGGCGAAATCCGCGGCATGCTGATCAATTTGTGTTTCTAAAAAGTGCGAGTATCAAATGGAGGAAGACACGTGTCATTTCAAGATATCATCGGCCAGGATACCGCCAAGCAGCTGCTGCAGGGCGGCCTGCGGAGAAACGAAATATCGCATGCCTATATTTTTAGCGGACCGCCTGGAAGCGGGCAAATGGAAATGGCCATGGCCTTCGTCCAGGCGTTGTTTTGTACTCGGGGCGGGGACGACGCCTGCGGGGAATGCCTGGAATGCCGCAAGGTGCTGCACGGCAATCACCCCGATCTTTTTACCATCAAACCCGATGGGGCAACGATCAAAATCGATCAAATCCGCGATTTGCAGCGGATTTTCTCTTATCGCACGGAGAGCGGCAATCCGAAAGCCTATATCATCGACGAGGCGGAAAAAATGACGGTTCAGGCCGCGAACAGCCTGCTGAAATTTTTGGAGGAGCCTCCGTCGCCGGCGGTCGCTATTTTGCTGTCCGACAATGGACGGGCTTTGCTGCCGACAATCCAGTCGCGGGCGCAGTGGGTGCCATTTTTGCCGCTAAACCCGGAGCGGATGCTCCAAATATTGGCGGATGAGGGATTTCCGGCAACTTTGGCCCGGAGCGCCGTTCATCTCGCGGCAGGATTGGGGCCGTGCCGCGAGCTTATCCAGCAGAATTGGTTTGCAGAAATTAGAAACGTAGTGTTACAATTAGGGAAGGAGATCGCAGGCCGTGGCGGTTCTCCTTTAATTACAGTGCAGCAAAGCTTGTTCAAGGCCGGTTTAAGCGACCACTTGGACATGTTGTTCAGTCTTTTCCATTTGTGGTTTAAAGATATGATCCACGCGCTCTATCATAAGCATGATCAAGTCGTTTTCATAGATGAGTTAGAGTTTATTTCCAGACATGCCGCCTCGCGCAGCCCGCAGCAGTGGATTGAAGCGATGGCGCTGGCTGCGGAGAGCAAGAAGAAACTGCGGCAGCATATGAATGCCCAACTTTGCGTGGAGCAGTTCCTCATCGCGGTGGATGGGCAGCGGTAGAACGTTTTTTACCAACCGGGCAGGCAGCACTCAGGCACTTTTTTGAAACTTTCTCCCGTGAAAGAGCAGGGAATGAGAAGGAAAGCTGGTTCGAGCGATGCTTTTTTGGCGTATCACCATTTATGGGGGTTTTATAGGTATACGAGGGGGTTAGTTTTTGTACACTGTAGTGGGCGTCCGTTTTAAAAAAGCGGGCAAAATATATTATTTCGATCCGCTGGATCTTCCTGTCGAGAAGGATCAGAACGTGATTGTCGAGACGGCGCGCGGGATCGAATACGGTAAAGTGGTGGTCGGCAAGAAGCAGGTGGGAGAAACGGATGTCGTCCTTCCGCTGAAGAAGGTCATCCGGATCGCCGACGAAGCCGACGCCCGTGTAGTCGAGGAGAACAAGCTTGCGGCAAAAAGCGCTTTTGCCACATGTTTAAATAAAATCAAGGATCATGACTTGAAGATGAAGCTGGTCGATGTGGAATTCACGTTCGACCGCAACAAAATCATTTTTTACTTCACGGCTGAGGGACGGGTGGATTTCCGCGAATTGGTGAAAGACTTGGCCAGCATCTTCCGCACCCGGATTGAGCTGAGACAAATCGGCGTCAGAGACGAAGCCAAGATGCTTGGCGGTATCGGTCCTTGCGGACGCGTGCTCTGCTGCTCGTCCTGGCTTGGCGACTTTGAGCCAGTTTCCATCAAAATGGCCAAGGATCAAAGCCTGTCGCTAAACCCAACGAAAATTTCCGGTTTGTGCGGACGGTTAATGTGCTGTCTCAAGTTTGAGCATGATAACTACGAAAGCGTGAAAGAGGAGCTCCCGTCTGTTGGCAAAATGGTGATCACTTCTTTGGGCGACGGGAAGGTGGTTGGGCTCAACGCCGGGTCGCGCACCGTGCACGTTCAGCTGTTTGAAATCGGAAAAGTGAAGGAGCTTCCGCTGGACGACGTTGTCCTTAAATAAGAAAAGGCTTTTTCAAGACTTTAGAGATGACGCTGGGGTGGGAACTTGGAGAACAAGGACATTTTCAACCATATGCAGGCGCTGGAATCACAAATGGGTAAAGTTCACGGCGAATTGGGCAGCCTCATGCTCGAAGTGAAGAAGCTGGTGGAGGAGAACCAGCGGCTCTTGCTGGAGAATGAGCAACTGCGCAAAATATTAAAGCGGGAAAGCGCGGAGAACCGCGTGCCGATAACGGCCGAAGGCAAGGTTGCGGACCCGGTTTTGGCCGGCAAAGAAGCGATCGATGTCGTGGGCGAAGGCTATGATAATTTGGCGCGTATTTATCATGAAGGTTTTCATATTTGCAATGTGTATTATGGACATCTTCGTACGGAAGGCGATTGCTTGTTCTGCTTGTCATTTTTGAATAAATAAATGAATAATAAACCGTGGGGATCGGCCCTACGGTTTTTTTTCAATGACCATAAAGAAGGATAAAATTTATGAACAACGTACCGATTTATGACAACGAGCGGGTCGACGATTTGCTTACTCATGACCTGCACATCATTCAAAGCGACGAGGTGTTCAGCTTCTCCATGGATGCCGTGTTGCTGGCGAGATTCGCCCAGGTTCCGAAATACGGGAAAATATTGGACCTTTGTACCGGCAACGGGGTCATTCCCCTGCTGCTGTCGACACGGACGAAGGCGGCGATCGAAGGCATTGAAATTCAGCCGCGGGTGGCCGATATGGCCCGCCGCAGCGTGGAAATGAACGATCTGGCGGAGCGGATTCTGATCCGCGAGGGGGACTTGCGCGAGCTGGCTCAAATCACCGGCCATGGGGGGTATGACGCGATTACGGTGAATCCGCCTTATATGCCGCTGACCGGAGGCGATTTGAAGCTTAATAGGCATCAGGCGATCGCCCGCCATGAAATCCATTGCAGCCTCGAGGACGTGGCTATCGCGGCGATGCGGCTGGTGCGGCCGGGAGGCAAAGTATCGATGGTGCATAAGCCGCAGCGTTTGGGGGAGATTGTAACGGTACTGCGGCAGCACCGGCTGGAGCCGAAGCTCCTCCGGTTTGTGCATCCGCGGGCCGGGGCCGAGGCCAACATGGTGCTGATCGAGGCGCTGCGGGACGGCAAATCCGATTTGCGGGTGCTTCCCCCGCTGATCGTATACGGGGAGGATGGGCAGTATTGCCGGGAAATCATGGACATTTATTATGGACCAAAAGAGGGTAAACGATGAACGTAAACGTGCAAAAAAGTTTTGAAGCCGCGGCCGGAGAACGGGCGGATTTCGGCAAGCTGTACCTGGTCGGCACGCCGATCGGCAATTTGGAGGACATGACCTTCCGCGCCGTGCGGACGCTCCGCGAAGCGGACATCATTGCGGCTGAGGACACGAGACAGACGCGGAAGCTGCTCACCCATTTCGAAATATCGCCTGGCAAGTTGCTGAGCTATCATGAACACAATAAGGCGGCGAGCGGACCTGAACTGATCCGGTATATAATGGAAGGAAAAAATTTGGCATTGGTCAGCGATGCCGGTCTGCCGGCGATTTCCGACCCCGGGAGTGACCTTGTAAAGCTGGCGCTTCACGCGGGCATTTCCGTCATCCCGATTCCGGGGGCCAATGCTGCATTGTCCGCGCTGATCGTTTCGGGGCTGCCTACGGAGCGGTTTATGTTTTTGGGCTTTTTGCCGCGGGACCCGAAGCAGCGGGAGAAGCTGCTGAAATCGTTGGAGGACGAGGAGAGCACCATGTTGATGTATGAATCGCCTCATCGGTTAAGCAAAACGCTGCGGTCCCTGCTAGAGGTGTTTGGAGACCGCAGCATCGTGATGGCGCGCGAAATGACCAAGCGTTATGAGGAGATGGCCAGGGGTTCGCTGCAGGCTTGCCTGGAATGGCTGGAAGAGCATCCGCCGCTAGGGGAATACTGTCTGGTGGTGGAAGGGGCCAATCCGGATCAGGTAAAGGAGAAAAGGGAAGCTTGGTGGCAAAATTTACCGGTGGAGGAACATGTGGCGCATTACGAGCGGGAAGAAGGATTAACGCGGAAAGACGCGATGAAAAAAACCGCCGCCGACCGCGGAGTATCCAAACGCGATATTTATAATTCGCTGCTCTAGGGGCCCATAAACCCGCTAGAATACCCCCAAAATGCTGAACAGCCAAAAAAAAGGGGCCTTCACTAGGCCGGGTTCAAGCCAAGGGAAGGCGCCAAGGAGATATGAAAAAGGTTAGAATTAACAGTTTCAGTAAATCTATTATATACTATATTTCTTAATTTGTCACAGGGGTAGGTAGTTCAGTAATACATTCATGGCAAACAATTTTGCCTTTGAAGTAAGTGACGTTCTCGGCATTGCCGCAGAAAATGCAGGCGGGCTCGTATTTCTTCAGCATAATCCGCTCGCCGTCAACATAAATTTCAAGCGCGTCTTTCTCGCCGATGCCGAGCGTACGGCGCAATTCGATCGGGATAACAACACGTCCCAACTCGTCGACTTTTCTTACAATACCTGTTGATTTCATCATAACTGATAAGTGCCCCTCTCGCTATAATTTATTAATGTCATTTTTCGACATTGTTCTATCTTTTCTGCTTTTTATAATACCAACCATTGCCAGAATAGTCAACCTATTTATGGTAGAGTTCAGCAAAATTTCTAAAAAAATATCTTACATACCTTCAAAAACTACTTATTTACCTAGGAAGTTCAAGGAATGAGCCGGTTCGACATTTTGGAAAACAGAGATTTGACTTAATACGACACGAATCGACATAAACCGCAAATTTCGGTCAAGTTCCCCCTTTATTTTTCAAAAAACTAATATGATAAAAAAGGAGTGTTACCATGCATCGTCCGCTTTCCGAGGAAAAAGTGTTTAAAGACCCCGTACATAATTATATTCATGTACAGGACGAAGTGATCTGGTCCCTGATTAATACCCCGGAGTTTCAGCGTCTTCGCCGTATCCGCCAGCTGGGAACGTCTTATTTGACGTTTCATGGCGCTGAGCACAGCCGTTTTTCCCATTCCCTCGGCGTCTATGAAATTACGCGCCGGATCATTTCCCAGTTTGAGCGCGGGGGATACGCCGATTGGCCGAGCGAGGAAAAGATGGTTGCTTTATGCGCCGCGCTGCTGCATGACTTGGGGCACGGCCCGTTTTCGCATTCGGTCGAAGAGGCATTCCAAATGCATCACGAGGATTGGACTTGTAAAATCCTGCTTGGGGATACCGAGGTTGGGGAAGTGCTGCGCACAGTGGAGCCGGATTTTCCGGACAAGGTCGCCGCGGTGATCCGCAAAGATTACAACAATCCGATCGTCGTCAATCTCGTCACCAGCCCGCTCGATGCCGACCGGATGGATTATTTGCTGCGCGACGCTTATTTTACCGGCGTCAATTACGGCACGATCGACATGGACCGGATTTTGCGGATGCTGCGCCCATATAACGGGCGGGTGGTCGTCAAGGAATCGGGCATGCACGCGGTGGAAGACTATTTGATGTCCCGTTATCAGATGTATTGGCAGGTGTATTTTCACCCGGTTACGCGCAGCTCGGATATCATTTTGCGGCAAATTTTACGGCGGGCCAAGGAATTGTACCGGGACGGCTATACTTTTTCATTTTTGCCTCACCCGCTTCCTTGTCTGTTTCAGGGCGATATCGGCGTGCGCGATTATTTGCTGCTTGACGAAGCGCTGATGCAGACCGCCTTCATGCAGTGGAAAAGCGAGCCGGATGCCTTGCTGAGCGATCTTTGCGGCCGTTTTTTGGACCGGAAATTGTATAAATATGTAGAACTTGAGTCAGGCGAGCTGGAAATGGTCGAACAGATCCGCCAGGCGTTTGAACAGGCCGGTCTTCATCCCGAATACGACGTGGAAATTGATTTTCCGACCGATCTGCCGTATGATGTGTTCCGTCCGGACGAGGCTGCCGCCGGAAAGCAGATTTTGCTGCTGGACCGGCAGGAGCGGCTGCGGGAAATTTCCGAAGTGTCGGACATCGTCCGCTCAATCAGCGGGCTGCAGCTCGGCAAATACCATTTGTATTATCCGGATAATAAATTGTGTGCGGTGCGGGATCAATTGCCGCCGGCCATTGCCCGAATATTTGAACAGACACGTTAGGAGGAACGATACGATCATGTTATTCGACACGCATACGCATTTGGACGCTCCACAGTTCGACGAGGACCGGGAGGAAGTGATTCAACGCGCGGTGGAGCAAGGGGTTACGCGCATGATCAACATCGGATTTAACCGCGAAACGATCCCGTCGACGATGAAGCTGGCGGAAACGTATGATTTCATTTACGCCGCTGTCGGCTGGCATCCGCAGGATGCGATCACGATGAAGGAGGGCGATTTGGACTGGATCGCCGAACTTTGCAAGCACGAAAAAGTGGTAGCCATTGGCGAAATCGGGCTCGATTATTATTGGGACACGTCGCCCAAAGACGTTCAGCATGAGGTGTTCCGCAAGCAAATCGGCCTGGCCCGCAGCCTGGGGATGCCGATTTCCATTCATAACCGCGACGCCCACGAGGATGTCGTGCGGATCTTGCGCGAGGAAAAGGCGAATGAAGTCGGAGGGGTGATGCATTCCTTCTCCGGCAGCTGGGAAATTGCTAAATTGTGTCTAAATCTGGGATTTCATTTGTCGTTTGGCGGGCCGATTACGTTTAAAAATGCAAAGCAGCCCAAAGAGGTCCTGGCTAAGACACCGATGGACCGTTTATTGATCGAGACCGACTCCCCTTATTTAACTCCACATCCATTTCGTGGGAAACGTAACGAGTCGGCCCATGTGCGTTTGGTAGCCGAAATGGCGGCCGAGCTGAAGGGGGTCTCTTTGGAGGAAATCGCCGAAATTACCACCCAAAATGGACTGGAACTATTTGGCATACCGAGTATAACGGAGAAAAACCGCTGAAAAAATGAGGATAATCGAAAGATTAATGCATTTTAACTGAAAACAGCATGTTTATTACATTTTTTTAACCATTTTTTTAAAAAAACGTGGTTGATTGGTTCTTTACAACATGCATCGAAACAGGATAGAATTTTTTCAGTAATCGCTGCGGCTCATTTTTTAGCTTGACGAGCCGTTCGATAACTTGGTTCCGTGAACCAGTCTCGCTGAGTCTCCGCATGGAGAACGGGGGAACCGGTGCAAACATGGATCGGATGATGCCGGCCAGGTTTGCAAATGATTCCTTTTCAGGGTCTTAGGGGTGAATTCGAGGTCGTTGCGCCATGAGCGAACGAACTGAGAAAGGGCGGCTCTCTTTCGTCCGAACCCGACAGCTAACCTCGTAAGCGTACCAAGAGAGGTAACTCGTGCAGCCTATTACACCTAGACAAATCAGGAAGCCACGAAGGGAGTTCCTCTAACTCTTTCTTTGGGCTTCTTTTGTTTTGAATAAAAGTAATAGGGTCATCATACTGTTGATAAACAGGAGGTGACAAATGCCGATAAGACTGGGGAAGGATGCGAAATGCGAGGTTTGTTTTTTTAAAATGTGAGTTCAAAAGTCAGGGCGGCCTGCTTCGTGATCAAAATATGACTTTTGAACAACCTCTAAGCGCGTTTCGTAAACAAGAACTGTAGTCGCGTCAACCGTATCATGCATCGACCTTACGGCGGGACTATGAAGGAGGACGGAAGAAATGGGCATTTTCCGAAACGGGGAGACCCATGAATCACGCTCATCCAGCATGTCTTACGCAATGCGATGGAAGCATGAGAATTTTCGTCAGATTACGCTTGTCGGCGTACTGAGCATCGCACTAATCATCATCATCCTGATCTGGACGTTTGGTCAGGAGCGTAAACAAGTATCTCTGGTCATCGACGGGAAGGTCCAGTCGGTGGAAACGACGGAATCGAAGGTGGCTCATCTGCTGGAGGAACAATCCATTAAGCTTGCGCCGCAAGACACCGTATCGCGTCCGCTCGACAGCCTGTTTTCGGACGGAGACCGCATCGTTATCGAACGGGCGGTTCCGGTGAAGATCATCGTCGATGGAACGGCCAAAGTTGATTTTACGTCTGAGAGCACCGTAAAGGGCGCCATTTCCGAACTTGGCATCACCCTGGATCAGAATGATAAGGTAACGCCCGCTTTGGACAGCAAAGTTGCAGCCAGCATGAACATCAAAATTGTTCGGGTGAAACAACATACCGTCAAGCAAAAAGAAGCCGTACCGTTTACCGTTGTCAAAACGGCCGATGACAGTTTGCCGAAAGGTGAAACCAAGGTCGTTCAGCAAGGCAGCAAAGGGTTGGTTGTCCACACCGTGGAGAAAACTTATGAGGACGGCAAGTTTGTGACGAAGCGATGGCTCGGCAAAGAGGTCTCCAAGACCGCACAGCCGAAAGTCATTGCCGTCGGCACCAAGCAGCCGACCGCGGTGATGTCCGCCAGCATGACCCGCAGTTCGGACGGGGTCAGCGTTAGCGGAACGACAACGAAAAGCGGAGTCTCATTCAAATATAAAAAAGTACTTAAAAACGTCACGCTCACCGCTTATTCCTCCGAGGAGGACGGCATCGGAACGCGCACGGCTTCCGGCACCCGCGTTACCGAGGGGCAGACGATCGCCGTGGACAAAGACGTCGTACCGCTGGGCTGGTGGGTCTATATCGAAGGCATCGGCTTCCGGAAAGCGGAGGATACCGGCGGAGCGATCGACGGCAACAAGATCGACGTATATTACGACAGTTTAAAGGCAGCCAATAATTTTGGCCGCAAGAAGGGCCGCACCGTTTACGTGATCGGTCCGACCAAACCGGAATTGAATTAATTCGCCCCGTCCTGGTGTGGACGGGAACGAGATACTTTGAGCGTGTTCAAAAAGCCTTCTTCATGATAAAAAGATGACTTTTTGAACAACCTCTATTATGATGATGAATAAGACACTTGGATTAGAAGAGGATACGATTCCTCTTCTTTTTGCTGTAAACGGAAGGGAAGAAGACACATGATTAAAGAAGTCATCGTGGTGGAAGGCCGGGATGACACCGTGGCCGTCAAGCGGGCCGTGGAGGCGGATACGATCGAAACGGGCGGCTCCGCCATCAATGAGACGACGCTGCGGAAAATCGCCCTGGCGCAGGAGCGGCGCGGAGTGATCATTTTTACCGATCCCGACCATGCCGGGGAACGGATCCGCAAGATCATCGCCAACCGGGTGCCTGGCTGCAAGCATGCGTTCCTGCGGGAAGCGGACGCGACGAAGCGAGGCGATATCGGGATCGAAAACGCCTCTCCGGCAGCGATCCGCGAGGCGTTATCCCGCGTGCGCAGCGAAGCGCCGGGAGTAGAGGGTCAGATCGACTGGGAAGACTTGATGACGGCGGGGCTGATCGTGCATCCGCAGGCGGCGGCACGGCGCAAGGCGCTGGGGGAACTGCTCGGCATCGGGTACTGCAACGGCAAACAGCTGTACAAGCGTTTGACGGTGTTCCGGATCAGCCGCGAGGAGTTTGCGGATGCGCTCGCCAAGTTGGAGAATGAAGGGGTATAGAGGCCATGAGCACAAGGGAAGACGTGTCCACGCCGCGCCGGACGAAGGAGATCATTCAGCGGTACGGATTTTCGTTTAAGAAAAGCTTGGGACAGAACTTTTTGATCGACCAGAACATCCTCGGCAAGATCGTCGCCGCCGCCGGCCTCGACGCCACCAAAGGGGCGCTCGAAATCGGCCCGGGGATCGGCGCACTGACGGAGAAGCTGGCTCTGGAAGCGGGCAAGGTCGCGGCCGTGGAGATCGATCAGCGCCTGCTGCCGATCCTGCGGGAGGTGCTGGAGCCGCATCAGCACGTTCACGTCATTCACGGGGACGTGCTGAAGCTGGACCTGCAGGCGCTCTTTGCCGCCGAATTTGCCGGTGTCAGCGGCGTTAGCGTCGTCGCCAATCTGCCGTATTACGTAACGACGCCGATCCTGATGAAGCTGCTCGAGGAGAAGCTGCCGCTGGAGCATATCGTCGTGATGATCCAGAAGGAAGTGGCAGAGCGGATGGCCGCTTCGCCGGGCGGCAAGGACTACGGCAGCCTCAGCATCGCGGTTCAGTACTACAGCGTGCCGGAGTTGGTCTGCACGGTGCCGCACAGCGTGTTCATCCCGCAGCCGAACGTGGAGTCGGCTGTCATCCGCCTGTCGGTGCGCAAGGAGCCGCCGGTGTCGGTTGAGGATGAGGCGTTTTTCTTTGAGGTGGTGCAGGCCTCCTTCGCCCAGCGGCGCAAGACGATTTCCAACAATCTGAAAAGCCGTTTCTTCCCGGGCGAAGGCCGGGAACGGCTGGAGCAACTGCTGGAGGAGGCCGGGATCGTCCCGTCGCGCCGCGCCGAAACACTGGATTTGGCGGAGTTTGCGGGGCTGAGCAACACCTTGCTGCAAGCCGGATTGAAGCGGCCGTAGCAGGGGGCCGCCGCAGTAACCAATCCCACCTTTTGCCCATACCATGGGATAGAGGTGATCAACTTGACGAATTTGGGAGACTTGGTCGTCCGCAAATCTTATGGCGGGGATGTTACGTTCCGGGTAGCAAGCATCGCGCGGAGTGAAGCGATCATCAAGGGAACGGAATTCCGGCTGCTGGCGGATGCGCCTTTAAGCGATTTGATCCGTATAGACCGGGATGCCCCCGGAGAAACAACGCAGCGCGCGCGCATCAAGGCGACGGAGTCGCTGAAGCGGTTGGCCGAGGACCGGAAGCAGCTGGCGGAGCGCAACCGGATGACCATTGGCGGGGAATGGTACTCGCTGGGGGAGCCAGCTTATTTTGAAGTGCCGGGCAAGGTGTTGCATCTGGACGGGGATCAAAGATATTTACAAAAAAGCTTAAGCCTGTACGAGAAGCTGCGGGTGCCCGCTCAAGGCTACTATGTCTCGGAGTCGCAGATGGCTAATGCCTTGTACCGGCTGCTGCCGACGGTCCGCCCGGATATCGTGGTGCTGACCGGCCATGACGGCGTTTTGAAGCAGCGGCCTACCGGCGACCTGTACAATTTGACCAGCTATAAAAATTCCAAACATTTCGTGGAAGCCATTCAGACGGCCAGACAATTCGAACGCAATTTCGATACGTTAACGATCGTGGCCGGCGCCTGCCAGTCGCATTTCGAAGCGTTATTGCAGGCGGGGGCCAATTTTGCCAGTTCCCCGGGTCGCGTGCTGATCCACGCCCTGGACCCTGTGTATATCGCCGCCAAGGCCTCGCTGACATCCATACGCGATACGATTCAAATTACGGATGTCCTGAACCATACGATCAGCGGTGCGCAGGGCGTCGGGGGCATTGAAACGCGCGGCAGCTACCGGATTGGCCTGCCCAAGCTGAAAGATTTGTCCACGCTTAAAGTTGTGCCTTCCATGTGATAGCGAGCGTATTAAACCGGAAGTTCCAAAGTTTTTTGGGCCTCCGGTTTTTTGCATTATGCGAGGGAGCGCGTATATTTTGGCAATAAAAAGGCTCAAAGCTGAAAGCTCCTATTTTTAGGTTGTGCCAACAAATAGGGGCAAAAAATGCCGTTATTCCAGCAGTATCCGATCATTTGAGAGATATAGAGGAAATTGTTGTCGTTATTTTCCCCTGTCGCAAGGAAATGCCTACGTTCCGGACCATTCGTAGGGAAATAAGTACATAAAATTCCCCTAATGAAGATGAACATGCTGGGTCTCCGAATAATTAGTACATAAAGTGCCGCTATTTTGCAGGCCGACAGTCGGTTGTACCGGCAGATTAATTCTTTCGGGAAGGGGAAGTCAGGTCGTGTCGAAAAAAATTCATTGACATGAGTTTTTCCATGCTGATATAATTAATTATTTTGATTTGACAAAGGTTATCGTTTCCTGTATAATGGTTTGAGAAAGAAGGTGGTCACAGGTAATGGCTAAAAATGCGCTGTCGGAAATCAAGCATAGTCTCGACGCCCACGTTGGACAAAAAATTATGCTACGGGCAAACGGAGGTCGCCGAAAGACCATCGAACGCACCGGAGTGTTGGAGGAAACCTATCCTTCGGTCTTTATCGTGAAGCTGGACCAGGAGCATCAGACATTTAAGCGTGTGTCTTACAGTTATGCCGATATACTAACCGAATCTGTTGAGGTCATGATTTGCGACGACAACAACGAGGTGCGGATTTCGTATATTAAACCGTGAACATCATGATGAATTCAGTAAACGGCTTCCGCCATCAGCGGAGCCGTTTTTTAAACTTTAAATAATTTATAAAATTTCGGACACGGTAGAGGGCGATACGCAGGGAGAGAGGGGGGGAGAAGAGGGACGTGGGGGGCTAAGGGACACCAGAGCCGTTATTTGAGGGAAAACGGAGGTCTGCAAAATGTAACGGACAGAGATGACGTTATTTACCTCAAATTGCCCTGGATGAACTGGTTTAGAGCGAAATAGGGTCGCCTGTGTCCGTTAGGCTGGGAAATACCTGGAAAATGGGCGGATAAGGTCGCTGGTGTCCCTTAGAGCAACGCCCAAAGTTTAGGAAGAGCCTCCAATCGCTCCAAAGTAGAAGTCAGAGCCATTAAAGGACGCCGTCAGGCGTTTTTCTTATGGGCTGCAGGGCAAGCAGAGGCAAGGCGCGGGCAAGCGGCTAACGAACGGGCAAGCGGCTAACGAACGGGCAAGCGGCTAACGAATGGACAAGCGGCTAACGAATGGACAAGCGGCTAACGACGGGCACGAACGGGCAAGGTCCATCCAGTGCGGGACCGGCAGGCTTTTTTTGGCGGACAGGTTTGCCGCCGTCACCGTATGAACTGATGCGGCTCCACGCATACTAACCATGGTTCCATATCCAAGACCCCAAAGGAGGGCTGACCGTGTCGCGCAGAAGACGAAGCGTAATGTCGGAGGACCTGAAGGTCGAATTAGCCAAGGATCTGGGATTTTACGATACCGTGAAGCAGGAAGGCTGGGGCGGCATCAAGGCGAAGGATGCGGGAAATATGGTGAAGCGGGCGATTCAGCTCGCTGAACAGGCCGCAGCAAAACAGCAGCAATAACAGCAATAATATTTGGCGGACGAAGCTTCCCTTACGGGGAGCTTCGTTTTTTTGCCGGGATGAAGTAAGATAGTGTAAGATGAATGTTGATCTTTTGTACATAGACGGACTGCGGAGTATTTTTTAAAATAAAGAAACGGTAAGGATTGCTGAAGGTGGGTGAGGGCCTTGAAAATTTACGAGAAAGCGCCGGCAAAAATCAACTTGATGCTCGACGTATTACATAAACGTCCGGACGGCTACCACGAGGTCGAGATGATCATGACGATGGTTGATCTCGCCGATCGGTTGGAAATGAACGCCCTCCCGCGAGATACGATTATTATATCGAGCCAAGCCGGATATATTCCGCTCGATGAGAAGAACTTGGCCTTTCAGGCCGCCAAACTGATCAAGGAACGGTATAACGTGCACAGCGGGGTGTATATCCATCTCGACAAAAAGATTCCGGTCGCGGCCGGTCTGGCCGGCGGAAGCAGCGATGCGGCGGCAACGCTGAGGGGGCTTAACCGGCTTTGGGGACTGAACATTTCCGCGGAAGAGCTGAAGAAGCTGGGGGCGGAGCTGGGATCGGACGTACCTTTTTGCGTGACGGGCGGAACGGCGCTGGCCACGGGGCGTGGAGAGGTGCTGATGCCTTTGCCGAACCCGCCGCAATGTTGGGTCGTTCTGGCGAAGCTGCCGATTAACGTATCTACGGCCGAGGTATACGGACGGTACCGTAACGAACGGATCGAGAAGCATCCCTCGGCCGAGCGGATGCGGGCGGCCCTGGAAAGCCGGTCTTTTCCGGAGGTGTGCCGGGAGCTGGGCAACGTTCTGGAGAGCGTGACGCTGCACACGCATCCCGAGGTCGCCCATTTGAAAGAAACGATGCTGCGCCTGGGGGCGGACGGCGTGCTGATGTCGGGAAGCGGTCCAACGGTGTTCGGGCTGGTCTCCAAAGAAGCGAAAGTGTCCCGTATTTATAACGGGCTGCGCGGGTTTTGCAAAGAGGTTTACGCGGTGCGTCTTCTGACCTGATTGGTAACGGTTTGGTTCTTAAGCACGAAGCATTCCCACCCCACATGAAAACGCAGATCATGCTTGGACAAATCCGTACAAAAATGTTATAGTTTCAATAAAATATTCGGATTTTAGCGAGGGGTACTTCGTGAAAAAATTAAAAAGAAGCGCTCGTTTGGTGGAGATGACCCACTACTTATTGGCCCGGCCGCATCATCTGATTCCGCTGACGACCTTTGCCCAGCGGTACGGAGCCGCGAAATCGTCCATCAGCGAGGATTTGGGCATTATTAAAGAGGTATTTGAAGAAGAGGGGATCGGCGACTTGCTGACGCTGGCCGGAGCCGCCGGAGGCGTGAAATATATCCCGCGGGTGGGCCGCGAGCAGGCGCTTGTCTTTATCCGCGAGCTGTGCGACAAGCTCGCTCAGCCCGACCGCATTTTGCCGGGCGGTTATTTGTATATGTCCGACCTGCTTGGGCAGCCGGCTTTGATGAATGAGGCGGGCAAAATGTTCGCCACCGCGTTTGGGGATTTGGAGATCGACTGCATCATGACCGTGGAAACGAAAGGGATACCGCTTGCTTACGCGACGGGCGCGGAGCTGAATCTGCCGGTCGTCCTGGTGCGAAGAGACCATCAGGTCACGGAAGGGTCGGCCGTAAGCATCAATTATGTGTCCGGATCGCACAAAAGCCTGCATACGATGACGTTGTCCCGCCGGGCGCTCAAAGAACATTCGCGCGTGCTGATCGTTGACGATTTCATGAAGGCCGGCGGCACCATTCAGGGGATGGTCGACCTGTTGGACGAATTCAACGCGAAGGTTGCGGGCGTAGGCGTCCTGGTCGAATCGGGGGAAGTGGATTCCGAACAGCGGCTTCTGCGCGATTATGTATCGCTGGCGACGCTTCGGGCGGTGGACGCGAAAGGCAAAGAAATCTCCGTGGAGCCTGGAAATTATTTCTCCAAATTCGGGGTAAGTTGAAATCTGTCGATAAAACCGCAAAACCGAAAGTTTTGCGACGAAATGTGTCGAAAAGCCCGTCATATCAAAAAAAATCGAGATTTTAAGGCATTTTGTTCTCCAAAAAAAAAGGATTTCCGTTTGCTATGTGGAATATTACACCAAGTCTCTGATGGAAAAAGGTGGTGAACACATATGCAAATTACGGATGTAAGACTCCGCCGAGTCAGCTCTGAAGGCAGAATGAAGGCCATAGCATCCATTACCATCGATAACGAGTTTGTCGTTCACGACATTCGCGTGATCGACGGGAACAATGGAATGTTTGTAGCTATGCCGAGCAAGCGCACACCGGACGGGGAGTTCCGGGATATCGCGCATCCGATTTCCTCTGGCACTCGCGAGAAGATTCAAGCCGCAGTTTTGGCTGAATACGAACGTGCGGCCGACCAAGAGGAAGCTATTGAAGAAGGGGCGTAAGTCGCATTTTTAATTCTTGACCAATTGGGGTTCGAGGAAAAGGGAGCCATGGGCACATGGCTCCCTTTTCTTTTTGCGGTAAATGAGATATATTCAGTAATGGGTTTAAGTGAGAGTTACTACCTCTTTGAGTGAAGGAGGCCAGGGCCTTGAAAAGATTAGCGATTGTTCTTGCCGCAGGTCAGGGGAAACGCATGAAGTCCAAGCTTTATAAAGTGCTCCATCCTGTGTGCGGCAAACCGATGGTCGGGCATGTCTTAAACGCTGTGCAGCAAGCCGGTTGCGAACGAACCATCGTCGTTGTCGGCCATGGTGCCGAAGCGGTAAAATCATACCTTGGATCATCGGCGGAGTACGTGCTGCAGGAGCAGCAGCTGGGAACCGGGCATGCGGTGAAGCAGGCAGGTCCGCAGCTCGCCGGAGAGGAAGGCACGACCGTAGTGATTTGCGGCGATACCCCTCTGGTGACCGCGGAGACGCTTGAAGCCCTGTTCGAACTTCATACCCGCAAGGGCGCAGCGGCTACCGTGCTCACGGCCAAAATGGACAATCCTCAAGGATATGGCCGGGTGATCCGTGGAGAGAACGGTACGGTCGAGCGCATCGTCGAGCAGAAGGACTGCACGCCGGAAGAAGCAGCGGTACAGGAAATCAACACAGGCACTTATTGTTTTGATAATGCTAAATTGTTTGCTGCTTTGGAGAAAGTAACCAATGACAACGCGCAGCAGGAGTATTACCTGACCGATGTCATCGGCATTTTGGTACAAGCCGGCGAAATTGTGGAAGGTTATGCGGCGCAGGACCACCGGGAATCGATTGGCGTCAATGACCGCGTTGCACTGGCCGAAGCGGAAGCGGTTATGCGCGAACGGATCGTTCGGCAGCATATGCTGGGCGGCGTCACGGTGATCGATCCGGCGTCGACTTATATCGGGGCTGATGTGACCATCGGTTCGGATACGGTGATTTATCCGGGAACCGTGCTTTTGGGGCGGACCGTCATCGGCGAAGATTGCGTGATCGGGCCGGCGTCCCAAATCGAGGATAGCGTGATTTATGACGGTGCGAAGGTGAAGCATTCGGTTCTAAGCCAGGCGGAAGTCGGCAAAGAAACGGCGGTGGGACCTTTCGCTTATTTGCGTCCGGGGGCTAAACTTGGTGCAAACGTCAAAGTGGGTGATTTCGTCGAGATCAAAAATGCGACCTTGGACGACGGAGCGAAAGTTTCGCATCTGAGTTATATCGGCGACGCCAAAGTCGGCAAAAACGTAAATATCGGCTGCGGCGCGATTACCGTCAATTACGATGGTTATAATAAATCCATTACGGAGATCGAGGACGAAGCTTTTATCGGCAGCAACGTCAATCTGATTGCGCCGGTGAAGGTCGGGAAAGGCGCTTATGTGGTCGCCGGTTCGACCATTACGCATTCCGTCCCGGAAGGCGATTTGGCGATCGCAAGACAGCGTCAGGAAAACAAGTCGGGTTACGCCGAAAAAATCCGCGGCCGCGCAAAGGCCAAAAAACAGAATAAGCAGGACTCTTAAGCCGTTTTATCATAGGATGTAGTAGCAATTGCCGGATTCAATGTTTCGGAATGTGGATGCAGTGACGATTTCTAATGACGGGGTAGCTCGAAGGCGGGTTCAGCGGTTTGATCCCTTTCGCTATCTACACAGCACGGAGGGTTTTAATTTTATGACTTATTGTGATTCTAAATTAAAGATATTCACCTGTAACTCCAATCCTAAGCTGGCGCATCAAATCGCGGATTATATCGGAATCCCGATGGGCGATTCGGACACGACCAGTTTTAGCGACGGCGAAATTCAGGTCAAGCTGTCCGAGAGTGTCCGGGGCTGCCACGTCTATGTCGTTCAATCGACATGCGCTCCCGTCAACGACAATCTGATGGAGCTGCTCGTTATGGTGGATGCCTTGAAAAGAGCTTCAGCCAAAAGCATAAACGTGGTTATCCCATATTACGGTTATGCCCGCCAAGACCGTAAGGCCCGTTCGCGCGATCCGATTACGGCTAAGCTGGTTGCCAATTTGATCGAGAAGGCCGGCGCTCACCGCGTCATTACGATGGACCTGCACGCCATGCAGATTCAAGGCTTCTTCGATATCCCGGTTGACCATATGCTTGGGGTGCCGATTTTGGCCCAGTATTTCCGGTCCAAACATATCCCGAATCCGGTCGTTGTGTCACCGGACCACGGCGGGGTGGTGCGTGCCCGCAAACTGGCGGATTTCCTGAACGCGCCGCTGGCAATCATCGATAAACGCCGTCCGGAGCCCAACGTCAGCGAAGTCATGAACATTATCGGGAACATCGAAGGCAAAACGGCGATTCTCGTTGACGATATCATCGATACCGCCGGAACGATCGTGCTTGGCGCGAATGCGCTGAAGGAGGGCGGCGTGGAAGAGGTATACGCCTGCTGTACGCACCCCGTGTTGTCCGGTCCGGCGATGGAGCGGCTGGAGAATTCTCCGTTGAAAGAAGTTATTGTGACCGACACGATTCCGATTACGCATCCCAATCCGACCAGCAAGCTGAAGGTGCTTTCCGTCGCTCCGCTTATGGGCGAAGCGATTATTCGCGTGCACGAGGAGCTGTCGATCAGCAAGCTGTTCGAGATCGAATAAGGTAAGGCTACTGCACACAGGGGTTGCATCCTCCCGCCGGGGGGTGTAACCCCTATCGGCGTGTTTGCCGGGGGTGGGGGCGGTCGGTTCCCGTGATCTATTGGATTTTTCCAATGAAGGGCGGAGGAACGAGCCTTAAGGTGCTGCCAGCTGTCACAAACGTAGGAGGGATTGGAACAAATGAAATGGATCGTAGGCCTCGGAAACCCGGGGAAACAATACGAGAAAACGAGGCACAACATCGGTTTCATGACCGTGGATGAACTGGCGCGGCGGCACGGCATCGAGATCAAACAGAGCAAATGCAAGGCTTTGATCGGCGAAGGCGTGCTGCCGGGCGGCAAGGTCGTATTGATCAAACCGATGACGTTCATGAACTTGTCCGGCGAGGCGGTTCGCGCCTATATGGATTATTACAAAGCGTCCCTGGAGGATATGATCGTCGTATACGACGATCTCGATACCGAGATTGGACGCAACCGGCTGCGTTACCAGGGCAGTTCGGGCGGCCATAACGGAATTAAATCGATTATCCAGCATACCGGGACACAGACGTTTAACCGGATACGAATGGGCATCTCCCGCCCGGAGCCCGGTTACGCGGTGGTGGACTATGTGCTTTCCGGGTTTGCCAAAAAAGAGCAGCCGCTGCTGCAGCAATCGATCGAAGCGGCATGCGACGCGCTGGAGTACAGCTTGGACCACACGTTTGAGCAGACCATGGCCAAGTTTAACGGATAAAGCTTAAGGCGAGCAAGCCGGTTAGAAGCCAAGTCGTGTCTTGCTGCCGTTCAGAATCAGGGCTAAAAGGAGTCAGTCTGGGGCATACTGAAGACATAATGAATCTTCAGGAGGCATATAGATGGCTATAAATTACGTCTGCCGGCACTGCCGGACGGTGATTGGTAGAATAGAGGCCCCTCAGGTCACGGAAGCCCAACTAGGCTTTCATTCCTTGACCCCCGAGGAACGGCGAGATATAATAGCGTATGATTCGAATGGCGAAATGACGGTTCGGGTGATCTGCGATTACTGCAGGGAAGCGCTGGAGCAAAACCCGGAGCTGATGCTGCTCGCGAGTCCCTTGCAATGAGCGGGGGCAAAGGCCGATGAAGAACGATAAATTTACCGGTTAAAGCGGTTATAGAGCCTTGGCACGTTTGCTGAGGCTCCTTTTTGGTTCGTGTAAATACATTGTCCTGCCCGGCTAGGTAAATAGATTGAATAAGCAGTAAGAGAGGTGCCACACTTTGCTACAAGCGCTAATAGAAGCTTTTTCACGGGATACCGACTTTGCTTCGATGGTCGCCGGCGTCAACTCCGGTATGAAGGAGCAGTTGATTTCGGGATTATCCGGTTCAACGAGACAGGTGATGCTGGCCGCGCTGCACCAGGAGGTAAAGCGGCCGATCCTTGTGGTGACCCACAATATGTTCGCCGCCCAAAAAATTTATGAAGACTTACAGGAAGCGCTCTCATCGAACGAGGTGCTGCTGTATCCCGCCAATGAGCTGGTTGCCGCCGAATCGGCCGTATCCAGCCCGGAAACGCTGGCCCAGCGGATCGAGGTGCTGCTGCAATGCTCCCGTGGATTTCGGGGCGTTGTGGTGGTGCCTTATTCCGGCATCCGCCGTTTTATCCCAACGCCGGAAGTGATGGCGGAGGCCGGGCTGACGATCACCCTCGGAGGGACGATCCAGCATGGCGACTTCCTGAACAAAATGATCGAGCTCGGTTATGAGCGCGTCGAACGGGTTGAATCCCGCGGGGAAATGAGCCTGCGCGGAGGAATCATCGACTTTTTCCCGCTGACCTCGGCAACGGCTTACCGGGTGGAATTATTCGATGACGAAGTCGATTCTATCCGCACCTTCGATCCGTCCGACCAGCGTTCGGTGGACCAAGTCAAGGAAGTATTCGTTCCCCCTTGCAAGGAATTGATCGCTTCTCCGGACCGGTTGGCGATGGCGGCTCAAGGTGCGTCCGAACGCCTGGAGCGGCAACTTGAAAAAATGGCCGACCGCCAGGCGAAAAACAAGCTGCAGGAGGAAATCTCCAAGGAGATTGAGCTGCTGCGGGAGCATGTCTATTTTCCGGAAATCTATAAATATATTTCTTTGATCTACCCTGAGAGAAAAACGTTGTATAACTACATGCCCAGCGACACGCTGCTCATTCTTGACGAGCCGGCGCGCCTGCTGGAGACGGCCAAGCAGCTGGAGCGCGATGAATCGGAGTGGAATCTGCATTTGCTGCAAAACGGCAAAAGCCTTCCGGAGCTGCCGCTGGCGGTAGAGACCGACCATGTGCTGTACCACCGTCCATTCCAAACGTTGTTCCTGTCCTTGTTTCTGCGCCAGGTTCCGCATTCCCAGCCGCAGAACATTCTCAACTTCGTCAGCCGGACGATGCAGGACTTCCATGGGCAAATGAACGTATTAAAGGCGGAAATGGAACGCTGGAAAAAAAGCGGCGCCAACGTTATCATGCTGGCCAGCGGCGAGGAACGCATGGACCGGATGCGGCGGGTGCTGCAGGATTACGGGATCGAGGAGCCAACGCTGCTGAAGGGCAATCTGCAGTCGGGCTTTGAGCTGCCTTCCGTGCATCTGGTCGTCATTACCGAAGGGGAGATGTTCTCCCAGAAGCAGCGCAAAGCGCGCCGCGTCGCCAGCAAAAGCATGGACAACGCCGAACGGATCAAGAGCTATACCGAGCTGAAAGTCGGCGATTATGTCGTTCACCAAAACCACGGGATCGGCAAATATATGGGGATCGGTACGCTCGAGGTCGGCGGGATCCACAAAGACTACATGCATATCATGTATGCCGGCGGCGACAAGCTGTCCGTTCCGATCGAACAGATCGACATGATCCAGAAATACGTCGGCTCCGAAGACAAGGAGCCGAAGGTTTACAAGCTCGGCGGCAATGAATGGCAGCGGGTGAAGAACAAAGTCCGCTCCTCCGTTCAGGATATCGCCGACGATCTGATCAAGCTGTATGCCGAGCGGCAGGCGGCGCCGGGGTATGGCTTTGAGAAGGACTCGCCGGAGCAGCAGGAGTTCGAAGGAATGTTTCCTTACGAGGAGACGCCGGACCAACTGCGGGCCATCGAAGAAATCAAGAAGGACATGGAAAAAAGCCGGCCAATGGACCGCCTGCTCTGCGGCGATGTCGGCTACGGAAAAACGGAGGTCGCGATCCGGGCCGCTTTCAAAGCGGCAATCGAAGGCAAGCAGGTCGCGGTGCTGGTGCCGACCACGATTTTGGCGCAACAGCATTACGAGACATTCCGCGAACGGTTTGCCGGCTATCCGATCAACATCCAGACGCTGAGCCGGTTCCGCAGCCGCAAGGAGCAGAACGAGACGATCAAGGGAATCCGGCAGGGTACGGTGGACATCGTGATCGGGACCCATCGGATTTTGTCCCAGGACCTGGTGTTCAAGGATTTGGGCCTGCTGATCGTCGACGAAGAGCAGCGGTTTGGCGTAACGCATAAAGAGAAACTGAAGAAGCTGAAAACGAATGTGGACGTGCTTACCCTGACAGCAACGCCAATCCCGAGAACGCTGCATATGTCGATGCTTGGCGTACGGGATTTGTCGGTCATCGAGACGCCTCCGGAAAACCGCTTCCCGGTGCAAACCTATGTGGTCGAATACAGCCAGGCGCTGGTGCGGGAAGCGATCGAACGCGAAATGGCCCGGGGCGGGCAAATCTACTACCTGTACAATCGCGTACAGGGAATTCATGAGATGGCGGGGCAAATCTCGGCGCTCGTCCCGGATGCCCGTGTAGGCGTCGGCCATGGGCAGATGTCCGAGCAGGAGCTGGAGAAGACGATTCTCGACTTCCTCGACGGGGAATATGACGTGCTGGTCAGCACCAGCATTATCGAGACTGGCGTCGACATTCCGAACGTTAACACGCTGATCGTGCACGATGCCGACAAAATGGGCTTGTCGCAGCTGTACCAGCTGCGGGGCCGGGTTGGCCGGTCCAACCGGATTGCCTATGCTTACTTCACCTATCAGAAGGACAAATCGTTGACCGAAGTGGCCGAAAAGCGCCTGCAGTCGATCAAGGAGTTTACCGAGCTCGGCTCCGGCTTCAAGATCGCCATGCGCGACCTCGCCATCCGCGGCGCGGGCAATTTGCTGGGGGCGGAGCAGCACGGCTTCATCGCTTCCGTCGGCTTTGACCTGTATTCGCAGATGCTGGCCGAAGAAATTCAGAAGCGCAAAGTGACCATGCTCGGAGAGGCCGAACCTGCGGAAGCGCACTGGAATACGACAATTGATCTCGGCATCGACGCTTATTTGCCTTCGGATTATATTTACGACAGCATGCAAAAAATTGAAATTTACAAAAAAACGGCCTCCGTGGCCTCGTTCGAGGACGTGGCGGAGCTGGAGGACGAGCTGCTTGACCGTTTCGGCGAATTACCGGAAGCGGTGCAGAACCTGCTGTCCGTGGCCAGGGTGAAGTTGTACGGCAAGAAGTACGGCATCGAATCGATCGCATTGCGTGGAGAGGAAGTTACCGTCAAGTTCCACGAAGGCCGGGAGCAGACGATCGTGCCTGCTAAGCTCGCGGAAGTTGGCAATCTGTTCGGAAGACGTGTACAATTTATTCAAGGGTCCGTGATGCTGATCCGGATCAATATCAAAGGTATGGACGATAAAGCTTTGATGGGCCTGTTGGAGCAATTTCTGACCGCCCTGAAGGATGCGTTCAAAGCGAAAGGGGAACTACAAGATGTTTCAAAGTAAAAGGCGTTCCTGGCGAACGCTGCTGATTGCCCTTGTGGCGGTGCTCGCTTTTTCCATCATGGCGGGATGCGGGAAGAAGGATGTTGTCGCCACTTACGAGGGCGGGGAGATCACGGCGAAGGAATTTGATTTGGACCAACGCATCTTGCTGGCGGTTTCGCCGCAAGCGGCACAACTGATGCAGGTGGATCAATTCCGCGAGTATCTGCTCAAACAGGAAATTGCTTACAAGTATCTGGCAGCGAAAGCCGATGAGAAGAC
The DNA here is from genome assembly GCF_046567315.2 of Paenibacillus lacisediminis. Lineage (NCBI taxonomy): Bacteria > Bacillati > Bacillota > Bacilli > Caryophanales > Paenibacillaceae > Paenibacillus > Paenibacillus lacisediminis. The sequence continues at coordinate 44,478 of NZ_JBKIAX020000025.1, read as the reverse complement.
GGCGGAAGCCGGGAAGAAAAAGGCGGAGCAGCAGCTTGAAATGATGAAGGCATCATACGGTGGCGCCGATGCGTTCAAAAAAATGCTGGACGCCCAGAAGGTGTCCGAGGCGGAAGTCAAAGATTATTTCAACCGTCTTTACATCGCTATGGAAAACGAGGAGAACAAAGTTACGGAAGACGATATGAAAAAGGAATTCGAAGCGATGAAGGAAAACTTCACGACGGCTTCGGTTCGCCATATCCTAATCGGGTTTACCGATCCGGGCGGCAAACAACGCTCCGAAGAAGAAACGCTTAAATTAGCCAAAGACATCAAAGCCCGCTTGGACAAGGGCGAGGATTTCGCCACCCTGGCTAAGCAATACTCCGAGGATCCGGGTTCCAAGGACAACGGCGGATTATATGAAAATGCCAACGTCAGCGGGTGGGTTGAGGAGTTCAAGCAGGCTGCCTTGACGCAACCGATCAACAAAATCGGTGATCCGGTCAAAACGAGCTACGGCTACCACATTATCCGCGTTGAATCACGTAACGAGAAAAAATACGAGGATTTGACGCAAGATGAAAAGGACCAACTTAAAATGTCGGCCGCCTCAAAAAAAGTGGACGAGTTCATGACCGGGGATCTCGAGAAAAAGATCATCAAGAAAATTAATCTTCCGAAAGTGGAAACCCCGAAGGATAATGGCGGCAACGCGACGGATAACGGCGCAGGCGCCGGAAACGGGGCTGGTACCGGTACGAATGCTGGCACAGGTACGGGCACAAACGCGGGAACCGATGGGTCCGGTAATGCCGGGGTGTCGGGGAACAGCGGCGGCGGAGCTGCCAATAATGGTGGCACGAGCGGAACCGGCAGCGGCAATGCCGGAAAATAACGTGACGATGGCATGAGGAGGGCGGCGGCTGAGCGGTCGCGGAATTAGCGGTAAAAAAGGGCCTTATTTTCGGCAAAAAGAGGGATACACCTGAAATAGAGGATTTTTTTACCGCTATTATAGGGAGATGAGGGCAAAAGATGCTTTTTTTCAAGCTGGCTCCCCAGATAGAGGTAAAAAGTTCCGCTATATTGCCCAAAATGGACATAGTCTCAAAATAGCGACATAAATTACCGCTATTTCCGCTACAGGAGGTTGCCTCCTTTCCCCTCCTCCCCATGCAGCACATCAAACAAACCGCCGGAGTGTATGTCTCCGACGGTTTTTCTTAACCAAACATTTATGGGGGGGCAGGGCTATTTTTTAAAAATGATGGTTGATTATGATGAATAAGGTGCTCCTCAGGGATGAATACTAAGCACAGAATCACAGGTACAGCCAATCCCCTGTTCGCCTCAGGCATCGGTCAGCGGCATTCCGCAAGCTTGGATCGCACTTTCGTCTGCGTCCGGCAGATTTTTGCATAAGAGATCGTATATAGAACTGGTTTTTGATTAGGCTATATCCGAGGAAGCAGTAGTTCAAAACTTCTAAGAAAGCGGGGCAACATGTGACATGAAAGCTACTGGTATTGTACGCCGTATTGATGATTTGGGCCGCGTCGTCATCCCTAAGGAAATTCGCCGGACCTTGCGGATTCGCGAAGGAGATCCGTTGGAAATTTTTGTGGACCGCGACGGAGAAGTCATTTTGAAAAAGTATTCGCCGATCGGGGAATTGGGTGATTTTGCCAAGGAATATGCCGAATCTCTGTACGAAAGTACGGGACATGTTACGCTGATCTCTGACCGGGATACGCTCATTGCGGTGGCGGGGGCTTCGAAAAAAGAATATTTGGACAAGCCGATCAGTACGCTGCTGGAAAACAGCATGGATGGACGCAAAATCTTAATGGAAACGGAATCCGGCGAATACGAAATTACGAAGGACCATCCGGAGAACATCTCTTCTTTCGTAATCGCACCGATTATTGCCGGAGGCGACCCGATCGGGACTGTCATTTTGTTAACGAAGGATAATTCCGTGAAGATGTCGGATTTGGAGTCGAAAATGGCGGAAACGGCCGCCGGCTTTCTGGCCAAGCAAATGGAACAATAACCAGGACTCCTCTCACCTGTGCTATTCTCAAACTTACACACCCCCGATTTACGCGGCGGCCAGCCGTTCGGAGCGGATGTGTAAGTTTTTTGCGTTGAGCACAAAATTAGCCGTAACCCTTGGTTTCGTCATATAATGGAACCTGCAAGCTGTGGCATGTCCATTATCTGAATTGCACAGAAAGGGAAACCATGAAAGAACCGAGCGGAACCTTGGCTTCCAAGCTCCTGAAGGGAGCGGCCATCTTAAGCCTGGCGGCGATTTTGACCAAGCTGCTGGGCACTTTGCAGAAAATACCGCTGCAAAACATCGGAGGCGACGGGGTTTTTGGCATTTACAACACCGTCTATCCTTTTTATACGCTGCTTATTACGTTGACTACATCGGGTTTTCAGGCCGCCGTATCCAGTTTTGTGGCGGAACGCCATGCGGTCGGGAATGAACCGGAACAACGGGAGGTTTTGCGGCTGGCGGCGGCCATGATGACGGTGTTCGGCGTGGCGGGAGCTATCCTGCTGTACTTTGGAGCTCCGCTGCTGGCCCGTTTGATCGGCAGCAGCTTGATCGTCCCGGCCTTGCAGGCGGCTGCGCCGGCATTGCTGTTTTACCCGGTCAGCGCCGCGCTGCGGGGATATTATCAAGGCCTGCAAAATATGGTGCCGACGGCGGTGTCCCAGGTTACCGAACAAGCGGTGCGGGTCACCGTCATGATCGCGCTGCTGCTCTATTTGAGCCGGATTCCGGTAGGCGACCCCGCGTTGGCCGGCGGTGCGCTGGCCGGCTCATCGGCGGGAGCGGCGGCCAGCCTGCTGGTCATGTTGTTATATTGGCGGGTTTATGTGCGAAGGGAAGGACTGCCGGGGGCGGGCAATCCGGGTAACACGGGACTGCCGTCAAAGGCTAGACGTGAGCTTCTCCGGGCGCTGCTGAAATACGCGATTCCGATTAGCTTGGCCGCTTTAGCGGTCCCGTTAATCAGCTTGGTGGACACGTTCTCGCTGCCACGGCTGTTGAATGTCCATGGGGACGAGATTCGCGTTATGGGGCAGGTAGGCATATACAACCGGGGCATCCCGCTTGTTCAGCTCGTGACCATGCTGGCTACTTCTTTGTCGGTGCTGTTTATCCCGGCGATGGCCGAACTGCGGATGAAATCCGACATCGCCGCCATCCGCAGGCAAACGCAAACCGCGCTGCGCTGGTTTTGGCTGATCGGGCTGGCGGCCTCCGTGGGGCTGGCGCTGCTCGCGCAGCCGATCAATGTGATGCTCTATGAGGATGCGGCTGGCAGCGCCACGTTTGCCTGGATCGCCTGGACGGCTGCGCCCAGCGCGCTTATGGTCGTGACTAGCGCGCTGCTGCAGGGGCTTGGCGCCCAGCGTGCGCCGGCGCTGCACCTGCTCGCGGCGGCGCTGCTCAAGGCGGCGTTGAACGCGCTGCTCGTGCCGCAGCTCGGCATCACCGGCGCGGCCATCGCCAGCATCGCCGCCTACGGCGCGGCCGCCGCGCTTAACGCCGCGCTGCTGCTACGCCGCGTGGGGCTGCGTCCGCGCCTGCGGGACGCGCTGCTGCGCCCGGCGGCGGCCCTTCTGGCGCTGGCCGCCGCGGTGACGGCGCTGCGCCTCGCCGTCGCCGAGCTGCTGCCGCCCGGCCGCATGGCGGCCGCGGCGGAGAGCCTGCTCGGCGTGCTGCTTGGCGCAGCCGTGTTTGCCGCCGCGGTGCTGCGCACGCGGCTGCTCAGCGCGGCAGAGCTCGGCGCTCTGCCGCGGATCGGGCCGAAGCTGCTGGCGCGGCTTCGGAAGCTGCGGCTGCTGCCGTAGCGCGTTCGGCGTAGGCGCTCGCTGCCGCGGCCGGTGCTGCCCGCCAGAGGCCTAACCGCGATCGTTGCCTCAGGCCATGGCGGCCGCTGCTCGCTGCAGACCACTGAAGCACGAACGTCCCCGGCCACCAGGCTAACGGACACCAGAGCCCTTAAGCGCCCAATTTCCCGCCATATTCCGCTCTAACGGACATGAGAGACGTTAATTAGTCAAAATGGCTGCCAAAACAGCCAATTTTCCGGCAATAGCGTCTCCTGTGTCCGTTAGCTCGGGAAATAATGCGGAAATTTCCTTTTAGCGTCTTCTCAGTCCGTTAGAGTGCGGCGTTGTCCGCAGCGCGGTTTTGCTTGCCCGGCCTGATTTCATATTTTGCCCCGGCAGTGGTATATTAGGTACATGCAGAAACGGACTGAAGCAGAGGGAGGAAGAGAGCATGAGCGCTCGCATTACGGTCGTCGGGCTCGGGTCGGGCGATCCCGACAAGCTGACCTTGGGAAGCCTGAAACGCCTTCAGGGGGCGGGAGAGGTGTACGTGCGGACGAAAGACCATCCGGTCGTAGCCTGGCTGGAGGAGACGGGAGTGTCGTTCGTTTCGTTTGACGACGTATACGAAGCGAAGGAGGATTTTCCTTCCGTCTATGAGGAAATCGCCGCACGGCTGCTTAGACGGGCCGAATATGGCCCGGCAGGCATGGAAATCGTCTATGCTGTGCCCGGGCACCCGATGGTTGCCGAGGCGACGGTCAAGCTGCTGCGCGAGCGCTGCCCGCAGGCGGGAATCGCGCTGGAGATCATTGGGGGCGAGAGCTTCCTGGACGAAGCGTTTGTCCGCCTCGGGTTTGACCCGATCGAAGGGTTTGCGCTGCTTGACGCGACTGACGTTGGCGTGGGACGGATCGATTCCCGCCGGCATACGCTGATCGGTCAGGTGTATGACCAGCTTACCGCGTCTGAGGTGAAGCTCGGGCTAATGGAGGTGTTCCCCGACGATTATCCAGTTGTCGTCGGACATGCCCTTGGCGTCAGCGGACAGGAGCAGATCCGGCGCATTCCGCTGTATGAGCTGGACCGTGTCGACGGCTACGGCAATCTGTCGCTCGTTTACGTGCCGGCCAGCGAGGACGAGTCCTTACGCATCCGCAGCTTCGAGCGCCTGCACGAAATCGTGACGATTCTGCGCAGCCCCGGCGGATGCCCTTGGGACCGCGAGCAAACGCATCAGTCGATCCGCAAAAACCTCATCGAAGAAACGTATGAGGTGCTCGAAACGATCGATGACGACGATCCCGACCATATGCGTGAGGAACTGGGCGATCTGCTGCTGCAAATCATGCTCCATTCCCAGATGGAAGAAGAGCTGGGCACTTTTACGGTGTACGATGTCATCCGCGAATTGAACGAAAAGCTGCTTTACCGCCATCCGCACGTATTCGGCAATTTGAGCGCGGAGGATGCCGAGGCGGCGCTGAACAACTGGGAAGCGATGAAAGCGGAGGAAAAGCGGCGCAAAGGCATAGAACCCGAGCAGCAGTCGGCTCTCAGCGGCGTGCCGCGCGATTTGCCGGCTTTGATGAAGGCTTACAAGCTGCAGAAGAAAGCCGCTAAGGCAGGCTTTGACTGGGAGCACATCGACGGGGTATGGGACAAGCTGGAGGAGGAGATCGCCGAGCTGAAGCAGGCGGTGGAGGACAAGCAGGATCCAGAGGCACAGGAGCTCGAATTGGGTGACGTGTTGTTCTCGGTGGTCAACGCCGCGCGGTATATTGGTGTAGACCCGGAGCAGGCTCTGGCGCGGACGATCGCCAAATTCACCCGGCGGTTTCATTATGTGGAGGAACGGCTGAAAGCCCAGGGAAAAACGCCCGGTGATAGCACTTTGTCAGAAATGGACGCATTTTGGGAGGAAGCTAAGTCGAAAGAACGGGAATGATGGGAAAAAAGGCCTAAAATTCGGTTTTTTTGCGAAAAAACCAAAAAAAAGTTCCCGTGCGGGCAGGAATTTCAATACGAAGCAAGAATACTGTTACAAAGATATCGTTATGGCTTAAGGGCAGGCCTTTTGCCTGTAGTGCCAAGGTATCACCTATTTTTTTATTTATTGGGAGGCATTATTAATGAACAAAACAGATCTGATCAACAACATTTCCAGCAAAAGCGGTTTGACGAAAAAAGACGTGGAATCCGTATTGAACGGTTTTCTCGGTGAAATCACGGAAGCTCTTGCTGGCGGAGACAAAGTACAATTGATCGGCTTCGGCACGTTCGAAACCCGCAAACGTTCCGGCCGCACGGGCCGTAACCCGCAAACGGGCAAAACGATTGAAATCCCGGCATCCAATGTTCCGGCATTCAAAGCGGGCAACAAACTTAAAGAAGCTGTAAAATAATGCGTCTTGATAAATTCCTGAAGGTATCACGGTTAATTAAGCGGCGTACGGTTGCAAAAGATGTCTCCGAACAAGGAAGAGTTCTCATCAACGGACGCGAATCCAAACCGAGCAGCACAGTAAAGGTGGGCGACGAAATTACGGTGCAGTTCGGCCAAAAGCTGGTTACCGTCCGCGTTGAACGCCTGGCCGAAACAACTCGCAAGGATGAAGCTGCGACCTTGTATACCTTGATTAAGGAAGAGCCGATCGCGAAGGATAACGGTCTGGATTGGACCTGATTCGCGGTAGGCCATGAGCATGTCCCGTTTAGGCGGGGCATGCTTTTTTTTTAACCTTTAGAATTTATAAAATTTCGGGCAAGGTAGAAGGCGAAGCGCAGGTAGAGAGAGAAGGAGAAGAGGGGCGTGGGTGCTAAGGGACACCAGCGCCGTTATTTTCGGAAAAACGGAGGATTGCAAAATGTAACGGACACACATGCCCTTATTTACCTCAAATCGGCCTGGATGAACAGGTTTAGAGTGAAATAGGGTCATGTGTGTCCGTTAGGCTGGGAAATACCCGGGAAATGGGCGGATAAGGTCACTGGTGTCCGTTAGAGCAGCGTACAAAGTAGAAGTCAGAGCCATTAATTGAGCTAGAATAAAAAGGACGCCGTCAGGCGTCTTTCTTATTACCCGGGTTGGGGAAAATAACGGTAAAAAAGGTCTCTATTCTCGCCAAAAAAGGGAGTTCTGCAGAAATAGGGGGATTTTTTGGCGTTATTTTAGCAACATGACGATAAAGAGGGTCATTTCCAGGCTTGATCGCCAAATAGGGCCGAAAAGCTCCGCTATTTTGCGCGGGGAGAGGGCAGGTCCCGGAATAACACCCCAAATTACCGCTATTTCCGTCAGCGGAGGCGTACGCCCATTTCCCATCCCCTATACGCGTGCCCCCATTGTCCATCCCTTCCCCGCGCACGAACCTAACACGCGCCTAAAGTATGGGTTCGCACCTACAAAACCGCCGACTCCTCCCACGCCATCATGGCGGAGGGGAACAGCTCGATCGCCCGCGGGAACACGCCGTGGATGTAGGCGATCAATACGCCGTAGTTGACGATCGGCACGCCGGCGGCTCGGGCCTCGTCGAGGCGATGCAGCATGTCGCGGCGGTTCAGCATGCAGGCGCCGCAGTGGACGATCAGCGCATAGCGGGTCAGGTCCGGCGGGTAACTATGGCCGGAGAATTGCTCGATATGCAGCTGTTTCCCCGTCACCTGGCGCAGCCAACGCGGAATTTTGACGGAGCCGATGTCGTCGGACTGCCGATGGTGGGTGCAGGCTTCCGCGATCAGCACATGATCCCCGTCGCGCAGATTTTCGACGGCCCGCGCGCCTTTGACCAGCTCGCCCAAATCGCCTTTATGGCGGGCGAACAAAATGGAAAACGAGGTCAGCGGCACTTCTTTTGGGGTATCAGCAGCCACTTTAAGAAAAACCTGCGAGTCAGTGATGACCATCCGCGGGTTGCCCTTCAATCGCTCCAACGTTGCCCGCAGCTCATGCTCCTTGGTTACGACGGCGATGGCGTCGCTCTCCAAAATATCGCGGATCGTCTGCTGCTGCGGCAAAATCAGCCGGCCTTTAGGGGCGGCCTTGTCGATCGGCACGACCAGCACAACGACGTCACCGGGGGAGAGCAGGTCGCCGACAATCCGGAAACGGTCGTCATCGTGAGGGAGCGCGCCCGTGATCGCTTTCGTAAGCTCGGTCACGCCCGTCCCCGCCGTGGCGCTGAACGGTACGCACTCCAGCCCCAATTGTCCCTTCACCCGGGCCCGCGCCCTATCCACCTCATCGATGGTGTCGATTTTATTCAGCACCCCGACCACCGGAATGTTTTTCTTCTTCAACTCAGCGAGCAGGTCCGGATAAAAACCATCGGCTCCTGTCAGCAGGGCCTCCGCCGCATCGATCACCAGCAAAGCGAGATCGGTGCGCTCTATCAGTTCCCGCGTTTTTTGCTTGCGCAGTCCGCCGAGCAGGCCCTCGTCATCGAGTCCGGCGGTGTCGGCCAGCACGACCGGTCCCAGCGGGAGCAGTTCCATCGCTTTATATACCGGATCGGTTGTCGTCCCCCGAACCGGGGACACCACGGAAATATCCTGACCCGTCATGGCGTTAACCACACTGGATTTTCCGGCATTCGTCCGTCCCAACACCGTAATATGCGTCCGCTCTCCGCGCGGCGTAGCGTTTAAGCTCATCTCGCGTTCCTCCTTCTATTTGCCGGGAATCCCCGGCTTGGTCACTTCAAGCGGGTTCAGAATCCGGGCCGCTTGCTCGGCGGTCAGCAGCCCGCGTTCCAGGGCGGCCTGCTCCACGGTTTTGCCTTCCCGGCTGGCCTCACCCGCGATTTCGGCGGCAAGCTCGTACCCCAAATGGGGGACGAGGGCTGTCGCCAGCACGGTGGAGCGCTGCAAATGCGCGCGGCACGCCGCCTCGTTCACGGCGATCCCGCGCACACAGCGCCGCTCGAACAGCTCCACGGCACGCTGCAGGGTCTCCAGCGATTCCAACAGGGAATCGGCGATCAGCGGGCCAAACGCGTTGAGTTCGAGCTGGCCGCCGGCGGCCGCCAGGGTGATCGCCGCATCGTTCGCGATCACCCGCATGGCGGTCAGCCCGGCCATCTCGGCCATGACCGGGTTGACCTTGCCCGGCATGATCGAGGAGCCGGCCTGAACGGCGGGCAGCACGTACTCGCCGATGCCGCCGGCCGGGCCGGAGGCCAGCAAACGTAAATCGCCGGCGATTTTGAGCAGGGTGACGGCCGCCGCCTTCAGCAGGCCGGACACCTCGACAAAGACGTCCCAATTTTGCGTCAGGTCCATTGGATATTCGCTTTGGGCGAGACCCAGCCCCGACAAATCCCGCAGCATCTCCGCGACCTGGCAGCTGTATGACCGCGGAGCCCCAAGCCCCGTCCCGATGGCGGTGCCGCCGAGCGGAATCTCGCGCAGCCGCTCCTCCGCCTTGTACAACCGCCACCGGTCGCGCGCGGCCGCTTTGGCATAGGCGCCGAACCCTTGTCCGGCCATCATCGGCAGGGCGTCCATCAGCTGCGTGCGGCCCAGCTTGAGCGTGTCCGCGAATTCCCGCTCCTTCTCCTGCAGCGCTTCCTGCAAGGAGGCGTAAGCCTCGCTGAGCGGGCGCAGCAGCCGGATCGCGGCGATGCGCAGCGCGGTCGGGTACACGTCGTTGGTCGACTGGCAGCAATTGACGTGATTTAGCGGATGAACCAGCCCGTAGTCGCCTTTTTGCCCGCCAAGCCGTTCGATGGCCAGATTGGCCACAACCTCGTTGACGTTCATGTTGGTGGAGGTGCCCGCCCCGCCCTGCAGCGCGTCAACCGTAAACTGGTCCTGCAGCGCGCCTGCGGTGATTTCGTCGCACGCCCAAACGATCGCTTCCGCCACTCCCGCCGGAATCAGGCCCAGCTTGCCGTTTACGGCGGCGGCCGCTTTTTTCACCAGCACGAGCGCCGCGATCAGGCGGCGGTTGACCGGCCTTCCGCTGACCGGAAAATTGTCCATGGCCCGCGCCGTATGAATCCCGTAATAAACGTCCGCGGGAATCGCTTTTTTGCCAAGGGGATCGGATTCCCAGCGGTATTTTCCCTCATGTTCGGCCCCTTCTTTGCTATCTTGCTCCATCAGGATTCGCCTCCAAAAGCCGCTTTTATTGCATCCGTAATTATCGTAAAAAAACAGCCTGCCAAATCCTGTAAAGAAAGTCACTTAAGCATGTTGAAATCAGGTTGAAGTCTTGTGAAGTTATCCGGTTCTAAAGCCGACAATTCGTCCATAAGCTATTGGTAAGAAGGAGGGGTACATGCCATGGTCGAACAAATGAAAGGAAAACACCAGGAGCTGCATTTAATGAATCGCAAGCTGCTGGAGATTTCGGGAGTCCTCAATGTGGAAAGCTTCGACAATGAGGAGTTTCTGCTGCAGACCGAATTAGGGCATTTGACGATCCGCGGACAAAATTTACATATTAAAAACCTGAACCTCGAGCAAGGGCTTGTCAGCATTGAAGGCCTGGTCAACACTTTGTCGTATTTGGAACAGGGCTCTCATCCGTCCGGCAAGGGTTTGCTCGGCAAACTGTTCCGATGAACCTGGAAACGCAGTGGGTAACCCTTCTATGGATGTTTGCCTCCGGGGGGATTATGGGGATCGTCTTTGACAGCTATCGCGTCGTCTCGGGACAATTCCGTTTTCCCCGCTGGAGCGTCCATGCCCTTGACCTGGTGTATTGGGCGGCAGCCGCCTTGTTTGTATTCCGCATGTTATACCACAGCAACCACGGGGAACTAAGGTTCTATGTTTTTCTCGGGTTGTTTCTAGGTATTTGGATTTATTTTTTGCTCCTTAGTGTTCTAACGGAACGATTTGTGTTAATGTTAATATGGATAACTACCCAAATTTACCGATTTATCGTAAGGATTATCCAGCTGTTCATCATTGCTCCGCTCCGTTGGTTGTTTAAAGGAGCCAAGCTTCTGTTCGGTTTTGTCTGGATCGTGCTGCTGTTTCTCGGGCGGATCACGCTGCTGCCGTTATGGAAGATAATTGCCTGGGCCTTCAGGCCTATGTGGAAGCGGCTACGGATCCCGGAAGGGCTGAGCAGACTTAGGAGTTGGCTGGATGCCTGGAAGAAACGTATTATGCGTTTGTTACGCTGGTTTATCAAAGAGTGATGCTTTAAGGAGGTGTCCCTGATGCGTGCGGTTACGACAAATCCAAAGATGTCAAAAAATCCTCGGAATTCTCAAAAACCCGGAAGCGTCGGGGGACGGCGGCGGCTCCGGTTGTGGCTAGGTTTTATGATCGTATTCCTCGGCTGGGCGGCGTATACGTATATTTCCCAATCCGAAGAGATCGGCGGAAAGTCGCAGCAGCTTGCCAAGACGCAGGCCTCCAAGGAGCAAACTGAAGAAAGTTTGAACCAGCTTAAATATGAAGTGAACCGTCTGAAGGACCCCGAATATATCGGTCAAATTGCCATGAAGAAATACGGGCTGTATAAACCCGGGGAAATTCCGGTTAGGGTATCGGAATCCGAAACCGGAAATAACTGACCCCATGCGGGATATACGTCTGTTGACCTTGTTTCAGTCATTCGGTATAATCAAATCACCGCAGTCATGAATTTCGAGGCCTGGCTGTATATTTTTAAGGGAGGATCATTTTATTTTATGGCAATTGAAGTGGGCACCAAGTTAGAGGGAAAAGTGACAGGCATCACGCATTTCGGAGCATTTGTGGATCTGTCAGGAGGTGTCACGGGTCTCGTTCACATCTCGGAGATCGCCGACAATTACGTTAAAGACGTTAACGATCATCTGAAGATTGGCGACACGGTTACCGTCAAGGTAATCAATGTCGATAAGGACGGTAAGATCGGACTTTCCATCAAACAGGCTGTTGACAAACCGGTAGAGGCCAGACCGCCTCGCGCACCAAGACCGGATCGGCCAAGCGGAAGAGACGGAGACCGTCCGGGCGGCGGATTCAATCGGGACCGTGGAGGACGCTCTTTCAAGCCCCCAGCCAACAAATCTTCCTTCGAAGACAAAGTATCTCGATTCCTTAAGGACAGCGAGGAGCGGATTTCATCGCTCAAGAAGAACACGGAAGGCAAACGCGGCGGACGCGGTGCCAAACGAATGTAACCCTAAAGTGATCAAAAACTTCAGACCCACCGCAGGTGATCAGCGCCTGCGGTTTTTTGTGCGCTTTTTTGCGGCCATCCCCGGCGAATCCGTAGCTTTTGCTGGAGCAAAGGAGGTTTTGTCGGCTGTCCGCTTTTGCCGACAGGTTCTTACGCAATTTTACGAGGATTATGCTCCCTTGGCGGCGTCCGCATTGCAAAGTCCATGCGAACATAGGGACGCTTCGGGGCAACCATCGCCATGGCGGGCCTGCATTCGCGCCGTTTCGTAAACCCCTCTCAATTTGTCGGAAATTTCTTTGGACGCTCCTCCGGTATCTGACAAACTTTCCGCTTCCGCGCTCCTATAATGGGACATACCTTACAAATTTGGAAAAGGCGGTGCCAGGATGTTGAACAAGTGGAATGTCACTCTGTTTCCAGGATTGAAAAAGGAAAAGGCGTGGAATAAAGAGGCGTGGTGGAACGAAATTTTAAATCTGCCGGTCATTGGGCGGGCCGCTCGTTTTCTTGCGGCGAGCAAATGGAACGGGCTGCTGATCCTGATGAGTTTCCTGCTGGGGCGGGCGACGATATTGGACGAGCTGGCGCCGTTCGCGGTTGCTTTTTTTGCTGTCATGGTGTTCATGCGGCGGGACATAGCTATGGTAACGGCGGCGGTGATGGTGGCGGGGGCCATGTTCACGCCGGGAGCACAGGTGCATGCCGCCCAGATTGCGGTGGAGCTGCTCATTTTTTATTTGCTGCAAAAAGGACTGGAAGCGTTTGAGCGGGCGGACATTTCCTATGCGCCGATCATGGTGTTTACAAGCACGTTTTTCGTCGGACTGTTCGGTGCGGTCATCGGGCCGTCGCTGACCTGGTACGCGCTGACGATGACCGTGATGGACGCGCTGCTCAGTTTCGTACTCACGCTGGTATTTATCCAGGCGGTCCCCGTCTTTACCTACCGCAAAAGACACTACCACCTGCGGGGCGAGGAAATTTTATGTCTCGTCATCCTGCTTGCCTCGGTTATGACCGGCACGGTCGGATGGGAAATTTCCGGGTTGTCCGCTGAGCACGTGCTGTCCCGCTATTTGATTCTGCTGTTCGCTTTCGTGGGCGGCGCTCCGCTTGGCGCGTCGGTTGGCGTCATAACCGGGCTTATCTTAAGCTTGGCCGATACGTCGGCGCTCTATCAAATGAGCTTACTGGCCTTTTCCGGCATGCTCGCCGGCATGATGCGGGAAGGGCGAAAATGGGCCGTCGGCTTCGGCATGCTGCTCGGTTCCTCGATTCTTTCTATTTACATTGCCGGACCTGCGGACGTCATGTCCTCGACTTGGGAGAGCTGCGCTGCGGTACTGCTGTTTCTTTTGACCCCCAAAAAAACGGTGAATATGATCGCCAAATATGTTCCCGGCACGCAGGAGCATGTGAAAACGCAGCATGAATATGCCAAGCGGGTGCGCGACATTACGGCCGAGCGGGTGGCGCAGTTCTCCCAAGTCTTTAAGCAGCTGTCCCGAAGCTTTGGCCAAGTTTCCAGTTCGGGTGAAATCGCCAAGCGCGGCGAGGAAATCGACCATTTCATGAATGCCGTAACGGAAGGAGCTTGCGCCACCTGTTACCGCCGTGGCACGTGCTGGGACGGCAAATTTTATCAGACCTATAAATTGATGACGGAGATGATGACGGCCATTGAAGAGAAGCCGGACATTCTTTCGGACGAGCTGCCGCCGCGGTGGGGCAAGCTTTGCGTCAAAACCGACCAGGTGCTGGACGTGATGAAGCGGGAATATGAACTCTACCAACATGATATGCACTGGAAACAGCAAATATACGACAGCCGGCAGCTGGTGGCCGAGCAATTGTCCGGGGTGTCCCAGGTGATGGAGGACCTGGCGAAGGAAATCAAGCGGGAAGGACAAGCCATGTACCGGCAGGAGGAGCAAATCCGCGAGGCTTTGGAAAAAATGGGCTTGTCGATCCACAGCATTGATATCGTCAATTTGGATCACGGCAACGTGGAGATCGAAATCGTGCATGCTTACACGCGCGGGTTTGATGAATGCCGGAAAATTATTGCTCCGCTGCTGTCAGATATCTTGGGCGAGCATATCGCGGTGATAAACGAGACGATGCACGGGGGAAAAGAGGGGCTTGCGACCGTTACGTTCGGTTCGGCCAAAGCGTTTGAAATTACGACCGGGGTGGCCGGCACGGCAAAAGGGGGCGATTTGCTGTCCGGCGACAGCTTCAGCGCCAAGGAGCTGGGCAACGGCACCTATGCGGTAGCCATCAGCGATGGCATGGGCAACGGGGAGCGGGCGCGTCTGGAAAGCAGCACGGCGCTCAGCATTCTCGAACAGCTGCTGCAGTCGGGCATGGAGGAGACGTTGGCGATCAAATCGGTTAACTCGATCCTGATGCTGCGCTCGCCGGACGAGGTGTACGCCACGGTGGATATGGCGCTGATCGACCAATATACGGCGCGTACGATCTTTATGAAGATTGGGTCCTCCCCAAGCTTTATCAAACGCGGGAAGGAGGTGATCCCAGTTTCGGCGAGCAACCTGCCGATTGGGATTATCCAGGACATCGAGGTCGATCTGGTGACGGTGCAGCTGTATCCCGGCGATACGCTGATCATGATGACTGACGGCATTTACGATGCGCCTGGACCGGCCGTGAACAAAGAGCTGTGGATCAAGCGGCTGATCCAGGAGATCGGGGCCGACGATCCGCAGGAAATCGCCGATTGTCTGCTTGAATCGGTCATCCGCTATCAGAAAAACGTCATCCACGACGACATGACCGTCGCGGTGGCCACCGTCGACCATTTGCGGCCGCAGTGGTCCACACTGCACATCCCCGGGATCAGCCGGTTGGAAAGGCCGCGTACAGTCAGTTAGGGGAGGACTTGAGGTGAGAACCTCAGGTTCTTTTTTTTGACCTTATAATTTATAAAATTTCGGTCATGGTAGAGGACGATGCGCAGGTAGAGAGGGGAGAAGAAGAGAAATTTGGGGGCTAAGGGACACCAGAGCCGTTATTTTCGGAAAAACGGAGGTTTGCAAAATGTAACGGACACAGATGACGTTATTTACCACAAAACGCCCAGGATGAATGGGTTTAGAGCGAAATAGGGTCGCCTGTGTCCGTTAGGCTTTGAAATACCCGGGAAATGGGCGGATAAGGTCGTTGGTGTCCGTTAGAGTAACGTCCAAAGTAGAAGTCAGAGCCATTAAAGGATGCCATCAGACGTTTTTCTTACTCGAATTGTTGTGTTGCTTGATTTGATGTTTTGCCTGAATTGGGGGGAAGCACGCTATAATAGAGAGAGAAAGGGGCGTGTGGAATTGGATTACCGCGTGAACATAACATTTGAACCCCGGTATGAGCTATTGAGCAGTCTACATACAATTATTTGCCGCAAGTCGCATAAAAAAATCGACCTTGCCCCGGCCTGGGTCAAGGAAACTTTAAACCTTCTGACGCCCGAGTTCGCCTTCATGCTGAACGAGATGGAAGTCGACAGCGATTGGAAAATCACCTACCTGCTGACCTATCTGTGTCCGGACGGACTGGCGCCGGAAGCCTTCCTCGCTTGGCTGGAGGCCAAGACACCGGGCGATTTATATGAGCTGACCGCCGGATACACCCAGCAGTTCCCCAAGGATATGGGGCTTTACCGCTCACGGACGCTCGAGGTGTTGTCCATGTGGAACGAGCAGTATTTCCGCCGGCTGGATCCGGCGGTGCCGGGCGCGCTGCGGGCGGAAGCCGGACATCGCAGAGCGGAACTGGACGGTGCCGCCGACCCGTTGGCGTTTGTTGAACAGACGACCAATGGGCTGGCGTTTGCACCGAAGGAAGGGCTGGAGCAACTGGTGCTGGTGCCGCAGTATCATTTTCAGCCGATGAACGTCATTTATCACTTTGGTAAGGTAACGTTATGCCATTATGCGGCGCGAATCTACTTCGCCGAGGAAACGGATTTTCCGCCGCAGGAATACCGCATGATCCGGGCGCTCGGTGAGCAAAGCCGGCTGAAAATCCTCCGTTACTTAAGCGAGGGCCCGCGAACGTTTACCGAAATTGTCCGCCATTTGCAATTGTCGAAAGGGATAACGCACGATCACGTGTCCAAGCTGCGTAGCGGCGGCTTCCTCCGGGCCCACTTCGAGGGAGAGACGGTCACCGAATACAGCCTGCGTGCGGAGATGCTGGATGTGATGCACCGGAAGCTGGTTGATTATATTAGGCCGCAAAAGTGACGGTAAAACGGCAAAAGGAGCTCAACCTCGGGAAATCGGCGCTTAACTTACGGTTAATCTCGAATGATCTCGACTGATCAGGCAATCCGGGACATTTTCTGCGCTAACGGTTGTATTCGCGCTTATTTAGGCGAAACCGCCCCATTACTGCAATTAAAGCGGGAATAGGCTCGCTGGCAACCGTTACATTTTGAATCCGCTCGTTTTTACCCCAATAGCGTCGATCACAACCGTTAGACTTTTTGCAACGAACCGCCGGCCTTTAAAATAGCGGCATTTTATGCACTTATTATCCGGTGCTTAGCATGTTCATCCCCATTAGCGGCATTTTATGGACTTATTTTCCAAGAATGGTCCGGAAAGCGGGTATTTTTTTGCGATCCTAAAAAATAACGACATAAATTTCCTCTATTTCTCTCAAATGGACGAATATCGCCGAAATAGCGACGTTTTTTATCCTTATGTTTTTCTCAGTCAGGAGTCGCTTAGGTAGCCTGATTTTGATCTCCAAAATGTCTCTGTTTTTCCCAAAGAAGAAGAGCCGGCCCTTACGGGCAGGTCGATTATGGTCAAACACCACCATGATCGGCCTGTTTTTTTATTTTGCAGTTATATTTTGAAATTCTCTGAATAAAGAAAAACAAATAAGTTCTCTATTTACAGAACAAATTGTCATCCGTATAATGGTAAAAGCATATAGTCGAGTTATCTTATCGGAATTTAAGAGTATGATAAGCCACGATCTGTTTTCAGGCAAATGGGAGGGAGAAGGATGAAACAAAAAGACCGTATACGCCTATAACGGCCGCATTCAAAATCTGTCCGTCAGCCCGTTTACCGGCCTGTCCTCCAGTCTGCCGAACTGGACGCTGCAATAAGAGCAATGAGCACATATATCGCCAAACGATTGATTTACATGGCGGCGATCCTGCTCGCCGCCTCGCTGCTGATCTTCTGCTTGTACGCGCTGACGCCCGGCGACTTCATCAGCGGCAACATCAAGCTGACGCCGGAGCGGAAGGCCGAGCTGCGGGAAATCTACGGCTTGAACAAGCCGGTCCTGGAACGGTACGCCGTTTGGATGAAAAACGCCTTCCACGGCGACTTCGGCTACTCGCTGGCCCAGCAAAAGCCAGTGCTGGCACTGTTCAACGACTACATCTGGAATTCGTTCCTGCTGGCGGCGGTGTCGACGTTTCTGACCTGGTTCATCGCGGTCGTCGTTGGCGTCGTTTCAGCCTACAAGCAGTATTCCTGGTTTGATACGTTGGTGCTGTTGCTGATTTTTGCCGCGATGTCGCTGCCGTCGTTTTTCATCGGCCTGTTTCTGATCAAGATTCTCGCCGTCGACTTCAAATGGCTGCCGCCGGGCGGCATGATTACGACCGGCAGCAACGCCACCGGACTGGCTTATGTCAAGGAAGTGATCCATCATATGACACTGCCGGTGATCGTTATGACCATTTTGGGCGTCGGTTCGCTGACGCGTTATTTCCGCACCAACATGATCGACGTCATCAAGCAGGATTACATCCGGACCGCCCGTGCCAAAGGGCTGAAAGAGAGCAAGGTGCTCTACCGACACGCCCTGCGCAACGCGCTGCTGCCGGCGATCACGCTGGTCGGCTTCGAACTGCCCGCCTTGTTCGGCGGTTCGCTGATCATTGAGAAGATTTTCAACTGGCCGGGCATCGGGCAACTGTATATGTCCTCTTTTTCGCTTAGAGATTATCCGCTGCTGATGGGCTTTACGATGCTGATTGCGATTTTGACCGTCATCGGAACGCTGCTGTCGGATCTGCTGTACCGCGTCGCCGATCCGCGCGTCCGGCTGCATTAAGGGGGCTAAGTGAAATGACCTTATTCCAGGAAAAAATATCGCAGCCGGGCCAAGCGGCCGTCCCCGCTTCCGCACTCAAGCAGCCGTCGCTGTGGCGGCAGTCGCTGCGTCGGCTGCTTCGCAATAAACTGGCCGTGTCCGGTTTCGTTGTCGTCGCCTTCATGTTTATCGCCTGTTTCTTAGGACCGCTGTTTTCGCCTTACGCTGACAACAAAATCAACATGGCGTTCATGAACAAGCCGCCGAGCTGGCAGCATTGGCTGGGCACCGACAAGCTGGGCCGGGACGTGCTCGTCCGGGTGCTGCAGGCGGGCCGCATTTCGCTGACCGTCGGCTTGGCCTCGATGGTGTTGTCCGTGTTCCTCGGCACGCTGCTCGGAGCTATCGCCGGGTATTACCGCGGCATCGTCGACCAGATCATCATGCGGCTGGCCGACCTGCTGCTGACGATCCCAGGTTTGCCGCTGCTGTTCATCTCCGGCGCGCTGCTGTCGGAATGGAAGGTGCCGACCGATTACCGCATGTACATCGTTATGCTGATGCTCAGCCTGGTCAACTGGCCGGGGCTAGCGCGGATGATCCGCGGCCAGATGCTCAGCCTGCGGGAGCGGGAATTCATGCAGGCGGCGGTAGTGCTGGGACTGCGCGACCGGCGTAAGCTGATCCGCCACCTGCTGCCGAATCTCATTCCGCTGATCATCGTTATGGCGACGCTGAACATCGGCGGGGCGATTTTGAGCGAATCGGTGCTGAGCTTCTTCGGGCTTGGCGTCATGCCGCCGACGCCCACCTGGGGCAACATGATCGACGCCGCCAACAATATGATCGACTTCCAGCAGCATCCCTGGCTGTGGATTCCGCCGGGGTTGTCGATTTTCGCCACCGTCATCGCCATCAATCTGTTCGGCGACGGTTTGCGCGATGTGCTGGACCCCAAAATGAACAGGTAGGTGAACGATAAATGTCAGCTTTGCTGGAGATAGAGCGACTGAGTACGCATTTTACGACGGAAGAAGGAACGATCAAGGCGGTTGACCAGGTGAGCCTGCGGATATTGCCAGGGGAAACCGTCTGCATCGTCGGCGAGTCCGGCTGCGGCAAAAGCGTGACGGCGATGTCGGTTATGGGCCTGCTGCAAGAGGCCGGCGTCGAAATCGGCGGGAAAATCAAATTCGGGGATACCGAATTGCTGTCTCTCGACAAGCACCATATGCGAACGATTCGGGGCCATGAGATCGCGATGATTTTTCAGGAGCCAATGTCTTCGCTCAACCCAGTCCTGACAATCGGGGAGCAAATGATCGAGCCGATGGCCCTGCATCTGAAGCTGAGCAAGAAGGAAGCCCGCCGGCGCGCTGTGGAGCTGATCGAGCAGGTCGGCATCCCCCGGCCCGGGCAGATCATGAACAATTATCCGCATGAGCTGAGCGGCGGGATGCTGCAACGGGTCATGATCGCGATGGCAATCTCCTGCGGGCCGAAGCTGCTCATCGCCGATGAGCCGACGACGGCGCTCGACGTGACGATCCAGGCGCAGATCCTCGACATGATGCGGCAGATCAAGGCAGAATCGAACATGGCGATCCTGCTGATTACCCACGACTTGGGCGTCGTGGCCGAAATGGCCGACTATGTCGTCGTTATGTACGCCGGGAAAATCGTCGAGGAAGGCGAGGTGAACCGGCTGTTCGCGTCGCCCAAGCATCCGTACACGCAAGGACTGCTGAAGTCCAAGCCGATTATGGGACAGCGCCGGGATGAACTGTTTTCGATCCCAGGGCAGGTGCCCAACCTGCTGGAGCTAAAGCCATCATGTTATTTTCACGACCGCTGCGCCCATTGCATGGATGTTTGCCGGACGAAGGAACCGGCGCTAGGGCGGATCGGAGACGGGCAGAAAGCCGCTTGCTGGCTGTATGAGGAGGGAGAGCTTCATGGCTGAACCGCTGCTGGAGGTACGGCGTTTGAAAAAGTATTTTCCGGTGAAAACGGGGCTGCTGCAGCGGACAACCGGACAGATTAAAGCGGTGGACGACATCAGCATCACGATCCGGGCTGGGGAAACGTTTGGCCTGGTTGGGGAATCGGGCAGCGGCAAAAGCACGGTCGGCCGCAGCATCGTCCGCCTCACCGAGAAAACGGACGGCGAGATTCTGTTCAAAGGCACTAACCTGTACGGCCTTCCGGACGCCGAACTGCGCCGGTTGCGCCCGAAGCTCCAGATGATTTTCCAGGATCCGTACGGATCGCTGAATCCGCGCATTCGGGTGGGCGACGCGATCGGGGAAGCGCTGCTCGACCACGGGCTGCTGCCCAAGGCGGAAATCCGCGACCGTGTGCTGGAAGTGCTCGCTTCGTGCGGCTTGTCCTCCTATCATATCGAGCGCTATCCCCATGAATTCTCCGGCGGGCAGCGCCAGCGGATCGGGATCGCCCGGGCGCTGATCCTGAATCCCGAGCTAATGATTGCCGATGAACCGGTGTCCGCCCTGGACGTGTCGATTCAGGCGCAGATCATCAATCTGTTCCGCAAGCTGCAGGAGACCCGGGGGCTTACCTATCTGTTCATTTCCCACGATTTGAGCGTGGTCGAGCATCTCTGTACGCAGGTCGGCGTGATGTACCTTGGCGGCTTGGTCGAATCGGCCTCGCGGGACGAATTGTTCCTTCATCCGCTGCACCCGTACACCAAAGCGCTGCTGTCCGCGGTGCCGCTGCCCATCCCGAGATTAAAGCGTGAGCGGATCATCTTGAAAGGAGATATCCCGAGTCCGGCCAATCCGCCTTCCGGCTGTAAATTCCATACGCGCTGCCCGTTTGCCCTCGCCGAATGCAAGGAACGCGTCCCGGAATTCCGCGATGCGGGCGGGGGACACTTTGTGGCTTGTCATCTGGTCTGATGAAAGGGAGTTTATATCTCGATAAGGTTGTACATGTCCAAACCAGAACTTGGGGCCATACTAATATCCATTTGCCGCTTCAGTTCTACTCCGAGAACCTTTCCTGAGCCGAAGCACCGAGTGCCTCGGCTCTTTCCAAACTGTGTAGCCTACATCCATGGACGCTGCTCTAACGGACACCAGCGACCTTATCCGCCCATTTCCCGGGTATTTCCCAGCCTTACGGACACACGTGACTCTATTTGGCTTAAAACCAGCACATTCGGGCCAATTTGAGGTAAATAAGGTCATCTGTGTCCGTTACATTTTTCAAACCTCCGTTTTTCCGCAGATAAGGTCTCTGAGGTTCTTTAGCATCCAGACTCCTCTTCTCTACTCCTCTCCTCCCTAACCTGAGTATCGTCCTCCACTCCCTGCTTGTAATATAATGTATAAATAAACTCAAAGCCGGAAGTTTATGGCGCCTTTAGAGTCAGGTTCTACCTTCAAAGTAAATTCCACAGGAACCTGCCCTATCCCATCCCTCTAATCGCTCTGACGTAAAAATCAGAATCATAAAAGGCGATTTTCTTTTTTTACGAAGATGTGGCCCCCCTGTCTCCTCCTTGCAGTTTATACTTCCGCCTCTCTGGAAATGCTAGAAAGAAAGACTATGAATCTATATAAGTTGAACTAAAGAAATGCGGAAGTTAGGCAAGAGTGTTCAATATTCTAAAAGAGTGCACATTTTAGAATATTGAACCGAGGTGAAATGATTCTGAAGAAACTAAAAGCTTTCTGGAAGAAAGCTACACCGGAAGCATATGCTTGGTCGCCTTTGTGAGCAGATTTCTTCCTTGTTGGAATCTATAAAATCATAGAAATCAGCGAACAACAGCGATCGTAAGAACATTTCACACGGCTGCCCTGATCCGTACAATCAACAGTTCAACTTATATAATTTGGAAGGCGGGATAAGGAATGAAACAGATTATGCTGATTACCGACGGGTGCTCCAATGTGGGGGAAAGCCCGGTGATGGCGGCGGCGCTGGCCAAGCAGGAAGGGATCACCGTCAATGTTGTCGGGATTGTGGATTACGGGACGATCGGAGAGCTCGGAAGCGTGGAGATCGCCGAAATCGCCAAGGCCGGCGGGGGGATGAGCCGGATCGTCGGCACGGAAAACCTGGCGCAAACGATGCAGATGATGACGCGGAAAACGGTGGTGCAAACGATCCAGCAGGCGGTTAATAAGGAGATTCGCCAAATTCTCGGGGATCAAACGGTGGGCGATTTGCCGCCAGAGACGCGCTCGCAAGTCGTCGAGGTGATCGACGAGCTCAGCGAGAGCAGCCCGCTGCAGGTCGCTTTGCTGATCGATGCCAGCGCCAGCATGAAGCCGAAGCTGCGTGCGGTGGAAGAGGCGATTCGCGATATGATGCTCAGCCTGGGAGCCAGGAAAGGAGAAAGTAAACTGGCGGTTTTTCATTTTCCCGGGGCGCACGGCGGGGAGGATGCTGTTCTTGATGTGGATTGGACCGGCGATTTGGGGACGGCGCGGTCGATTTTTCAGCGTCTCGTCATGCGGGGGGCGACGCCAACCGGTCCGGCCATCTTGAAGGTGATGGATTTCATGCGATATGGTACACTGGATGGACATGGAAAGTCTTGGCGCGAGGAGACGGATGGAAGAGATGGAATTCTCGGAGACTACGTCGTTTAAACTGAATCTGCCGCAAGGGACGCGCATCAGCGGCCGCTGGAAGGGCGGCCGTTATGTGGTCCAGCGTCTGCTGGGCAAAGGGGCCAATGGCGTCGTGTACCTGGTGAAACAGGAGAAAAACACGAAATTATATGCGCTGAAACTCGGCTTCGACACACTGGACATCCAATCGGAAATTAACGTGCTGAAAGCGCTGCAGCGCCAACGGCGGCGGAGAGGGGCCGCAGAGGGGGATCTTGCTTATCTGGTCGAGGTGGACGACTTTGCTTACCGGGGCAGGGAGATTCCGTTCTACGTGATGCGGTATGTGCAAGGGGAGCCACTCAGCGCTTTTCTGGCGCGCCGGGGGAGCCGGTGGCTGGACGTCGCCGGTTACAATCTGCTGCAGCAGTTGCGGCGCCTGCATGGCTCGGGGTGGGTGTTTGGCGACCTGAAGCCGGAAAACGTCCTGGTCGCAGCCTACGGCGAGGTGGAGCTGATCGATTACGGCGGCGTGACCGCCATCGGCCACAGCATTAAGCAGTTTACCGAGTGGTATGACCGCGGTTTTTGGGATGCGGGGAGCCGGTCGGCGGATCCCGCGTACGACTTGTTTTCATTTGCCGTTGTATGCATCCACCTGCTGGCCGAGCAGCCGCTCAAAAAAGCGGCCATTCAGCTGCCGCAAACGCGCAGCCGCCACGATTTGCTGGCCATCGTCAACCAAACGCCGGCGCTGGCCTCATATCGCGGTTGGCTGCAAAAAGCGATTAACGGCGAGTTTACGGATACGCAGGAGGCGTGCCGGCAATGGAAAGAGCTGGTTTCGGCGAATTTCAGCCCCAGGCGGAAGACGAGGCCGTCCACGCCGCGCTGGATCGTGGGCGCGTTTGCGGTTTCGTTGACGTTACTGGCTTGCGCGCTATATTTGACGCTGCGGTTTTGATGGGAGAAGGAATTTATATGAAAGAACGAACGTTGCATCGCCTGGTGGAGCTCGTTCGGCGCACCGGGCGGCAGGAACGGCTGTGGTCCCGCGGGGACCGGATCGTCGTGGCCGTGTCGGGGGGAGCGGATTCGACGGCTCTTTTACATATAATGAAAGAAATTGCCGCAGGCGAGGGGCTGGAGCTGATTTGCGCTCACTTGAACCACGGCCTGCGCGGGAGCGAAGCGGACCGCGATGCGGACTTCGTCCGGGAGCTGGCGCTGCGGCTTGACGTCCCGTTTGAACTCGGCTATGCCGACGTGCTTACTTATATGAAGGAATCGGGTAAAGGCCTGGAGCTGGCGGCGCGGGAAAAAAGATACGAGTTCCTGCGGCGCACCGCCGTGGGGTACGAGGCAACATCGATTGCCGTGGGCCACCATGCCGACGATCAGGCAGAGACGGTCCTCATGCGTTTGCTGCGGGGGAGCGGTCCTTCGGGGCTGGCGGGAATGCGGTTCAAGCGCCGGGAAAAAAATGTGGAACTCATCCGTCCGCTGCTGCGTATATACAAGACGGATTTGCTCCGGGCCTGCGAGGAATCCGGCATCCCATATATGACCGACAGCAGCAACCTGTCCACGGAATATACGCGAAATTCGCTGCGGTTGGATGTGTTGCCTTTTTTGGGGCAATATAATGATCAGTTGGCGGTATCGCTGAACCGGCTGGCCGAGGTGGCCGGGGCGGAGGATGATTTTTTGGTCCAAGAAGCCTCCAAGGCTTACGCCGAAATCGTCCGTGCGGACAAAGGAGGGGCATTGTTCGAAATTGCGCCTTTTGCCTCTTTACATGTCGCTTTACAACGGAGGTTGATTAAACTAATATTAAATTATCTGCCTTTAAGCACGGAAGAAAGCGATTTTATCAAGATTGAAGCGGTTCGCAACGGGGCGGTTCAGGACCGGCCCACGACATGGAGCCTTGATCTTGGCGGCGGCTGGCGTGCCATGCGCGAGTACGGCACGATCCGTTTTGTCTCCGGCGCTGCGGAAAGTCAGATTCCTCACTATACATATTCAGTGGAGCAATTCCCTGCGGAAGTGACGATTCCGGGCTTAGGCCGGACGCTGCGGATCACGCGGCTGCCGGCCGGCATGAATACCGCTATTGCAAAGGCAGCAGGCAACGATGAAGCTTTATTTGACGCGGATGAGCTGGTCTGTCCGCTTACAGTGCGTTCCCGGCTCCCGGGAGACGCGATGAAAGTCATGGGACTAAACGGTAGCAAAAAGGTAAAAGATATTTTCATCGACGAGAAAATACCTCCATCCCTTCGCTCCCGCATCCCGCTGGTGACGGATGCCGATGGCCGGATATTATGGATTCCCGGCGTTCGCCGTTCCGCGCATGCCGCAGTGAGCCGGCACACGTCCGTGGCGTTGCACATGGTTTGGGATTAAATCGGCAAATCTGGCAACTCCCTAAGGTTTAGCGAAAGACCGGCATTCATAGTATAACGTAGGAGGTTTACTTATTTTGCAGAACGATATTCA
Organism: Paenibacillus lacisediminis; assembly: GCF_046567315.2. Classification (NCBI taxonomy): domain Bacteria; kingdom Bacillati; phylum Bacillota; class Bacilli; order Caryophanales; family Paenibacillaceae; genus Paenibacillus; species Paenibacillus lacisediminis. The sequence goes on along the minus strand of NZ_JBKIAX020000025.1, from coordinate 19,341 downwards.
GGAAATATTGATTACCCGGGAACAGATCGAAGCCAAGGTCAAGGAGCTGGGAAAACAGCTTAGCGCAGAGTATGAGGGACGCAATCCCCTTGTGATCTGTATACTTAAAGGGGCCTTTATTTTTATGGCGGATCTGGTGAAGGAAATTACCGTGCCGATCGAACTCGATTTTATGGCGGTTTCCAGCTACGGCGCTTCGACCCGTTCTTCCGGTGAAGTGAAAATCATCAAGGATTTGGATAACTCCGTCGAAGGGCGGGATATCCTGATCGTGGAGGATATTATCGACAGCGGGCTGACGCTCAGTTATTTGATCGATGTGCTGGAACGGCGGAAAGTGAAATCGGTGAAAATCGTTACGCTGTTTGACAAACCCGCTCGGCGTACGGTGAAACTGGAAGCTGATTTATCGGGATTTGTTCTGCCGGACGCTTTTGTTGTGGGATACGGTCTGGACTATGCCGAGAAATACCGCAACCTCCCATACATCGGAGTACTGAAGCCGGAAATTTACACCAGTTAATTTCGTCGTCCCGTTTCGGACGAAAGACCACCTCGCCTGATTTTTGAAATGGCGTGTGCGGCTATGGTAAAATAACTTAAGGTTCTGAGAGGAGGTAGGGGATGAGTCGGTTCATCCGGAATTCTGGTTTTTATTTGATACTTTTCTTAGTCGTGGTGGGCATCGTCCAATTCCTCAACGGCGGACAAGAAGCAACCGTCACCCCTAGTTACACGGAATTGCGCCAGCAGCTCAAGGATAACAAGGTTGCTGAAATCACCGGTAAATTCGACGGTTACGCTTATCTGGTAACCGGTAAGTATAGAGATGTCGTCGGGAACGAAAAGACGAAGAACTTCTCTCTCTATATTCCTTACGACACGAATGTCCTGAAGGAAATTACGGACCTGAGCGAGCAGAAGGGGTTTGAGGTGAAATGGGAGAAGATGCGGGGCGAAAGCATCTGGGTCACCTTCCTGACTTCCATCGTACCGCTTGCGATCATGTTCATTTTGTTCTTCTTCCTGTTTAACCAGGCGCAGGGCGGCGGCGGCAAAGTGATGAACTTTGGCAAGAGCCGGGCCCGTCTCTATAATGAAGAGAAGAAAAAGGTCACGTTCGAGGACGTGGCGGGGGCAGACGAAGAGAAACAAGAGCTTGTTGAAGTCGTTGAGTTTTTGAAGGATCCGCGGAAATTTTCCGCCGTGGGCGCGCGGATTCCGAAAGGCGTTTTGCTCGTGGGCCCTCCGGGTACCGGTAAAACTTTGCTTGCTCGCGCGGTGGCCGGCGAGGCCGGCGTTCCGTTCTTCAGCATTTCCGGTTCCGATTTCGTGGAAATGTTCGTTGGGGTCGGGGCGTCCCGCGTACGGGATTTGTTTGAAAACGCCAAGAAAAACGCACCGTGTATCATCTTTATCGACGAAATCGACGCGGTGGGCCGTCAGCGCGGCGCCGGTCTCGGCGGCGGGCATGACGAACGCGAGCAGACGCTGAACCAATTGCTCGTCGAAATGGACGGTTTTGGCGGCAACGAAGGCATCATTATTATCGCGGCCACGAACCGCGCCGATATTCTTGATCCGGCTTTGCTGCGGCCGGGACGTTTTGACCGGCAGATTACGGTCGACCGTCCGGACGTCAAAGGCCGTGAAGCGGTGCTGCGGGTTCACGCCCGCAACAAGCCGCTGACGAAGGATGTCCGTCTGGACGTCATCGCGAAACGTACGACCGGGTTCACCGGGGCCGATTTGGAGAACCTGCTGAACGAAGCGGCGCTCCTTGCGGCACGGCGGAACCGCAAAGATATTTCCATGCGCGAAGTGGACGAAGCGATCGACCGCGTCATCGTCGGTACGGAGAAACGCAGCCGCGTGATCAGCGAACGCGAGAAACGGATCGTCGCTTATCACGAAGCGGGGCATACGATCGTCGGCTACTATTTGGAGCATGCCGATATGGTCCACAAAGTGACGATTGTTCCGCGCGGCCGCGCCGGCGGTTACGTCATTATGCTGCCGAAGGAAGACCGGATGCTCGTTACCAAAAACGAGCTGCTGGATAAAGTCACCGGATTGCTTGGCGGACGTGTATCCGAGGAGATATACATCGGTGAAATCGGCACCGGAGCATACAGCGACTTCCAGCAAGCGACGAGCATCGTGCGCAGCATGATCGTCGAATACGGGATGAGCGAGAAGCTCGGACCGATGCAGTTCGGCACATCGCAGGGCCAGGTGTTCCTGGGCCGCGATATCGGGCACGAGCAGAACTACAGCGATCAGATCGCTTACGAAATCGATCAGGAGATGCAGCGCTTCATCAACGAATCGTATGAACGATGCAGAAAGCTGCTGACCGAGCACGAGCGTGAGGTTCGCCTTGTGGCGGAAACGCTGCTTGAGGTGGAAACGCTGGAGCTTGAGCAAATCAAGCAGCTGATCGAAACCGGCTCGCTGGAAGGAACCGGTGAAGACGGCGGCAATGGCAGCGGTCCTGCGGAGCCAGGCGAAGCGACCGTCGACAACATCGGAGATGTTCGCGTCCGCATCCAAGGCAAAACCGAGGATCCGGCGCCATCCGGTCCGATCGTCGGGGATATCCCGAACGATGTGCCGAGCGGTACGGCAAACGATCGCACCAACGATCCGGTCGTCGATGCGCCGCAAGGCACCGTCAGCGACACGCCGGGCAAATCCGATGAAGGTGAGCCCGACAAAGGCCCGGACAACAACGGAGGCAACCCGCCAACCGTGTAAACTTAGCATTACGCATGCAGCCCCCTGGGAAACGGAAGGTTTCCCGGGGGTTTTTAACTTTATAAGAAATTATAAAATTTCCAGCGGGTAGAGGATGATGCGCAGGTAGGGAGGGGAGGAGAAGAAGAAGCAGAGGAAGCTAGAGGCTAAAGGACACCAGAGACCTTATCTGCGGAAAAACAGAGGTGCGAAAATTTTAACGGACTGAGATGCCGCTATTTACCTCAAATCGGCCCGGATGAACGGGTTTTGAGCCAAATAGGGTCATGTGGGTCCGTTAGGTTGGGAAATACCCGGGAAATGGGCGGATAAGGTCGCTGGTGTCCGTTAGAGCAGCGTCCACAAATTGGAAAGGGCCGAGGTACTCGCTGCTTCTGGTCATGAAAGAAGGGGAAGCCAGGTTCTACCTGTACCCATCCCTCCAATTGCTCCAATGTAGAAGTCAGAGCCATTAAAGGACGCCGACAGACGTTTTTCTTAAAATTAAAATTTTAACGAATCTTCCCTTTAACGGTGAATTTGCCTTATAAATCGCTGGGATTCGGCGTTATGCTCGGCGCTCTGCCTCATTGACAGCGTCTTTCAGCTTGTGTAAATTAGTTGGTAAACACCGTGTGAAATTTGATACGTTCTAGGGGGAGGAAATCGGGTGGAGGCTCTAGCGCTGGAGCGGAAAGCGGAAATGAACCGGGAACTGAAGGAAAGACTGTTCCAGCTTAAGAAGGAACGGAATGCAATTATACTTGCTCATTATTATCAACGCGATGAAATTCAAGAGGTCGCCGACTTCCGCGGCGATTCCTTTTTGCTGGCCCAAAAGGCAGCTTCAACCGACGCGGAAACGATCGTGTTCTGCGGGGTGCATTTTATGGGTGAAAGTGCAAAAATTTTGGCGCCGGACAAAACGGTGCTGATCCCCGACGAACGGGCGGGATGCCCGATGGCCGACATGGTGAACGTCGATGGATTGCGGAAGCTGAAAGCGCAGCACCCGAATGCCAAAGTGGTGACGTACATCAATTCCTCGGCGGAAATCAAGGCGGAAACGGATATCTGCTGCACTTCGTCCAACGCGGTGAAGGTCATCAATTCGATCGACGCCGACGAAATCATCTGGGTGCCGGACAAAAACCTCGGTCACTACGTCCAGCAGCATACGGACAAGAAGCTGATCATCTGGGAAGGCTACTGCAATACGCACGACATGCTGACGGTCAAAGATGTGGTGGAGATGAAGGCCAAATACCCGAACGCCGAGTTTGTCGTTCACCCGGAATGCCGTCCGGAAGTAGTGGAGATGGGCGATTTCGTGGGCAGCACGACAGCGATTTTGGACTACTGCAAAAACTCGCCGGCCCAAGAGTTCATCGTGGGGACCGAAGACGGAACCGGGTATCAATTGCGCAAAGACAGCCCGGATAAAACGTTCCATTTTGCCACCAAGTTTCTCGTTTGTCCGAATATGAAAGTAAATAATCTGAAAAAACTGGTCAAATGTCTGGAAACGATGCAGCCGCAGATTTACGTACCGCCCGTCGTTGCCGACAAAGCAAGACTTTCTTTAGAGCGCATGTTACAAGTCAAGTAGCATGCGCTACTCTCTTGTTCAAGACAGGTGACGACTGTGATACCACAATATTTGGTTGATTTTGAGTTGGCTAAGCTCCCGGTGGTCGATACGGATGTGATCGTCATCGGTTCGGGCATTGCCGGCCTGTTCACCGCCATCAAGGCTAGTGAAAAATCGCGCGTAATCATGATTACCAAAAAAGCGCTGCTGGAAAGCAACACGAGATATGCGCAAGGCGGGATTGCGGCGGTCATTTCCGAAGACGATTCTCCGGCCTCCCACCGTGAGGATACGCTGCTCGCCGGCGCGGGGTTATGCTCCTCGGAAGCGGTGAACATTCTGGTCCATGAAGGGCCGGACGCCGTTAAAGAGCTGATGGAGCTGGGCACGGCGTTTGATGTCGAGAACGGCGAACTGGCGTTGACAAAAGAAGGGGCGCACAGCCACCGCCGGATTTTGCACGCGGGCGGGGATGCTACTGGCTACGAGATTGCGCGGGCGTTATCGGAACAGACAGCGGTTCATCCGAACCTCGAAATATGGGATAATCATTATGTGATTGATTTGATTACCGAAAACAACGAATGTCTCGGCGCGCTGGTGCAGCGTCCTGATGGCGAACGGATTTTCCTGCGGGGGAACGCCACCATCCTGTGTTCGGGCGGAGCGGGGCAGCTTTACCGGTACACCACCAACCCGGAGGTCGCCACAGGCGATGGCGTTGCGATGGCTTACCGCGCGGGAGCGGTCATTCGCGATATGGAATTCATTCAGTTCCATCCGACGTCCCTTTGTTACCCCGGAGCTCCCCGTTTTCTAATCTCCGAGGCCGTGCGGGGGGAAGGGGCGGTGCTGCGGAATATCAAAGGCGAGCGGTTTATGAGCAAATATCATGAGCTGCTGGAATTGGCCCCGCGCGATATCGTGGCCCGGGCGATCGTCAGCGAAATGGAAGGGGCTGGCGCTAATTTCGTTTATCTGGACATTACGCACGAACATCCGGAAACGGTCAAACGCCGGTTTCCCACGATTTACGAAACCTGTATCGGCTATGGGCTTGATCTAACGGCCGACTGGATTCCGGTTGCACCGGCTGCGCATTATATGATGGGAGGCGTGCGGACCGGCCATCACGGCGAAACGAGCGTATACCGCCTGTTTGCCTGCGGCGAGGTGTCGTCGACCGGGGTTCACGGTGCGAACCGGCTCGCCAGCAATTCGCTTTCCGAAGCGGTCGTGTTTGGCCGGCGGATCATTCAGCGGATACAGGAGCTGCCGCCGCTGGGCAAAACCGGGGAAGGCATCGCCTATCGGGAGCAACGCCAAGCTGCCGATGCGCCTTCGATCGCGGAGCGCCGCCTGGAGCTGCAAAAAGTCATGGTGCGCCGTGCGGGATTACGCCGGACGGCGGCCGGACTGTCGCATGGGCTTGAGGAGCTGCAGCGTCTTGAGGCGATTTTTAGCCAGGCGCTGGATACGCGCGAACAGTGGGAATACGCCAATATGCTGACCTGTGCACTGCTCGTAATGCGCTCGGGGCTGGCCCGCGAGGAGAGCCGGGGCGGCCATTACCGCGAAGATTTTCCGGAGCGCAGTGACGGGGAATGGCGCAAGCATCTTTTGTGTCAGCGGGAAAAAGGAATGTTGGAGGAAGCAAACGATGATGTTTAACGGATATAACGAAGGGTTGATCGATGCGATCCGTGGCTGGCTAAGAGAAGACATCGGGTCCGGGGACGTGACGACCGCGGTGACGATTCCGTCCGGGCATGAATCCAAAGGGATCATCCATGCCAAACAGGATGGCGTGATCGCCGGGATGCCGGTGGCTCAGCTCGTGTTCGAGGTGGTGGATCCGAGCCTTACGTTTACGGCGCATGTCCAAGACGGCCAGTTCGTGGCAAAAGGAACGATATTGGCCGCAGTGGAGGGCAGCACGCACAGCATTTTGACCGGGGAGCGGCTCGCTTTGAATTTGCTGCAGCGCTTGTCGGGCATCGCGACGCGGACGAAAACGTTCGTCGATGCGCTTGGAGGGTTGCCGGCCCGGCTGGTGGATACGCGGAAAACGACGCCAGGCCACCGGATGCTGGAAAAGTACGCCGTCCGTATCGGCGGCGGTTCGAATCACCGTTTCGGACTGTACGACGCCGTTATGATCAAGGACAATCACATCAAGGGGGCGGGCGGCATCGCCCAGGCGGTCAGCCGCGCCCGCGCGGGCATTCCGCATACGATGACGATCGAGGTGGAGACGGAAAGTCTGGAGCAGGTGGAAGAAGCGCTGCAGGCCGGAGCGGATATCATCATGCTCGACAATATGCCGCCGGAGCTGATGAAGGAAGCGGTGAAACGAATTAAAGCGCGGGCGCCGCACGTGAAGACGGAAGCTTCGGGCAACGTGTCGCTGGAGACGATCCGCGGCATCGCCGAGAGCGGGGTAGACATCATTTCCGTCGGGCGGCTGACGTATTCTTTTGAAAGCCTGGACATCAGTCTGGACCTGAACGGTAAAAAGGAGGGGTAAGCGAATGTTCCTTGTCGTCGACGTAGGCAATACGAATATCGTACTGGGGATTTACAAGGGACGGGAGCTGCTCCATCATTTCCGGATCGGCACGAACCGGCAGGCGACGGTGGACGAGTATGGGGTGCTGATTTACAACCTGTTTCAAATGTCCCGTATCCAGGTGCAAGACATCGAAGGGGTGATTATTTCTTCGGTGGTGCCGCCTTTGATGCATGTGCTGGAGTCGCTGTGCGAGAAATATTTGCGGCGCAAACCGCTGGTCGTCGGGCCTGGGATCAAATCCGGCCTCAACCTGCGCTACGAAAATCCGCGCGAGGTTGGCGCGGACCGGATCGTCAATGCGGTGGCCGCGATCGAGCAGTACGGCGGGCCGCTTGTCGTCGTCGACTTCGGCACGGCCACGACGTTCGACTGCATTGATGCCCAGGGCAATTACCTGGGCGGCGCGATCGTGCCGGGCATCGGCATTGCGACCGAGGCGCTGTATCAGCGGGCTTCCAAGCTGCCGCGGATCGAGCTGGAGAAGCCGAAAAAAGTGATCGGCCGCAACACGGTAAACGCGATGCAGGCGGGGATCATTTTTGGATACGCCGGCCAGGTGGACGGCATCGTGGAGCGGATCGCGGCGGAGATGGGCGTCAAACCGAAGGTTGTTGCGACCGGCGGGCTGGCCGAATTGATCGCAAGCGAGGCGCGCTCGATTGAAGAGGTGAATCCGAGGCTGACCCTGGAGGGGCTGCGGATTATTTACGAGCGAAATCAATAAGCCTGTGGTGGGCATACTTAGTCGAAAGGGGGCTTTCGTTAAATGGATATAAGTGAGAAACAAGACCGGTTAATCCGCGGCATCGCCTTGGACGGCAAAGTCCGCGCGTTTGCCGTGCGGACGACGCGGCTCGTGGAGGAGCTGCGCCGCCGGCATGATACGTATCCGACCGCGACGGCGGCCTTCGGACGAACGCTGACGGCGGGGGCGATGATGGGCGCCATGCTGAAAGGCGAGGAGAAGCTGACCATTCAGGTCAAGGGCGACGGGCCGATCGGACCGATCGTGGTCGATGCCAACGCCAAGGGGGAAGTGCGCGGCTACGTGAAAAACCCGCACGTGCATTTGCCCAGCAACAGCCAAGGCAAGCTTGATGTACGGGGCGTGGTCGGTACGACCGGCTTTATCAACGTAACGAAGGACCTGGGGCTCAAAGAGCCGTATAGAGGAAGTGTTCCGCTGATTTCCGGCGAGCTCGGCGAGGACTTTACATATTATTTTGCCGTATCGGAGCAAACGCCTTCCGCCGTCGGTCTGGGGGTCCTGGTCGACGTCGACAATTCCGTCATTGTGGCGGGAGGTTTTATCATTCAGCTGCTGCCGGGCTTGACCGACCGGGAAATCGATGCGATCGAGCAAGCCGTGGGCCAGCTTCCGCCGGTGACGAAGCTGCTGGATGAAGGGCTGGAGCTGGAGGAGCTGCTGCGCCGGCTCGTGCCCGACTTCAAGGTGCTGGAGGAGATGGATATTGTGTTCTCCTGCAGCTGTTCCCGGGAAAGAGTTGAGCGTACGCTGATCAGCTTGGGGAAAAATGAATTGATGGAGCTGCGGGACGAGGGGAAGGATGCCGAGGTCGTGTGCGATTTTTGCAATGAGGTGTATCATTTCACTCCACAGGATCTTGATCAACTAATCGCTCAAACGGAGAAATAACCGATATCCTCTAATCATACGATGGAATACTTTGCGGACCTGGGTCAAAATGCCCGGGAAAGCAAAGTATTTTTTGTGACTTTCTTGACAACACAGGTCGGGATTGTTAAGATAATAGTAATAAAACCAACTTATTTACTCGGAAATAAATGAAAGCGGATGGATCGGCGTATGCTATAGTTTCGAACCGGCTTTCATTAGGCGCAGCACGCAGCATGACATCGGACATCATTGACATCAGGTGCGCCACATCGCGACATGATTAGGGTTATCTTTTTATCCAAAAGGGAGGATATTGAATATGGCAAAGGTCGTAAACAATGTAACGGAGCTGATCGGCGATACGCCGCTGGTCCGGTTGAATCGGATTGTTCCGGAAGACAGCGCAGAAATCTACGTGAAGCTGGAATACCAAAACCCGGGCTCCAGCGTTAAGGACCGGATTGCGTTAAGCATTGTGGAGGAAGCGGAAAAGGCAGGAAAGCTGAAGCCTGGCGGTACGATTGTTGAAGCGACAAGCGGCAATACCGGGATCGGACTGGCGATGGTAGCCGCCGCTAAAGGATATAAAGCCGTTATCGTGATGCCGGAAACGATGAGCCTTGAACGCCGCAATCTGCTGCGCGCTTATGGCGCCGAGCTGGTGCTCACGCCGGGAGCCGAAGGGATGAACGGGGCGGTGAAGAAAGCCGAGGAACTGCTGGCGGCCAATCCGGACTACTTCCTGGCGGATCAATTCCGGAACCAGGCGAACGTGAAAATCCACCGTGAAACGACCGGTCCGGAAATCGTCGAAGCGATCGAATCGCTGGACGGCCGTTTGGATGCGTTCGTAGCCGGAATCGGTACGGGCGGGACGATCAGCGGCGCCGGCGAAGTGTTGAAGAAACGCTTTCCAGACGTAAAAATTTACGCGGTTGAACCGGCGGCATCCCCGATTTTGTCGGGCGGCAAACCGGGCCCTCACAAAATCCAAGGGCTGGGCGCCAACTTCGTCCCGGAAATTTTGAACCGGGAAATTTATGATGAAATCGTTCATGTCGAAAATGAGGAAGCGTTCGAACAAGCGCGCATTGTGGCGAAGGAGGAAGGCATCCTGTCGGGGATTTCTTCCGGCGCAGCGGTATTTGCCGCGCTGAAAGTGGCCAAACAGCTGGGCAAAGGCAAACGCGTTGTCGCCATCATTCCAAGCAACGGCGAACGTTATCTCAGCACGCCGCTTTACAACTTTGAAGCGTAAAGCTCCGTTTCGGAGCTTACAAGGCCCCGCGGCCGTCCTTGAAGGGACGGGGCGGGGTGTTTTTTTGCAAAAAGAGACTCATCCTAAAAATCGGCGGCTACGGCCGGCACTGGATCAACTATCCGTCGTCTCAACCCACTCTACCACCCGTCCTGCAAAAATAGCAGAACTTTATGGTCTTATTATCCGGAGATGAGGTTGTCTAACCCCATTAGCGGAACTTTTTGTACTTATTTTCCCGTGAATGATGGAGATCGAGGGCGTTTTCCAGCGATTCGAGAAAATAGCGACAACAATTTCCTTTATTTTTTGCTCAATGGGGGATCTCGCGGGAATAACGACCTTTTTTGTCCTTATGTTTTTCGCTGGATTATTTTTTTTGAAATATATTTAAAATTGCAACGGTTCTTTAGTATACTAGCTACCAATAGACGCAATTTGTTCTGGAGGAATTGGCGGCTGATGATAGAGACGATAACGACATGGGAGCAGTGGCAGACTTGGGCCGCGGAAGGAACGTGGACGCTGCTGCCGTACGCCAGGAAAGTCAAAGCGGGCGCGGTGATGCTGCCGGAGGATTGGGTGCAGGCCTGGAAGCGGGCCAATCCGTATTCATTTGTGCTGGAGAGCGGGAAAGGGGGACGGTACACGTTTCTCGGACTGGAGCCGGTTTCGGTTATTCGCGGTAAAGGAGTGGAGGCCGTCGTTCTTGATATGGCATTCGGATCAATGGCATCCAGGTCTACGGCATCTGGATCTATAGCCTCCGGAACAGCCGAGACTAAGCTTCAGGGCAAACCGCTGGAGCTGCTGCAGGCCTGGATGGCTCCATACCGGTCTCCGGCGCTGTCCGGGCTGCCCAAGTTCTGCGGCGGGGCCGTCGGCTTTCTTGCCTACGATGTCTTCCGTTCGCTGGAGCGGCTGCCGCAGCTGGCCAAGGATGACTTGAGCCTCGATGATTACGTCTGGATGCGTGTGGAGGAGCTTTGGGTCATCGATCAGGAGCTGGGCGACGTTTACTATATCGTTCATCGTGCGTGTCCGGGGATTGGAGATCTGTCGAGAGAACGGGGTGCGGCTCAAACAGACGATGATGGCGTGAGAGCCAGAGATGCCGAACTGGCGGTTCTGTACGAAGAGGCGGAACAGCGAGCGGAGCAAATGGAGCGGCGTTGGGCGGAGATTGTCCAGCTTGGTGCCGAGGCTGCGGCAGCGGGACGAGCAGGCGGTGAAGGGATACGGACCGGCCAACCCTGCCCAGACCCGCTCGAGGCCGATTTGGGGGCTGCCGGGGCGTCCATGACGCAGGAGGCTTTTGAGGCCGCCGTAACGCGGGTACAGGATTACATCGCAGCGGGCGACGTGTTTCAGGTGAATTTGTCCCTTCGGCATGCCTTCCCCATGCAAGGGACGCCTGAGGGAGTGTATGAGCAGCTGCGGCGGTTGAACCCTTCTCCTTACATGGGGCTGCTCCGGTTCCCGGATTTTCAGCTAGTTTCTGCTTCCCCGGAGCTGCTGGTCAAGGTCGAGCAGGGAAGGGTGAGTACCCGGCCGATTGCCGGAACGAGGCGGCGCGGGCGAACGCCGGAAGAAGACGGGAAAATGGAGGAAGAACTGCTCACAAATGAAAAAGAACAGGCCGAGCATATCATGCTCGTCGATCTGCTGCGCAACGATTTGGGGCGCGTCGCCGATTACGGATCGGTACGGGCCAGCGAGCTGTTCGCCATCGAACGCTATTCGCATGTGATGCACCTGGTATCCGAAGTGGAGGCGCGGCTTGCGCCCGGCAAGACGGTTTATGACGCGATTGCCGCCGTCTTTCCCGGGGGGACGATCACTGGAGCTCCCAAGGTGCGCACGATGGAGATCATCGAAGAGCTTGAACCGGTCACACGCGGTCCTTACACCGGAGCCATGGGATGGATTGACTATAACGGGAATATGGAATTAAATATTATTATACGTACGCTGGTCGTGAAGGACGGCGTAGGTTATATTCAGGCGGGAGCCGGCATCGTAATCGATTCGGTTCCGTATCGCGAGTTTAGGGAATGCCATAATAAAGCCAAGGCGGTCGCTTTGGCGGTTCGCAGAAGCGAGAACCGTCCGGGCAAAGCTGGGGACAGGAGATGAGACGAGACATGATTTTGGTTATCGACAACTATGATTCTTTTACGTATAACCTAGTACAGTATTTAGGCGAGCTTGGCGAGGAAGTGACTGTCCGCCGCAACGACGAAATCGATCTTGCGGGTATCGAGGCTTTGCAGCCGGATCATATATTGATTTCACCGGGGCCTTGCACGCCCAATGAAGCCGGAATAACGCTCGAATTGATCGAACGCTTCAAAGGCGTAATTCCGATTTTCGGCGTTTGCTTGGGCCATCAGGCGATCGGCCAGGCTTTCGGCGGGAAGGTGATCCGCGCCGAGCGGCTGATGCACGGCAAGACGTCCCCGATTTATCATCGCGGGGAGTCGGTGTTTGCCGGGCTGCCGTCGCCGTTTACCGCAACCCGTTACCATTCGCTGATCGTCGAACGTGCGAGTCTCCCGGATTGTCTGGAGATCACGGCCGAGACGGAGGAAGGCGAAATTATGGGACTGCGTCACAAGGAATATGCCGTCGAAGGGGTTCAATTCCACCCGGAATCGATCATTACCGAGCACGGCCACCAAATGCTCCGCAATTTTCTAAGCCGGAAGGCGGAAGCGAAAGCATGAACTACATCGGGGTTAATGGAGTTCCCACCCCAGCCGCCGAAGCCGTGATATCCGTAATGGATCACGGCTTCATGTACGGTATCGGCCTGTTTGAGACGCTTCGGACGTATGGCGGCCGGCCTTTTTTGCTGGAGCGGCATATGGAGCGGCTGCGGGCGGGATGCGAGGCGCTGGGTATCCGCTTGGACAGCGCCTCCGGAGAATCCGACATAAACCGCATTCGCGGGCAAATCGCCGAGCTGCTCGAGCTTAACGGATTGACCGAAGGGTACATCCGGATTACGGTTACGGCCGGGGAAGGACCGCTGGGGCTGCCGGCCGGAGACTACGGGGAGCCGGCGACGATTATTTATGTCAAGCCGCTCCCCGAAACGCCGGCGTCGCTGTATTCCGCCGGCAAACCGCTCTGGCGGCTCGAGACGCGGCGGAACACGCCGGAAGGCGAGGTCCGCTTTAAATCGCTGCACTATATGAACAACATCTTGGCCAAACGTGAACTTACGCGCCTGGAACGGGAGGCGGGAGTTTCTGCTTTTGCGCCGCATAACGCCGCCCCGGGAGAAGGGCTGCTTTTGACGGCTGAAGGCTGGCTGGCGGAGGGGATCGTCAGCAATTTATTTTTTGTGCGAAATGGGAAATTATATACACCAGATATCGGTACGGGCATCCTGCCGGGAATTACCCGCGCCGTGGTGCTGGAGTTGGCTGCGGAATGCGGCCATGAACGGGAAGAGGGCTACTATACGTGGGACAGGCTGCTTGAGGCGGAGGAGGTTATTGTGACCAACTCCATTCAGGAAATCGTTCCGGTGACGGAGCTCATTGGCCCAGGAACACCCGCGGTGAAGGTCGGGAACGGACGAATCGGGCCGGTCACGCAAAGGCTGTTGGACAAGTATCGACAGAAAGCGAGGAATTTTACATGAAGCCTACGTTGTATCATCGGAGCTATCGGCTTGGAAGCGCGGAGCTTACGCTGGGCGAACGGACGCTGGTGATGGGGATCCTGAACGTAACGCCGGATTCTTTTTCCGACGGAGGCCGTTACAATCGCGTGGACCTGGCTCTGGAGCATGCCCGCCAAATGGTGGAGGACGGGGCGGATTTGATCGACATCGGCGGGGAATCGACCCGTCCGGGGCACGAACCGGTAGATGAGCAGGAGGAGCTTGAACGGGTCATTCCGGTCGTTGAAGCTCTGCATCGCGAAATGCCGCAGGTGCCGCTTTCCGTGGATACATATAAAGCCAGTGTGGCGCGGGAAGCGCTGCAGGCAGGGGCCCATATCATCAATGACGTGTGGGGCTTTAAGGCGGACAGGGAAATGGCGCAGGTGGCGGCGGAATTTGCTTGCCCCGTCATTTTGATGCACAATCGCCACGACCGGAATTACCGCGATCTGCTGCAGGATGTCGCCGCGGATTTGCGTGAATGCGTACAACTTGCCCGCAATGCGGGGATCAGCGACGACAAAATCATTCTCGATCCGGGGATCGGGTTTGCCAAAGATTATACGGAAAATTTGCGCGTGATGCAGGCGCTGGACGAACTGGTCCGGTTGGGGTATCCCATGCTGCTCGGCACCTCCCGCAAAAGATTTATCCGCACGGCCCTGGATTTGCCGGTAGACGAAGTGGTTCTCGGAACCGCGGCCACCGTGGCGCTTGGCATCGCGCAAGGGTGCCAAATCGTCCGCGTTCACGACGTCAAAGAAATCAAACGGACCGTACTAATGTGCGATGCGATCGTTTATGCTTGACTTATTTTCCAGTAAAAGGAGTATACTGAATGGATAAAATAGTGCTGCGTGGCATGGAATATTACGGATATCATGGGGTGTTCGCGGAAGAACGCAAGCTGGGCCAGCGTTTTTACGTTGATCTGGAGCTGGAGCTTGATTTGCGGGAGGCAGGAACCGGCGATGATCTGGCGAAAACGGTAAATTATGCCGAGGTCCATGAGCTCGTGCAAGGAATTGTCCAGCAAAAAAGCTTCAAATTGATCGAGGCGCTAGCTGAACATATTGCATCCTCCGTTTTGGACACTTATACTATGGTAGATGCCTTAACGGTAAAGGTGACGAAACCGCACCCTCCGTTTGATATTCATTTTGAAGGCGTGACGGTGGAGTTGTACCGTTCCAGAAAGTGAGAAGCCGCTATGAACACACCATCTCCCTCTGACTTTTCAGAGGCTTATATTGCTTTAGGGGCTAATCTGGGCGACCGCGAAGCGACCTTGACGCAGGCGATTGCCGGGCTGCAGGCGCATCCCGCGATCGAAGTGCTGCGCTGTTCGCACCTGTACGAGACCGATCCGGTTGGCTATCTGGATCAGCCTTGTTTTTTGAACATGGCGCTGGCGCTGAAGACGACGCTGGACCCTGAGCAGCTGCTGTCGGAAATGCTGGACATCGAGCTCCAGCTTGGACGGGAGCGCAAAATCCGGTTTGGTCCGCGCACAGTGGATCTCGATCTGCTGTGGGTCGAAGGCAGGGAAATGAATACGCCGCTGCTTACTTTGCCGCATCCGCGCATGATGGAAAGGGCGTTTGTGCTGATTCCCCTTGCCGATATCGTCCCGAAGGGGGAGTCCTCCGGGCTTTATGAGCGCATGCAAACGGCTTTGGACTCCATAGAAGGAAAGGAAGGCGTCCGGTTTTGGAAAACCTACACCTGGCACTGCGCATCCGCGCTTTCCGAAAACTGAAAGGCTTGACGCAACAGCAGCTTGCCGAGAAAACCGGGGTGTCCCTCGCGGTCCTTGGGGCTGTAGAACGGGGCAACCGCCGGCCGGATGAGACATTATTAAACAAAATTTCCGCTGCTCTCGGCGTCGAGTTGGCTGAGTTGTTGGCGGAAGGATAAATTGAAAACCGACCTTTTTGAACAAGCATTTGAAGTTTACCAACATTATTTTGTATAGGGGGGAACCATCTTGCTGAAGATCGGCGATATTGAAATGAAAAACCAGGTCGTGCTCGCCCCGATGGCGGGCGTATGCAATCCGGCTTTCCGGTTGATTGCCAAGGAATTTGGGACCGGGCTTGTCTGCGCGGAGATGGTTAGCGATAAAGCGATCATACATGGCAACAAGCGCACGCAGGAAATGCTTTTTGTCGATGAGCGCGAAAAACCGCTGAGCCTGCAGATTTTTGGCGGTGATCGGGAATCCCTCGTGGAGGCGGCTAAGGTGGTTGACCAGGACACCAATGCCGATATCATTGATATCAACATGGGGTGTCCAGTGCCGAAAGTGACGAAATGCGATGCGGGTGCACGTTGGCTGCTGGAACCGAATAAAATCTTTGAGATGGTGTCCGCAGTGGTGGCTGCCGTCAGCAAACCGGTCACGGTAAAGATGCGGATTGGCTGGGATAGCGACCATATTTATGTGGTTGACAATGCCAAAGCGGTGGAGGCGGCGGGCGGCAAAGCCGTCAGTGTGCACGGCCGGACGCGGGAGCAGCTGTATACCGGCAAGGCGGACTGGAGTTACATCCGGCAGGTCAAAGAAGCCGTATCGATCCCTGTCATCGGTAACGGTGATGTGGTCACGCCGGAGGATGCCAGACGCATGCTGGACGAAACCGGCTGTGACGGGGTTATGATTGGACGCGGGGCGCTCGGGAATCCCTGGATGTTGTACCGCACGGTAGAATATCTCAGAACGGGAGCACTGCTTCCGGAACCGGACGCGCACGAAAAAATCCGGATCGCCATCCTCCATATGGACCGTTTGGCCGCGCTAAAAGGCGAGCACGTGGCCGTTCGCGAAATGCGCAAGCATTTGGCCTGGTATCTGAAAGGGCTCAAAGGTTCGGCCAGCATCAAAGATCTTATCATGGAAGAAACCCGGCGCGATGAAATGGTCCGGATTCTTGAGAATTTTGTCGCCGAATTGTCCGAAGGCGCATCCCGCGAAGAGGTTTCGGCTTAAGTTTATGCTTTCAGGGGCTTTTTATGGGCGAACATAGAATAGGCGTTTTTAAAACGTTTACATTTGTAAAAGCTGGTGTCATTGACATTTGGGGATCGTTCACCTATAATTTCACAATATAAAATTCGCCTCAGGAGTTAACTGCCACAATGTGTAAATTGTGGTGGTCTGACCATTCCATAAGATCGCATAAGATATACTCGGGTGAAGCTTGCATGCACATGGATGTTGCCAGAACGGAAGAGGCAGGGGCGCCTTACACCAGGTGCAAAAATTATTTCCATGACAGGAGAATCGGTTGAGATGAGTGATAAAGAAGTAATTCTTACCCAAGACGGTCTTAAAAGACTGGAAGAAGAACTGGAGAACCTGAAGTCCGTAAAACGCCGCGAAGTGGCGGAGCGGATCAAGGTTGCGATCGGGTACGGGGATATCAGTGAGAACTCGGAATATGAAGACGCCAAAAACGAGCAGGCCTTTATTGAAGGGCGAATTATCACTTTGGAAAAAATGCTGCGCAACGCCCGGATCATCAATAATGATGAAATTGATACGGATACGGTCAGCATCGGTTCGATCGTAACGGTGGAAGATTTGGAGTTCGGCGACACGATGGAATATACGATCGTCGGGACGGCGGAATCCGATCCGATGCAGAACAAAATTTCCAACGAAAGCCCTGTGGGCAAAGCAATCCTCGGGAAGAAAAAAGGCGCAGTCGTCGACGTCAACGTTCCGGCGGGCGTGATTCAATACAAAATTGTGGATATTAAGAAATAAAGCCGGAATTAGCGACGAAAGAAGCTTCCCCCGCGGAAGCTTCTTTCACTGTTTCCTCTGGCCGCTATCAAATATAAGTTTCTTTTAAGGAGTGGAGCGATAGGCATGAGCGAGGAACTCAACAATCAGGAAACCGTAGAAGTTAGCGAACTGCTGCAGATTCGCCGCGATAAATTGGACGAGCTGCGCGGACTCGGAATCGATCCTTTTGGCAAAAAATACGAACGCACCGCGATGGCCGGGGACATTATCCGGGACTATGACGGGCTTTCCAAAGAAGAACTGGAAGAAAAGAACGTAGAGGTGTCGGTTGCCGGCCGGATTATGGCCAAACGCGTCATGGGGAAAGCCAGCTTTGCGCATATTCAGGACCTGTCCGGCAAAATTCAACTTTACGTGCGTCAGGACAGCGTGCCTGAAGACAAATATGCGGCGTTTAATATTCTCGATCTGGGCGATATCGTCGGGGTAACCGGGGAAGTATTTAAAACCAAAACCGGGGAGACGACGATCAAGGTAAAAGAGTTGGAGGTACTGTCCAAATCGCTTTATCCGCTGCCGGACAAATATCACGGCTTGAAGGACGTCGAACTCCGCTACCGCCAGCGTTACGTTGATCTGATCGTAAACCCGGAAGTGCAGCAAACGTTCATTAAGCGTTCGCGGATTATTCAATCGATGCGGCGTTACCTGGATTCGCTAGGCTATTTGGAGGTGGAGACACCAACCCTTCACAGCATCGCCGGCGGAGCTGCGGCCCGGCCGTTCATCACGCATCATAACGCTTTGGATATGCAGCTTTACATGCGGATCGCCATTGAGCTTCATTTGAAGCGGCTTATTGTCGGCGGTTTGGAAAAGGTGTACGAAATTGGCCGCGTGTACCGGAATGAAGGGGTTTCGACGCGCCACAACCCGGAATTTACGATGATCGAGCTTTATGAAGCTTACGCCGATTATAAGGATATTATGGCTTTGACGGAAAATATGATCGCCCATATCGCCCAGGAAGTGTTGGGAACGCAAGTGGTTCACTATCAGGGGCAAGAGGTCAATTTGACTCCGCAATGGCGCCGCGTTTCGATGGTCGATGCGGTCAAAGAGGTAACCGGTGTCGACTTCAGCGTACAAATGAGCAACGAAGAAGCGCATCGTCTGGCCAAGGAGCATAAAGTTCCAGTCGAGCCGCATATGACGTTTGGCCATATCCTGAATGCGTTCTTTGAGCAATTCGTTGAGGAGACGTTGATTCAGCCGACGTTTGTTTACGGACATCCGGTGGAAATTTCCCCGCTGGCCAAGAAAAATGAGCAGGACCCGCGCTTTACCGACCGCTTTGAGTTGTTTATCGTTGCGCGCGAGCATGCCAATGCGTTCACTGAGCTGAACGATCCGATCGACCAGCGCCAGCGCTTCGAGGCTCAATTGCTGGAACGGGAAAAAGGGAACGACGAGGCTCATGAAATGGACGAAGACTTTATTCGTGCATTGGAATACGGAATGCCGCCAACCGGCGGGCTTGGTATCGGGGTGGACCGCCTTGTTATGCTGCTCACTGATTCGGCTTCCATCCGCGACGTGCTGCTGTTCCCGCATATGCGGTCAGAGGTTTAATCGATTTTGGTTTTGACTAAGAGCTCGGCTATGGCCGGGCTCCTTTTTTTTGGGTGACGGTGTATGGATATATTTGCATGAATAAAAAGCCCTAAAATAGGTTGCGCCATCCCGAAAAAGGTGGTATATTATAAATCCGGTCGTTATTCGTAGGCATTATGACAGTCAGCTAAGAAATTGCAGAAAAAAATAATGCTTGCAAGATAACGCCGGACATGATATAGTATAAGAGTTGTCGCCGAGAGATCGGTTGATAGCAAAAAGTTGATCTTTGAAAACTGAACAACGAGTGAGTATTAAATGAGAATTAAAATTCTCGTCAGTAACTGATTGAGCTAATTGCTCTTTCGAATAAAGTTTCAACTTTATTGGAGAGTTTGATCCTGGCTCAGGACGAACGCTGGCGGCGTGCCTAATACATGCAAGTCGAGCGGACTTGATGGAGTGCTTGCACTCCTGATGGTTAGCGGCGGACGGGTGAGTAAC